>NZ_CP032819.1:1231351-1847026 GCF_003991565.1 Butyricimonas faecalis | reverse complement strand
CCCGTTGGATTTAAATACCCCGTTATTGATAGGTGGTTTGATTAGCTGGTACGTGGGTACTCGTAGTAAAGACGAAAATGTGAACAAAGCTCGCCGTGAACGCGGTACGTTAATCGCTTCCGGATTTATTGCCGGTGGTGCGTTAATGGGTGTGGTTAGTGCCATCTTAAAATATTGTGGTGCTGACTGGTTTATCAGTTGGAGTGGTGCCGAAGTGTTGGCTGTCGTGATGTATATACTGATTATCCTTTATTTCATCTACGATTCGATGAAAGCTAAACTGGCAGATTAATTTTAAATTTTAGATTGTAAATTTTAAATTGAACAATGCAATTGAAATTTGCAATCTAAAATGATGATTAGGCCGTTTTAATTTAAAATCTAAAATTTAAAATCTAAAATAGAAATGGTGGATTTAAAAGATCGTTTTTTGAAATACGTGAGTTTCGACACGCAGAGTGACGAAACGAGCGAGACTTTCCCTTCTACCGAAAAGCAAAAAGTGTTGCTGAAATACTTGGTAGAAGAAATGAAATCTCTTGGATTAACCGAGGTGGAGATGGACGAGCATAGCTATGCCATGGGTACGATTCCTGCTACTCCGGGATACGAGAATCGCCCGGTGATTGGTTTTATTTCTCACGTGGACACGAGCCCGGATATGAGTGGTGTGAATGTCAAACCGCAGATTATCGAGAATTACGACGGAAAAGATATCCGTTTGAACGAGAATTTGATGATGACGGTAAAGGATTTTCCGGAATTGTCTGCATTCAAGGGACACACGTTGATTACGACCGACGGGACAACGTTATTGGGAGCTGACGATAAGGCGGGTGTTGCCGAGATCATGACGGCTGCCGAGTATCTGATGACACATCCCGAAATCAAACATGGGAAAATCCGTATCGGTTTCACGCCGGACGAGGAAGTGGGCCGGGGAGTCGACTATTTCAACGTGGAGAGATTCGGTGCGAAATTCGCTTACACCATTGATGGTGGTTTCGAGGGAGAGTTGGAGTACGAGAACTTCAATGCTGCCAGTGCCAGGGTTGCGATTCAAGGACGAAACGTGCACCCGGGTTATGCCAAAGATAAAATGATTAATGCGTTGCAGGTTGCTGCCGAGGTGAATAGCCTGTTGCCGGCATGGGAACGTCCGGAACACACCGATGGATACGAGGGCTTCTATCATTTGGTAGGATTGAACGGTTCCGTGGAGAATGCAGAAATCAGTTATATCATTCGTGATCATATCCGGGAGAAATTTGAAGCTAAAAAGCAATTCATGACCCAAGTGGTGGAACTTTTAACCCGGAAATATGGCGAAGGAGTGTTAACGTTGACCTTGAAGGATCAATATTACAATATGCGTGAGATGGTTGAACCGCATCCGGAAGTGATCGACAAGGCATTCAAGGCGATGGAACAGGCCGGGGTAACCCCGATTGTCCGTCCTATCCGCGGGGGTACCGACGGGGCTCGTCTTTCATACATGGGATTGCCTTGCCCGAATTTATTCACCGGGGGGATGAACTTCCACGGTAAGTTCGAATATTGTTCTTTGGACACGATGAGACGTGCACAACAGACGATTTTGAACTTGATTCAGCTTTGGGCAGAATAAGGGTGAAATGTGAGAGTTCGGAAACGAGCCTTATCTTGTATCAACAAACTACCCCCTCCGATACCCTTTTACACAGGAGTGCGTACCGCTTGGTAATCAACCCTCCCCCTGTGTAACCTTAGCTTTGTATCATGAAAAGTAAATGGAATAAAAAAGTAATATTTATATTTGTAAAGTATGAACTAATTTGAAAGAAAGGAAACCGAGGTGTGAACCGTGAGCTGTGTTTGAAAACAGCTTCATCCCCCTATTTGGACACCTTGGCTTTCTTGAACGGGGACCTGTATAAGAAATTAACTTTCTTGTTGTTAAGGTTTTTAGGTGACGTTCAATATCCTTTCCCTCTTCAAATTGCTAAACACAAAGATATGGAAAACTTTTATTTTATCGGGGTAGACGTTAGTAAAAAGAAACTTGATTTTTGCGTGTTGCTAAACGGCACGATAGTTCTTGAAGAAGTAGTAAACAATAACATCCCGTCGATACGTCGTTTCCTGGAAACGTTCTTGGTTGATTTTAAAACCTCGATCGATAACCTGCTAGTCTGTGCCGAGCACACGGGGCAGTACACCTTCCCCCTGTCAATCGCTTGCCAGTCTCTCTCTTGTGGTTTATGGCTTGAAAATCCAGCGCAGATCAAGTATTCTTCGGGCTTCTCACGTGGGAAGAATGACAAGGTCGATGCTCACCGAATCGCTCGCTACGCCTCTCGTTTCAGTGACAACGCTCGTTATTACCAGCGTCCTCGGGAAGAGATCGAGCGCCTCAAGCAGTTAAGGAACGAGCAAGACCTTTACAAGTCGGACTTGGCCAAGTACAAGGGGCAACTCTCCGACCAACGAGAGTTCATGCTTGATCGAGTCTATCAAGAGAAGGCTCAAAGACTGGAACGGTTGATAGAAGAGCTGGAAAAATTGATCAAAGATATCGATCTACTCGTCGAGACAATTATCCGTTCCTGCCGTGTTCTCTGGCGTCAGCGGGAGTTGTTGCTATCAGTCGAGGGGGTTGGGCCGAGTGTCGCCCTTTGCTTGATCATCGAGACAGAAGCGTTCACGCGCTTCGATGATCCCCGCAAGTTCGCCTGTCATGCCGGGGTAGCACCTTTCCGTTACACCTCGGGAAGCAGTCAACATTCCAGGAACAAGGTATCCCAGCGGGCGAACAAGCAAATCAAGACGTTGTTACACATGGCTGCCTTGTCGATCACGGGAAGGAAGTCTGGTGAGTTAAAGGCGTATTACGAGAGAAAGGTTAAGGAAGGAAAGAACAAGATGACGGTCATTAACGCGATCAGGGCAAAGCTGATCGCGAGAATGTTTGCTGTCATCAAAAAAGATCAATTTTATACCCCTGTTTATTCATGAAATATTTGCATAAATCATAAGAATAGGGGGAGTTGGAGGGGGTAGTTGTTTAAGAATAGACCTGGTAGGCAGTCTCTTTTTATTTTTTAGGGTTAGTATTTTACCGATTGTTTAGGAAGTCTCCTAATTTTCGGTATAACACGATGAATTCTTTGAATGATAAATCCCGAGATTTCATTTCATTCACGTCAATTTCATACGTAATTTTCGCTTTGTAGAAATCTCCCTGTTTGATGTATTTCGTCACGCAAGGTGTTGTCTCAAATAAGGATAAACGATTATCTTTTTGGATTTCAAAGTTAATCCCTCCAAGGGTTTCCGGTGGATAATCATTTGTATCCCATGTTATCTTTTTATTCCCATCTTCTTCATATTTTTCTAGGAACTTCAGCATCATGTTTGCCGCTCTTTTCATTTGCTTTGCGGACATGCAATCCATATCAATATCAAAGGAATCAAGGGAATATTCCACGGAGAAATCTTCTTCTCCTGATTCTAACGAGATAGTTTTGATAATATCAATGCAATATTCATCGGAACTTTTTGTTTTGTATTTGAAGGGGGCTTTTTCTCTTTGGATGAATGTTCCGATCGTTTCGTGTAGATCCGTTAATTGTTGGATGCTAACACCGTAGATCTCAGTTTTACCAATAGTCATACGATAAGTTTCATTGGAATTTGTTTCTGTCTTTTTCATGGGCATATGGGGTTTGTGGGTTGTTCTGCTTGTTGGGTAGCAGAATCTAGCAGAAATAAGAAATGTGCTTGTTCGAGATAATACTGCTTGAGTTTTTCACCTTTTCGATGGTCGTCAATTTGTCCAGCACCTGTGAAATTTGTAACAGGAATGCTGTTTTCATCTTTGGTCATGATGTTAATGTATTAAATTGGCAGGAGAATGAATAGAAACGGTTCCCGCCTGTCCCGTCGCTCAACACCCGAAGGCATGTGAGGTGCATTAACACTCTCTACGGGGGTACGGGAACCGCCGTATGGAAATAACAAGCATAAAAAATGCCTGTTATATTGTAGCAGGACTCCCTGCCTTCGGTATGTTGAGCACATCAAATGTACAACATTTTTTATAGAGTCCCAATTTAAACTCCGTAAATGTAAGATTCGAAGATTCAACTCCCCAATTCAACTCGTCATATCAAGAATAGGGAAAATCTTTTTTAGGGAGTATTGAATGTATATCGTATCTGTTTAGATTGTAGTAAGCTTGTGTTAAGCGAATGGATAAATAACAAATCATGACTACTAGTGGATCATTTCCGGATATAAAGTTTGTAGTATGCTTATAAATCCCTATTAGAACGCTATTCCGTATAGCGTTTTAATAGCGTTCTAATAGCGTTCTAATAGCGTTTTACACGGTAGTGATTCGGATGTAATCATGTATTTATTTTCATTTGGTGTATAAAATCGGATTCAGTACCGGATTATTTCCCCACGATAGCCTTTTCTAATTCTTATGTGCTTTGAATTTATACTAAAATAGCATTAAATAGTATTATTGAGACAAAACCTCTAATAGCCATTTGTTTCGTTTGCTGTTTTGAAAAGAAAGTTCTTAATGTAATAGTTATCAACAATATATAATTGTTAATTTAATTTTTCCTAACGTTTTAAGAGAGTGTGTGGTTGATTTTGTTGGTAATCAAATGTTTATGTATGCATCTATGATGAATATAAATTTTGTCTATATGCCAATAGATATTTTCGAATCGTTTCGTTGTTATTTTGTTCGAAATAATTATATTTTTGCAACGAAAATGGTAAAAGGTGATGATCATATTGGCGAGTGTTAATAATATTTCAAGAAAACTTCTTCTTTTCTTTTTGTTGTTTTTGGGTATTACTTCTGTTTTTGCCCAAGAGCTACAAGATTCCGTATCTATTTATTTTCATCAAGGAAAAACAAATATCGATCTTCATTTTCGCCAAAATGGACAAGTGTTGAACCACATTCGTACGAACCGACCGGATTCATCTTTCGTTATCCGTAAAATTCTGATTATCGGAGGAGCCTCTCCGGAAGGAAGCATTCCACTAAACCGATGGTTATCAGAACAACGAGCAGAGAATTTATTCGCTTACATCAAGCGTTACCATGCATTCCCTGACTCGCTAAAGCGATTCGTGTTTCTTGGTCGCGACTGGAAAGGATTGCTTCAATTGACGGAGAACGATGCCCGGATGCCCTATCGTCAAGAAACGTTGGATGTACTACGAGAGATTGTTGCAGAAACGGGCAACGGGGCTGATGGTGCTCTCAAAATCACGGAATTGCAACAACTTCATGGTGGTGTTCCTTATAATTACATGTATCGGGAGTTTTTCCCCGACTTGCGTAATTCCAGAATATACGTATGGTACGAATTTGTCGGTAAGTCGCACTCCGCGAATGCTCCTATGCGTGGCTTGAGCAATGAAATTCTTCCTGTTCGTATGCTTGATACTACACATTTGAAAACACGGAGTTTACCGGCTATCAGTGCTTCTCGCAAACCGATATTTTTGGGTATAAAGACCAATGTGCTTTATGACTTGCTGTTGATTCCCAATATTGGCGTGGAGGTTTACCTCGGGAGAAATTGGTCCGCAAGTGCCAACTGGATGTACGCGTGGTGGAAAAGCGATCGAAGACACAATTACTGGCGCACGTATGGCGGGGATGTCGAAATACGCCGTTGGTTTGGCAAGCGGGCGGAAGAGAAGCCGTTAACCGGACATCACGCGGGTGTATACGGGCAAATCGTCACGTACGATTTCGAATTAGGCGGTCGAGGTTACTTGGGAGACAAATGGAGCTATGGGGCCGGCATTTCCTACGGGTACGCTCTACCAGTTGCACGTCGCTTGAATTTAGACTTCACTCTTGCCGTCGGGTATTTACGAGGAAAGTACAAGGAGTATTTGCCCATTGACGATCATTATGTGTGGCAAAGTACACGCATGAGGAATTGGGTGGGGCCTACCAAATTGGAGGTCTCTTTGGTATGGCTGATCGGGCGAGGAAATTTTAATGCGAGGAAAGGAGGTCGGTCATGAAACTGATTCGATGGACATTCCTTTGCGTCTTGTTATTCATCGCTTGTGAGCACAAGGAGTTGTGTTATTCACACCCTCACTTTGTTTCCGTGCGAGTGACGTTTGATTGGAGTCAAATATATAACCACGAAAAGCCATCCGGCATGAGGGTTATATTTTTCCCGAAAGATGAAAAGGGGGAGAGTTGGACATTTGATTTTCCCGATGGTAAAGATCGGGTGATCGAGATACCGGAAAACGATTATCAGGTTGTATCCTTTAACTATGATACGGAAGGCATCGCGTGGTGGAATAGTGAACGGTTTGCCGATTTTACGGCCGGAACCCGGGAGGCTTCTTCGCCGGAAGGTGTCTTGATGTACACCACCCCGTCCTGGTTGTGTGGGGATGACCTTTCCGATGTTCGATTAAAAGGAATTCCGGCAGGGACAGAAGTTTCTGTTCCGATTGTGCCGAAGAATCGGGTGTGTCGATATACCTACGAGGTAAACGGTATCCGCAATTTGTCACGGGTGACAGACGTTCGGGCTAGCCTATCGAATATGGCAAGTTCGCTGCTCATGGCAGGAGATCGCTTGCCGGAGGAGCTTTCGGAAAGTTTACTTTTCGGGGGAACGTTATCCGATAAGCAGGTGAAAGGGGGATTCTATACGTTCGGATATTGCCAAGAAGGCTCACAACCGAATGTGTTTAAATTGTACCTTAAGAATCGAAACGGGGGTATGTATGTGTTGGAACAAGATGTTTCACAACAGATTCGCGGCGTTCCGGTCTCGGGCCATCTGGCAGATGTACATCTCGTGATTCATTTGGATTATGACATTCCGGATAATCCTGGTGAAAGTGGCGCAGGCTTTGAGGTGGATGTTGATGATTGGTGTGATGTGAATGAAGATATAAAATTGTAAACAAATATTTGAGTTTTTTTATTCGTGCTATGAACAAAATGAGTGTGACATGGGTAGCGATCTTTGGGGTATTATTGGCAGGATGCTCCGATATGGAGATTGCGAATGTGGAAACTTCTTCTCGGAATGTAATAAGTTTTAATGTTTTGAGTAATGCGGTAGAGACAAGGGTTACTCCTATCAATTCATCTAATTTGAAGAGTGAGGACTTTAGCGTTTTCTGTTATACTACGAACGGTGTGCCTTTTATCGGATGCGTTGATGTGAACTATAATCATCATGGCGTGAGGATAAAGTGGTATGACAAGCTAAACAAATGGTATTATTCTAACTTGAGCGAAGTTCACTATTGGCCTGTGGATGTGTTGAATTTCTACGCGATATATCCGGGAACTACAATCGGACGGTCGGATGAGCATTATGAATGGGAATTTACAAATAAATTCCAAGGAGTTCACTACAAATGTCTGGATGAATTTAATACCGACTTGCCGGATGATAATATACAGGTGAAGCATAAGAACCACGATGTGATGTATGGTATCGCTAGGGAACAGGTGTATAGTACGAATAACGGCGTGGTGAAGTTTCATTTCAAGCACATCCTTTCGCAAATCGTTTTCAAGGCGAAAAAGAATTTGGAATCCATGACGGTAACCATAAAAGACATAAAATTGCACAACATCAAGCAAGGCGGAACTTTCACCTATCCTGATGTTCAATATACGAAGGCTGATGTAGAGACGAGTAGAGATTGCTGGTCGAAGGTCGATGAAGCCGATACATATTCCCCTTATATCATAAAAGATGGGAATATAAGTGTCGGGACTGACGATACGGATATTACTGTAAGTGGAGATTCTCCTTCGCTTGTTGTACCGCAGGGCGTGACAGCATGGGTTGTTTCGGGCGACGACAAGAAAAACATAGCAGGGGCCGATGAAGTCGGACAGAGTTATTTGTCGGTTACATGTATCCTTAAGCAAAACGGACAGGATTTAACAACAACGGATGACGCTGGTTACTCAACATCTATATACCGTTCAGCGCAGACTGGATGCCGGGTAAACGCTATGTTTATACGTTGATATTTGGAGGTGGTTATGACTCCGACGGAAAAGCTATTCTTACCCCGATCAATTTTGATGCAGCGGTGGAAAACTGGAAAGATGGAGATCATGACATCAACTGCTAAAAGACTGAAATAATTATATTTTTATTTTTTTAATTTATTCTTTTTATGAAACAAACATTTTTAATGCTAGCAGCAATCTCTGGAGCATTGCTGACTGGTTGTTCAAACGAAGAAATCGCAAGCGTGGATAACCTTTCACAAAATGCAATTGGTTTTCACGTTGTAGGGAATGCTGCAGAAACTAGGGCGACGCCTATTACACCGAATAATTTGACGACGACGGATTTTGATGTGTTCGCATATACGGCAGATGGAACGGCCTTTATGGGAAAGGTTGATACTGAGTTTGCTCATGACGGTGTAAAAATTGTGTATAAAGGTGGCAAGTGGGATTATGATGATCCTGAAGAAATTCATTATTGGCCTACCGAGGCTTTGGATTTTTATGCTATTAGCCCTGCAAGTCTTGTAGGTAGCGATCCAGCACATCATTATGTATGGAATTTCAATCATGACAGTCAGAAAATTTATTATAATTGTTTGGATGAATATAATCCAACAGTTACAGACCCAAATATACATGCCAATCACGATGTTATGTATGGCATAGCCAAGAATCAGACGAAGACTGCGAATGGAAAAGTGAAATTTACGTTCAGGCATATCCTTTCACAAGTAGTTTTCAAGGCAAAAACGGAACTTGCTACAATGAATGTTGTCATAAGTGACATAAAGATTAAAAATGCCAAGATGAGCGGATATTTTACTTTGCCAAATACTGGCATAGCTCCGACATCTGCCAATTGGGAGGTAGTTGGTGTTGGAAATATTAAGCTGGGTACTTATGCTCCTACCGTAGTAGGAAATGCTGCAATCGAAGTGAACAGCAATACAAATGCAACGGATATTTCCAGCGATCATCCATTATTGACGATTCCGCAGACATTGACAGCATGGGGTGTTAAGGATGGTACGAAAACTAAAGAAAATGCTGATGATGCTGGGCAGTCTTATTTGGAGATTTCTTGTAAAATCCAGCAGTCGGGAGTTTATTTGTGTGGTTCAGCAAATGCATACGGAACAATTTATGTTCCATTCGGAGCTTCATGGGAACCGGGTAAACGTTATATCTATACGTTGATTTTTGGGGGCGGTTACGATGCTGAAGGGGATGAGATCTTGAAACCAATTGAGTTTGATGCGGAAACAACAGATTGGGTTGATGATCCTAACAATGTGATTGAGTTGTAACCTGTAAGAAGAGGCTATGTGAAAACTTATTTTTCACATAGCCTCCTCTTTTTGAATATCTACTTCCCGTTAATCCGTTTGTTTTTATTCTATCTTGTTCTATTGAGGTGGCTGTTTCGGGAGAGGTGTGCATTTCGGGACTGAATATTTCTATAAACAAATTCATGTTTTATGAGATTTTCAATGAAAGATGTGTAACTTTAGCCATAAATTCGTTAGACAAGAATAATATGACAAATCGTGTGTATGTAGCTGGGCAGGCTACTCTTTTTCCTTTTACCCCGCCGAAACATTCGGATAGTTTGTGTATTCCCGTTCAGACGTGGGAATTTTTATGTCACACGCTCTATTTGAAGCGGTATCCTTTTTTGCTCGGCCCGAAAGGGTGTGGGAAGTCTTCTATTGCCAAGGAGTTGGCAGATGCCATGGGGATGGAGTATTTCGCTTTTGATATGGGACAGGCTTTTAAGCCGAAAAAGATGTTCGTGGGAGGATTGATTATCGGGGATGACGGGAAGACGAAAGCGGTGCATTCGGAGTTTTTCAAGGCTTTTGTGTCGACTAAGCCTACGTTAATATTTCTGGATGAGTTGACGCGTACACCGATGGTGGCCGCCAATTTCCTGATGACTATTTTGGATCGTCAACAATCGTATATTTATGACGAGGATTCCGGAAAACGCTATAATAAAGGCGAGAATGTGCTTTTCGTGGCAGCAGGTAACGTGGGATTCGCTTATGTTTCCACGCAGCGTTTGGATACGGCTTTTGAAGATCGGTTTATCAAAGTTCGGTTGAATTACTTGACCACGGCGGAAGAGGCTGCACTGATTCGGGCTCGTTTTCCGAAAGTGCCTCGCGATGTGGCTACTCAATTAGCGAAGGTGGCTGAGGTGTTACGTTTGGCCGAGCAAAAAGAAACGTTATCCGTTTCCCTTTCGACTCGTCAGGTGTTGGATGCGGCGGCTTATATTCCGTTAGGGTATCGGTTGGATGAGGTGATCGAGCGAGTGATCCTCACGAACTACGTGATTACGGGGGAAGAGACGGTAGCTCGTTCCTTAATACAAACTCTTTGAACGGGCGGTCATGGATTATCGACGGATAGAAGAGATATATGACGAGCAGTTTATTGATCGGGATTGGTGGGGTAATTTCCCCACGGCCCGAAATTTACTGGATCGGGATCTGGGAACCACGGATTTGTTGAAATTGGTTCCAGTGTGCGCGAGGATCGCTTTTCATGTCACGGGGGAGATTCCCAAAATGGTACTTTCCAATCGGGTTCCTAGTTTGTCGATGAATCCCAAGCATATTACCCTAAATTTGAAATTGTTGCGGTTGGGGGTGTCGGATGAGACGAGGGTATTTGTTTTTTTCGGGTATTTCGTTCACGAGTTGGCGCATCTGGTTTACACGGGGCAAGATGTTGCGGGGTTGAGTGACGGAGAGTTGCGCTACACGCCGATGCACTATGATATGATTCATTTCATCGAAGATCGGCGGGTGGAGTCGAAGCTTGTAAAGGAGTTTCCCGGTTATCACTATTATTTGTACGCAGCTCGCAAGTTGGGGTTGGCCATGGGGTTGAATGCCGTGGAACATTACATGGGATTCTATGGCGGGCAGAGTGAAGATGGGGTACATCGGGGAATGGATGGTTCCGAGGCTTTGTATGATTACATCTGTTCTAAAATATTGTACCCGAATCTGCTGGATGAGAGTAATTATATGCGGGAAGTGTTGTCGTTTCCCGGTAATGACGGGAAGGTGCGGCAAGTGAATGCCATTTTGAAATCAATCAAGGATTACGGGGAGTTGACTTACAAGGAGGTTGTTTGGTACGCGGGAATGTTGACCGATTTGTTTCAGGAGAAGGAGGTATGTCCGGATCATTTCTTTTTGCAGGAGATGAAAAAGGCGATGAAGAGGATTGAGGATTTTAAGACGGATAAGCAGATTAAAATGGCAGAATCCGTTATTCGTGATTTGCGGAAAACATTGAATCAGGAGCCTGTCTTTTCGACCCAACTATACGTGAGTCCGGAGCGGTCGAAGCTGGAGTGGAAGGGAACATTGGGTGTTTGTGACCATATCGAGGAGTTCGAGGCTGATGTAGCTGAAATTTCGGATGATTTATTGAACCGGGCAAAGGAATTGGCTGCCAAAATACAATTGAGTCTGGCCATGTTCTCCGGGAAGATGGATCGTGCCCGGGTGATCTACGAGCAGGATTCCGGGGAGTTGGATGAGGATGAATTGTATCAATCCCGATATAACCGAAATATATTTTTTGAAGAAGTAATGGCTCCTTCGGCAATACTGGAGGTGGTTATTCTTTTGGATTTATCCGGTTCGATGTGTACGGGGGAGAAGATTCCCACGCAAATTGTGATCTCTTCCGCGTTGGCTTTGGCTTTCAACAAGTACCCGAACGCGGTGTATTATTCGATATACGGGCATCGCTGTGGGGATGAGGGCATCGAGATTATTCGTTTTCACGACCGGGGTGAAAAACTGCAACTGGGGAAATTGTTTTCTCAACAGGCGTTACATGCCAATGCCGACGGGTATGCCATGCTGTATTGTTTTGACAAGTTTAAGTCGGATGCCAAGAATAAATTGTTTTTCATGATTTCCGACGGGGCTCCTTCTGCCACGGGGTATGACGGGGAGGATGCCCGTGAACACGTGTGGGAAGTCGTGCGGGAAGGAAAGAAGAGGGGCATCGAGGTTTTGTCTGTGGGAATTGATAATTTTGAGCAGGCGGATATGTATGAAGAGTTTATTCCTTATTCCGGTCCGGAAATCACGACGAAGATCTCTCAATGGATACGTAAGAAGTTTATGTCGATAGCGGATGATCATTCATTTTAACGATAATAAAAAACAGCATCATTTTGATGCTGTTTTTTATTATCGTTATAATCCTAATTTCTTGCGAATTGCTTTCGGAATCGCATCTTTGTGCACCATGATTGCCACGGTCTGCAAGCGGCAGAAGGGTTCGGACATATAAAGATAACCACCGAAGGAGTTACGGTCTTCTCCCCATGAGTTTTTGGTCTTATAGTAAATCGTACCGTTTTGATCCTTTAGCATGCCGGTGATGTGCATCAGGTGATCGTCTGTTGTCTGGCGGTTGTTAAAAGTGAATTGACGTTTGTTGTCATCCACTTTCATTTCCGGCACGGGAGATTCGAAGGACTGCATTTTACGTTCCCGATCTTTTGCGCTAAGGGTGGTCCACTTGTCGATCTCGGCATTGATCATCTCTTCCGGGTTGTTTGTCGGGAGAATGGCCAATCCGCTCGGGTGGCTGAAACCGTTGTGGCTTACGTCGCCATCCCAGCATACGGAGTATCCGTTTTTCAAGGCATTGTTCATTACCTCCATGAGTTCGTCAATCGGCAGGTTGTAGTAACGGGCGTGCATCCAGTTGTCGGGAATCGTGAGTTCCACTTCTTCGTAGAAAGGATACATCTGGTAAGAGGTCAATTCCACGTAATCACTCAAATTTAGATCCAGGGATGTCGCAAAACTTTGCGGGGTGTACTCTTTGCCCTCGTAAGTGAATGTTTGCGGGGTGTCACCCAGGTAAGCCTCGATGTATCTCATGAAACCTTTGGTCCACACAGGAGTAATTTGCCGGTTCGGGTTTTTGTTCACGGCGTCAAGGATTCCTTGCAAAGCAGCCACCATTTCTGCATGAATGTGAAAGTCCCGTCCGTATTGCAATCCGGTATATACTTCTTCCGGGACAATACCGTACTTTTTGATCATGTCTATTACGTCGTGAGCTTGTCCGCCTTCGCTGAAGTTTGTCTTCCCGTGGAATTGGACGTAACGTAATCCTTTCTCGAAGTATGCGTTTTTAGCCACGTAAAGTTCTGCCAGGTCATAGACTGGTTTGCCTTTGCGCAGTAATTCGGATTCCAGGAAGGAGAGGGTCGCGTAGTCCCAGCATGTTCCCACGCTTTGTTGATTCTTTACCGGGGTCGTTTTCAAGTCAACGATGGTTGTAAAGTTGTAGCCGGAACGAGGTCCGCCTTTTTGTGCAAACACGGTCGTGCTGATGGAAACAAGCAGGATGACCATGCATAAGAACGAATGTTTTATCATATTTGATTGATTTTGGTATTTTTACTTTGATGGCGAAGTTAATTAAAATTTTGCATACGCTAAAAATAATCTTTTAACTGCCAAACGAATGCTTTGTAGCGGATAATCTATATCTTTACCTTGTTTTTGTGGACGTGGAGATAAATATACTTAAATATAAATTACTTTATTCATGAAAAAGAGCGTTATATTACTTTTGAGTGTTACCGCGTTAGTAACGTCTTGTAAGGATGGTGCTAAGCAAGTGAACAATCCGTTGATGCAGAAGTTTGAAACCCCGTTTCAAACTCCTCCTTTTGATAAGATAAAACCGGCGGATTATAAGCCGGCTTTCGAGGAAGGCATGAAACAACACAAGGCAGAAATCGAGGCTATCGTGAATAATCCGGAAGAACCGACTTTCGAGAATACGATCGTAGCTCTTGATCGGGCCGGGGAGTTGCTGAATCAGACCTCATCGATATTCTTCAACCTGTATGAGGCGATGAAGAATGACGAAATGCAGCAGTTGGCCCTGGAAATCAGTCCTGCCGTAACAGCCCACGGGGATGAGATTAACATGAATCCTAAATTGTTTGCCCGGATCAAGGCTTTGTACGATAAGCGGGAGACTTTGGGATTGGATGCTCTGGCCTTGCGTACGTTGGAATTGTATTACAATGATTTCGTGCGTGGAGGTGCGAATCTGAATGATGCCGATAAGGCTAAGATGATGCAGATTAATGGTGAATTGGCTAAATTGAGTTTGCAGTACGGGGATAACCTGTTGAAAGAGACAAATGCTTTCACGCTGGTTGTTGATAACGAGAATGACTTGGCCGGACTTCCGGAAACTTCTATTGCTGCCGCTGCTGCCGAGGCTAAAGAGCGGGGGATGGAAGGTAAATGGGTTTTCACGGTTCAAAAACCAAGTATGATTCCTTTCCTGACGTATGCCCAAAATCGTGATTTGCGGGAGAAGTTGTACAAAGGATATTACATGCGCGGGAATAATGACAATGCTAACGATAATAAGGTCGTGTTAGCTAAAATGGTGAACTTGAGAACGGAAAAGGCTAAATTGCTGGGATTTGACACTTATGCCGCTTACGTGGTAGACGTGAATATGGCCAAAACTCCGAAGGCTATCTATGATTTCATGGGGCGTGTGTGGGAACCGGCATTGAAGGTTGCCAAACAGGAATTAGCTGAAATGCAGGCCATCGCTGCGAAAGAAGGAATGAAGTCTAAGTTGGAAAGTTGGGATTGGTGGTATTACGCGGAGAAGTTGCGGAAACAGAAGTATGATTTGGACGAATCCGAGATGGCTCCTTATCTGAAACTGGAAAACGTGCGGGATGGGATGTTTGCGGTTGCCAATAAATTGTATGGAATCACCATGCATAAGAGAACGGATATTCCGTTGTATCACCCGCAAGTGGAGACTTACGAGGTGAAAGAGGCTGATGGGACTTCTCTCGGTATTTTGTATTTGGATTATTACACGCGTGCCAGCAAGTCGGCAGGAGCATGGATGACCGAATTCCGTCATTACACGAAAGTGGACGGGCAGGAGGAGATGCCGTTAGTTTCTCTGGTTTACAATTTTTCTCCGGCCGTGGGGGATGCTCCCGTTTTGTTGAGTTGGGATGACACGGAAACGATGTTCCATGAGTTCGGACATGCCTTGCACGGATTCTTTACTCGTGGCGATTACCAGCGGATTGCGGGTACTATTCCTCACGATATGGTAGAGTTGCCTTCACAGGTGATGGAGAATTGGGCGAGTGAACCGGACGTGTTGAAAATGTATGCAAAACATTACCAGACTGGCGAAACGATGCCGGATGCGTTAATCCAGAAGATTCAGGAGAGCGGACATTTTAACCAGGGATTTGCGACGGTGGAATACGTGGCGGCTGCTTTGCTCGACATGGATTGGTACTCTAATACAGAAGTGAAGGATTTTGACGTGAACGCTTTCGAGAAAGCCTCGATGGATAAATACGGTTTGATCAAAGAGATATTACCTCGCTATCGCTCTACGTATTTCTCTCATATTTTTGATGGAGGTTACAGTGCGGGATATTACGTGTATCTCTGGGCCGAAGTGTTGGATGCGGACGCGTTCCAAGCATTCAAGTCTTCCGGGGATATTTATAATAAAGAGTTGGCTGGTAAGTTTAGAAAATATGTTCTGTCAGAAGGCGGATATGCAGATCCGATGCAGCAGTATATCAAATTCCGCGGTCAGGAGCCGTCGGAAGATCCTTTGTTGCATAAGAGAGGACTGAAGTAACGAATAGTCCCTGAACTTATTGTATCCCGGTGCGAGAAAAAATATTGAATTTTAAGCCATGAATTGAAACTTTATAGCGTCCCTTTCGTTTCTATAAGTGTTGAAAACGAAATAGAAATGAACTTTTAAATATTTATAGTTATGATGAAAGGAAATATCGGTTTAGATGCTGCAATGATTAAATCCAGCAAAACCATTTTGAATAACCTGTTGGCAGACCATTTTGTTTTACTTGCTAAAACTTGGAATTACCACTGGAATATGAAGGGCCCGAGTTTCAGGTCTTACCACACTTTTTTGGAAGATCTTTACAATGGCTTGATTGAAGATATTGATAGCATTGCCGAGCGTGTTCGTGATTTGGACGAACGCCCTATCGGTTCTCTGAAAGGATGCTTGGAGCATAATCGCATTAAAGAACAGGATGAGGAAAAGGCCTTGCCTGATGCCAAGGGAATGTTAACCGCTTTGCTGGATGACAATGCCGAGTTAATCCGTCAAATCCGTGAAGATTTGGAAACAATAGATAAAGAAGAGTCAAAGGACTTCGGGACATCCAATTTCTTGGAAGATATGATTGAGAAGAAAGAAAAAGTAACTTGGATGATCCGGGCCCATTTGGAATAGGGATAGATTTTTTTGTTATTAGTGAATGGAAAGGGATTGCCGTGATGGTGATCCCTTTTGTTTTGAGTATAGTAACCTTTTGATCCGATGTTTTTACTATCTTCGTGGCGAATAATTACACGAGATGGAAGATAGAGAGATTAGCGACATATTGATTCATTGGTACGAGGGAAACAAGCGGGATTTACCGTGGCGAAAAACTTCTGATCCTTACCTGATCTGGATTTCGGAGATCATACTTCAACAGACCAGGGTGGTACAAGGATTGGAGTATTTTAACCGATTCACGGAACGGTTTCCCAATGTGGCAGCACTTGCCGGGGCGGATGAGGATGAGGTGATGAAGTATTGGCAGGGGTTGGGGTATTATAGCCGGGCTAGAAATCTTCATGCAGCAGCCCGGCAGATTATGAATGATTTTGGCGGCGTTTTCCCCCGTACACGAGAAGAGGTTCTTTCGTTGAGAGGAATTGGTGATTACACGGCAGCAGCCATTTGTTCTTTTGCTTACCGGTTGTCTTATGCTGCTGTGGACGGAAATGTTTTTCGGGTGTTGGCCCGGTTGTTTGATATAGATTTACCGATTGATGGGGGAGAAGGGAAGAAGTATTTTACGGCATTGGCACAATCCCTATTGGATGAACGTCGTCCGGATTTGTTTAACCAGGCGATGATGGAGTTCGGGGCGTTGCAATGTGTGCCCAAATCACCGGATTGCGAGAGTTGTCCTTTAAACGGAAAGTGTTTGGGATTGTCTGCCCGGCGAGTGGAGCGATTACCCGTGAAAAATGGGAAGACCGTGGTGAAACCTCGTTATTTTAATTATTTGTATGTACATGGGCAGGGAATGACCCTTTTATCCAAGCGGATGGGGAATGATATTTGGCGTAATCTCTACGAGTTTCCGTTAATCGAAACGGAACGAGCGGTTACGTGGGAGGAATTGTCCGGGATGGTTGTTTTTCAGGAATTATTTGATGGCATCGAAAATATTGAAATTGTTCGGGAGTACGTGGCGAAGAAACACGTTTTGTCCCATCGGGTGATATTTCCTGTATTTTATGAAATTCGAATTGATTCATTTTCGAGGAGTATGGGAAAATATTTGAAAGTACCTGATGATCGGGTGGGAGAATATGCTGTCTCCCGATTAATTCAGTCATATCTTGAAGTGCGGGATGGTTTGTTGTTTTAAGAAATATAAAGTTCGTTGATTCGATTATTGTGTATTTGAATATTTCGGAGGAATAGTTATTTTTGTAGCACTATGAGTGCTATTATTCAGTCCAATAAAGATTTTGAAGTATTCTTTCGGGAGAATTTTTCCTCCGTGTATGCTTTCATGAAACGGTACACGGGGGATGATGAATTAGCGGCTGATTTAGCACAAGAGACTTTTATTCGGGTGTATGAACGGCGAGATGAGATCGTTTCGGTTGATTACGGAAAAGCTTTTTTATACACGGTTGCACGCCATTTGTATTGGAATCATTGTAAGCATCAACAGGCGAAGGAACATTATTTTGCACAGTTGGATGAGAATGACGTGGATGATTATGATTTTTTGCAGGAGGTTACCCGACAGGAAACCATGCGGATTCTATATACTGCTATTGACCGGTTGTCACCACAGACTCGTAAAGTGATTCTTTTGAATTTGGAAGGGAAAACTAATCCGGAAGTTGCAGAAGAATTAAGTATTTCCGTGAACACGGTGAAGTATTTGAAAAAATCTGCTTACGAGGCCTTAAGAAGTTTGTTGTCAAAGAATTATTTTGTGGTTTTTATGTTCCTGTTAGGGGAGTAAATGTTAAATCTTTTCTTTTTTTGATTTTTTTTCTTGTTTTACCTACCCACTTTTCATTTGAAGTAATCTCTATGATAAAATGACAAATGTAAGAGTATGGATTTACTAAAAAAACGTTTGGATATAGCCCGGCTCATTGCCGAAGAGTTGACCGGAACGATTGATGAAAGAGATCGGGCCGTGTTGACCCGTTGGTTGGATGAGGATGAGCGTCATCGGAAGGAATATACGAATATTCTGGAATCGTTAAAGACTGGGAATGAGGTCTGTAAGGATCAAGAGCGGGGAAGACAAATAATGGAATCCCGGTGGAGGACGGTGAAATCTCATACGATCCGGAAAACAGTTCGGTGGATTACGTGGAGTAAATATGCGGCAGTTATATTATTGTTCGTGAGCATGGGGATTTTTTGGTTTGTAAATGAAGAAGAACAAGAGGTGGAGAATGTTGCTGTTACCAAAATCGAACATGGTAGTATGAAAGCACAACTTGTACTTGCCAATGGAAGGAGAGTAGATTTGGTACCAGAAACGAACTTGCAATTGGAAGAGGAGGGAGGTACCCGAATTTTAACATTGGATAATATGGTGAAATATTCGGGAATGGATTCTTTAGTTGGACAATCGACAGAAGTGAAGTATAACACGTTGATCGTGCCGCGGGGAGGAGAATTCTCGTTGGAATTGGCTGATGGAACCCGCGTGTGGTTGAATACGGAATCGAAGTTGCGTTATCCGGTGGCTTTCACGGGCGATGAAAGAAGAGTGGAGATGGATGGAGAGGTTTATTTTGAGGTGGCAAAGAATAGGGAAAAACCTTTTGTTGTGACCGTGAACGGGGTAGATATTCGGGTTTTAGGAACAAGTTTTAATGTTTCGGCTTATCAAGAAGATGTGGTGACCACGTTGGTAACAGGAAAGGTGCAGTTGAAGAAAGGTGATGAACAGGTTGTTTTATTGCCTAATCAGCAAGCCATTTGGTCTGATGACAAGTTTAAGGTGAAACAGGTTGATGCCCGTAATTATGTGTTATGGAAAGAGGGAATTTTTTATTTTGAGGATGTTGATCTGGAGATGATACTGGACGATATGGCCCGCTGGTATAACGTGAATATTTTTTATGTGAATCCGACGCTGAAAAAGATGAAATTCTCGGTTGAGATTAAACGATACGAGGATATAAACGAGATATTGAGAAGAATAGAACAGACTAAACGTGTGAAATTTGAAATAAAAGATAGAACTATAAACGTGTATGAATAAAAAAGACAGACAGCACCCCCATGCTATCTGTCCGAATACATTCAATATTTAATTCAATGTAAAACTCAAGAACAAAGTTATGAAAAAAAAATGTAACTCTAGTAGTCTTATGAAAATAAGGCTGCGAAAAACATTGTTGACTATGAAATTTTTGTGCTTTTTTTTCTTGTTGTCCGTTTCTGTCTCGGCGGCAAGTTATTCACAGAATGCGAAATTTACAATTTCGTTGAATAATGTAGCTCTGACAGAGGTGTTTTCAACGATTCGGGCAAATAGTGAATTTACGTTTATCTATAACGTGGATGACGTGAGAAATATCCGGGTAAAATCGATCAATGTGCATGAAGCTACGATTCAAGAGATTCTGGATGAAGTTCTTCGCAACACGGGCTTCGAGTATAAAATCGAAGATCATGTAGTTGTGATTCAACCTCAGGATATGAAAGAGAAGAAAAAATCGGTGAGAGTGAAAGGTTGGGTACATGATAAGAGTAAGCAACCGCTTCCGGGAGTCACCGTGAGAATGGTTGGTGTTTCATTAGGAACGGCAACCAATGCTCAAGGATGGTTTGCGATAGATTTACCCGTGGAGAAAGGGACGTTGGAGTTTTCTTTTGTGGGGTATAAGAAGAAACAAATTGATTTTACAGAGAAGACGGATACTCTTCGTATTATGTTGGAAGAGGATTTTCAGCAAGTGGAAGAGGTCGTTGTTACAGGAATCTTCAACAAGCCGAAAGAGAGTTTCACGGGGGCGGTAACTTCTGTGACAAAAGAGGATTTGAAGGTAAATTTTTCACGGAATTTAATTCAAACATTAGCAAATATAGATGCCAGTTTGTTGATCGTTCAGAACAACGAGATGGGGTCGGATCCGAATACATTACCTGAAATACAGTTGAGAGGGGCATCTACGATGTTGGATATTTCTGATTTGGAGAATCAAAAGAAACGTCCGGAGTATAATCAACCCTTGTTTATTATGGATGGTTTTGAGGTTGATTTGGAACGGGTAATGGATTTAAATCAGAATGATATAGAGAATATTACTATTTTGAAGGATGCGAGTGCGACTTCGTTATATGGGTCTCGCGGGGCCAATGGAGTAATTGTTATTACGACAACTTTGGCCAATGCGGGGTCATTGACTGTTTCTTATGAAGGACGGTTGAATCTTCAAATTCCGGATTTTAGTACGTATGATAATTTAATGACTGCATCGGAAAAATTTGAAACGGAGAAATTATATGGGGTGTGGGATAATTTGAATTCATATTTGCCCAATGGTCAAAAGATGGAGGATGCCTATAAGGAACTTGAGGCGGCAATTGCAGACGGGGTAAATTATGACTGGTTAAAAGTTCCGACACGTACAGGTGTAGGACAAAATCATGTTTTGCGTTTTATGGGGAGTCAAGAAAATTGGAATTACATGTTGAGTTTGGCGTATGATGATACTCAAGGTGCGATGAAAAAGTCTGATCGTAAAAACTTTAATGGAACAATGCAATTAGGGTATCATAAGAATAAATGGAATGTACGGCAAAGTTTGTCTGTAGGTATAAACAAGAGCCAGGATTCTCCTTACGGACAATTTTATTATTATGTACAAATGAATAGGTATTGGGAACCGTATGACGAAAATGGAAAGCCGGTTGATTATTTTTATCATCCTCTTTCTACTTATGGTCCTATTGACAATCCATTATATGATTATGCCGTGGGGAAATGGAATAAAACGAAATACACTAATTTGCGCAGTAATACGATAATTGATTTAACTCTTTCTGAAAATTTGAAAGCATCGGCAACATTAGGGTTGAATCGTAAGAGCAAAACATCAGATACTTTTACTCCTCCTGAGCATAAGAATTTTCAGTATGTGACAGAAATAGAGAAAAAGGGGTCTTTTGCTCGGAGAGAAAGTGAGGAGACAATGTGGCAAGTACGACTTGCGTTGAATTATAATAATATTTTTTCGGAAAAGCATATGGTAACTCTCGGGGTTAGTGCAGAGTTAAGTGAGACGATTTCGGATGATGTTAATTGGAGTGCGACGGGATATATTTCTTCTAATGTCAGTCATCCGGGAATGTCCATGTCTTATCCGAGTGTTGGGGGAACTAGTGGAAGCGAGAGTACCGTACGTAGAGCATCTTTGATTGCGAGTGCCAACTATTATTATAACCAGCGTTATTTTGTGGATTTATCCATAAACTACAATGGAGCTTCTTCTTTTGGTGAAAATAATCGTTTCCAATATTTTTACTCTTTAGGTGCGGGATGGGTTGTTAGCAATGAAACGTTCGTGAAAGAGCATCTGCCATTTATTAATGAAATGCGTTTCCGTTATTCTTTCGGTGTGACAGGGAATATGTTTGTTTCTCCTGAAAAATCTTTAGAGGTGTTCAATAGAAATTCGTCTTATACTTATTTGGGGGGAATTGCTTGGACTTTGAGCCAATTTGCGAATTCGGATTTGGAGCAACAAAATACGTATCAACATAACGCAGGTTTGGATGTAGGTTTATTCAATAGTCGAATAAGAATTTCATTGAATTATTATAATTTTCTAACTAATAATACGTTGACAGATATGAATTTGCCAATATCTCATGGTTTTGATCGGGTTGCGGGAAATGTCGGAAAAATTCGGAATGAAGGATTCGATGGAAACGTGAGTGTGGGTTTGTATCGGAATACGGAGAAAAGAATTAATTGGTCATTAAATGCATCTTTCTCTAAGCGGAAGAATGTTGTGGTGAAATTATCTGAAGGTTTTAAAGAACGGATTAGTATGCATAATAAAGGTATGAGTACAAATACAGATTTTGTGAAATATCAAGAGGGGCGTTCTTTGGAAGCTATTTATGGGTTGCGTACGGTAGGTGTCGATCCTACATCAGGGCAACGTGTATTTTTAAAGAAAGATGGGGTAACGACAACGCTGGAGCAGAATGCTGATGATTTGGTTTACTTGGGAGATCGACAACCGAAATTGAATGGAACTTTCAGTACTTCATTTTTTTATGGCGGATTTAACATGACAATTGGGTTTGGAGTGAAATGGGGAGGAAAAGCCGTAAACCAGACAGAAATGACAAAAGGAGAGAATGCTGGTTTGACCTATAATTTGGATCGTCGGATGACAAAATATAGTTGGAAGCAGATAGGGGATCAAGCCCGTTATAAGAATAAGTATGGCGATTATGGTAATTTGAGTACCTATATATGTGATGCTTTTATACATAAGGATAATGTGTTTAGTTGTAATAACATTAATCTTTCTTATACATTCTCTCAAGATTGGTTTAAGAGGGCTACAAGGTTGCAAAGTTTATCTATTTCAACTTCTTTGTCAGACATCTTTTATTTCTCTACCATTGAACGGGAAAGAGGAACTAGTTATCCGTTTTCTATTAATCCTAATTTCTCAATTTCATGTACATTTTAAAGGTTGGTATTATGATGAAAAAAATTATATATGTAACGGGGCTGAGTTTGACAATGGCATTAAGTGCTTGTACGGATTGGTTAACCGTTCAACCGGAAACAAGTATGACGGCTGAAACATTATTTCAAACGGATAACGGGGTGAAATATGGTTTGAATGGGGCGTATCTGCTCGCAAGTCAAACTGTTTACGGGCCGTCTGGATATTTTGGTGGGCTTAGTGCCGTGGAGAATATGGCCAATACATACCTTTATGCAGTGAATACAGATGGTTATAATTGGGCCAATCATAATTATGAGCAGACAGATTCACAAAAGAATGTGAATAGTTATACTTTTCAGTATCCTTATAAAATCATTGCTAATCTGAATTCTTTATTAAAAGAGATGGAGCCTCACCGGGATAAGATTACTCCTGAGGTGTATCATATGGTACGTGGAGAGGCTTTTGCATTACGTGCTTGTTGTCATTTTGATTTATTACGTACTTATGGTCCCGTTCCTTCCCAAGTGGATGCAGGTAAGACGTATTTGCCCTATGTACGGGTAAATGATGTAGGGAATTATGAGTATCACACTTTTGCTCAATTTATGGAATACGTACAGGCAGATTTGGATAGTGCCGAATTTTTGTTGAGTAAATATGATCCGGTGCTGACGACTAATATTTCCTATACAGAGTCAACTTCATACACGTGGTCGTATCGTAAGAGTCGTATCAATTATTATGGTGTATTGGGTTTGCAGGCTCGTGTGGCTTTATGGATCGGAGAGAAAGAAAAAGCATTGCGTTATGCCAGGTTAGTAAAAGATGCTAAGGATTCAGCAGAGTCATGGGCTCAATTACAATTTAAATTGACCACACCGAGTGATGACGTGAATAGTTTTACTTCTACGGATTTGTCTCATTATTCTGAGCATATTTGTGGAGCAAAATGTGAAACATTTGATTTCAGTACTTCTGGTTGGGCTTTTGGGCGACTTTCATCATCAAATGATCCTGATTTTGGAAAAGTTCTGTATGGAGAAAAGTATGAGGAGGATTTGCGATACCAGCATTTCTGGCGGACAGGTTCTGGAACATGGTATGCTCCTGATGGAAGTATATTAGATAAATATAAGGTAACATCGATCACGATTAATAAGTTTAGTCAGTTCTTAACTAATTCAACGAGTAATTGTAAAGACAATTTTCCGATTATGCGTTTACCTGAGATTTATTTTATTATCATGGAATGTGGAACATTGGATGAGGCAAATACCCTTTATCAAGAATATTGCGCTGCACGTAACATTGAATACGTGGCATTGACAGAAGGAGATCGTCAGGAACGTATCATGTTAGAAAGTATTCGTGAATATGTAGGAGAAGGACAAAACTTTTTCACGTATAAACGGAATAACGTAAAACGTATGATCGGGGCAACAACAGATTGTTCTGAGAATCAATATATTGTACCGATTCCGGAAGCAGAATATTTAGATGTAAAATAATAGAACTATGAAAAAAATATTAATGATGATATGTTTTGCATGCTTGTTATTAGAAGCATGTGACAAAGCGGAAGTCCCTTCCACGTATAGCGGTCCGGATGGAATAAATTTTTATTACGATCAAGTGGGACCTTATGATGCAGATCCTTATCCTAATTCAGATAAAACAGGGTCATTGTCATCTTCACGCCAAACCGATACTCTTTGGTATAAGATATTGGTCATGGGAAATATTTGTGAGAAAGAACGAACATTTTCATTGAAACAGAGTACACTTTCCGCTCTGGATAGTGCTTCTTATTATACCGGTTTGACACCTCAAGTGAAAGTAGCCGTTCCAGGGGTGAATTATGTATCATTTGACGATCCTCAGATGAAGAAATATTGTGTGATTCCTCCTCATACATCAGAAATATTGGTACCCGTGATTTTGATGTATGATCCCCATGCAGAATTTGGTTCAGCTTTTAGTTTGAAATTTAGATTACATTTTGAGATCGTTCCGAATGATGATGTGAAAATTTTAGATTCAAGATTTTATAGAGGAACGGCTCAATTTACTCAATACAGTTGGTAAAATTGAATTGTTATAAAATAGTTTTAGGTATTATTGTAAATTAGAACGTATGAAAAAGTTTGTATTATTATATATTTATATTTTTTTGATGCTACCCGTGTTTGCCCAAACAAATTTTCAAGAACTAGGTTTAGAAAAGGCATTGGAGAAAGCAAAGGGGGAGGGAAAGATGGTGTTTATTGATTGTTATACCTCATGGTGTGGACCATGCAAGATTATGGCTAAAGAGGTTTTACCTTTGAAAGAAGTGGGGAATTTTTTGAATGAACGATTTGTGTGTGTGAAGTATGATATGGAGCAAGGAGAAGGGCCGGAGATTGCTAAAAAGTATAGAGTGGACGCTTATCCTACATTTTTGTTGTTAAATGCAGATGGAAGTTTGATAAATTCTATAGTGGGGATGACTCCTTCGGGACAAGAGTTTGTTTATAAAGTGAAGTTGGCTTTAGGGGAGATTTCTACGGTGAAAATGGATTCGATGTATGCAGCTGGGAATCGAATGAGCCGTTTTGTCCTTTCTTATTTGAAGGCGTTAGAGGCAACTAAGCAATATGATAAAGCAAAAGAAGTTTCAGCGGAATTGATGAAAAATTTGAATGATAGCGAAAAGTCGTATGCAACATATTGGTTCCTTTATGAAAATCCAAATATTTCTCCAATGGGTTCTGAGAATATGAATTATTTGTTAGGTCATGTGGATAATTTCCGTAAAGGTGTGGGTGTGGAACCTGTGAATGCAAAATTGACTTCGATATTTGAAACTCAGTTGGAGGATATAATTCGGGGTAAAAATAAAACTACGAATATTGTTGATGTAGAGGAAATAGAGAATAACTTAAAAGCTTGTAATTTGCCGGGTAAGGAATACTTATATGATTATGTGGCATTGCTCAAAGGAATGTTTTCATTGGATGCTGATGCGACATTTGCCGTTTTCATGAAGATTTTCCCAACCATGGAAGAGGGTAAATTAAGCTATTTGTATTTTCGTCCGATCACCTTTTTGAAAGGTAAATGGAGTGAACAGCAGAAGAAGGAATTGATCGATTTGTCGTTGAAATTATCCCCCAAGGTGAAGAATGTCGTGTTGCAGGATGGTTTGAAATTCTTTACGGAGGAGATAAAGAAATATTAGTATTGTCCTTTATTTTGGGAATAAGGAGCAAGTAGGGGGGAGTTTAAATAAGCTCCCTCCTAGTTTTGCCATATTCTCTCAATTTATTTTAGATTTATGAAAAAATTACTCGTTATATTTTTATTGTGTTTGCCTTTATTGAGTTGGGCGGTTAAAGAAGGAAAGGTGAAAGTATTGAAAAAGGGAGATTTATGTCCGGAATTTGTGTTCAAGGACATGGAGGGGAAAGAGGTGTCTTTAGAACAATTCAAAGGGAAATATGTGGTAATAGACGTGTGGGCTTCGTGGTGCCAACCCTGTAAACGAGAATTTCCGTATTTGAAGGAGTTGGAGGAAAAGTATAAAGATAAAAACGTTGTGTTTGTGAGTATTTCCTGTGATGCACAAGAGCGGCGTTGGCGTTTTGAACTTGGTTTCTTGCAGGAAAGGTTGAAGTTACAATGGTGGATTGCCGGTAATAAAGAGTTCATGAGTGTTTTTGAAATAGCAGCTCTTCCTCGAATGATTTTGTTGGACAAAAAAGGACGGGTTGCCGAGCTTGGGTTGCCTAAACCTTCTGATACAAAATTTGAGAAGATGTTGGAGAAGTTGAAAGGATTGTGATTTTACATTAGATTTGGGTATATATAAATGATTAAGTTATGAGATTTATTTTTATACAGTTATTTGTAATATTCAGCATTTTTGCAGAAGGATGCCAGTCGGAAAAATTGAAGAATAATTATTCCTTAACGGTGACGATAGAGACCAATCCGCAGAATAAACTTTTCGTGTTTTATAAAGGTGTGAATGACAGTATTCGGGTAGATTCTGCTATTTACAAGAATGGAAAATTTGAACTAAAAGGAGAACTTCCTTACTCCCAACGGGCGTTGGTGCGTTTAGGGCGGGAAACACAAACTTTTTTTGAGGATGCTGTTAAATTCACGGATGACGCCATGTTCGTATTTCTCGAAGAAGGAAATATTCAGGTCGTGGCGAAAAAGACGTTGAGAGGAGCTAAATTAAGTGGAACCCCCTCTAATGATGATTTACAGGTATACACGGATAGTACTCGATTTTATCGAGACTGGTTGGACGGATATAGACAACGATTCGGAGAGGCTTACCGTAATCGGGATAGCAAAACTCTTGATAGTTTGAATAAAGAGAATGCCTTGATGGCGAAGAAACTTAAGGGTACGGAAAAGAATTTTTTTGATAGTCACCTTGAATCGTTAGTCGCTTTGGATTGGTTAGCTCGATCTTATAATATAGCTCGAGAGAAATCGATGATAGATCCATTGTTCGCAATGTTGGATGAAAAGGTGAAAAATTCGATACTGGGACAAAAATACAAAGCGTTGTTAGAAAAGACCGTGTCCGTGGAGATTGGGAGTTTTGCCCCGGATTTTGTAGCTAAAAACGTGCAAGGAAAGGATTTGGCGTTGAGTTCATTCCGGGGACAATATGTATTATTGGATTTTTGGGCTTCGTGGTGTGGCCCTTGTCGGCGGGAGAATGTGAACGTGCTAAAAGTGTATGAACGTTTTAAAGATAAGGGATTTACTGTAGTCGGATATTCACTGGATAATTCCGAGAAAGCATGGATAGGGGCTGTTGAGAAAGATGGAATGCCTTGGGAACAGTTGTCTGGTATGCATGGCGTGAAGATTGATGCTTCGAAATTGTATGGTGTGACAGCTATTCCCAGTAACTTTTTGCTTGATCCGGAAGGAAAGATCGTAGGGATAGATTTGAGAGGAGAAAGGTTGGAGAGAACGTTGGAGCGGATATTTGAAGGAGAGAAGTAAAATCAATAAGTAGCGTAGTATGAAAATTATGAATTATTGGTGCAAATTCTTGTGTGTCGGTTTATATTTGATTGTATTCGGTTCTGTTGCATGTCAAGGACAAAAAAATAAAAAAGAGGTCGTGTATCGTGATTATACGCACATGGAGGCGGATCTGTTGGATTCCTTGAAACGGGATGAGGTAAAAACATTATTCTGTGGGGTACATGCGTTACGGCAGCAGGCTCAGCAAGTGAAAGAGAATACCCCGGTTCGGTTGGTGCCTCGGCGGGCGGAGAAAAAAAAATTGAGTCCACAAGATATGATCGAAGGAAGAAGGGAAAGTGTGTTGACGGTCAACAAGTATCATCGTGCGATGATGGGTTCGGAAGGGGTGGCAGGCTGGGCAACAGCCGTCGTGTTGTCGGAAGACGGGATTTGTGTTTCGAATTATCATGTGTTTTGGGAATTTCTTGACTCAACGGCCCAATTGAATCCACGGGATAGTATCATGTTTGTTGCCACGGAAGAGGGACGGGTGTACCCGATTTCCGAGATATTGAGTTTTAATAAGGCCGCGGATATGGCTTTTTTCAAGATTGATACCCGGGGAGATGTACTTACCCCGATGCCGTTGGGAAATGATCTCCCGGCGGGGATGGGTGTACATTTGTTAAGCCACCCGGAAGGATACCCGTATGCATATACGAATGGGGTGGTTATGCGGACAACTACTTCTGATGCTAAAGACCCCTTTACTCGTCGGATGGAACTTACCGTCGATTATGCCAAGGGGGCAAGTGGAGGTCCGATCATGGATGATTGTGGAAACATGGTGGCTATGGTGTCTTGTATACGTGCGATATTTTATTCGAATCAGCCGCCTTATAGTCAGCAGATGAATGTGAAACTGACGATTCCCGTGAGTTCATTCCGAAGATTGATACAATAAGTTTGCTTCGATATATTTTCTCGCTATAAATCGAGAATTTTTTCTCCCATGGGAGAAAAACGAATAGATATACGAAAAAAAATGTATCTTTGCCATGTATTATCGTAAATGTATTGAATGAATGCTTTTGTGAAATATTGTGTGTTGCTTTTGGTGGCGGTAATTTATCTCGGGCAAGGGATAGATTCAACCCGTTATCTTACGAAGGCAACGGAACAAGAGCGACTTATTTCACATGAGAAAGATAATTTCGAGCGGTTAGCCATGTTGACTGCAATGAACGGTAATGCTTTGCCAGTGAACACGATTCAAGATGGGGCAAGTGTTCAGCCAAATTTCCGTTATTTGCAAAAGAATCATGCATTCGTGCATTTAGAAGAATACAGGAAAATTTTTATTCCTTATTTCAGGTATATTGAAAACGATTATCTTGACTCTTTCGCGTCAAAGCAGGACGGTGGGTACTATGTCTTTGCCTTGTGCGAAATCATTGTATGATTTTTAGTTTATTTTTTTTGAAAAGCACTACTTGTTAATTGCTAACGGGTAGTGTTGTGTCTTATCCGATTGGGATTTGAGAATAAGGATAGGTATATGTGAAAAAAGTAAACCAGTTAATTGTACAAAATTATAAAGTCATGAGTGATAGTAAATTTGAATATATCGATAATGTTATCTTGAACGTAGATAAAGATAGAGTAGAAAAAAAGAAAAAATCTCCAGTAAAACCTTTGGCATTGCTAATATTGGGTGCTGCTATTCTTTGGTATGGAGCCAACCATGTTAATACAGCGCAAAGTGATACTCTTTCTTCTGTGGTAATTATGCTTGGTTTGGGAATTGCAATTTGGGGTATAGTGGCATTTTTGGTAAAAAAGGAGTGTTATGTCTACAAGCCAACAGGGAAAGTGTTGAAAAAGCATAAAGTGTATATTGCTGCTAATCAATCTTCACGTTTGTATGATATTTTGGAGCAAGATAGATACGATGATTTGCAATCATTGACCCGTTCCGGACAATCTAATTTGAGTTTAGAGGCATATTGTAGTGAAGATGAGCAATATGCTTTATTGCAAGTCATGGAATTTATTCCTTACAATGATGTACCGATGACTCCTGTAAAGGTATGTGAAGGAACTCAAGCTAAACAAGTTGCATACTTCTTGAAATAGAGAAACTCTGGATTATCAGGTATTCCAGAGTTTCCATGAATAATCGGCTTGCAGATAAAGCATCTGTAAGCCGTTTTTTATTTGTGCCCCTTGTTGTTTTCCGCGGTACATGAATTCGGTTATTTCCGGATTATAGATAAGGTCGAAAAGGTAGTGATTTGGGGTGAGAAGGTGGTAAGGAATGTCTGGACAATCGGTTACATGAGGCCACATCCCCACCGGAGTAGCGTTAATAATTAGAGGGGTATTGGGCAGAAAGCAGGCAACTTGATCGTAGGAAATTTCAGAAGGGGAATGAGGGGTACGGCTAACTGTGAATACTTCAATCCCCAAGGAAACGAGTGCATGCCGAACGGCTTTGGATGCTCCGCCAGTACCTAAAAGTAAAGCTTGTGTAGGTGGTGTTTGGATAAATTGTAATAAAGATTCTTTGAAACCCAGGATATCCGTGTTGTATCCGGTCAGGATGGAACCGGAACGGGTGTGCTCGACTTTCACGGAATTAACAGCTCCGATTTCTTTGGCTTCTTCGCTGATATGATCTAGGTAAGGAATGATTTTTTCCTTGTACGGGATCGTGACGGCAAATCCCTTTAGCGATGGGGTTGTTTTAATAACTTGTAGTGTCTGTTCAATATTGTTAGATGCGAAATTCACAAATTCCGCATCTATTTTTTCTGCCTTGAACTTCTTCGTAAAGTAAGCTTTTGAAAATGAGTGTCCCAAAGGGAAACCGAGTAATCCGAAAAGTTGCATGAGGAAGTTTATAAAGGTTGTAACCTATTTTTTTATTGCTACAGCTAGTTTTTCAATACCCCAGATGAGTAAAATACCAATGACACACATGAGGATTGCCTGCCATACTAAAGGATCGCTCCCGTTAACTTGTTCGAAGGTATTGGGAAGAACGTTTTTCTCAACATCAAAAGCAATCCCGTTAATCAGTTCTGTGTCTATAATTTTCCATGGCCAGATTTTATTTAGAGACCCGACCATAAATCCTGTCAGCAGGGCAACAGTCATGCCGTGGTAATTTTTCAATAGCCAGGATAGTAAGTGAGAGAAAGCTATAATACCTGCAACGGCTCCAACTAAGAAGGTAAGTAGAATGGGGATATTAAATTCGCTAACGGCGGTGATGATGTATTCGTATTTTCCTAGAAGTAATAATATGAAGGCTCCGGATATTCCCGGTAGGATCATGGCGCAAATGGCGATCGCTCCGGAAAGAAGGATAAACCACCAGGCATCTGGCGTGCTGGTCGGGGTGAGTACTGTGATCGTGTAAGCAATGATGGCTCCGATGATTAATGAGGTGATAGTTAATAGATCCCACTTTTTTATTTCTCTTGACACCATGAGAGCAGAAATAATGATGAGGCCAAAGAAAAAGGACCAAATGTATAACGGGTGAGTTTCTAGCAAGAATTTCATCAATTTTGCCAGAGAAAATATGGATATGGCTATACCTGCAACAACAGAAATCAGGAAGTTTCCGTTGATGTGTTTCCAAAATTCTTTTAATTGGAAGGCTCCCAGTAAGCGTAATGCTTTTAGGTTTATTGCCCGGATAGACTCGATCAACTCTTCGTAGATACCTGTGATGAATGCAATCGTACCTCCTGACACGCCTGGAATCACGTCTGCGGCCCCCATGGCACATCCCTTAAGTACTAATAGTAAGTGGTTCTTTTTCTTTTCCATGAACACCAAATTAATTTCTTGATTTTAAATTTTAGATTTCCTTTCTCGAATCAACATTTTTGATTTACGATTTATGAATAATCTGAAATCATAAATCGTAAATCTAAAATTCATTTATTCTACTTTAAATACGTTACGATGTTCAAAACGTAGCAAATCAAAAACAGTTTTTACCGGGGTAAAGGTGGATAGCGGGACTTCCACGAATATCGTGTTCCAGTTGGCCATTGCACCATTCCACAATCCGGGTAGTTCTTGAACTTTAATGTCTTTCCCTCCCAGTGATTTGCTGGTGATGAATCCCTGAGTGTTATCAATGTATTTGGTCAAGTCATATTTTTTACCTTTATAGTTATAGGTACTACATACGATATCCACTGGATTAAAGTGAGTCGATTGGGTGAATATTTTTTTCTGGTTTCGATCTTTCAGGTTGACTTGAGCACTTTCCACGATCATCAAACGTGTTGCATGTTCCTTGTCTTCTACCCAGAATGGTCCTCCACCTGGTTCTCCTTCATTTTTTACCATCCCGCATACACGCAATGGCCGATCGAGTAATTGTTTTAGATAGGCCACTCTTTCTTTACGATCGGTATGAGTTAATCCCTCCTTGGGTTTATAGCCAAGGTGATCATAGATATATTGCTCGATTTCATTTAGATTTTCATCTGTGATACTATTTTTCTTGCTCAGGATTTTCATGTAATTGAAAATTCGGTCCTGTGTTTTCAATAAAACTCCGGCAAGGATTTTTTTGAATTTAACCGTATCAGCTTTGCTACGATCGGGGGCTACGTTGTCAATGTTTTTGATGAAGATCAAGTCTTCTTTCAGGTCATTGAGATTGTGAATCAATGCGCCATGACCCCCAGGACGGAACACGATGTTGCCCTCGTTGTCTCTCACGAGGTTACCTTCCGAGTCAAGACTCACGGTGTCTGTTGCTGGCGATTGAATAGAATACGTGATGGCGTACTTCAAGTTGAATTCTTTCTGGTAATTTTTGAGAACGGATTTCATGAGAGCCTTAAATTTGCCTATATGTTCTTCTGATACGGTGAAGTGAATATGAGCTTCTTTACCGTCATTGGCGTAAAGCGCCGCTTCTACCAAGTGTTCTTCAACAGCAGTACGGATGTGATCTTTATAAATATGGAAATCAATTAACCCCTTGGGTGTGGCATTGTAGTTGAGACCTTTGGGGGTAAGGATGTATTCCAATATCTCCATAAACTGGTTCTTCCAGAGTAGTTTGTCTAGATCAAGACGATCTTTGTAAAGGGCCTCTTTTAGGTGCGGGTAGAATGGAAATTCCTTTAATTTTTCGAAAAACGAGAATATACTTCCGGGTTCTTTGTCCTGTCGAAATTTTAAATAGTCTTCATCACTACCGGTGTATGTGTTGAAAAACGTGTTCAATGTTTTGAACATGCGCGAAGCGGAGCCAGAGGCTGGAACCATTTTCACGATTTTCAATGAATTCATTCTTTCCTCGAAAATGCGGATGAATTCATCGGCTTGTTCGTCATTCAAGCCGTGGATTCCGTTGTTTATTGTTGCCGCATCTCGAATCTGCACGAAGTCAAACCCCTTCTTGAAATTTTCAAGCTGGTTTTCAATTTGCTCGGGTTTTATTCCTCTGCGTCTAAATTGTTTGAGATCACTTTTCGTGTACATAATTTCAGGTTTGTAAGTACGTAAATAGTTTTGCAAGTTACGAATTATTGTGCAGAAAGCAAAATTTGTCTTTTGTGTTACAAGCCACCGAGGAGTTTTCAACTACTGAAGGTGGTGGATGTTATCGTGAAATTGTAACTTATTAGCTTGTGATTTATACGAAGAAGACAATTAATTGTCTTCTTCTTCGTCATATAATTCTTCTTGATTCTCTAATTCGGTTTCGAAAAATTCTTCAGCTTCTTCCATGAGAGTTTCAATGTCGTCAGTGCAAAGAGGCTCTTCATCCGTCCAGTAAATTTTTTGGTTACTATAAAAGCCATCTATGTCACATTGAATAATGCATCGAGGCTTTTCCGTGTGCACAACGTATACTAAATCTGGCGCTTCCTGAGAATTGTCTGCAATAAGAAATTTTGGTAACATGATGTTCACTGTTTTTAATTTACGTGGCAAATATAGAAATAATTGAAAACGGAGATATTGAAAATTGAAAATTATTTTGTGGGTGAAATTTACTGGGGAAAATAATGTATCTTTAGGGCGATAAATGAAATAAATATGATTGCATCAAGTTTACTGTCGAATGTTGTTCCTGTATTGAAAAAAGATGATACTTGTGCCCAAGCGTTGGGGTGGATGGATTTATTTCGGGTGTCTCATCTGCCTGTATTAGAAGGGGAAACGTACGTGGGGTTGCTGTCTGATGAAATCATGTATACGCACGGGAGTATTCATGACACGATCGGTATGTTGGATATACCCCGTGAGATGACTTTTGTTTATGAAGATGTACATATGTATGATGTTATCGGGGTGGCCTCTTCCCGGCTTTTGTCTGTAGTACCAGTCTTGAACCGGAAAGAGGTGTATCAGGGATCTATTTTATTAACGGATATCCTGCATAATATCGATAAACTTTTGTGTATAGACGATCCCGGTGGAATTATTGTGTTGGAAGTGAATAAAATTGATTATTCTTTGGCAGAGGTCGCCCAGATCGTGGAATATAACGAGGCGAAGGTATTGAGTTGTTATGTTACGTGTATGCCGGATTCTAATAAAGTGGAGATTACTCTTAAAGTGAATACGGCTAGAATTGAGCCGATCCTGGATACTTTTATCCGTTATCGCTATGTGATTAAAAATACGTTTGTTTCCGGTGAAGACATAAATGAAGAGATGAGAGATCGTTATGGACAATTGTTGAAGTTTATGGAAATGTAGGAGGTCTGAAATTTAAATTAATTGAATCTAAATAAATGTGTTCAAAAATAAGTAAAGTTGCGATTTACGGGCGGGTGATTCACGAAGAGTTTTATCCTTATTTCAAACAAATGCTGCATGATCTGAATGAGCGAGGGGTTTGTTTGACTTGTTATAGACCTTTCTATGATTTTTTGAAGGAGAAATGTGACGTTTCTGATGTTTTTCAAGCCTTTTATGACGAGGATGTTGATAAGGATACGGATGTTTTATTTAGCGTGGGTGGAGATGGAACTTTTCTTGATTCCGTTATGCGTGTAAAAAGTTATGGCGTTCCCGTGTTGGGAATCAATAGCGGGCGGTTGGGTTTTTTGGCTAATATAGCTCAGGAAGAGATTTCACAGGCTATTCGTTGGTTGTGTGCCGGAGAATTTGACGTGGAACAGCGTGCACTGGTGAAATTCGAGATGAAAGATAACCCTTTTGCTAAATTTAATTATGCATTGAACGAGATTAGTATATTGAAGACAGAACGTTCTTCTTTGTTGAAAGTTCATGCTTATATCGAGGGGGAATATCTCACAACATACTGGTCTGATGGTGTGATCGTGGCGACGCCAACCGGGTCCACTGCCTACTCGCTAAGTTGCGGAGGACCGATCGTGGCTTTTGGCTGTGATAATTTGATCATAACTCCGGTCAGTCCGCATAATTTGAATATGCGACCGTTGATTTTGCCCGGTAATGTGAAAATTCGTCTAAAAGTGGAGAGCCGTTCGGGGAATTTCATGTTAAGTGCTGATTCTCGTATGCAAAGAATGTCGGATAATCATGAATTATTTATATCTTCGAGCGATTTTAAAATGAACGTTGTGAAAATGCCGGATCATAGTTATTATGAAACGTTGCGTAATAAATTGAATTGGGGAGAGGACAAGAGGAACAAGAAAGATAGAAGTTAAAAACTAAAAGTTGAAGTGATTTTAAATAATAGAGTTAATTTTATTGGAGAGTGAAAAGTAATTTTCAATTAATTATGGATAAAGAGAATATTCCGGAACACGTGGCAATTATTATGGATGGAAACGGGAGGTGGGCCAAAAGTCGCAGTTTGGAGAGATGGGAAGGTCATAAAAAAGGTGTAGATGCAGTAAGAGCAGCACTAGAGGCTGCTGGAGAGATCGGCGTGAAGTATTTGACTTTATATGCTTTTTCGATAGAGAACTGGAAACGTCCGAAAAAAGAGATTGACGTGTTAATGGGTTTGATGGTGGATGCCATTTTGGCTGAAACTGATAATTTGATGGAAAAGCAAGTCCGGGTGAAGGCTATTGGAAATTTGTTGGATTTGCCGGAAGAGGTGTATAATAAGTTGCAGGGCTTGATAACGAAAACAGCATCGAATACCGGACTAACTCTAGTATTAGCGTTAAGTTATGGGGCAAGATGGGAAATTTTGACTGCAGTCAAGCGAATAGCTCAAGACATACGAGATGGTAAAATTGAAGATATTGAGGCATTTACTGATGTGGATTTTTCTTCCTATCTGACTACGTCTGGAATTCCTGATCCCGATTTGTTGATCCGAACAAGCGGTGAATGTAGGCTTAGTAATTTCCTTTTATGGCAATTAGCGTATACTGAACTATATTTTCTTGATAAATTTTGGCCTGATTTTGAAAAAGAAGACTTATATTTGGCCATTCGTAATTTTCAAAAAAGAGAAAGACGTTTCGGGTTAACCGAAGAGCAACTAAAAAAGTGACTCAGATGATAGGAAAAATAACGCTTTTATTGATCTTTATACTGTGTGTGTACGGGGCTAAGGCCCAAGTCGCAGATACGACACAACAATATGATATTTTTTATTCTTCACCTAAAACTTATGAACTAGCTGGAGTGCGAGCTGTTGGGGGGGGGAGAACTATGATGAGGATTATTTGGCTCAGATGGCTGGATTGTCTATTGGAATGGCAGTACAAATTCCTGGCGAAACAATTACTCGTGCAATTAAAAGATTGTATGGGCACGGAATTTTTTCGGATGTATCAATTGCTATAGATAAGATAGAAGGAGATAAAGTTTATCTGGCTTTATATATTAAGGAACGTCATAAGCTTTCCAAGATTAATTATGTTGGATTGAAAAAAGCGGAGGAGAATAAGATCAAGGAGAAAATGAATTTGTTACCAGGTTCCCAAGTGACAGACTTGATGAAGTCGAATTTAAAGATGCAGATTGAAAAATATCTGAAAGAAAAAGGATATTATAATACGAATATCAGGATTATTCAACGTGATGATCCGGAACATAGTAATTTCGTGATTCTGGATGCTATCGTGGAAAAACATAACAAGATCAAAATTGACGAGATTATTATTACCGGAAACAAGTTAATGAAAGATGGTCGTCTGAAAGGGGCTATGAAGAAGACGAAAGAAAAATCTCTTCGTAATTTCTTCAAGTCGGCTAATTATATAGAAAAGAATTATGATGAAGATAAGTTTCTGCTTGTTGATAAGTATAACGAGAAAGGTTTCCGAGATGCTGTAATTCTTTCGGATAGTGTGGTACAAATCTCTCCTAAGCGAGTAAAGATTTATATTGACGTGCAGGAAGGAAATAAATATTATTTCAATAATATTACTTGGGTGGGTAATACCATTTACTCTTCAGATGTTTTGAGTGATGTGTTGAATATCAAGAAAGGTGATGTTTATAATAGTAAATATCTTGGAGAGCGAATGACGTCAGATGATGATGCTGTTTCTAATCTGTATCAGAATAATGGTTATTTGTTTTCCCGATTGGTTCCGGTAGAGACCATATCTGGAGAAGATTCCATTAACTTGGAAGTTCGGGTGGTTGAAGGTCCTCAAGCTACTATTAATAAAGTAATCATCAAAGGAAACAATCGTACGCACGAGCATGTGATTCGTCGAGAGTTGTATGTTTATCCGGGTGAATTGTTCAGTCGCGAGGATATTATACGAAGTGCCCGAGAGTTGGCAAATATGGGACATTTTGATCCGGAACAAATTCAGCCCGATTTGGCAAATGTGAATGCTGAAGCAGGAACAGCAGATGTTGTATTCAGTTTAGTAGAGAAAGCGAACGATAAAATTGAGCTTTCCGGAGGATGGGGAGCTGGTATGATCATTGGTTCTGTCGGGTTGACGTTCACGAATTTCTCTATTCGTAATATATTTAATTGGGATTCTTATCGTCCTTTGCCGCAGGGTGATGGACAAACGTTTAGTTTGAAAGCTCAGACGAACGGTAAATATTATACTTCTTTCAGTTTATCTTTCCGGGAGCCTTGGTTAGGTGGAAGGAAGCCGAATTCATTGAGTGTATCTTTGTATTTCTCACGTCAAACGGGATATTCTAGTAGTTACCGGAATTCTTATTATATGAGCAATAGTTCCCAGATGTACGATTCTCGTCAGTTGATGTTGACTTACGGTCTTAGCGTAGGATTAGGACGACGCATTAACTGGCCGGATAACTGGTTTACAATGTATAATGAAATTTCATTCCAACGTTATCAATTGAAGAATTGGCCGTATTATATTTTTAGTGATGGTAATTCCAATAACTTGTCTATTGCTACTGTTATCAAGAGAAGTTCTGTTGATAACCCGTTATTCACTAGGATGGGTAGTGAATTCACATTCTCTTTAACATTGACTCCACCGTATTCTTTGTTCTCAAATCGTCATTTCGAAGCTGAGAAGGATCGGGTGAAGTATAGATGGATTGAATATCACAAGTGGAAGTTTAGCGGAAAGGTATTCATGCCATTGACTCGTAGTGAAAAACGTCCATTGGTATTATATGCTTCGGCACAATACGGGTACTTGGGTTACTACGATAAGAACAAAAAGTCTCCGTTCGAAGGATTTGAGATGGGTGGTGATGGAATGTCTGGATATAGTTTGTATGGTAGAGAGTACGTGGGATTGCGTGGTTATGAAAATGGATCGTTGACTAATGCAGGTTCATCTTTTATTGCCCCGAAATCTTCAGATGCGAGCTTGTATTCCAAGTTTACAATGGAATTGCGTTATCCGATTTCTTTAGCCCAATCAGCAACAATTTATGCTTTAGGCTTCTTGGAAGCAGGTAACTCTTGGTTTGAGTTGAAAGATTTCGAACCATTTAATTTATATCGTTCTGCTGGAGTCGGTTTGCGTGTATTCTTGCCGATGTTCGGTTTGCTTGGGATTGACTGGGGGTATGGATTTGATGATGTGCCGGGACGTAGTGGCGCTGGTGGTTCACAATTCCACTTCGTGTTGGGACAAGAATTTTAACCATGTTAGATTTTGAATTTTAGATTTAGAATTAGCTTTAATCTTCATCTGAAATTTAAAATCATTAAATCATAAATTATTTTAGCTTCTTTGCATACATTATGTATGTAGGCTAGGAAAAGGAATTTAATTTTATTATTTTTGTAGATTATTTTAAAGACAAACATTATGAAGAATACGTTGAAATTATTTGCTTTAGTAGCATTTGTGTTTGCTGTTTTTACAGCTTCTGCTCAAACTGCAAAACCCATTAAGTTAGGTCATCTTGATGTCCAAAAGGTGATGACGAGTATGCCTGAATTCAAGAAAGCTCAGGATGATTTAGCAGCTAAGGAGCAAGAGATTAGAAAAGAATTGACAGCAATGCATGATAATTATCAGAAATTAATGCAAGAATATCAAGCAAATGCTAAAACATTAACTGAAATAAGCCGGACAGCTAAAGAACAAGAAATTCAAGGTTTGGCAGAGAGAATTCAAAATTTCCAACAGTTAGCTCAAGAACAAATGGCAAAAACTCAGGAAGATTTGTTAGCCCCGATTATTACTAAAATTCAAAATGCAGTTCAAGCCGTAGGTAAAGAAGGTGGTTTTACCTATATTTTTGCGGCAACTCCTAATTTTGGTCAAGGTGCATTATTGTACACGGCTGATAATAGTGAGGATGTATTACCATTGGTAAAGAAAAAATTAGGTATTCAATAATTTATTATATAATAAAATAAAGTCGCCCTTTTGGGCGGCTTTTTTTTTGCATTCTTTGGGAATAAAGGGTATATTAGCAGCTATAAATTTAATGTAATAGACATATGTCTTGTCCGATTGGGGTGTTTGATTCCGGGTATGGGGGATTGACAATATTGAAAGATATTGTAAAAGAGATGCCTGAGTATGATTATATTTACTTGGGCGATAATGCTCGTACTCCTTATGGAACTCGTTCTTTTGATGTTGTTTACAAGTACACGCGAGAGGCGGTTTTAAAATTGTTCGGGATGGGGTGTAAGCTGGTTATTTTAGCATGCAACACGGCTTCTGCAAAAGCCTTACGGACAATCCAGCAAGTTGATCTGCCTCGGATAGATCCTCAACGAAGAGTGTTGGGGGTTATTCGTCCCAGTGTAGAAGCAGTGGCGGATTTTACCAAGAATGGGCATATCGGTATTTTGGCAACATCTGGGACTGTGGCATCGGAGTCATATTTGTTAGAGATTGCCAAAATTCATTCGGAGAAGGGTTTTTTGGTTACGCAGCAGGCTTGTCCCATGTGGGTCCCAATCGTGGAGAATAACGAGATGAATTCCCCGGGAGCAGTTTTTTTTGTGCAGAAGTATATAGATATGATCCTGCAAGTTGACCCTCAGATTGACACTCTTGTGTTAGCTTGTACACATTATCCGTTATTGAGAAGTGTTATTGATCTTTTTATTCCAAAAGAGATAACTATAATTCAGCAGGGTGAAATTGTAGCACGAAGTTTGAGAGACTATTTGTATCGACATCCGGAAATGGAGCGAGAGCTTTCCCGGGGAGGACAGATTGAATTCTTGACCACGGAGAAAGATGGAATGTTTGATAAGATGGCAGCGCTATTCATGCAGGCGGACGTGACTTCCCGGCATGTAGAACTGTAAAGTTTAGTGATTAAGCGATTTATGATTCCAATTTGTGATTGATATTTAATCTTAAATTTAGAATCTTAAATCTAAAATTATTTGGGTTATGGACGAGCAGGAAATGATTGAAATGGCTTTCGATGATTTGATAAAATCTTTGCGAAAGGGGACGACTGAGGAGAGTGTGAAAATGATTCGCAGGGCATTTGAATTTGCCCGGGAAGCTCATCAGGGGGTTAGACGTAAATCGGGAGAGCCTTATATATTGCATCCTTTGGCAGTGGCGAAGATTGCGGTAAAGGAGATCGGATTGGGTACAAAATCAGCTGTAGCAGCGCTTTTGCATGATGTGGTGGAAGATACCGATTACACGGTGGAGGATATAGCTAATCTTTTTGGTCCTAAAATAGCATCGCTTGTTGACGGATTGACGAAAATCAGCGAGGTTATGGGGTCTAACACGACCAAGCAGGCCGAGAGTTTTCGTAAGATGATTCTGACATTGGCGGATGACGTACGGGTAATTTTGATAAAGATTGCAGACCGTTTGCATAATATGCGAACGCTTGATTCTATGCCGGAACATAAACAAGTGAAAATAGCAAGTGAAACACTTTATATATATGCACCTCTAGCGCATCGGATGGGATTGCATGCGATCAAAACAGAGTTGGAGGATTTGAGTCTGAAGTATGAGAATCCTGTTGAATATCAAGAACTGGAAAAGAGAATTCATGATTATCGGGATGAACATACCGGTTTGTATCAGCAATTTATTGCTCCGATTCGGGAGCGTTTAACAGAAAATGGGTATCATTACGATATAACAGCACGAACGAAGAGTGTCTATTCTGTGTGGTCAAAAATGCAGCGTAGACACATTTCTTTTGAAGAGATATATGATTTGCTTGCCGTGAGGATCGTGTTCGATCCAAAGGATAATCAGCCGGAGAAATGGCAATGCTGGAATATTTACTCGTTGATTACTGATATGTATAGCCCAAAACCGGAGAGAATTCGGGATTGGGTGAGTGTTCCAAAGGCAAATGGTTATGAGGCGTTGCATCTTACTGTCATGGGACCTGGGGGAAAATGGATCGAGGTACAAATTCGTTCTCGTCGAATGGATGAGATTGCAGAGAAGGGATTGGCTGCACATTGGAAATACAAGGGAGATAATGCTGAGGCAAGTAATGAGGTGGACAAGTGGTTGGCGGGAATTAAGGAGATGTTAGAACAACCTGGAACTGATGCGTTGGAGTTTTTAGACGAGTTTAAGCTTAATCTTTTTGCTAAGGAAATTCGGGTGTTTACCCCGAAAGGGGAGATGCGAACCCTTCCGAAGGGGGCTTCTGTCTTGGATTTTGCTTATGATATTCACACGGAGATAGGGAACTCATGTATTGGCGGTAAGGTGAATCATAAACTGGTTCCGATGAGCCATCGATTACAGAGTGGAGATCAAGTTGAGGTGCTGACTAGCGATAAACAGAAACCACAGGGTGATTGGCTTGATTTTATCGTTACAGCTAAAGCACGAAATAATATACTTATGGTTTTCCGAAGGGAGAAAAAGGAGCAAATCCGTATAGGAACCACTATGTTTGAAAAATTGCTGGAAGATATGAAATTGCCTTTCGGGGCAGAAAATCTGAATAAGGCTTTATTGCATTTGAAGTTGCAACATAAAGATGATTTATACGTGAGTCTTGCTAAAGGGCATTTGGATATAGAAGAGGTGCGTAAAGCCTTAAAGAAAAAGTCGGAAAATAAATTTGTCAAGTATTGGAAACTCCAGTTTTTCAAGAGCGATAAGGATAAGTCTGTGCAAGATAAAGACGAAAAAAAAGGAGAAGTGATTAATGATATTACTGCTGATGATGCTTCGGACTTTATCATTGCTCCATGTTGCAATCCTATTCCCGGCGACGATGTTGTTGGCATGAAGATTGACGGGGATAAGATTACTGTGCATAAACGGAAATGCCCGGAGGCAATCCGGTTAATGTCCAGCTATGGGGACAAAATTGTTCCAGTGAAATGGGTTAGCCATAAAATCATGTCTTTCCTTGCTGTGATCAAATTAAATGGCATTGATAGCACTGGAATAGTGAGTGATATTACAATGATTATATCAAAAGAGAGTAACGTGAACATGAGAACGGTGCATTTTGAAACCAAGGATGGAATCTTTGAGGGAATGATTCATTTGTATGTACATAATACGGCAGATTTGAATAATTTGATGATGAAGATTGCTTCTTTGAAAGGAGTAGAGAATGTTTCCAGGGTAGAGAATTTGGATAACTAAATTGAATTTTGTCTAAATAAAGATAGAACTTCGGATAATTATTGTAACTTAGCGATGTTGTAAATAGAATTAGCTTTGGACTCAATGGAAAAAATAAAGGAAACGGTGAAAGAGATTTTTACCACTTACCTGCAGCAGAAGGGGCATCGTAAGACGCCAGAGAGATATGCTATTTTAGATGAGATCTATTCTCATGCCGGGCACTTTGATATAGAATCCTTGTATGTATTTATGAAGAATAAGAACTATAGGGTTAGTCGTGCAACATTGTACAATACGATTGATTTGTTGTTGGAATGCAAGCTAGTGATCAAGCATCAGTTCGGGAATAACATCGCACAATTCGAACGTGCGTATAATAACCGAAAACATGAACATATTGTATGCAAGATATGTGGAAAAGTGGAAGAGTTCGCTGATTCTCGATTGGAGGAAATTGTTGAACACGTGGAAGAAAAGTATGATTTTACTGTCCATCATCATATGCTTTATATTTATGGTATTTGCAGTAATTGTAAGTTGGCAGGTAAGAAATAAATATTAATTTTGTACGTTCGTTTTATAAAAATATAATATCAGATGAAAGTAGATGTATTGTTGGGATTACAGTGGGGAGATGAAGGTAAAGGAAAAGTAGTTGACGTGTTAACCCCGAATTATGATGTTGTGGCTCGTTTTCAGGGAGGGCCTAATGCCGGGCACACGCTTGAATTCGAAGGTCAAAAATATGTGCTTCGTTCCATTCCATCCGGAATTTTTCAAGGAGATAAAGTCAATATCATCGGTAATGGTGTCGTAATCGATCCTGCTTTGTTTAAAGCGGAAGCAGAAGCGTTGGCAGCGTCTGGTCACGATTTAAAAAAAAGACTTCATATATCTAAGAAAGCACATCTGATTTTGCCGACCCATCGATTTCTAGATGCTGCTTACGAGGCTGCCAAGGGCGATGCTAAAGTGGGAACTACCGGAAAAGGAATCGGACCGACGTACACGGATAAAATTAGTAGAAACGGTGTTCGAGTAGGTGATATTTTACATGATTTCGATGTAAAATATGCGAAGGCGAAGGCTCGTCACGAACAGATATTGAAAAGTTTGAACTTTACTTATGATTTAGCAGTTGCAGAGAAAGAGTGGTTGGAAGGAATCGAGTATTTGAAACAATTCGAGTTGGTAGATAGTGAGCATGAGATTAACCGATTATTGGATGATGAAAAGTCCATTTTGGCAGAAGGAGCTCAGGGTACCATGCTGGATATAGATTTTGGTTCTTATCCTTTCGTCACTTCTTCAAACACGATTTGTGCTGGGGCTTGTACAGGATTGGGAGTTGCTCCTCGTCGTATTGGAGAAGTTTACGGTATCTTCAAAGCATATTGTACCCGTGTTGGTAGTGGACCATTCCCAACGGAATTGGAAAATGAAACTGGTGATAAACTTTGTGAGTTTGGACATGAGTTCGGTTCCGTGACAGGTCGTAAACGTCGTTGTGGATGGGTAGACTTGGTGGCATTGAAATATGCAATTATGGTTAATGGGGTGACCCAGTTGATTATGATGAAGAGTGATGTGCTGGATACTTTTGATACAATTTCTGCTTGCGTTGCTTATGAGGTGGATGGGAAAGAGATAGATTATTTCCCGTATGATATTACGGAAGGTGTGAAACCAATCTATGCTGAGTTGCCGGGTTGGAAATGTGATATGACAAAAATGACTTCAGAGGATGAATTCCCAGAAGAGTTCAATAATTATTTGGCATTTTTGGAAGAGGAGACCGGCGTCCCGATCAAGATTGTATCCGTGGGGCCGGATCGAGAACAGACGATTATTCGTTATATGGAATAAGGGAATTTCGATAAAATAGAAAAACCGTTTTGCTGTTGGGCAGAACGGTTTTTCTTTTTTATCGAAATTTTGCGTAGATTAGTTTATCTTTGTGTGAAGATAAGGATCAGGTAAAAGAGATATGGATATGATGACATGGGATTTTTTCTTTAGGTTACTTGTAGCCGGAGTTTTAGGGGCTATCATTGGTTTGGATCGTGAATATCGGGCGAAGGAAGCGGGGTTTAGAACTCATTTTTTGGTAGCTTTAGGTAGTGCACTTTTTATGATCGTTTCAAAATATGGATTTTGGGATATTCTTGGAGATACGGGGATCGGTCTTGACCCGAGTCGTATAGCGGCTCAAGTGGTGAGTGGTATAGGTTTTTTGGGGGCCGGGACTATTATTATTCAAAAATTATTTGTAAGAGGATTGACTACGGCTGCTGGGATATGGGCCACTTCTGCTATTGGTCTTGCAGTCGGAGCCGGACAATATTGGTTGGGGATCAGTGCAATGTTGTTGACTTTATTGGGTTTAGAAGGATTGGGATATATTTTTCAAAAGTTCAGCCAACGGAATGTATTGTTAATATTTACGACAACAAATCAAGAGGTAATCAAGGAGGTTACTGATGAGATAAAGAGTAAAAAGCATACAATCAGTTCTTATTCTACTGAGTCATCCAGGTTAGGGGATATAATCACTTATCGGGTGACAATGGTTATTCGTACTCATAAGACAGGGGATGAAACTTTGCTATTCCAGTTTATACAGCATTTGCCGGATGTGATGATTGATCGGATGGAATAAAAAAAGCGACTTTAAGTCGCTTTTTTTAATTTCCATGTTTGGAGTGTAGTTTCAGTCTCATTAGACGAAGATCTTCTTCCGAATAGTCTCCTTCGAATTCTTCATAGGCATCTCCAATATTATCACTTTTAGCTTCCATAAAGTAATCCATGATTTCTTGCTGTTGCTCTTCATCCAAAATTTGATTGATGTAATAGTCAATGTTGAGTTTGGTCCCGGAGAAGACGATGGCTTCCATTTCTTTGATCAGTTCCTCAAAGGTAAGACCTTCTGCAGAGGCAATGTCTTCCAGGTCAATTTGACGGTCAATATTTTGAATGATATATACCTTGAATTTTGACTTATTGGCGACGGTTTTAACAACTAAATCTTGCGCTCTTTCGATTTCGTTGTCTTCAACGTATTGTTTGATTACTTCAACGAATTCCTGTCCGTACTTTTGCGCTTTTCCTGAACCTACCCCCTGTATGTTGGCTAGTTCTTCCAATGTGATGGGGTAATTAGTACACATATCCTCTAGGGATGGATCTTGGAAAATCACGTACGGTGGCAGATTGTTCTTCTTGGCAATCTTTTTCCGTAAATCTTTCAGTATGGCAAATAAGGTGTTGTCGAGTGCTGATACTCCCCCTTTTTCCTGAAGTTTCTCTTCTGATTCTTCAAAATTATGATCTTCCATCAGCATAAAGTCTTTAGGTTCTTTTAAAAATTCGTGGCCTTTTTCAGTTAGTTTTATGACCCCGTATTGTTCAATATCTTTTTCTATATAATTAGCAATTAAAGCGCGTCTGAATACCATGTTCCAGAACTGTGCATTCTTTTCAGAACCGACACCAAAAGATTCCAGTTCGTCATGATGATACGATTTTATCATGGAATCGGTTTCTCCAAGAAGAATATTTACCATGTGGTCTACCTTGAATTTTTCTTTTACTTCAAGGATGACATTCAAGGCATCAATTAAGTATTCTTTGCCTTCGAATTCTTTTTTCGGGAATAAGCAGTTATCACAGGCTCCACAATTTTCTTCATCATAGTTTTCACCGAAATAGTGTAACAGTACTTTTCTGCGGCAAAGAGAAGTCTCTGCGTAAGAAACAGTTTCCATTAGGAGTTGTTTCCCGATTTCCTGTTCGGCAATCGGTTTACCTTGCATGAATTTTTCCAGTTTTTGGATGTCTTTGTAGCTGTAGAATGTCAAACAATAACCTTCTCCTCCGTCCCGTCCTGCTCTTCCGGTCTCTTGGTAATATCCTTCGAGGCTTTTGGGAATATCGTAATGAATGACAAAACGTACGTCTGGTTTATCAATGCCCATTCCAAAAGCGATTGTTGCTACGATAACGTTGACTTCTTCCATCAAGAACTTGTCTTGATTGGCACTACGGGTCGATGCGTCCATACCGGCATGGTAAGCGGCAGCCTTGATTCCATTCACGCAAAGGACTTCCGTGAGTTCTTCCACTTTTTTACGGCTCAGGCAGTAAATGATACCTGATTTGCCTTCGTTGTTTTTAATGAATTTTATGATATCTTTTGTCGGGTCCACCTTTGGACGTACCTCGTAGTAGAGGTTTGAACGATTGAAGGAAGACTTAAACACTTGAGCATCCAGCATGTCCAAGTTTTTCTGAATGTCATGTTGGACTTTCGGAGTCGCTGTTGCCGTTAAAGCGATAATCGGGGCTTTCCCGATTTGCTCCACGATCGGTCTGATTTTGCGATACTCTGTCCGAAAATCGTGTCCCCATTCGGATATACAGTGGGCTTCGTCTACCGCAAAGAAGGAGATAGGTACTTTTCGTAAGAATTCAATATTACTTTCTTTGGTTAGAGATTCTGGGGCTACATATAATAGTTTTGTTTTACCACTCAACACGTCTTCTTTTACTTTTAGAATATCACTTTTGCTAAGAGACGAATTCATGAAGTGGGCAACTCCCTCCGATGCGCTGAACGAACGCATGGCATCAACTTGGTTTTTCATTAAAGCAATTAGTGGCGATATCACTATTGCTGTTCCGTCAAGTATTAAGGCTGGTAACTGGTAACACAAAGATTTTCCCCCCCCCGTTGGCATCAGTACAAACGTGTTGTTTCCAGCGAGGACGTTTTTTATTATTTGCTCTTGATTCCCTTTGAAGTTATCAAAGCCGAAATACTCTTTTAATTTAGCATGTAAATCTATTTGCAATCCCATTGTTTTTTTAATTTTCACACACCCCATTTTTACACGGGTGCGCAAATTTATAACTTAATTTGTTTTTACAAACAAAATCTTCTATAATAAATCTATCATCACTCGTTTTTGAGCTATCATAAAAAATGATACTTTTGTCCCTAGTAAAGTTATAGCAAAAAATGATAAGTGCAATATTTTTTTTCTTTTTTTGCTTTAAGGACGACTTTTGAATGAATATTTATAATTAGATAGTCATGGTAGATATAAAATCGGTTGCACGCAAAGTGATTCAAGATGAGACAGTAGCTATTCAAAATTTGATAAACTATATAGATGATGATTTTGAGGCTGTCGTTAGATTAATTTATAAAAATAAGGGGCGGGTGATTATCACTGGCATTGGGAAAAGTGCAATTATTGCGACAAAAATTGTGGCAACAATGAACTCCACGGGAACCCCAGCCGTGTTTATGCACGCTGCGGATGCTATTCATGGTGATTTGGGAATGATCCGGGAAGAGGACGTGGTGATATGTGTTTCCAAGAGTGGAAACACTCCGGAAATAAAAGTTTTGATCCCGTTGATACGAAATAACGGAAATAATAATATTGTGGCAATGGTGTCAAATACGGACTCTTTTTTGGCTAAAAACTCCCTTTATGTACTGAAGGCGAAAGTGGAAAAAGAAGCTTGTCCTTTAAATTTAGCTCCCACAAATTCAACTACGGCACAGTTAGTGCTGGGAGATGCATTAGCAATGTGTTTGGTAGAGTGTCGTAGTTTCTCAAGCAGGGATTTTGCAAGATTTCATCCGGGCGGAAGTTTAGGAAAACGTTTGTACACGAGGGTTTCGGATGTTTATGATGAAACGAATCGGCCTTGTATCACGAGAGATGCGGGAATTCGCCCCGTGATTCTAGCCATGTCGAAAGGACGTTTGGGTGCAGTGGCAATTGTGGATGAGGAAGAACGTTTGGAAGGAATTATCACGGATGGTGACTTGCGGCGGATGATGGAGAAATATGATGATGTGGATGGGTTGACGGCAAAAGATGTCATGTCAAAATCTCCCAAGACAATATCGGAGGAAGAACTGGCGTACAATGCTTACCGGATGATGGAGCAAAATAGTATTACCCAGCTGGTTGTCGTTGATAATGAACGTCATTACAAAGGAATGGTACACATACACGACATATTGCGTGAAGGAGTGGTTTAATGTATGATTTGTGATTGATGATTTATGATGGGGATTATCTTCATTTTGAATGGTTGTTCCTAACTCGAAATTGTGAATCTAAAATCGTAAATTTTTTTGTAATGAAATATCTGAAATTGTGTTTTGTCTTGTTGTTGTTGGCGTGGGTGTCTGTAATAGAGGCGCAAACGACGAAGGTTAGAGGAAAAGTAGTGGATGCTGAAACGGGGGAACCGATGCCATTAGTAAGTATTGTATTTGTAGGTACAACGATTGGTGTTACGACCGATTTTGACGGAAATTATGATATTGAAACAAGAGAGGATGTTAGCGAAATTATGGCATCCTTTGTTTCTTATGAGCGTCAAACCGTGGAGGTTAAGAAAGGAGCTTTCAATACGATTGATTTTAAATTAGTGCCAATCGTGACCAATTTGGACGAGGTAAAGGTGATACCGGGAGAGAATCCTGCACATGCTATCTTGCGGAATATTTCAAAGAATAAGAAGAGAAACAATCCGGCAGAAAAGGATTCCTATAGTTATGCTACCTATACGAAGATGGAATTGGATATTGCGAATATGAAGCCGGAGTTTAAGAATAAAAAATTGCAGAAAAATTTCGGTTTTATTTTTCAGTACATGGACACTTCGAGTATTACAGGGAAGGCTTATCTACCGGTGATGATTTCTGAGGCTTCGGCAGATTACTATTATCGGCGCTCTCCGAAATTGTCAAGGGAAATCGTGAAAGCCAGCCGAATTTCGGGTATCGAGGAGGATTACAGTTTAGCTCAGTTTACGGGACATCTACATGTGAATGTGAACTTGTATGATAATTACATTAATATTTTTGAGGTGAATTTTGCTAGCCCGTTGAGTGAACACGGGTTGATGTATTACAAGTATTTTCTGGTAGATAGCGTACAGAAGGAGGGACGAAAGATATATAAGATTCGTTTTCATCCTAGGGGAAAGTCTACCCCGGTGTTTGATGGGGAGGTAAATATAGATTCCACTACATGGGCGTTGGAGTCCGCTCGTTTACGTATGGCTAAAGGATTGAATGTAAACTGGATAAAGGATTTGGCTATCGAGAATACGAATGAATTAATTAATGATTCTACTTGGTTTTTAAAGCAGGATAAAATATTGGCTGATTTTACCGTACAGATGAAGGATTCCTCCAAGTTAATCTCGTTTATGGGACATCGTCAGATTGACTATTCAAATGTGAAGGTGAATGAAGATATCCCTACCGAGATTCTGAAACTGGATAATGACGTGATCATTAATAAGGATGTCCTTCAGAGTGATGAAAGTTACTGGCAAACAGTACGTCCTTACGAGTTAAGTGAAAAGGAACAGAATATATATAATATGGTGGACTCAATAAAGAATGTCCCGTTGTATAAAAATATATACGACATCATTCAGACCGCCTTACTTGGCTACTATAACACGAAATATATCGGTTTTGGACCTTATTATAAATTGATGAGTTTTAATAAGTTGGAGAGATGTCGTTTCCAGTTGGGAGTCAAAACTACGAGTGATTTTAGCAAGCATGTGCGGCTTACCGGGTACGGGGCTTATAGCACGAAAGATGGTGAATTTAAAGGAGGCGGAACTGTTGAATATATCTTTAATAATCAACCGACATCGAAGTTCACGATTGGAGGACGGCATGATGTATTACAGTTGGGAGCCAGCGAGAACGCCTTTACCACAGGTAATATATTGAGTTCGATATTTTCTAGGGGGAATAATGATAAGTTGACTTTAATTAATTCATTTGATGTACGTTACGAAAAGGAATGGTGGCAAGGTTTTTCGAATTCCTTTGCATTGGAATATCGTCAGATGTTTCCCACGAAATATGTCGATTTTGTTCGCCCGAATGGAGAAGTCGTGGATCAGATTCATACAACCCAGTTGCGTTTGGGAACACGTTTGTCGAGGAACGAGATTGTCGTGCGACAGACGTTTGATAAAGTTTCCATGGGATCGGATTTTCCGATCGTGGGAATTGACGTGGTGGCCGGGTTAAAGAATATATTGAATGGGGATTACGAGTATTACCGTTTGGAATTATCTGTGAAACATGATTTTGATATTGCCCCGTTAGGATATAGTGATATAATGTTATCTGGGGGAAAGATATTTAATAAGGTACCTTACCCGTTGTTGAAATTACACGAGGGGAATGCTACTTATTTTTATGATCCTTATGCATTCTCTTGCATGAATTTTTACGAGTTCGCATCCGATTTATGGGGAGCAGTGTTTTGGGAACATCACTTTAGAGGATTTTTCTTAAGTAAGATTCCATTAATGAAACGGTTGAAATGGCGTGAGGTGGCGACAGTGAAAGCCTTGTGGGGCACATTGTCGAATAAGAATAATGGTAGTCTGCTTAACACGGATGCTATTTTCCGGTTTCCGGAGGGTATGTCTTCTGTGTCGAAGCCTTATGTTGAAGCCGGAGTCGGGATTGAAAATATTTTCCGGTTTATTCGCGTGGATGCTATCTGGCGGTTAACGCATCGTGGTGATCGTTCGGGACAGGACGTGGATAATTTTGCGATTAATTTCTCGTTACATCTAAATTTCTAATATTTTTCAATTTTCAATTTTCAATTTTTAATTGTAAAAGACTATCTTAGCGCGGTAAATATAGTAAGATATGAAATTAAGAGCTGAGGAATTAGTAAAAAAATACAAGAGCCGTACGGTAGTGAAAGGAGTTTCCGTGAACGTGGAACAAGGGGAGATCGTCGGGCTATTAGGACCGAATGGGGCAGGAAAGACCACGTCATTTTATATGATTGTGGGATTGATTAAACCGAATGGGGGACGTATTTTCTTGGACGACACGGAGATTACGACAGAACCTGTGTATCGTCGTGCTCAGCTTGGAGTGGGGTATCTTGCTCAGGAAGCTTCCGTGTTTCGGCAGTTGAGTGTGGAGGATAATATCAAAGCTGTTCTGGAGATGAGTAATTTGCCGAAAGATTACCAGCGTCACCGACTGGAGGAAATGTTGGATGAGTTCGGTTTGCAGCATATTCGCAAGAGTAAGGGAATTCAATTGTCGGGAGGAGAGCGTCGACGCACGGAAATTGCGCGAGCGTTGTCGATTGCTCCGAAATTTATCTTATTGGACGAACCTTTTGCTGGAGTGGATCCGATTGCCGTGGAGGATATTCAGAGCATCGTGATCAAGTTAAAAGAGAAAAATATTGGGATTTTGATCACGGACCACAACGTGCAGGAGACTTTGTGTATTACAGACCGGGCTTATCTGTTGTATGACGGGAGAATTTTACAATCCGGTTCAGCAGAGGATTTGGCTAATGATCCGGAAGTTCGAAGGGTTTACTTGGGAAAAAATTTCGAATTACGTGGGAAAAAATAAAAAAACGGTAAAATCGTTTTGTTTTTCACGGAAAAGCAATATATTTGCACCGTCAAAATAGCAAGCGGGCGTGGCGAAACTGGTAGACGCACTAGACTTAGGATCTAGTGCCGCAAGGCGTGGGGGTTCGAGTCCCTTCGCCCGCACTTGAAGAGATGGCCGCCTTACAAAGAGGTGGCCTTTTTGTTTGTTTTATCAATTATAGTATTATCATAGAGAAGTATGAATGTAACAAAGAACCAAATCGATGATCTTAATGCAACCATTAAGATCCAATTGGATAAGGAGGATTACGCAACTCGCGTGAGCGACGCGTTGAAAGATTACCAGAAGAAAGCGGTGATTGATGGTTTCCGGAAAGGGAAAACTCCTTTCGGTATTATCAAGAAAATGTATGGTAAAGCCGTTTTGATTGAGGAGATCAACAAGTTGATCGGAGAGAGTTTGTCTAATTATATCCAGGAGAACGATTTGAATATCTTGGGTGAACCACTTCCGAGCGAGACGGAGCAGAAGGAGTTGAATCTAGACGAGGAAAACTTCGAATTTGTTTATGATATTGCTTTGGCTCCCGTGATGAATGTGAAATTAAGCAAAAGAGAGAAAGTTCCTTATTACATCATCAAAGTGGATGATGAAATGATTGACAAACAGATTGAAAGCATCTGCAAGAGTAATGGTGAATTGATTTCGGTTGACACGATTGAGGGGTCAGAGTATGTGAAAGGAGAGTTGATAGAGTTGGGAGAAGACGGAAAACCTAAAGAAGGCGGAATTCATGTTGAGGATGCCTCTTTGTCTGTTGAGCATATGAAGGATGAAGAGCAAGTGAAAATCTTCGTTGGTAAACAGGTTGGGAATGAGGTGATTTTCAACCCGTCAAAAGCTTATCCCAATAAAACGGATTATGCCGCTCTGTTACAAATAAGCAAGGAAGAAGCTGAGCATGTTACATCTGATTTTTGTTTTATCATCAGCGAGATTAAACGTTACGTTGAGGCAGAAGTGAATCAAGCTTTATTTGATAAAATTTACGGAGAAGGTAACGTGAAGAGCGTTGAGGAATTTCGGGCTCGAGTGAAAGAAGACTTGGCTAAACAGTTCAGAGCTCATAGCGAGTACCGTTTAACAGTAGATGCTCGAGACAAGATGTTGAAGAAAAACGAGGATGTGGTCCTTCCTGAAGCATTCTTGAAACGTTGGATGTTGGCTACCAATAAGGAATTAACCCAAGAGGCTGTTGATAAAGATTTCAATTCTTACCGTGATGAATTTAAGTGGCAGTTGATTAAGGGCGATATGATCAAGGAAAATAACATCAAAGTTGAGGATGAGGATATGAAGGCCGTGGGACGTGAAGTCGCTGCTGCACAATTACAACAATATGGATTATATGGTTTGTCTGACGAGCAATTGGATGGTTTTGCTGTTCGTTTGCTTGAAAATGAGAAACAGCGTGCCAGTCTTTACGATCGTGCATTGGAAAATAAAATTTTCAGTGTTATTAAAGAGGGAGTGAAACTTGAAGAGCAAGAGATTTCCATGGAGGATTTCGGAAAGTTGTTCGAGAAGTAATCAATCAAGATTATATAAGGTAATCCCGTCTCGTTGAGGCGGGATTATTTTTTGCTTAAAGTTTGCTGTTACACCCGGAATTAATCGAGTTCATTGTGATTGCAGATAATTAACGAGATGCTGGTGAGATTTCCTGATTGGAGTGCCGAGATCAGTTGGGGAATGAAAATTGGAAATAAAAAAAGCTATCCTATGAAGGATAGCTTATATAAGTAATTCTGAATTCTTATTTCATATGTAGTTTTGCACGAGTGATGTATTTTTCGATGTCACGAGCTTCATAAGAAGCGGGGAATTCTTTTTCTAGTCTTTCATACATGCTCAATGCACTTTTATAATCGTTTGCTTTCTCGAAAGCAAGTCCGGCTTTCATCATGATAACTGGAGTTGTAACCATGTTGGTCATTCCGGTTGTCGCTTTTTGATAATAGTTAGAAGCTTTTTTGAAATCGCCCAACTGCATGTAAGCATCACCCAAGTTTGCCATTGCCATGCTGGAGAAAATTACGTCGTTGGAAGAAAATTTTTCCAAGTGTTTGATAGCATTTTTGTTGTCCCCCAAGTGTAAATAGCAAATTCCGGCATAATAATTAGCCAAATTTCCACTGGGAGTAGAGCTGTATTTGTCAATGATTTCCAAGAAGCCAGGAGCGTTTCCATCACCATTAAGAGCCATATTAAAAGAATCTTTTTCAAAAAGGTTTTCGGCAACAAACATTTGTTTCAATGCTTCTTCTTTCATTGGGGTCTTGTAAAATCTATAGTATCCCAAGATTGCACCTACTACGATGATGATAACGAGGACTCCTCTTACCAATAACTTTTGATTTTTCTCGATAAATTGTTCGGTCGAAATCGTGGCTTCTTCAATTTGTTCAAAGCCATCCACACGTTTCTGTTTCTCTTTTGACATGGTTATATGTTTTTGTTATTTACTTTTCTTATTTCTAGACGTATTACTCATCAACGTGCAAAATTAATTTTTTTTTTGATATCAAAAGGGGCTCCATGAAATTTTGTGCAAAAAATTATCTGCTCGATGGATGATATCCTTCTTTTCCTTACTTTTGGTCATCAGTTTCACGTTCGTGTTGGAACTTGTTGCTTGTAACCACTAACAGTTGAAATGAATGATTTTAAGGAATTTGAATATTGTGAATTATAAAAATATCGCCGAGGTGAGTGTCACGTGTTGTCCCCGGTTTAATTGTTTTATCGGGAATAACGGTGTGGGGAAGACCAATATTCTGGATGCCGTGTATCAGTTGTCGATGTGTAAAAGCTATTTCAATCTGCCCGATGCGCAAAATATTCGCCACGGGGAGGCTTTTTTCATGATTGAGGGTCAATATGTGCACGGGAACGAGGAGATTGACGTGTACTGCGGGGTAAAACGAGGTCAGAAGAAAATTTTTAAAAAGAATAAAAAGGCTTATATGCGGCTTTCTGATCACATCGGGTTGTTGCCGTTAGTTATTATTTCGCCTGCGGATGTGGTGTTGATTGATGGTGCTAGTGAGGAGAGAAGACGTTTTATTGACGGGGTGATCAGCCAGTGTGATAAAGAATACTTGCAATTATTAATTCGCTACAATCGGGTGTTAGTACAGCGAAATAGTTTTTTGAAGGAATACGCGGGACGATCCATTGATGCGGACATGTTGTCCGTGTGGGATGAACAACTCGCGGATTGTGGGTGTGTCATTCTTGAACGACGTAGGGCTTTCGTGTATGAGTTGGAGGAAATGTTTCAAGTGTATTATGACCGGGTTGCATTGGGAAGGGAAAAAGTTATGCTGGAATATTCGACGACTATAAAGAATGATGATTTCTTGGCTTCATTGCGTGATAGTTTCGATCGAGACAGAATATTGACTTACACGACAGTGGGAGTACATCGGGATGATTTGAACTTGAGTCTGGAAGGGTATCCCGTGAAGAAACTGGGGTCTCAGGGACAGAAAAAGAGTTTTCTGACAGCGTTGAAATTGGCACAGTTTGCTTACTTGGTGAAGCAGAAGGGGGTGAAGCCGTTGTTATTGTTGGATGATATTTTTGATAAGTTGGATGCTGATCGGGTAAGTCAAATCATTCAAATAGTTTCAAGTACGGACTTTGGTCAAGTTTTTGTTACGGATACCAATCGTGAACATATTGACGAAATTTTGCAGCAACATGCCATGGAGTATAAGATATTTCATGTTGTGGGAGGGAATGTCGCAGATTTAAAATATTGAATAGAAAGAATCTAAAATTTAAGGTACTTGTATACCACCTTTACAACGAAATATGAAGTAAACTTTTCCTAGTTAATACACGCATATCTTTCGTGGCATATTCGATGTTCTTAGGGATTAAAGACGCATCAAAGACGTATCAAAGACGTTACAAAGACGTTCGTGGACGTCCCTGACACGTTCCCGTGGCGAAATGAATTGGCGCTTGTTTTAGAAATAGATCCCTTATCCATTTGATTATGAATGGTAAATATACCTTCTTGCCTGCAGGAGTTAATATCTCACAACAAAATCGTGTATAACTACCAAATTTAAAATCTAAAATTCATTTGGGTTATTCAGAAAATCGTATTTTTGTAGAATAAATTTAATTGTAAAATTATTATAAACTAGGAATATTTTGAAGCAGGGTAAGACGTTGACAATGGATGAATTGGTAAATCTTTACTTGGAGCAGATGGGGTTATCCCGTCAGTTTAAAGAGAGGGAGGTGTGCCAGGTTTGGCCGGATGTCGTGGGGGGAATGATTGCTTCTCGGACAAAGAGTTTACGGATTTCAGAGGGAAAAGTGTTTGTGAGTTTCACTTCTTCCGTGGTAAAAAACGAGATCTTGATGGTGAAAGAGGGATTAATAAAAGCTCTGAATGATCGGGTCGGAGATAATGTAGTGAAAGATATTGTAGTGTTCTAGTCGTAGAACATTTAAATAAGAATATAGATGAAATTAATTGATACGAACGATTTTTTACTTGGCTCTCATGGGTTGAACCGGTTTCGGGAAAGTTTGGTTTCCAAGTTGGTGATGTATATTTTACGGTTGCATAAACTGGATAAGTTGAATGTGAAGGTGAGTGATGATGATCCTGAAGTTCTTTTGGATAGTTTGATTGAAGCTTTGGGGGTGACGATCGAGGTGAGTGAGGAAGATTTGGAGAAGATTCCCAAGAATGGTACTTTCATCACAGTTTCCAATCACCCGTTTGGGGGACTGGACGGTATCGTGCTGGTGCGTTTGCTGTGCAAGTTGCGTCCTGATTACAAAATCATGTCGAATTTTCTGTTGAAGAAAATAGTTCCGCTGCAGGATTATATCTTGGGGTTGGATCCGGAGGAAAGCAAGAAGGGTTCGAATATGCGGGTGATTAAAGAGGCGATACGTCATGTCATTGATGGGAAACCCTTGGGAATATTCCCTGCTGGAGAGGTCTCTTCTTACCAAGCTGACTCGAATCACGTGGAGGATAAAGAGTGGGATTCTTCCGTGTTGAAGTTGGTGAAGATGGCGAAAGTACCGGTTATTCCGATTTATTTTAAAGGGTCTAATAGTTTGTTGTTTTATTTGTTAGGAATGATTCACCCGGTATTGAAAACGATCAAGCTACCTTCCGAGTTGTTGAACAAGAAAAATCGAGTGGTGAAGTTAAGGATCGGGAGCCCGATTAGCGTGGAGACTCAGAATTCATTTCATGATATTGCCCAGTATGGTAAGTTCTTGCGGGCAAAAACTTATTTGTTGGGATCCGCGTTAGAAGTAAAGAAGTTTTTCATCAAATCACAGAAAGCAATGCCTAAAGCCGAATCGATTGCAGCAGAGACCGAGAGTGTAGTGTTGAAGAAAGAAATCGAGGGAATTGCCGAGGACTATCTGCTGTTTAACATGAAAAATTACGATATATATTGTTCCCCTTCCGTGAAGATTCCAAACGTGTTGAACGAGATTGGTCGTTTGCGGGAAATTACTTTCCGCGCGGTGGGAGAAGGAACGAATCGTAGTATCGATTTGGACGAATATGATCTTTATTACTATCACCTGTTTATTTGGGATCGAGAGGAAGAGAAAATTGTGGGGGCTTATCGTGTGGGGAAAGGAAAAGAGATCATTGATCGTTACGGCATGAAGGGATTTTATATCAACTCGTTGTTTAAGATGCGGAAGGAGATGTTACCTGTGTTGTACGAGTCGATAGAGTTGGGACGTTCTTTTATCACGGAGGAGTATCAGCGTAAACCGCTTCCCTTGTTCATGTTGTGGAAAGGTATTCTTTATTTTTTGTTGAAAAATCCAGAGTATCGTTATCTGATCGGTCCGGTGACTATCAGCGGGAAGTATACGGAGGTATCGAAAGAATTGATCATGCGTTTTATTCAAGAAAATCATTATAACCGTGAATTGGCCAAATACGTGATCCCGCGCTCCAAGTATCAGGTACATTCGGAAGAGCCTGGAGTACAAGTGATGCTGGATGCTGCCCAAAAGGATATATCCGTGCTGGACAAGATGATCGGGGATATTGAGCCATCGAGTGATAAGCTGCCGGTTTTATTGAAGAAATATATTTCGTTGAATGCCAAAATTATCGGTTTTAATATCGATCCTAAGTTTAATATGTGTTTGGATGGTTTACTTATTTTAGATATTTTTGACGTGCCGATGAAGACGATCGAGTCGTTGTCAAAAGAGATAAATGATGACACGATATTGAGTCGATTCTCCTCGGATAGTGTGGAACTGTAAATTTCCGATAGAATAGCATGTACGATATATTGTATCTTTTCAAGGGGATGTTGGTTGGTTTAATGGTGTCGATTCCATTAGGGCCAATGGGTGTATTAATTATCCAGAAAACCTTGCATAAGGGTGCGTTATCAGGTTTTATTGCCGGCATGGGTGCTGCTTCCGCGGATTTCTTTTATGCTTCGGTGGCGGCGTTCGGGCTGGGGTACGTGATAAATACCGTGCAGACTCACGAGTTGTTGTTACAAATTATCGGTGGTATATTTCTTTTGTGTATCGGGTTAAAAATTTATTTTGATAACCCGATTCGCCAAATTCGTCAACGACGCCAAGGTCGGGTGAGCAAGACGGGGTTGTTGGGTGATTATCTTTCATTGTTTTTCTTGACGGTTTCCAATCCGATCACGGTGGTCGTTTTTATGGCTGTTTTTGCCGGGATGTCTGTTTTCGGAGAATCTTCTTCTTTACTTGGAGAGTTGCTGGTGGTGATCGGGGTGCTGTTGGGTGGTGGCGTGTGGTGGTACACGCTTTCGACGTTGGTAAATATCTTCCGTAAGAAATTCCGGTTGCGCGTGTTAATCACAATTAACCGGGTTTCCGGGTTAGTCATCACAATTTTAGGAGCATTGGTTATTTTAGCTGCTTTTGCTCCTTTTAAGAATTTAGTAATTCATTAATTACCCGGTTCGGAGTCTTGGATGTGATTTTCAATTCTTGATTGAAAATGTTGTGAGTCTCCCCAAGTCCCGTAGGCTACTTTACAACCGCTTTTTAAAATGCTTTCTTCCAGTTTTCGCATAGATTCTGCGGCTCCTTCATGGGTGCCCGGTTTGTTCTCGTAGAGTTTGTAAAGGGTACGGTTCGTTGTGGGAGTAATGTTTGGCATCACTACGTTTGCCCCGATTTCCAGTGCTTTTTCTCTTCCGGTGGGGTCAATGGCTTGAAGGGCTGTGGTGGCGGCGATGTTAATGTCCGGCATGAGAAGTCGAAGTGCAGCCACCATATGGATGGACAAGTGCAATCTTTCCTGGAGGGGAAGGAGTAAATGGCGGTACTCGTAGAGGGGGGTGGCATGGTGTTCCAGGTAAGGCCCCATGCCTACCATGTCAATGTCCATGGATTGCAGGAACAGCAAATCATTTGCCAGATCAGTAATGGTTTGAAACGGTAGTCCGATCATCACGCCAGTACCCGTTTGATACCCGCAGTGTTGCAGGCTTTCCAGGCATTTCAAACGTGTTGAATGGGAATGATGCGGGTTGTTCGGGTGAATCTTGGCGTATAATTCGGGATTGGAGGATTCGATACGTAACAAATAGCGATGTGCTCCAGCATCTTTCCAACGTTTATAAGTGTCTTCCGTTTGTTCTCCCAGTGAGAGTGTGATACCTAACTCGTTGTTACTGTTCTTTTTGATTTCTTGCAACAAACGGGTGATACGATCCACGAATTCTTTATCGGAACGTTCTCCTCCCTGCAATACGATGGAACCGAAATGATGCTTGTAGGCAAAGTCCGCTGCTTCAATGATTTCTTTGTCTGAAAGCGTATATCGGGCTGTTTCTGTGTTAGATTTTCGGATACCACAGTAATAACAGTCTTTGGTACAAATGTTGGAAATTTCAATTAATCCCCTGAGGTAGACATTTTCACCAACGGTTGCGTTCTTTGTATTTTTTGCTTCCAAGTAAAGCCGATTTTCTTCTTCTCCCCGACAAGTCAGCATATTTTCCACTTCCGGCAGTGTATATATTTTTTTCATACGATTTTCCTTTTTACAAAAGTAGGAAAAAGGCTTGATTTTATTAAATTTGTTCCTGTGAAAAAAACTTATCAATTTTAGAATGGATGATTTTAGATTTCAACCGACAAGGCGAACATTTCTTTTCATCGAATGATCTTTAATCCTCAATCTAAAATTTAAAATCTAATATTAGAACGTGGTGAAAAAAATTGCATTAATCGTTTTTGGGATTGTTCTTCTCGGAGGAATAGGATTTGCGCTATGGTGGGTGAGCGAGCGGGAGCGGACGGTTGATGTCCCGAAGGAATCGTTTATTCCCTATAATTCTGCTGTCGTGATTAATGTGAATGCAAATGCGAATTTATCTCCGAAGATTGCAACCGCTTTTGACCGGGAAATTAAAGCATTTCGGAAGAGTATGTTATTTCGGGTAGTAGATACGTTGAAACAGATGTCTCAAGTAGATACTTCCTCTTATGTGATGGCGATTCGGGTGGAGGGAAAACAATCGATTCGTTTTTTGTATGTGTTAAACCGGAGCGGATTGTTTTCTAGGGGGGATGCGCATGCTTTTTTACAAAAGATGTTTGCCGGAGAGCCGGTGAAAGAGCGAAAATATAATAACCAGAAAATATATTTGGTAAGTCGGGGAAAAGATGAAATGTGTTATGCTGCCGTTGGTGGTATGGTGTTGGTCTCTAATTCTGAACTATATGTGGAAGATGCCGTAAACCAATTAGGCAATTCCGGTGAGAACGAAAAAGACGGGGTCCCCCGTTTTAAAAATGTGAATCGTTACTTCTCTGCAGGTGCTGGTTTGAATGTGTTTTTGAACACGACTTGTTTTTCCGATTTACTTCCGTTATTATTACAAAAAGATTTTATTGCTAAACAGACGAATATAGCCAAATGGTTTAAGTGGGGGGCGTTAGATGGTGATATAAAGTCGAATGGGATCAGTTTTAATGGTTTTGTACATTGTGACGGGTTGAAAGCTGCGTTTCCTATCGCGTTTAAGGGACAAGTTCCCCAGGATTCCAAACTGGACGCGGTGATGCCTGCCGACGTGAAGTGTGTTAGTATTCTGGCCCTGAGTGATGTGAAAAATTACTTGTCTTCTCTTGAGAGTTATCGTTACGGGGCAGGACAGATTGAGAATGTCCGGAAACGGAAACAGGAGTTTGCTCGTCTTTTTGGGGATAAGCTAGATGAGGAGTGGCAGGCTTTGTTGAAAGGAGAATGGGGAAAAGGAACACTTTTTTATGATGCGGAGCGGAAACAAGAAGAGGGTATCGTGGTGGTTCACGTGAAAGCCGGAAGTTTGGCTAAAGGTTTGTTAGAAAAAATGTTGAAGTCGTATGCCTCGAAATCAGGGATTTCTGAAGCTTCGTTATATCGTTCATTTGCCTTGGATAAAGATAAGAAAGTGTGTTACTTTAAGATGCCCATTCCCGATTTCGTCGGGGTGATGTGGGGATATGTGTTGGGAGGGATAGCGACGAATTACGTGTTGGTAGAAGACAATTACGTGGTGTTCGCTTCTTCTGAAAAAGGAATTCACTCCTTTGCGAGTCATTATATGCATCGTCTGAGTGTGAGGGATCAGGAATGGTACCAGAAAGTAAGAACAAAATTGTCTTCGAAGTTTAATTGGATGTATTTGTCTGAAATGGTTTCCATGTTACCTTATTATGAACAGGTGACTAAAGGAGGGTTACGTGAATTGTTAATGAGAAATGAAGAAGAGATGGAGGTATTTTCTTCTCTCGGGTTACAATGGGGGTGTGAGAGCAATATGCTATATCACACGTTATTTTTAAGTACGGAAGAGGTGGAGCAGAAACAAGCTCAGATCATGTGGCAGACACGGCTGGACGCTAGAATGAGCATGAAACCGGCGATTGTGGTGAATCATAATACGGGAGAACGTGAACTTTTCGTGCAGGATGAGGGTAACACGATTTACTTGATTAATGATGTGGGACGGATCTTGTGGAAATTGCCGATCGAAGGGAAGATCAATAGCGAGGTTTATCAAGTGGATATCTTTAAGAACGGTAAATTGCAATATTTATTTTCTACACCTAGTCATCTTTATTTGATTGACCGGAATGGTAATTATTTACCTCGGTTCCCGCTGGCATTTAACTCTCCCTGCGAACGGGGAATATCGGTGGCTGATTACGAGAATAATAAAAATTATCGGGTGTTTGCTCCTGGAGCTGATCATCGCGTGTATTTGTATGAGGTGTCCGGTAATTTTGTGAAAGGCTGGGATGTGCCAAAAAGTGATAATGATATTGTTTCTAAAATTTATCATTTTCGGGTGGAAGGAAAAGATTATCTCGTGTATGCAGACCGGTATCGTTTGTATATCTTGGATCGTAAGGGAAAGGAACGGGTGAAAGTGTCTACTTTATTGAATTTATCTGCTAACACGTCTTTGTATCTGACGAAGCAGAATGGTCAGATGAAGATTGTTTTTACTGATGCCAACGGAGAAATTATATTGGTAAATTTTCGAGGTCAAGTAGAGCAAATCAAGGGAGAAGAGATGATTGGCGGGGGTATGTTCAACGTGGAGGATGTTAATAATGATGGACAAAGTGAGTTTATTTACGCGTTGAAAAACAGGGTTTTGGTGATGGATAACAAGGGAAAGTTGTTGTTTGAAAAGCATTGGGAGGGTTCGGAATTGGATTTTCCGTATGTCTATCGTTTCTCGACCCGGGATTCAAGAATCGGGATGATGGATGGCAAAGGTGGACGTCTTTTTTTATTGGATATGAAAGATGTTTCCAAAGGTTTTCCAATACGGGGTAATTCACCGTTTTCAATTGCTTTCGGTGGTAAAGGAAGTGCCGGTTTTTACTTGTTTGCAGGGAGTGACGGAACGCATTTACTTAAATATAGGGTGTTGAGGTGATAGATGAGGTGTCGAATATGATAATTGTGGAATGAATATGATGAAAATTAGATTGTTAGTACTTTATGTACTTGTAAGTGCGGGGGTATTTGCACAGAATACGGGAAAGTTGAAAAAATACTTGAAGGAGAATACATTGGGAAATGTGGCAGATCAAAGGTTTGCCGACAAAAAACTGACAGCGAAGGGTGCGATTGAGGCGGAACAGGTTTTGCTTGAAGCGTGGGAGAAGGAGGTGAAGAAAAAATATCATCGTTTTTGGATGTTGAAAAATTTTTCCAGAGAGGGGTTGCAGATGAAGTTCGATTATCGGGTGTTCGGCGAACGTCCGGAAGATGGAAGGAGTTTGTTTATTTCTATGCATGGAGGGGGGAATGCACCGGAAGCATTGAACACGCAGCAATGGAGGAATCAGATTCGTTTGTATGAACCTCGGGAGGGAGTTTACGTGGCTCCAAGGGCTCCTTGGGATGATTGGAATATGTGGTTTAAACCGGGATTGGACGAGTTTTTTGAAGCTTTGATTCAGACTGCCGTTGTGGAGATGGGAGTTAATCCTGATAAGGTATATTTGCTGGGGTATTCTGCTGGAGGCGATGGTGTCTGGAGGATGGCTCCCCGTATGGCTGATCGTTGGGCTGCTGCTTCTATGATGGCCGGACATCCGGGAGAAGCGTCGCAAGTGAATTTGCGGCATGTGCCTTTCATGATTTGGATGGGGGAGTATGATGGAGCTTATGACCGGAATAAGTTGGCCGTGGAGAAAGGACTAGTGATGGATTCTTTGCAACGAGTAGAACCGGCAGGTTATATACATGAATCACATATTGTGAAGGGGAAAGGGCATTGGATGGATCGGGCGGATACGGTGGCAATCGCATGGATGACAAAATATAAGCGAAATGCTTTGCCGAAAGAGATTGTTTGGCGTCAAGAAGAAGTCGTACGTCCTTTCATGTATTGGTTGGGAGTAGACCTAGAAACAGCTCGTCCGGGAATGACAGTGGTAGCTGAGCTTTCCGGTAATGAGATTGAAATAGAAACCTGTGATTATTCGAAGTTGAGAATTTATTTAAATGATCGTATGGTGGATATGGATAAACCTGTCAAGGTGACTTATAAAGGGAAGGTTTTATTCGAGGGAAAGGTGGCGAGAACGGCAAAATGTATAGCACAAACTTTATGTGAACGAGGTGATAGGGAATTGGTGTTTAGTGGGTATGTGGAGGTCGGAATATAATTTTGAAGATGAAGAGTGCGGAAGTTCTTCCCAAAGTTATTGGAATTGCTCGTCATCGTTTACAAACGGACGGGCAAGGGGTTTCTACGTTGGTGGCGTTTCATGGCTGCCCATTACATTGTAAGTATTGCTTAAATCCGCAATCATTGGACCGTGGAAGATTTTGTCAAGGAGGGGTATCAAGTACAGAAAGTAAGAATTAAAAAAAAGAGAGCTTTAGGTCTCCGGGTCGTATTGAAGCGAGAGGTTTGTGACACAGGGAAATAATAAATCAGCCCCGAATGTTCAATATCTGAATTTCGGGGCTGATTTATATTATTATATAGCTTCTTGGAATATTAAAGAGCGTTGGCATCAACAACCACGTCTTTATTGTATTCTCCGTTGGCTAATTTTTTAGCAACATTTTTAAATGCTTTTACTGTGTATTCCACGTCTTCTAAAGTATGCATAGCAGTCGGGATCAAGCGGAGTAATAACTGACCTTTCGGAATAACCGGATAAACCACGATAGAACAGAACAAGTTATAGTTCTCTCTTAAGTCCATGGCTACTTGGGTCCCTTCAGCCACGCTACCAGATAGGTAAACGGGAGTTACGGGAGAATTGGTTCTTCCAATATTCAGACCGTCAGCTTTTAACCCGGCTTGTAAAGCACGAACGATAGTCCATAATCTCTCGCGTAATTCAGGTCTGGTTCTCAATAATTCCAAACGTTTGATCGCACCTTCAACCATAGGCATCGGGAGTGATTTCGCAAAAGTCTGAGAACGCATATTGTATCTCAAATACATGCAGATATCTTCATCACAAGCGATAAATGCTCCGATTCCGGCCATTGCTTTTGCGAAAGTGGCGAAGTAAAGGTCAATACCGTCCATTACTCCGAAATGATCACCTGTTCCGGCTCCATGAGGTCCCATGGTTCCGAATCCGTGTGCATCATCCACGAGCAAGCGGAAGTTAAAGTCCTTTTTCATCGCAACAATTTCGTCCAATTTCCCAAGGTCTCCAGCCATTCCAAACAAACCTTCCGTAACAACTAGAATACCACCACCGGTGTTTTCTACCCATTTGGTTGCTCTTTCTAGTTGCTTGCGTAAACTTTCCATGTCGTTGTGCTGGTACACATATCTTTTTGCCGGAGATAGACGAAGACCGTCCATGATACAAGCATGGTCTTCGGCATCATACACGATACAATCATGACGACTGGTCATGGCATCGATGATGGAAACCATTCCCTGGTAACCGAAATTTAATAAGAACGCATCCGGTTTACCTACGAATTCTGCCAATTGAGATTCCAAGTACTCGTGACGAGAAGTTTGTCCGCTCATCATACGAGCCCCCATCGGGTAAGCCATACCGTATTTTGCAGCAGCCTCGGCGTCGGCTTTACGTACTTCCGGATCGTTTGCAAGACCGATATAATTATTTAAACTCCAGTTTAAAACTTCCTTACCACGGAATTTCATGCGGGGACCAATTTCGCCCTCTAATTTCGGGAAAGAGAAATAGCCATGAGCCTGTTTAGCGTATTGACCAATGTTTCCCTTTTGTTGTCTTACTCTTTCAAAAATGTCCACTTCGATAAATATTTTGAAATTCTTAATCTTATTTGTTTACAATATGGAAACAAAGGTAACTAAAAAAATGTATTCCAAATAAGTTCTTTTGAAAAGTTGCAGTTTCGGGTGTGGAAATACGTTTAAATACTTATTTGTTTCTCTTGTTCTGAAGAAAAAAGTTGCGAGTTTATAGGTTACAAGTTATAATTTTGTAAATTCAGTTGCTTGGGCACTTTTAATTTAAAATCTAAAATCGTCAATCATAAGTCGTAAATTATTTTGTGGATTGATATTTATAATTTATCTTTGCGTGATGCAAAAAAGGCACTTTATGATGAAGAATTTTATAGGATTTCTGCTTGTAATAATTTTGATGAGTTCATGTAGTGAGTATCAGAAACTTTTGAAAAGTGGTGATTCTCAGGCTATGTATAAAAAAGCGGTAGAGTATTATAATAATGGTGATTACACGAAAGCTTCCAATTTGTTTGATGGGATTCGGATGGTTTTTCAAGGAACATCCAAGGCACAGAGTGTAGCTTATTATCGAGCATTCTGTAGTTATAACCAGAAAGATTACGAAGTTGCGGCAGAATTGTTCAAACAATTTGTTTCGATTTATCCGGAAAGTTCTTACGCGGAAGAATGTCTGTACATGATCGGCTATTGTAATTTTCTGGCTTCTCCGAAAGCACGATTGGACCAATCTGTAACCGAGAAGGCGATGGAAAGTTTTCAACTTTATCTAAGTCGTTACCCGAATTCTTCTCGTAAAGAGCAAATTAATGAATACATGGACGAGATGCGGGATAAGTTGTCTTACAAGGATTACTTGAGTGCGAGAAATTATTATTTAAGAGAAAAATATAAATCAGCTGTAGTTAGTCTTGAGAATTGTTTGAAGGACTACCCGGGGTCAAAATATCGGGAAGAGATCATGTATATGCTATTCAATTCCAAGTATGAGATGGCTGTAAATAGTATTGAAGATAAACAATACGAGCGTTATAATGCTGCTAAAGAGGAGTACTATTACTTCCTCAATGAGTATCCGGAAAGTCGTTATGTCAAGGAAATGGCTCGAAAATATGAAATCATCAACGAGTTCTTGAAACCGTATGATGTTGATGAAGAAGAATAATCAGATAAAACAAATAATATTCAAATTAACCATGGTAGATTTTAAGAAAGTTAAAGCGCCGAATAATACTATTACCCGGAATCCAGCATCATTGGCTAGTAAAGCGGATAACATCTACGAGGCGGTAGCCGTGATCGGTAAAAGGGCTAATCAGATTTCGGTTGAAATGAAAGAGGAGTTAAGTAGAAAACTTCAAGAGTTTGCTTCTTATGCGGATAATTTGGAAGAGATATTTGAAAATCGGGAACAGATCGAGATTTCCAAGTATTATGAGCGTTTACCGAAACCGGTGTTGATTGCTACCCAAGAATTTGAGGATGGGGATATTTATTTCCGTATTTCCTCGAAAGAGAAAGGTGATGCAAATAATGCAGACGAGGAATAGTCCCTGTCTTTAAGGAAAAGAATATACCTGAGAGTGAAATGCTTTCAGGTTTTTTGTTTTACAAGTTCAACTTTCCTTGGATGTAGAGTTGTTTTAGGATCGTGAATTTATAACGTTATAACTAAGTGATGTTAAAAGGAAAACATATTATACTGGGAGTGACAGGTAGTATTGCTGCATATAAGGCTGCTACATTGACTCGTCTGCTTGTGAAAGAAGGGGCAAGCGTGAAAGTGGTGATGACTCCTTTGGCGAAAGAGTTCATAACTCCTTTAACGATGGCAACTCTTTCCAAGAGTCCGATTATGGTTGATTTTTATAATCCGGAAAATGGAGATTGGAACTCGCACGTTGATCTGGGATTGTGGGCTGACTTGTATTTGATAGCCCCGGCTTCGGCAAATACAATCGGGAAGATGGCGGGAGGCATTGCTGATAATCTTTTATTGACAACTTACCTGTCTGCCAAATGTCCGGTAATGGTTGCTCCCGCAATGGATTTGGATATGTATAAACATCCGGCGACACAGCGAAACTTGAAGGTATTGCAATCTTTTGGCAATATTATTATCGAGCCAGAAAGCGGGGAGCTAGCTAGTGGTTTGGTCGGAAAAGGACGGATGGAGGAACCGGAAAGGATTGTTTCTTTTATAACTGCTTATTTTGCTAGTCAAGTTGATTTTAAAGGTAAAAAGGTGGTGGTAACTGCGGGACCTACATACGAGAAAATAGATCCTGTTCGTTTCATCGGGAACTATTCTTCCGGTAAAATGGGATTGGCTATAGCGGAAGAGCTTGCAGGACGAGGGGCAGAGGTGGTACTTGTGTGTGGTCCAGTGAACCTGAAGACGCACCATCCGGCAATTCGTCGGGTAGATGTGGAGTCTGCTGCCCAGATGTATGAAGTGACATCTAGGGAATTTGCCAATAGTGATGTAGCGGTTTTAAGTGCCGCTGTGGCTGATTTCACCCCGAAAGAGAAAGCTGATCATAAGATTAAGCGAGGAAAGGATGATCTGGTGTTGGAATTGTTGCCGACAAAGGATATTGCTGCAGAATTGGGAAAAATGAAGAATGCTTCACAACTATTAGTTGGCTTTGCCTTGGAAACAAATGACGAAGAGGTGAATGCTCTTTCTAAGATGCAACGAAAGAATTTGGACATGATCGTCTTGAATAGCTTGAATGATAAAGGGGCGGGTTTTGGAGTGGATACGAACAAGGTAACAATCATGGATAAAGCGGGGAATAGGACGGTCTATGAGTTAAAAACAAAACTGGAAGTTGCTAAAGATATAGTAGATCAGATAGCTTCCCGTCTGTAGTTTGATATTTCATGAGAAATATTTTGGAAAATAAATTGGGAAATCGTTTTGTTAGGATGAAAATTATGCATAATTTTGTATTCCGATATGAAGATAGAACATCAAAATATTCGGCGAAGATTGTTTTTATGCCTGCAGTTTAGGCAGAGACATGATCGTTATTCTAACAAGATACAAAAAACCAACATTGTCGTTAGTTGACATTGTTGGTTTTTTTTTATACTGAAAAATATATGAATGAACATAAACACTTTTAATATATAGAATTATGAATAAACGTAGCTTAGTATCCATTACCGACTACTCGAAAGAGGACATTTTGGAAGTATTGAAAATAGCTTCTGAATTTGAGAAAAACCCAAATCGCAATTTATTGGAGGGTAAAGTGGTTGCTTCCCTGTTTTTCGAGCCATCTACTCGTACACGGTTGAGTTTCGAAACAGCTATCAGTAGAATGGGAGGTCGTATTGTCGGATTTTCCGATGCTTCATCTTCTAGTACGACAAAGGGGGAATCGTTGAAAGATACGACCAAGATGGTGGATAACTACTGCGATTTGATTGTGATGCGTCACCCTTTGGAGGGGGCAGCTCGTTTTGCCAGTGAAGTTGCTGATGTGCCGGTAATTAATGCGGGAGATGGAGCTAACCAACACCCGACTCAAACCATGTTGGATTTGTATTCTATCTATAAAACGCAGGGGACCCTTGAAAATCTGAATATTTTTATGGTCGGGGACTTGAAATACGGAAGAACAGTTCACTCCTTATTACAAGCCATGAGTCATTTTAACCCGACGTTCCACTTTATTTCCCCGAAAGAATTGGAGATGCCGAAAGCTTACAAGTTGTTCTTGGATGACTTACATATTCCTTACTACGAGCACACGGAGTTGGATGATGTGATCAATGATGCGGACATTCTTTATATGACACGCGTACAACGTGAACGTTTTGCAGATCCATTGGAGTACGAGAAAGTGAAGAATGTTTATATCTTGAAAAACTCCATGCTGGCAGGGACAAAAGATAACATGAGAATCCTCCACCCGCTACCTCGTGTGAATGAGATCAGTGAAGATGTGGACACGAACAAGAAAGCATACTACTTCCAGCAAGCTTTGAACGGGGTGTATACTCGTCAAGCAATTATTTTCAAAGCATTAGATTTAAAATGGTAATTAAAGGATAAAAAGATATGGCAGCAAAGAAAGAATTACAGGTTAGTGCCGTGGAAAACGGAACGGTAATAGATCATATTCCTGCGGAGAAATTATTTGACGTGATTAACGTGTTAGGGATTCAAAATCTGGAGAATACGGTAACTTTTGGTTACAATTTGATTAGCAGTAAATTGGGAAAGAAGGGAATTATTAAAATTTGGGACAAATTCCTAAAGGATGACGAGATTAACAAGTTGGCATTGGTTGCTCCAACGGCTAAAATCAATATCATAAAGGATTTTGAAGTGGCAGAGAAAAAAGCGGTTATGGTTCCAGAGCACGTAGAGGGAATTGTTAAATGTGTAAACCCGAAATGTATCACGAACAATCAGAATGTTCGTACAAAATTTGATGTTGTCGGAAGTTCTCCTATCGTGTTGAAATGTCACTATTGCGAGAAACTAACAGACCAGGAGCACATCGTAATCCTTTAACGATAAAACTAATTGCAAAAAAATAGAGATACATGTGTATCTCTATTTTTTTGCCTCTAAACTTCTCGCTTTTTGCTTGTTCTTTAACGATTTACTAGTGATAAACTTGATATAATCGTACGAGTCATATTTTTCCACTTTTTTAGTGATCAAATTAAACCTTTCTCTTGTTTTTTGTTGCTTTACGGCTAACGTTCCAAAGTCTTGAATTGTAACTTTTTCACCTGCTTCAAGAGATTCCAGTATACAACTGATAAAGGTGTTAATGATTAATGCTGAAGTTGCTTGAGTGTGTCCACTTCTTTCTGCGACTTTTTTAGTGAGTTCTCTTTTGTTCATAATCAATTTGTTATATAATTCTACATCTGAATGTAAATATGATTTTCATATGATTTAACGCCTTATTTAAAACAATTTGTCAGACAAAACGTTCATTTTGCTAGACAAATATAGCAAATTTTAGAAGAAACATGATGAATTCTTGCAAAAATATTACTAACAAGACCTTTACACGAAAGAAAAGGTATATAAAAAAATCTTATCATTCGTGCCAAAAGCAGTGTCTAGCAAAATGAACGTTTTATTTGACACCTGTGTGATTGGTTTGTTTATGTTTGTGTTTCTGATTATTTCATAAAATAGTTATTAATGTCTTTGTTTTAATTTATTTTATAATGTGGAAGAATTATGACAATAGCATATTTAAGAGTAAGTACTGGGAAACAACATCCTGAAAATCAAAAAGAAGAAATTGAAAAGTTTGCAGCACGAAAGAACTTAACCGTAAACCGTTGGGTTACGGAAGTTGTGAGTGGTAAAAAGAAAGAGAATGACCGGAAGTTGGGCCGATTGTTGAAAAGTTTAAAGAAGGGAGACGTGTTAATCGTTACTGAATTATCCCGATTGAGCCGGACTTTGCTAGACATAATGTCTATACTTCATCGTTGTCTTGAAATGAATATAACGGTTTATAGCACGAAAGACGGTTATGCTTTTGACAATAGTATTAATAGTAAAGTCTTAGCTTTTGCTTTTGCCTTGGTGGCAGAAATCGAGCATAATCTAATTTCGATGAGAACTAAAGAAGCTTTAGCTCACCGGAAGTCTGAGGGAGTGCGTTTGGGACGCCCGCCAGGAAAAGGTAAACAAAATGTATTGCTGGATAACCGGGAAGAGATTCGTCATTTGCTTGACGAGGGAATGTCTGTGTCGGCTGTCTGCCGAATTTATAATGTATCGCGAGAAACTTTTTATGCTGTGAATCGGAAGCATCAACTTTTTTCATGATATGTTCATGGTCTAGAGAAAGAGTAGCCCAACCATAAAGAAAGGATGGGCTAGGGGGAAATTCTATTACAATTACGCTCGTTTACTATGGATATATAATTGCTAAATTTTATTCTTCTAAGAAATTAGGATACATATAATTTGTTGCTGGGACAAATGTTTCTTTGATAGCTTGTGGAGAAACCCAGCGCAATAAATTAAAGATTGTCCCTGCTTTATCATTGGTACCGGATGCACGACCTCCTCCGAAAGGTTGTTGATCAACAATAGCTCCTGTAGGTTTATCATTGATGTAGAAATTGCCGGCCGTGTGGGTTAAACGCTCTGTCATTTCCTCTATGTTTGCACGATTTTTAGAGAAAATAGCTCCGGTAAGAGCATAGGCCGACGATTTATCAAGAATATCTAATGTTTCATCTACTTTTTCGGGATCGTAAACGTAAACGGTTAAAATCGGGCCGAATAATTCTTCTCGCATGGTAATGTAATCCGGTTTGAAGGCTTGGATAATGGTCGGTTGGATAAAATATCCGGCACTCATATCATAGTGTCCACCGATAATCACTTCTGCATCTGCTGACTTGTTCGCGGCATCAATCGCATTCGATAATTTCATGAAGGAGGCCTCGTCAATAACTGCGTTGACAAAGTTCGTGAAATCTTCAACTCCACCTACTTTTATGTTTGCCATATCCTCTTGCACATAGTTTTCTACTTCGGGCCAAATGTTGGCAGGAATGTAGGCACGTGAGGCGGCTGAACATTTTTGTCCTTGATACTCGAAAGCCCCGCGTACGATAGCTGTTGCCACTTCTTTAGGACATGCTGTCGGATCGGCGAAGATATAATCCTTGCCTCCGGTTTCACCGACAATTCTCGGGTAGCTTCTGTATTTATCGATATTTTTCACGATAGTAGCCCAAATATTATTGAATACCTGAGTTGATCCGGTGAAATGTATACCTGCAAAATCTTTATGAGAGAAAACAACGTCAGCAGCTGTCGGGCCTGAACAGTAAACCAAATTGATGACACCGTCAGGTAATCCGGCTTCTTTTAGTATTTCCATGATCAAATGTGCCGAGTAAACGGCAGTCTTGGATGGCTTCCATACGCAAACATTACCCATTAACGCCGGGGCTCCCGGTAGGTTACCCGCGATAGAGGTAAAATTGAATGGAGTAAGTGCGAAAACAAATCCCTCCAAAGGGCGCCATACCGTACGATTCCAGATGCCCGGGGCTGAATTCGGTTGCATATGGTATATTTCGTACATATTTTTCACGTTGAAACGGAAAAAATCAGCCAATTCGGCCACACAATCGATTTCTGCTTGGAATGCATTTTTAGATTGTCCCAACATCGTAACGGCATTCATACGTTGACGGTAAGGTCCTGCTAAAAGATCGGCCGCTTTTAAAAATATAGCAGCTCGACTTTCCCAATTCATTTTTTCCCAAGCCGGTTTAGCTTTTAATGCTGCATCAATTGCCATTTGCACGTGACTGGCATCCCCTTGATGATATTGTCCGAGTAAATGATGGTGGTCATGCGGTGGACGAATATCTACCAGTTTCCCCGTGCGAACTTCTTTCCCGTCAATGATCATTGGGACATCGGCAACGATAGAACGTAATTGATTGATTTGTGATTTCAATTCTTTCCTTTCCGGAGAACCCGGTGCATAACTTTTGATGGGTTCATTGGTAATGTTCGGTAGTTTAAATACTCCTTTGGGCATATTTATTCTTTTATGTAGTTAGTATTCTTTGTAAATTTCCCAAATATAAAAAATATTTAATGGATAAAACAAGATAATTGTCATTTTTTATATGATTTCGTTGGGTTGCAGGTTATTTTTATGTGCAAATTTTGAATTTGCAACCTGTAACTTGTGAACTTATAACTTGTAACACACAGGAAACCCGTTTGCCCATGTCTATAAGTTTCGTATATTTGCACTCGTTAAAAATAGAAGGTTTTATTTTGCATGATAAGATATGATTTCAGTTAATAATGTAAGTGTTTTATTTGGAGATTACGCGTTGCTTGATTCAATTTCTTTTTTGGTGAATAAAAGGGATCGGATTGGTTTGACCGGGCGTAATGGGGCGGGAAAGTCTACATTATTGAAGATATTGGCCGGGGTGCAGGAGCCTTCTGAAGGAAGTGTATCAGTCCCTTCCGGATTGAAAATCGGATATTTGCCACAGACGAAAGTGTATGCAGAGGGTAAAACCGTGCGGAAAGAAGCGGAAACCGCATTTAATGACGTGTTGGATTTGCAGGAGGAATTGGAATGTTTGCATCGGGAATTGGGAGAGCGTACAGATTATGAGTCGGATAGTTACATGGCGTTGATTGATAAATTGAATGTGAAAACCGAAATGTTGCATATGCGAGGGGCGGATAATATGGACGGGGAAGTTGAGGTCGTGTTAAAAGGATTGGGATTTCGGCAAGAGGATCTGGAACGTCGTTGCGAGGAGTTTAGTGGAGGATGGCGTATGCGAATCGAGTTGGCTAAAATATTGTTGGCACGTCCAGATGTTTTTTTGTTGGATGAACCGACAAACCATTTAGACATAGAGTCTATATCTTGGTTGGAATCATTCTTGCAAGGCTATCCCGGGGCCGTGGTTCTCGTGTCGCATGACCGTGCTTTTTTGAATAATATTACGACTCGGACAATTGAGATCTCGTTAGGAAAGATATATGACTATAAGGTGTCATACACGCGGTTTACTGAATTGCGTAAGGAGCGTATCGAGCAACAGCGACGTGCTTACGAGAACCAGCAAAAGCAGATTAAGGATACAGAGGATTTTATCGAGCGTTTTCGTTATAAGGCGACGAAAGCGGTACAGGTACAATCCCGAATCAAGCAATTGGAAAAAATAGAACGAATAGAGGTAGAACAGGAAGATTCTGCACGGATTAACGTGCGGTTTCAACCGGCCGTTCGTTCGGGAGATATTGTCGTGTGTGGTCGGGATTTAAGTAAAGCGTATGGCGATCACGTGGTATTACATGAAGTGAATCTGGATGTGCTGAGAGGAGAGAAAGTTGCTTTTGTCGGAAGAAACGGAGAGGGTAAAACAACTTTGGTGAAGATGATCATGGATCAGATCCCTTATGAGGGAAATTTGAAAATCGGATATAACGTGAATATCGGGTATTTTGCACAGAATCAAGCTGATTTACTTGATCCTTCGTTGAGTGTTCTGGATACGGTAGATCAAGTGGCAGTAGGTGAGATTCGGAAGAAAATCCGGGATATACTAGGAGCTTTTCTGTTTTCCGGTGAGGATGTTGACAAGAAAGTGAAAGTACTTTCCGGGGGTGAGCGCACCCGTTTGGCGATGGTACGTTTATTATTGGAGCCTTATAACGTATTGATATTGGATGAGCCGACGAATCATTTGGATATGCGCACGAAAGATGTATTAAAGGATGCGTTGAAGAAATTCGAAGGTACAGTGATTGTCGTTTCCCATGACCGGGATTTCCTGCTTGGGTTGGCAGATAAGGTGTATGAATTCGCCAACAAGGGAATAAAGGAATACCTGGGAGGTGTCGCACATTTCCTAGAGGCTAAGAAACTGGAATGTTTCCGGGAATATGAACAGATGCATCCTCGGAAGTTGCAGCAAGAGAATGTTGTGGAAGAGGAGAGTGTTTCTGAAAATAAGATCGCTTTTGAGGAACGGAAACAATGGAATAAAGAGATCAAGAAGTCGGAAGTGAAAATCGAGAAGCTAGAAGGAGAAATTGCTGATTTGGAACAAAAGATCGGGGAAGCAGAGGGGAAAATGGCAGAAGGCGTGATCAACGATGAGTTGTTAAAAACTTATGACGAGATGAAAAAACACTTGGAAGCCTGTATGGAAGAGTGGGAAGAGGAGAACGGGCATTTGGAAGAATTGAAAGCTAGAAATTAATAATAACGAATAAAGATGGCAAAGTTTAAACAAGAGTGTATTTTCGGAATCCGGGCCGTGATGGAGGCTATACAGGAGGAAAAGGAAATTGACAAGGTGATGTTCCGTCAGGGAATAAAGGGGGAGTTGTTCCAACAATTATTTTCGCTGGTGCGTGAACGTCAGATTCAGTTCCAGTATGTACCCGAAGAGGTGTTTAAACCGTTTGCAGGGAAAAATCATCAAGGAGTTTTGGCCGAAGTGTCTCCAATTCCTTATCAAGATATAAACACGGTCATGGATTCTGTGGTGGCGGAAGGGAAAATGCCATTGATACTTGTGTTGGACAGAATTACTGATGTACGAAATTTGGGCGGAATTGCCCGTACGGCAGAATGTGCCGGGGTGAGTGCTATTTTAATTCCGAATAAGAATTCTGCAAAAATATCTTCCGATGCGATTAAAACGTCAGCCGGGGCTTTGTATCATTTGCCCGTTTGTCGGGAGAAAAATCTCAAAAAGACGCTAAAAGAATTGAAACGGAGAGGTTTAACTTTATTTGCTGCCACGGAGAAAGCTGATAAATTTTATACCGAAGTGGATATGAAGGAAGGGTGTATGATTATTATGGGGGCAGAAGATACCGGTATTGATGAGGAGTTGTTGGCGTTGGCAGATCAACAAATTAAAATTCCCCAGTATGGGAAAATTGAATCTTTGAATGTTTCGGCTGCTGCGGCAATTTTGGTGTATGAAGTGGTGAGACAAAGAAGATAGAAATTTTGCTTATAGTATAAACGAAATAAAGCAGACTAAATGTCTGCTTTATTTCGTTTATTTATTTGAAAATTAAAGTCTTCGATCATACCAGGAATCCCGTTTGGTCAATTTCAAATCTCGTAATAACGAGGATCGGACGTGAATTTCAAAGTTATAAGACTGGTGCTGTCCGAATGGCATACAGTTAAATGTCATTTCCCAGCAATGCAAATCTCTCGTGACACTAAAACTAGTTGAAGTTACTTCCTTGTTTTTAATGTCATATCCTGATTGGAAAGCGAGTTTCCATTTAGGAGTTAACGAGAGGTCTCCCGAGAAGTTGATGATCTGAGAGATTGTTGGACTTCTATAAGGGTTAGATCTGGAATAACTGAAGTTATAACTAACACTGATATTCCAAGGCACGTCAAAATCAACGTAGTCATCATAGAATCCACCTACCAGATCGTTCTTTTTTTCTTTATTTTGTCCGTTATCTGCGGAAAAACTGAAATTAGTGGAAATTGTTGCGTTGGTTAAACGTCCTAATTTTCCATGATATTTATTATATCTTATATTGTTTGTGTCTATTGCATAAGGATCAATGGTACCACTGAAATTCAAATCAACTTTGTTATTCAATATTTTGGTACGTGCGCTTATGGAGATGTTTGAAAAGTTCATACTATCGGCAAAAGGATTATAAGATGTCGAAAGTCTGAAACTCTCCAAAAGCTTTACTTTTTTGAATTCTTCATCTCCAGTTGTATCCTTGTCGTTCCGAACTTTCATTTCTATATTATTATCCAAACTGAAACTGATGCTTCCGGATTGTTTACTACCGGTAGTATTCGGACGATAGGTTAAACCTTCGTGAATATCATATTCAATCTCTTTTTCTCCATCGAAGTAACTCTTTTTGTATTTACCCAAGGGTTTGATGGCAGGGGTATAAGATGCCGATATGGATGGACGTATCATGTGCCGGATGGCAACAACTTTACATCCTGGTTTGAACATGAACATACCATATATAGTTGGAGTATATCCGATTGACCCACTGGCTGAATAGTCATGCGAGTAATTCAACCCGGGAACATCCCGGGTGATATATTGTCCACCGGCGGCACTCGTGTCCGGAATCCATATCTTTTCAATGGTTTTGAGGTTCAGGTATCCATTGTAATTTAAGGAGGGAGTAAAGGTCACGTCCTTGGCAATCTTAAATTGCAAACTGATCGGAATATTGTGTTTGAATCCATTATTCCAATCTCTTTCAAAAGAGGATTTGAATAATTTGTTTTCTTTGGTTTGGATACTGTTCCTTAATTCGGCAGAATAAGAAACACCAATATTGTCATACCATTTCATTTCACCACTTTTCCCTTTTTTACGGAAAGGATAGATTTGTGTCATACGGAGACTCAAATTCGGCAATGTTATAGCAATAGAGGTATCCCGACTGTTCTGGCTGTGATTGAACGAGCCACTCAAACTGAACGGGCTTTCCGGCCATTTTTTACTCCACGAAATACTGGATTGCTTTCTTTGGTTGGCGATACCGTTCACCGTGTTAGCATTATAGTAGTTGTTGTTGGCGGATGACATATCCACGGAGGCCGAGAATGAACTGTACGGGTTTGCTTTGCCATCCTGCGTGTGAGTCCAGCGTACAGACCAGTCGGATGATTCTTGATAATCAGGCAATCCCTTTTCACTGACATAGTTTTTACTGATCGTGAAGTTCAGATTACCATTGAATTTATACCTTTTGCGATATTGGGTGGCGTATTGTAATCCCCAAGAACCGTTGGTGTAAATATCCCCGGTGATGTTCATGTCAATGTAGTCATTGATATAAATATAGTATCCACCACCTCTTAAGTTAAATCCTCTCATCCGTTCCTCTCCGTAAGTGGGCATGATAATTCCCGACGTGGCTTTTTTCGTGACCGGGAAAAAGCCGAAAGGAATGAATATCGGCAAGGGAATACCTTCTAATTCCAAGTTGGTGAAACCGACAAATATCTTTTTATCCTTGATCATCTTCGCTTTGCTCATGTTAAGCCCGAAGTGTGGGTGGTTGTGTTCATCGCAGGTCGTGTACATACCGTGTTTCACGCAATAGACGGAGTCACTCATCTTTTTGGTGATTTTTCCTTGGATATAACCTTCTCCTTCTTGGGTGATGATCTCGGTTACATAACCTTTTTTTGTGTCAAAATTATAGTGCAATTCGGTACTTTCAAATTCTTGTCCACCGTCTTTAAATTTGGGAGTTCCTTTCAATTTTCCTACAGAATCGAGTACTCCTGTTGCCATGGCTAGTTTTTTATCCATGTCGAGTTCGATGTAATCAGCTTTTAACTCGGTTGCCAGGTATTTCACGAAACCATTTCCGTACAGATATACTTTTTTCTCTTGTATTGAAAATTTGACCGAATCGTCTGCGTTATATTTGACGAGGTCTTTGAATAGAGGTTTGGGTTGTGCGGAATCGTTACGAATGGTATCTATCGGGATGCCTGCGGAGTCATAAACGATACGAATGCTATCACCGGGTTGTCCCGTTGTGTCAATGGTTGTGATAAAGAGGTCTTGTCCGAAAATAATCTCGGACGCCAAGCCATTTGACGAGAGTATTACGGGCAGGGCGATCATTGTTAAAATGATACATTTCTTAATAAAAAGCCCTGTATATAATCTAACTTGCAATTTTATAATTATTTTTGTGACTAATTATTGCATTACGCATATTGCATTTTTGCTTTGCAAATGTAAGAAATAATGGTTGTTAATGCTCATGATTCTTTTTAAAAAGTTTTAAATACATGATAAATCAGTGCCGGTTCATATGTTTCTTGTTGGTAATCTTTTTATTAGAAGGTTTGAATTCTTTGATGGCACAAGAGACTTTGGGGAAAATAAATTGTATTTGTATTGATGCCGGACATGGAGGAAAAGATCCGGGAGCTATTAGTGGGAAGTTGAGGGAGAAAGATATAACGTTGGCGATAGCCTTAAAATTGGGAAAGTTGGTGAAAAATGCCTATCCCGATTTGAATATCGTGTACACGCGGACCAAGGATGTCGCCGTGGATTTGAGGGAACGGGGACGGATAGCGAATAAAGCGAAAGCGCAATTGTTTATCTCCATTCACGTGAACAAGTTTTCCAAATCGAGCGTGAGAGGCGTGGAAACTTACGTGCTGGGGTTACACAAGTCAGAGGCCAGTTTTCAAGTTGCCATGAAGGAGAACGAGGCCATTCATTACGAAGAGGATTATTCAGTGAAATATGATGGTTTTGATCCGAAAAAAGCGGAGTCATATATCATGTTTAATTTTTTGAAAAATAGTCACTTGAAAAATAGTATGGAATTTGCTGCACCTATTCAAAAGGAGTTAATAGCGAGAACTCGTATGCCGGATCGGGAAGTGAGGCAAGCGGGATTTATCGTGTTGATGGACGTGGGGATGCCGGCAGTCCTGATTGAGACTGGTTTTATTTCGAATCCGCATGATCAAAAGATTTTAACGTCTGAGTCAGGACAAACCAATATAGCCCGGGCGATATTTGCGGCTTTTCAAGCATATAAAAATAGCGTGGAACGTAACAGTGTCGTGTTGACCGGAGGACTGGAAGAACAAAAAGTGGAGCAAAAACAGACTTCGCAGGTGCAAAAGCAAAATCAGAAAACTTCTACGGTAGAAAAGAAAGAGGTCGAGAAGGTTGTTGGGGAATCCGATAAGAATGATTTGTTTTATGCCATACAAGTAGCATCTTCCAAGACACGAATAAAGGATTTCCGGTATCTGAAATTGAAAGACAAGGTGGAGGTATTGAAGGGAATAGATCGTTACCGGTATTATGTGAAGAAAACTTCGAGTTACGAGAAAGCGTTAGAGTTTCAGCAGGAAGTTCGAAAAACGGTAAAGGATTGCTTTGTTATTGCGGTCTATAAAGGAAAACAGATTTCCGTGGCAGAAGCAAGAAAGTTAGAATAGAAGAAATGAATGAAGAAATAAAATAATACTCATGAAAATTAAAAGAGAAGCGAAATTAGCCCTGACCGCGTTGGCTGCGGTTTTTATCTTGATTTGGGGAATAAATTTCTTAAAAGGTTCGTCCCTGTTTGAATCCAAAAGTACATTTTATGGTGTGTATGATAGTGTGGAAGGGTTGAAAGTGTCTAGTGGCGTTATTTACCGGGGATATCAGGTAGGCCAAGTGATTTCAATCCAGTTTACGGGGGAAAGGTTTGATCGGGTACTCGTGAAGTTCTCGGTGAATAAAGGGCTGGAACTACCATCAAATACATTGGCCATGATTCAGAGTGCTGATTTAATGGGTTCAAAAGTCATTGCTTTAATGCCGGGAGATTCCCGCGTGTCTGCGGTAAGTGGAGATACCTTGCGGTCGCAAGTGGAACGTGGACTTATGGAACAGGTGAGCCAACAAATGTTGCCATTGAAACAGAAAGCCGAGCGTTTGCTAGGGTCATTGGATTCCGTGATGTTGATCGTTCAAGGATTATTTAATGAAGAGACAAAAAAGAATTTAAGTAATAGTTTCGGAAGTATCGACCGGACATTGCGTAATTTGGAGGGTGCCTCGGGAAATTTGGATACCTTAATACAAGGAGAGTCCGTGAGAATCAGTTCCATTTTGCAGAATGTAAATAGCATCACGGGTAATCTGAAAAATAATAACGAGGAGATTTCTAATATTTTGAGTAATGTGTCCGCGATAAGCGATTCTTTACGGCGAGCAAGCTTGCATCAGACACTAATGAGTCTGGACTATATTTTGGCTACAACCGATTCGATAATGAACAAAATAAATAGAGGTGAGGGTACGATAGGTGCACTTTTAAATGACAATGATCTCTATTATAATTTGAATCAAGTGAGTGAAAATTTGAATCGCTTATTGGTCGAATTCAGGTATAATCCGAAACGCTTTATAAATCTTTCGCTGATTGATTTTTCTTTTGGAAAAAATGCTCTTGAAGAGTATGGCGTGGTAATTTTCGAGTCTTCGGAACGATTAGATATTAATTCTGAATTGTATGTTCAAAATCCTGGATTAAAGGAAATTAAGTATAAAGATAAATATCTTTACATCATTGATAGCTACAAGAAATTGAAACCTGCCCAGCGGAAATTACATGATGTTATAAAATGTTATAATGGTGCATATATTGTTAAAATTGACTTTATTTGAAAAATAGAATAATTCTAAATAACGATCTTTAGCCTCTGAATTTTGTTAACATAAAAGGTGGATTTTTAGAATCAAAAAAATATAGCGTAGTTTATTTTTTCCCCTTAGGCGTTAAAGCTTTATCCCTAGGGTAGGTTAATCGGAATGTTGTGTTTATGTTAAGAGCTCATTGCAAAAAAGAGACGCTTGTTGATTATTTTGTTGTGTTGTAAGGTATTGATTGTCATTATTATATATCTAAAGAATTGATACCTAAAACGTAAGCAAGAAACGATAAAAAGCAAGTGAAATCATTATTTTTTTTCCAATATTTTTTTTCGAATTTAGCGTTCCATTTCCTAGAATGGATAGGGATATAAATAATAGATAAATGAAAAAGGATTGTAAAAGTGTTTGGTCGGAATGTCTAGACTTGATCAAGGAGCAAGTGTTGCCAAGAACGTTTAAAACTTGGTTTGCACCGATTCGTGCCTTGAGTTTCAAAGATGATGTGTTGACAATTCAAGTGCCAAGTCAATATGTTTACGAATGTTTGGAAGAGCATTTCGTGGATATTTTGCGAAAAGCTGTTCGTTCCGCGATTGGTCCGAATGCAAAACTTGAATATTCAGTTGTAGTAGAAGAGAGCCATCCTCGTGATCCTCTTTCCGTGACAATGCCTTCCAATAACATGAAAAAGGTGGAACCGAACACGGTGTACGTGAATGGTAAACCGGATAGTGTTGCTCCTAAAAATCCTTTCGAACGCAATAATAATCGTTTACAGATAGATCCTCAATTAAATCCTTCCTACACGCTGGATAGTTATATCGAGGGAAGTTGTAATCGATTGGCAAAATCTGCCGCCGTGGCGATTGCGCAAAATCCGGGCGGTACGGCTTTTAATCCCTTGTTAATATATGGTGGGTCTGGATTGGGAAAAACTCATTTGGCACAAGCTATCGGTATGGAGGTTAAACAAAATTATCCCAACAAGGTGGTATTGTACGTGACCACGAATGTTTTTCAGACTCAATTCACGGAAGCTGTGCGTAAGAACGAGATCAATGATTTCTTACATTTCTATCAATTAATCGACGTGTTGATTTTGGATGATATTCATGAATTAGCCGGTAAAACTGCCACTCAGAATACATTCTTTCATATATTTAACCACTTGCATCAGTCAGGGAAACAACTGATACTGACATCCGATCGTTCACCGGCAGAGTTGAGTGGCTTGGAGGAGCGTTTACTTTCCCGTTTCCGTTGGGGGTTGTCTGCGGAGATAAAAGCTCCTGATTTTGAAACTCGTATGGAAATAGCTCGTTTTAAAGCGCACAAAGATGGTATAGACTTTTCGGACGAGGTGTTGGAATATATCTGTAAATACGTGAGCAATAATGTGCGGGAATTGGAGGGAGCTATGATTTCTTTACTGGCTCAAGCGACTTTTAATCATAAAGACCTGACGGTTGATGTGGTGAAGGAGATCTTGGGTAAAATGGTGAAGAACCAGAAAGTCGAGTTGACCGTGGAAGATATTCAGCAAGTTGTTTGCAAGCATTTTAACATGGCTCCCGAAATGTTACAGGAAAAAACGAGAAAGCGAGAAGTCGTTCAAGCTCGCCAGTTGGCCATGTATTTCAGCAAGACTTACACGAATGCATCGTTAGCATACATTGGTAAGCAAATCGGTAAAAAGGACCACACGACCGTGTTGTATGCTTGTAAGGCTGTTACCGATTTGATGGAAACCGATCGTGCTTTTAAAGCTCAGGTGGAGGAACTCCAGAAGAAACTTTATTGTCGTAACTAATTATTGCGTTCCTTTATGGAGGAGGATAAATATAGAACTGTAAATACGATTGCCGAGGGCCTGTACAAGGAAAAAGGCAGTCGCTTTATTTCTTTTATTTATCCCGTGAAATCCGAAGAAGAGATTAAAGATATTGTTGCTGGGCTTAAAACGAAATATTATGATGCCCGTCACCATTGTTATGCGTATTGTCTGGGTGCAAATCGGGAGCGTTTCCGGGCGAATGATGACGGGGAACCTTCTTCCACGGCGGGAAAACCTATCCTTGGACAGATTGTTTCCAATGATTTATCTAACGTGCTTATCGTGGTAATCCGGTATTTCGGGGGAATCAAATTAGGCGTATCCGGCTTGATACAAGCCTATAAAGAAGCTGCTGCTGATGCGATCAATCATGCAGAGATCGTGGAGCGTACTGTGGATGAGGTTATTCGCGTGCATTTTGCTTATGTCGTGATGAACGACGTGATGAAAGTGTTGAAAGAAGAAGAACCGGACATATTATCCCGAAATTTTGAGATGGAATGTGAAATGACTTTGTCTATCAGGCAGAAAGATATGCCTCGTCTTAGAGAACGTTTGCTGAAGATAGAATCCTTGTGTATCGAAGAATAGTCGAAAAGCCTTTTCCCGTTCAGAATATCTTATATTTTTCCGTAAAAAAAATCTGTTATCTTTTTGGGAGTTCAGATAGAATTACTATCTTTGCACCGCAATTGAGAAACACGATTGAAGGATTCAGTAGCTCAGCCGGTAGAGCACAACACTTTTAATGTTGGGGTCCTGGGTTCGAGTCCCAGCTGGATCACTAAAAGAAAAGCCAAAAGGCGACAACAAAAAGACAAGTCCTACAAAATCAATGTTTTGTAGGACTTTTTTTGGTATTCAGTAAATTCCTAAAAATAGGGGCTCACGTGAAAAATTAGAGATAGTGTTTGATAGTGTTTCAAAAAGTGTGTAAATCCCAAATTTTTTATTTCAGCAGGGGTAATTGATGTAGCATATTTTTGATCCTGATTGCCGTGCGAGGCATGGGTTCTGCAATTGTCAAGCCTACTAATTCTTTTTCTGCGGCAATGTCCTTTATTACCCGAATGACTTCTTCCATTTTCATCCCATCGGGGTCAGTTCCAACTGCAGCGATGATTTCGGCAGGATCAAGTACGTCCATATCAAAATGGATAACGACTTTCGACGTTCCGCATGATTTCAACCAAGTTTTAATAGCATCGCTGTTTCGTGCAACATCTTTTGGAGTGAGATGTTTTATCCCGTATTGCTTTTGTCGTTCTTTGATTTCTTCACGTTCCCAGTTGCGTAATCCCACGAATAATATGTTTGATGGGGTAAATTGGGCAGGTAATTCCGCTAGGATTTTGGAGTCGCCATGCCCCATGCAGGCTGTTACGGCCATAGCGTGAAATCCGGGATAGATGTCTCCGGGGAGCGTGATATCGGGATGTGCATCAATCCAAACCAGGGCAACATCGTTCTTGTATTTTTGAGCCAAGTAAGTAAAGGGAGCGACACTGACCGAACATTCTCCGCCAAGTGTTACGATTTTATCAGGATTACTGACTTGTAGCATGTCTAATGCAGCTCTTGTTTGACGGGCTATAATATCCCGGTCGAGGACTCCGTCTGTCACCTTGCGATCCGTAATTTCAGTCGCAACTGGAACGGTTAGTGTTTCTTGGCCATTGTCCGGGGCTAGAAAATTTAAGAGTTGTGCCCCCAATAAATATCCCCTTGAGGCATCATTGGGATTTTCAACCTCTGTAATCAAATTTACGATATTGGCACCTTGCCATTGAGGATAGATCAAACGAATTGTTTTTGTTTCCTTTTTCATGTTTTGATGATTTATTCTATTTTGCCCTTTATTGTTTTCATACAAAGTTACATAGTCCTTCCCCCTTAAACAAGTTACCTATCCTCCATTGAAAAAAGCCTGCTCTCGACTTCATACTTAAACAGGACTTTTTCATATTCTATCTCTTTCATATTTTATTTTGCCATCATAAAAATTACCATCGTAAAATTTACGACGGTAAAATTTAAAACTAATAGCGAAGTTACTAATAATTTCGAGAATATAATATGATTAAGGGCTTGAAAATCAAAAAAGATGAATACTTGCCAAATGAAACGATGGATTTGAACATCTCGTAAACTTATGCAGGGATGCTGATTGCCAAGTGATTCTCTCTCTTGGTAAGGAAAGGTTTGGAAGATGGACTTTCCAGGATGTTAATTCCTTTTCCCGATAGGACTTCCATATTCTGTTTCTTCATGAAAATGGGCATGCAACAAAAAACTTTCCACTATAACAAATGAAACTGCTTCGAAGAAAAAAAAGTCGGTTTCCAGAATGAACTTAAAGCGAGAGGGGGCAGTTTCTCTCACCCTTAAGTTTCTTGATAGAGGGGTGCGGGTTCTCCCTTAGTTTTTGATCTAATTATTTTGCAAACTATCAATTCATTATATTCATCAGATCAGGTTGTCCTACGTTCAAATATCCGCAATCAATTATATACCAGATAATAATTTCTAAAGAAAACAGCCGGATTGTACTAATGTGAGAAAAAGAATGTGCTTTACTTCTGCTTTTCCGGCTGCTTTCAAATTTACATGCTATCAATAAAAACCAAACGTATTGCATTCTGTCATTACAAATGATTAAAAATAATTATCTTATACACAAAAAAAGTTTAAAATATTTTCAATCTAATGCAATGTAACGTGCTTATACTCATTATTCTACGATCACTGTAAAGGCTGAATCAATCGTGTAGTCATGATCTTTATTGCCGATCTTGACGCTTAAAACATACCGACCGTTTGGAACTGTATGATTACATGGAAGTTCGATTACTCCCGTGGGCTTTATCGTGAATTGATTCATGATTTCCGGTTGTTCCCCGTTAATGTTCCATATCTGAAAGCAAATAGGTAATGTCCCTTCCACTCCGTCCATTGCGTTCGATTGCCACGGTATTTTATGCTTTATTTGATAAGCGTCCTCTTCCTCGTCCAATTTTGCTTTCACCACAAGCGAATCTGGTGAATACAGGGCATTTGCTACGTTCAAATACCCGATTGCAATATCTTTTTGACAACCGATAACCAAAAGAAGAATGAATAATGATAATATAACTGTTTTCATAGTTCTGATTTTATAATTTTGTAAACATACAAGTTGCATCAAGTGAGTGTACCACACCGTTGTTCATTTCTATGTTGCACGAGGCAACCGTACCGATATAGTCGTCAGGGGCTTGGAATGCCAACTTTTCCGCCCCAAGATCGGGAATGTCATAAAAGGTGGATGTAATCCTGTACACTCTCAAATCTATACCCGACAAGGCTTGCACTATAGTCCCGCCCGTTAGAGTACCTTTCACCTCGTGATCGAAATCCTGCAAAAACTTTTTTCCGTGCATCATGTACGAGAGAAGCATTTCACGGCACTCGTTAGCGGGAATTTCCGTCACCTTCTCGTAAAAACGTTCCCCGTTGTCATCCAGTGTTTGAAACAAATATTGATTAATTGAATGATTGGTCGGGGCGAAAATAGTAATCTCGTCTTTGTTCGTTCCGTCAAAGTATTTTATCATACTTGCGTGGCGGATCATCACGATCAGGGAATCCCAATTCGCATGGTCGGTTTGAAAATACTCCCAAATCGTGCAATCGTGCTTTCGCTCGTGTATGCCAGAATCTATATAATTATCTTTATCGCAGCACGCCATCAACGCGGCAATCGTCAATACAAGTGATATATTTTTCATAACTTTATTATTTATGTGGATAACCGTTTTTTTTCCAGTATGTAGTTTGAATCATGCGGGTGTTATTGCTAAACGCCATTGAACTGACTGGAACAAACAAAGCCCCATTCTCCACGTCTTGATCGCTCAAGGTTTTAAATTTGCCTCTCAGTTTCTTCCGGAACATACCGTTTCTTACCATATCAAAGAAGCGCGTGTTAATACCTTCAAGAAATAATTCTCTGTCCCTTTCATTCTGAATAGCTTCTTTCAGGCTACCCTCGCTTGCATCATAAGCACTCGTGTTGGCTCTCCGGCGAATGCGGTTTAAATCCACTTCCGCACCTGCCTGATCCCCTGTTTTCGCTTTCAATTCTGCGCGTAACAAAATAATGTCAGCAAGACGGATAATGATCTCGTTATCAAGGTAACTTTTTATACGTCCTACCTGCGTTCCATCCGTGTATTTGCTATAATGACGTAGCTTTTGAATGTATGCTGCCCCTTGCGTGATAGAGGTACTTTGCGAGTTGTAATAATCCAGTTCATAAAAATATTCTTTCCGTCGATCGTCGTTCGTATCTGGGTAAAGCGCATAAACTGTCGTGTTATTTATTCTTAGATTCCTTCGTTTGGTTTGCGGGGTAGCAAGGGGTACGATCGGGAATGACTGACAAAAACCCGCTAACCGTGAACCGGATGTCACGAAATCGAAATCGGTATCCCTGTAATCCAGTTCAAAAATTCCCTCGCTACTATTGCCAAGCATCACCGTTTCGCAAACGTCATGAATACTTCCCGCCAATTGATAATACTTGTAAGATAATACCGTGTCGCACTCCGCGATAGCGAGTTGATTCAGTTCCGGTTCTTTATTTAATGTTGCTTTCCATGCGTAAAGGTGAGCCAGTATAGCGTGAGCCGTCCCTTGGGAAGCGATTTGTTTGCTCGTGAGAGTTTCGCCATTCGCGTCTTCTTGTGCATCGGCATGAGGTAACAACTTGGCGGCTTCCTGTAAATCCGTTATGCATTGAGCGGCGATTTCTTGCCACGCTGTCCGCCCTATCTCTCCCGTATCTTCTGAATTTAAGATCAAGGGGGCATCCCCCCATACTCGAAGTATATAGAAGTACATATAGGCTCTTAACACGAGGGCTTGTCCCATGTAATGATTGTACCTTTTTTCCGCAAGGTTTTCTTTTTTCAGGTTATAAATAATTTCATTTGCAAAAGTGATAACCTTGTATTCCGGTCGCCAATCCAACTCGGGGCTTATCATACTCCAATAACGGGAAAGTTCATTGTTACATGGATTCTGCCATGAAGCGAGGTTATCGAATAGTAGTCCCCGATCCCGGTATTGGACGATGACAGAACCGTGGGCGGATCTAAAAAGCGAATGCAAACCCATTGTTGCAGCTTGGAAGTCTTGATCGGTTTTCCAAAAGTTATTGTTCGTGACCGAAATTTTCGGCTCTTCCACTAAAAAACTATTCGAACAGGAATTTAAGATAAATACGAACGGGATGAATATATAAAGAATTGATTTCATGCTTATAAGTTTAAGGTTAATCCAAATGTTAATCTTGTTGACAAGGGGTAATTTCCAAGCCCGTCAATACCCGTTACTGTATCCACGGATTCGGGATCTGCTCCTTTATAATTAGTAATGGTGAAAAGATTTTCACCCGTTGCGAATACCCGTACACCAAATCCGATAAATTTTTTCACGCTTTTAGGCAAGGTGTAGCCTATTGTTATTGTTTTCAATTTGATATAACTCACGTTTTGAACGTTAGCTTCTATTGCCGTGCCAAAATTATTTAATCCCGCTTCCAGCCTGTTCATGGGATAATCGGTGTTATCCCCAGTTTTCTGCCAAAAGGTGGCATTCGACAAATCTTCGAAAACAGGCTTGGCAATATCTTCTGCGGTCATGCCTGTGGTTGTACCCACGGATGTGCCGGTACCTTGATTTAAAATATGTCTTCCAATCACGTAATTAAAGAGAATATTCACGTCAAATCCTTTATAGTTTAACGTACTGATAATGCCACCTGACACGAGAGGAAGTGGGGAACCACAGAAAACTCGGTCTTCATAATTGATTCGTCCGTCTCCGTTATTGTCAATGATAACCCGATCCCCAGCACGATAGAATTGTCGCCCCGTTCCGAGGGGGGTATTTTCTCCAGCGATGTAATTGCGGGGTACGTCTTTATCGTTTTGATAATATCCTAAGGTTTGATAGGCGTAAATCCCGTTTAGAGGTTTACCGATGATATTCAGGTTGTCGAAGGAAGAGTAATTCGTGAAATCTCTCTCATTCTGGCTTTTCTCCAACCTGTTCCAGTTACGAGCGATATTAAATTCCAAGTTCCAATTAAGATGTTCACGTCGTATCACGTTCCATTTAATATCTAACTCCACGCCTTGGTTACTGATACAATAGGCGTTCTGCCACTGTTGTATATAACCGGAATAGTTACCCGGTAAAACGATAAGATATAACAATTTATCCGTGTACCTGTAATAATAATCCAGTGTCACGGCGAGACGATGATTAAACAAATCCATATCGATACCTAAATCGTATTGATCTGTTTTTTCCCATGTCAAACCTTGATTTATTAGTCCCATGCCAAAGTCGGGTGTTACGGTCGGGTAACCGAGAAACGGGTCATTAGCTTCTAGCAGACCCAAAGCGATGTAAGGTTGGTCGAATTGTCGCCCCGATTTACCCAAACTTGCACGTAGTTTGCAATAATCCAATGTTCTGCGACTCCAATCCATGAATTTTTCATCTGATATAGTCCAACCTAAAGCGATGGACGGGAAACTACCCCAACGTACATTTTCCCCGAATTTGGAACTACCGTCCCGCCTGAACGTGAATGAAAACAGGTATTTTTGAAGATAATTATAATTCACCCGACCAAAAATTCCCATGAGCGTGCTACGTTCCATGCTTGTCTTGAAATCTTTCAGTTGCCGTTTGTTCTCAGTATCGTAAGCGTTACCCGCCCACGGAACATACTGGATCAAGTTTGATGGTGCGGCTTTTCCCCATCCTCCAATATCGTCTTTTTGATCCATTTGGTACGATAAACCTGCGAGTAGATCAATGTTGTGTTTGTTTCGGAAACTATGCTTGTACGTGATTAAATTTTCATTCAGAAGCATTTGTGTCCGGTTATGCTGCCCGTTGGAATAAGTTTCGTTATATTCGTCCAAGTTGGACGGCATGAATAAGTTTTGATATTGAAGAGATATATCTGCCGCAACGGAGGATTTTAACTTCAGACCCTTCACAATCTCGTAACTCAAGTCAAAAGAACCTCTAAGCCGATAGGTTTCGTTTTTCTCTTTTATCTCATCATACAGTTTGATCGCTTCTTGAAAAACTTTCGAACCGGGGCCGGGGAGCACGGTAGAATATTCTAGCAACTGAGACGGGATTTGTTCCAATTCCACCCCCTGACTGAATCCGCTCACGAGCATATCGTATGATGAGCGATCTCGTCCCGTTCGAGCGATATACATTCTAAAATTAGCTTCTAACTTGTCAAAAGGACGCAAGTTGAAATTACCGATCAAGTTTACCCGGCTGAAGCCCGTGTTTTTTAAAACACCTTTTTCCGTGTAATACCCCAAGCCAATATTGTAAGAGAAAGTACTGTATCCTTTACTTAGCTGTATATTGACATCCGAGACTTTTCCTGTTCTAAAGTAGTATTTGAAAAGGTTCATGGAATTGTTGTAGAACGGGTTCAAGCTGTCTTGGTAAATTGGCATGTTCGCACCATAACCTTGGTTCCAAAAGTAATTATAATGTAATCCTTCGTTATAAGATTCATAATAATTGTCAACGTACTTATACGTATTTGTTTCGGGATCGTAATATGCTTGTGTGAAATTGTTCAATGCGGCCATGCGAAGTCTCCTTTCCGCTTTCCCACCCGTTAATTTGGGAAGTTTGGGGTTGAAAGAATACGTTTGTGACACGTTGATATTGAATTTAGCACTTTGATTCAAACCTCCCTTTTTTGTTGTCACGAGAATAACTCCATTTGCCGCACGGGAACCGTAAATAGAAGCGGAAGCTGCGTCTTTCAGAACCTGCACGCTTTCAATCGTGGAGGGGTCAATATCCGCTAACGTGTTTGAACCAGTTATAGGCGAAGTGAATGATAGCAAGGGTATACCATCTATCACCCACAGGGGTTCGCTACCTCGTCGGGTACTTTCGATACTCAAACTATTAAATCCCCGGATCGTGATAGATGTTCCTCCGCTACCCGGTGCTCCTGTCATGTTCGTGACGTTCATGCCTGCAACTCGTCCTTGCAATAAATTTGCGATCGAGGGAGAAGGAATATCTTTAATATCCGAGGCTTTGACGGTTGACATCGCCCCGATCACGTCCCTCTTGTTCTGTGTTCCATAGGCAATTACCACCACCTCGTCAATCGTCGACACGTTCTCTTTCATTGTCACTTGCAACGGTTCCCCTCCTACAAAACTTGCCCTCACTGTTTTGAATCCCACGAACGAGAAGACTAGCATGCCTTTTTCCTGCGGTAATGTCAACAAGAAATTTCCATCTTGATCAGTAGCACTCCCTATTGTTGTGCTATCTAGAAGCACCGTAACACCTGGCATGGGCATCCCTTTCTCGTCTATAACGTTTCCTTTTACATACCAGACTTCTGTGCGGGTGGAATCCCTTGCCCAGTCACTTGCCATTAATGGACATTCTAGTAATAGCATCATGATTAAACTGGTCATCATGTTTACCATCATTATCTTGAATGGTAATTTTCGCTTAAAACCTTTCCTGTCATAAGTTTTTTTCATAACTTTGATTGTTAGTTGGTTTATAAAATTAATTAACACAAGGGGGTGATACTCAACGTTTATCAGGTGTGTGATATCAGCCCCTTTTTTTTATTTTTCACTTCTATGGAATTTATTCTTTATATCTTTTTTAAACTGTTGTGCAAAATCCATAATTTCTCGGGTTCTTCATTTTCCGAATGTACTACCGGATAAAGCAACGGTATTCGTTCAAGAAGAATCGTTTAATTCTTTATCACTAATTATTTTCATTATTTATAGTTCGTTTTTCCATAATTCAAAAATAAGAATACGATGATGTGATTACATCTATTCATGTAGAGTAATTGTTCAAAAAAACCTTCATTTGCCTATAATAATTAATTATGAAATCAAAAATAGAAATATACGTAGGCTTAAAGGTTCGTGAATTTCGTAAAAAGAAAGATTGGACGCAACAATATTTAGCTGATGTCTTAAATCTTTCCAATACATTCATTGCAAACCGAGAAAATCCAAATGAAGATGATGCTTTCAATTTAGATCATATTGATTCTATTGCAAAAGTGTTGGAATGCAAAATATGGGATTTACTACCCCAAAATCCTATAAACGATGAAGATTGGCCTTTAAAATAAGTTCTGAGTGTTCGTTGTTTCATAATTTAAAACATTTTCATTTTGCCCAATCCCCCAAACAAAAAATAATACAATAAAAAAGCGAGGATTGTAAATTCTATCTTACTTGAGGCATCGCCATGCCTTGAAACAAATAGACAACAATCCACGCTTAACCAGCGTGAATTTTATGTCTAATCTTGTTTCTCTAAAATTGGCGATTTTTCAAGTAAAGATTAGAATAAACTCACAATATTTTCATGCAGACTATTCCACATTTATTCCTTTATCTTTGTCAAAGATACAATTTTTTTTGCAAAAATCAAGTCTTTTGTCTTTTTTAGCTATCTGCAGATTCAATTTCTCAATACAAACCTTCAGCGTAAATTCTTTACTTGCTAAAATTTATCCATAAATAGAACGTGGACGGTTAGCTACCCATCCACGTACATTCTCCTACACAATGTCTTCCTTTTCTCTTAGAAATAGTAAAACTTTCTCTTGATTTAATTTAGAGCAAGGGGTACTGATAGATCCGAACAATCTTCTTTGTTCATGTCAAAACTCATGGTACTACTTTGGTAATCCCCAGAAGGATCACTAAAAGTAATCATGGTTCTTGATTGAGTTGCGGTCAAAGAGAAATGCCCGTCACCATCTGTCTTGGTTGTTTGCATAACTTTTCCTGCAACAATTTCAGAAATTTCAATTCCACCGAGCGGCGTCAAATCCTGAGAATCGTAAACCGTCCCCGCAACTGTACGAGAGTAAGTCGCTGGGGCTGATGCGTTCGTGAAAGCGAAACATACGCTCGCACACGCTAACAAGCTGATTAAAACTAATCTTTTCATGTCCGTTTTTTTAAGGTTTTACAATTCTAATCTAAAAAGTAACGCGTCCCTTCTCACATTAGTATCTCTAAAGGTATAACATTTTTATCAAAAATCAAAAATAGTTGTGCGAATAAAATTCTGTTTAGGTAGGTTTTAGCAAAATGGCCAATTTTGATTCAAGTTTAATGACTTAAAAACGACGTCTAACCTGCAAGAAATAGAACAAGATTAGCTTTGGGGATAGGTGGTTCTACCAATTTCAGTTCAAACTTAAAGCCATACGTGATATTACTCAAAATTACCCCAAATAAAGAAGTAAACTAACTCAAATAATACCCCTTACACAGAGATCATACGTTGCTTAGTCGAAGCTCATATATTACGGGTTATCTGAGCTCTGAATAAGCCTCGGATGCCCCTCGAATAAGTGGGATTATTTCCCTAGTATTTCAGTAGCTTTTCCCTTAGTTCTTGAAAGCAATACGGATTAATGTGAAAAATTATATCTTTGCAGAGGTGTAGAAGTAATAAATGCGATAACAATGGGACTGCATGGAATGAAAGATCGACAAATTTGCGATTTGCTTAATTCTCATGATAAAAGAGGCATGGAACTTCTGTTTGAAGTTTACTATAAATCTTTGGTTTCATGGGCAAATACTTTTTTGAATGATCTGAATTTGGCAGAGGATGTTGTGCAAGAATTTTTTATCGCTTTATGGAACCAAGAGATTCATCGGGACTTGAGGCCGGAAACTCTTTCTTCATTTTTGCGTGTACTCGTACGTAATCGCTGTTATAATCAGTTGGGAAAGCGGGATATTTTTAGCCGTTTTGTAAGTCTGGAAAGCATTGATTGCATGTTCGAGGAGTATGATGATTCGAAAGATCAGATTGTAGCTAGGATCATGAGGGAAATAGCTCTTTTGCCTACTCGTAGTCAGGAGATATTGAATTGCGTGTTTATTGAAGGGTTAAAATATCAAGAAGTTGCTGATCGATTGGGAATATCGGTTTCCACGGTGAAAACATTGTTAGGTATTTCAGTTCGCAAACTCCGGGAGCGCATGGGGAAAGAACGCTTTGCTGATTTTTTGCTTTTCTATTGTGCTTATTGTTAAATTTTAAATCAAAGTTGATTTTTTTGAAAATTCATTAGACTTTTTTGCTCGTTATTTTGTACAGAGAGTGAAAAAGAGATGATTTATGGAAAAGATAAATTTGGATCAGGAGACTGAAGATTGGTTAATCGCTTTTTTTAACGGAGAGTTGGAAGAGAATGAAATAGAAAAAATTGGCGAGTGGTTAGAAAATGGCGAAGAAAATAGAAATGCTTACGAGGCACTCATGCGGGATTATTTGCAGTTGCGTTGGGCGCAGGAGAATATGAATATTCAAGAGAAGCGGGCGAAAGAAGTTATATTTTCTTCTTTGAAAAAACGAAAGAGTGGAAAGTTGTATTATGGGATGGCGGCGGCAGTAGCCCTGTTATTTGTTTTTTTCGGATATTGGTTCTTGGGTGAAAAAACGAGGACGTCACCCGTGGAAGTGGTGCAAACAGAGATAAAACCTGTTCAATCCCGGGCAATTTTAGTGTTATCATCGGGCGAAAAGGTTGATCTGGAAAAATCTCATGAAGAAATTCGAGAACGTGATGGTTCGATAGTGAAGGTGGATAGTAGCTTGGGCATTCGCTACGATTTATTAAATCAAGAGGAAAAAACGGAATTGTTGTACCATAAAATTGTGGTTCCTCGCGGAGGAGAGTATTTTTTGACTTTGGGCGATGGAACAGAGGTATGGTTAGATGCAGACTCGGAGTTAGAGTATCCGGTTTGTTTTGCGGGAGATCGTCGAGAGGTGAGATTGAAAGGAGAAGCTTATTTTAAGGTGGTGAAAGAGGAGGGGAACCCTTTTATCGTGCAGGTTGGAACATACACTGTTCAGGTTTATGGAACGGAGTTTAATGTAAATGCCTATGATCCTCGCCAAATAGAGACCGTGTTAGTTCGGGGATCTGTCGGTTTCAAGGCGAATCCTTCTATGCCGGAACGAATGTTGAAACCGAATGAATTGGCGATTACGAATGTGGAGAGCGGGGAAAGTGAAATTCGGACAATAGATATTTTACCCTATGTTGCATGGAAAAATAAAGATATTGTGTTCGTGAATGAATGTTTGGAGTCGATCATGGAAAACGTTTCTCGCTGGTATGATGTACAGGTATTTTTCCAAAATGAGGAATTGAAGGACTTGCGTTTTGATTGTAATATGCAACGTTACGCGAGTATTGAAGATTTGTTCTTTTTCATGGAGAAGACATCAAATGCCCGGTTTACGATCAATGGTCGTACGGTCGTGATAAGTAAAAAGTGATGAAGAATTGAGCCTCTTCATCACTTATTGTGAATCAACAGATAGGTTCCATTAAACCCAACCTATCCAGTATTAATTTAATTGCAATACAAATGTATGAAAAAAAGAAGAATCATGTGCCATTTTTTTGACAAGGCACATAAAAAACTTTGGATGATCATGAGGTTATGTTTCATTTTTGTGGTTTTGCTTGAATTTGCATCACGTGCGAATGTTAAGGCTCAGGATCAGGTGGTTAGTCTGGACCTGAAAAATGTGCATTACTATGAATTATTTAACGAAATTCATAAGCAAACAGGGGTTCGTTTTATTTATAACACGAACCAATTGGAGAAGATGTCTTTAATTAATGTACATGCGAAAAAGAAGAAAGTGAGTGATTTACTGACGGAAGTGCTGGCGTCTACTCCTTTTACTTTTTTGTATGATCAAAATGTGGTGATGTTGGTGCAACGGGAAGAAGAGAAGAAAGGTATCCGGATCACCGGTATCGTGACAGATACGAAAAAGGAGCCTCTGCCGGGAGTGACTGTAATTATTAAAGGTACTCAATTAGGTGCGGCCACGGACATGGAGGGAAGGTATTCATTGACTTTTCTTGAGGGAAAAGAAAATCCCGTATTGGTTTTCACGATGGTAGGTATGGAGACGGTGGAGGTGAAGTATCAAGGAAAAGATACGATTAACGTGGTGATGAAAGATGCCGTGAATGAACTGGAAGATGTGGTGGTAACCGGAATTTTTACCCGTAAGAAAGAGAGTTTTACCGGGTCGGTTTCTTCTTATACCAAGAATGAGTTGAAAAAAGTCGGGACTTCAAATGTGCTTCAGAGTCTGAAAACGCTTGATCCGTCGTTTGCTATTTTGGATGACGTGCAGTTTGGTTCCGATCCCAATCGCCTTCCTAACATGGAGATTCGAGGAAAATCCAGTATGCTTGGTATGCGCGACGAATTGGAGGCGGATCCCAATCAACCGCTTTTTATACTTGATGGTTTTGAGTCATCGCTTGAAGCGATCAATGATTTGGATATAAACAGAATAGAATCTATAACAATATTGAAGGATGCCGCTTCCACGGCAATCTATGGTTCCAAGGCGGCTAACGGTGTTGTGGTTGTTGAGACGGTGAAACCGCAGGCGGGGAAATTGCAGGTTAATTATAATGGTAATTTGAACGTGACGATGCCAGATTTGTCCAGCTATAATTTGATGAATGCGAGGGAAAAGTTGGAATTCGAGTCTTTGGCCGGACGATATGATCCGAATATCGTGGGGTCTCCTTACCGGACAGAAACGGAGATCCGTTTGGGTGAGATGTATCATGAGCGTTTGCGTTCTATTGCTGAAGGTATTGATACTTATTGGCTGGCGGAGCCGTTGCGGGTGGGGGTTAACCAGAAGCATTCGCTTTATGTCATGGGTGGTGATGAGCATTTTATGTTCGGCTTGGGAGGAGCTTACAATGGCGTGACCGGTGTGATGAAGGAATCTAATCGTCAGGTACTAAGCGGGAATATCGATCTGATATACCGGGTTTCCAAATTTCAATTTTCGAATAAATTTTCAGTCAGTACGACCGATTACGATAATCCGGTTGTTTCTTTCAGTGTTTATGCAAAGTCAAATCCTTATTATAAGAAACGGAATAGCGATGGGACAATCGAACAGTGGCTTGAATATAACGATGATGTTAAAATTGCCAATCCTTTGTGGAATGCAAGTTTGAATAGTCGTAACACGGGAAACAATTTGAATTTGAGTAATTATTTTATTGCCGAATGGACTCCTTCTAATTTGTGGAAGGTGAGGGCTCGTTTCGGGTTGACATACAGTAATGATGATACAGAGAAATTTATTTCCCCGGAGGATACGGATCAAGTGTTGAATAAGGAAAGTGGCAAACGGGGCGAGTACACCACCACGAATTTACGTGGTAATCAGTATGAGGGGGAGTTTACTGTGACTTTTGCTCAATTGTTCGGTAAGCACCGGATAAATATTGTTGGTGGAGGTAATGTGTTCAGCTCGAAAACATTGTTGCAGGGTTATTCCGTGGAGGGATTCCCTGCAGGTGATTTCACCTATCCTTCTTTTGCCGGCGGTTATCCGGAAAATGCTTTGCCTACTTACGTCGAGACTGTTTCGCATGCCGTAAATGCTTATTTTAACACGGGATACTCGTTTGATGATCGTTATTTGATGGATTTCAGTTTGCGGTTGAATGGTTCTTCCGTGTTTGGGAGCACGAGTAAATATAACACGACTTGGTCATTGGGCTTGGGATGGAATCTACATCGGGAAAAGTTTATCGCTGATAATTTGCCTTTTGTGAATTTGTTCAAAATCCGGGCATCTATCGGTAATCCGGGTAATCAAAGTTTTGATTCCGGGAGAACTTTGATTACTTACGCTTTTCAGTCCGGGATGTTGAATTATTTTGGGTTAGGTGCGTTACCGGATCAGATCGGTAACCCGGATTTGAAGTGGCAAATCACGCAAGATAAAAATATCGGGATGGATTTGACGTTATTTAATAGTCGTTTCTCGTTGACTGTCGATTACTTTCATAAGCTGACGGATCCGTTGTTAATCAGAGTTACGATGCCTTACTCTTCCGGAACGACAGAGTATTACACGAATGCCGGAGAACAGGTTTCTCAAGGGATTACATTTTCAACGGTTTTCCATATTTTGCGAGATACTGATAGACGGATTCTTTGGTCTGTACGGGCTAACGGGAGGACTCAAAAAACACGAATCGACAAAATCGGAAATAAGCTTGATGTTTTCAATAATAACGGGCGGGGAACTCGCACGCAACGCTATTATGACGGTGCTGATCCCGATGATATCTGGGTGATCAAGTCTGCCGGGATAGATCCGTCAACGGGTAAAGAGTTATTTTTTACCAAAGAGGGAGGTTTCACGTATGATTTTTCTTACGACAACGAGGTGATCTGTGGTAATACGCGGCCTGATATTGAAGGTGTGATCGGCTCTTCTTTCACCTACAAAGGATTGACATTAAGTCTTAATTTCCGTTATCAACTAGGTGCGGATGTGTTTAATTCCGCCTTGCTTAATAAAGTCGAAAATGTAAACTTGTATTATAATCAAGATCGCCGTGCACTTTATGAACGGTGGCAAAATCCCGGTGACATCCGTATATTTAAAAATATTCGAGATGTGAATTCCTCTCCGATGAGTTCTCGGTTCGTACAGCGTGAAGACGTGTTGGCATTGGAATCGCTATATCTTGAGTATGAATTTATGGGCGGGTGGATCAAGCAAGTGGGTTTGAGTAACTTGAAAGTCTTTTGCTCCATGCGTGACGTGTTCCGTTTCTCGACGATACGTTCCGAACGAGGTATAGATTATCCTTTTGCAAGGTCGATAGATGCAGGTTTGTCGTTTAATTTTTAAAAGACAATTATTATGAAACTGAAAGTATACATTTTATTATTGGGAGGTATGTTTTTACTGGCGGGTTGTTCTGATTTCTTGGATGTCGTCCCCAAAGATAAGCAAACAGCGGAGCAACTTTATAGTACGAAAGCCGGGTTCTATACTGCGGTAAACGGGATATATAATCGTTTGTCTTCCGAGGATCTTTACGGCGGTAAGATGAGTTGGGAAGCAATTGATATCATGTCTAAGAGATATGAAACGACAAAAGCTAAGCTTTATTTTAAAGATTTGAGTAATAATGATTATTCTTCTACTTACGTGGCGGGGGCACTTAGTATTATTTGGCAGAAATCTTACGAATTGATTCTGGCAGCCAATTTGTTGATAGAACAGGTTGATAACCAACGGGGAATTCTGTCGGAAACGGAAGCTAATTTGATGAAAGGAGAGATGTTGGCCGTGCGTGCTTTCCTGCATTTGGATATGTTTCGATTGTTTGGTCCTCGTTGGGATAATAATCCTGATGCTTTGTCGATTCCTTATAATGAATCAACAAAGGTAACCACGCTTCCGTTACTTCCGTTCAGTACAATCATGGAGAAGATCATCCGTGATTTTAATAACGCCGAAGCATTGTTGGTTGATGATCCGGTGATCATTAACGGGCCAATGGCCTCAGAAGTTGAGGGCGAATCCGTGCAATTGCGTTTCCGCCAATTCCGTTTTAATTATTACGCCGTGATCGCTCTCAAGGCCCGGGCTTATTTGTGGGGAGGTGACAAGGTGAATGCGTTGGTTGAAGCTAAAAGATTGCTTGAGGATCCCAAGGTAAAGGAATATTTTCCGGCAGTGGACCCGAATAAATTATTGGCGAATAACACGAATCCGGATAGAGTGTTTTCTTCCGAGGTGCTGGCCAGCGTGTACATGAAAAGCCGGGATAGGATTTTCCTCAATTATTTTTCTTCAACGGTTTCATCAAGTAATTTTTTGCAGCCACATAGTACCTATGTTTCCGGGGCTCAAACATCATTATTCACGCATTTGTTACTAGGTTCAGAAACTATGGATTATCGTTTCCAATCGCAATGGGAAAGAGTTGTTGAGGAAAATGCTAAAGGTTATGTGTTCACGAAATATAAAGCTATTGATAAGCCCAATTCGGAAAGTTCTGATTCTGAATATTTTTATTCTAAAATGATTCCATTGGTGAAGTTGTCCGAGTTGTATTACATTGCCACGGAATGTGAACCTCAAATAGAGGATGGTCTTAAATGGTATAACGAAATCCGGGGAAAGCGTGGATGTCCCGCTATTTCCGAATCTCGGGTTTCCCTTATTACGAGTCTCGGTTGGTCGAGATTACTTGCACAAGAATATATACGAGAATTTTATGGGGAAGGACAAGTGTTTTTCTTTTTGAAACGAATTACGATTATGGCAGGGTATCCTGCGGGGACTGTTCTGCCTAATGATAATGGGAAAGAATTGTCGAGGGCGACTCTTAATATCGTACCTCCACTTCCCGAGGGCGAGATGAAATAGTAATTAAAAGGATTTGTTATGAGAATGAAAAATGTTTTGCCGTTTATGCTCCTATTTTTTCTTGTTGGGGCTTGTAATAAAGATGAGATTATGCTTTTCGACCGGGGTGAAGCCGGAGTCTATTTTCAGTCGGGCAACCGTACAGCTAACTTTGTAAATAGTGAGTTATATGTTGATTCTACCGATTATTCGTTCTATACCGAGTCTGATACCGTGGTCGAAATTATTTTGACAACAAAGATTCGTACTATGGGTAAGGTGAGAGATTACCCGCGACCAGTTAAACTTGTGATCGACACTGAGAATACGACTGCGATCGAAGGGGTACATTATGAAATGAACCCTGAGGATGCCGTGATCCCGGCAGGAGAGAGTAGTGTCTCTTTTCCCGTAAGATTTTTTAGAACGTCTGATTTAGGGGATCGAAAGATTCAGTTGATGTTGAAGCTGGAGGATAACGAGTATTTTAAAGTTTATTTCAACGAACAGAAAAATACAAATGTTTATTACGCTACTGGAGAACAAATTATGGCAGACCGTTATAAATTTTTGATTAGTGAAATCTACACGAGACCATTGTATTGGTATAGTGCAGAAGATTATTTCGGACCGTGGTCGGTAGCAAAGTTTCGTTTGGTAAATGATGTGTGTGATATTCCGGTGGAGGATTGGTTACGAGGGGGATATAGCGATAGCAAGGTACGAGCGGGATGTTTCCCTATTTACGCATATATGGTGCGTAATGTTTTGCAGGAATTGGCTGATATGAAAACGCCGAAACTAGATGATGATGGAACGTATATGCAATTAGGTCCGAATTTTAAGGTCGACTATTCAGGTTGTATTGAATAAAAAAGTGATGGTATATGAAAAAGAATATTTTAGCATTTCTGTTTATAATTTCCCTATTTGCGGCTTCTTGCATTGATGACAAGGGAAGTTACGATTACACGGAATTGGCAGATATCAAAATAGAAGGAATACCTTCTGTTGTAGAGGTCTTGGGGTACGTGGAAAATATAACTGTTTCCCCTAAAATCACCTCTTCCATTGAAGGGGAGATCAAGGCTGACAATCCGAATTACACATTCCAATATCGTTTAGGATATAAAGGAATGGGTAGTTTGGGAGGATATGATGCAGAAGGTATTTCACATCCTTGGGTGGATGTGACCCCTGAAAGCGGTTTTGATCTTGATATCCCGGCAAATTATAGTGCGAATTCCTATGTTTGTTGGTTTACGGTTACGGATAAGCGAAATAATGTTGTGACGTCATGTTTTTTCGATGTCATAATAAGTTCAACGACTTTTGAGGGGTGGCTGGTATTATGTAACGAGGGAACTAACGAGCGGGTGCGTTTGGATATGATTTCCCAGATTTCGTCTACTCGAATAGAGACCATACATGATATTGCTGTCGGATTGCCGGAGATTCATCATGCTACGAGTTTGGGATTTTTACCTCAGTTGGGTAATCCTGGTGACGAATTGAGTATATTTTCAACAGAAGGGTCCTATTTGATTGATAACGAATCGTTAGAATCAAGTGAGTTGATGGAATTTAACTTGAATCAATTTGCTTTGGATCCGGGGGAAACGATGATTGCGGAAGTTCCATTTCCTGCATCAACGTACTCTTGGCAAGTCAAATATCGTTTTGCTTTCTCTGAATCCGGGAATGTATATTTGGAAGATGCTACTGACGGAGGTAGTGCATACGGGTTCCCGCTTAATACCACGGAAGCCGGCTCTCCTGCCGAGTTTAAAGTAGCACCGTTTGCCGGTTTTAGTTGGGTTCGACCGTGGAATGGCATGACTCCTAAAGTGGTGTTTTATGATATAGATAATCAGCGATTTGTTGCATTTCAAGGAGATGTGCGTGATGTCGCACAACAAAAAGTGAGTTCAATACGTGAGCCGAGTAAGAATAAATTATTCTCTTATTCCACGGGTAAAGATATGGTGTACATGGAGGGGACGCGTCGTTCTAATGGGTTGGTTTATGCTATATTGGAGGACGGGGTTGGCAAGCGTTCGATTTATGGTATTAATGTGGGAGGATATGGTTTTATACAAGAATTGTATATTGATGAGGTAGTTGCTCCGGACTTCGAACAAGCCGAGCATTTTGCCTTTCATAGTCAGTTCCCGTTGATGTTTTATGCCGTGAAAAATAAGGTGTACCTTTATAATCTAGGGACAAAAACGGCCAAGGAGCTTACTGATATAAAATTGAAAGATTCTGAGACGGTAACTCGTCTTAAATTTAATCTTTACAGAAATTCAAGTTATACCTCATTAACAAACCAAAGCGAAGAGTTCATGAATCAGCAATACCATTTGATTGTAGCTTCGTATGATGATGCTGCGGCGGATGAAACGCAGGGGGGGAAAGTGGCATTTTATTCTGTTGACGGGGTGAATGATGTTGTCTCGAAAGTGGTGGAATATACGGGTTTTGCAAATGTTGTTGATGTGGTTTATCGTGAACGTGCACAATAAGTTTTGATGAATAATAACAAATACATGAAAATGAAAAAGATATTAGGACTACTGGTTTGTCTTGCATGTTTTTCTTGTAATGTTTCGGTGGATAACAGAAAAACGACAATAAAAGGAACATTGGATGAAAAAAAAGATGTTACGCTTTGCGTGGTATACGTGAATGATAAAGGGTATGTGGAAGATACTGTTAATGTGAAAAATGGGAAGTTCGAGTGGAGTCGACCGCTTGATTACCCGACAGAGGTTAAGTTTATGTTGGGAGCTTCGCAGACCGCTTCCATGTGGACGGAGCCCGGAGTAATGAAGCTTGCTCTTAAGGTCGGTAATTTTGCTGATTACACGCTTGAAGGTTCTAAACTCAATGAAATGGCAAGGGCTTTCGAGAAAGAAGTTCAGGAGGAATATCAGAAAATGAAAGAAGTCGGAGAGAAAATTCAAAACGAGAATTTTTCCGATGAGGAGAAAAAACAAGCGCGTGAAGACTATAAGGTTATAAATCAACAAATAATAACTAAGAATTTAGAATTCGTGAAAAACCATACAAATTCTTATTATGCTGCTTCGCTTTTATTCAACATGCAATTTCGGAGGGGGTTATCCTCGGAAGAAGCCCGGCGTTATTTGAATTTGCTTACAGGAAAAGCGTTGGATAGTCCCTACGTGAGAAGGTTGCGACAGAATCTTGATGGTGAGATTAATGGTTCAGTTGGTCGGAATGCATCACTTTTTTCAACGAAAGATATAAATGGAGAATTATTTGATTTGGTTCAGTTGATAGGGAAAAAATACGTGATTCTAGACTTTTGGGCAAGTTGGTGCGGACCTTGTCGTAAATTGAATCCCCATTTGAAAGAAATCTATGAGAAATATAAGAAAGAGGAACTTATTGTTGTGTGTGTGGCTGATGACGATTCTTCTAGAGAGATGTGGCGCAAGGCGGTTCATGATGATGGACTTGAACAATTTGTTCACGTTCTTCGGGGATTGCGTGGAATGGAATATTTCTTTGATGTAGAGGCGGATATTAGCTTGAAGTATGGAGTACATTCATTGCCAACAAAGTTCTTGATCGACAAGAATGGTGTGATTGTCGGACGTTACGGGGAAGGGGGAAAACCGCATGAGGTGATGGATAGTGAATTGAAAAAGATATTTGGTTATTAGAGTAAACTTATCGTACAAAGAGGGTGTGTCACTTCATTTTTGACACGCCCTCTTCGTGTTTCATTAATTTCTTATTACACTTCGATAGAATTTTCGTTAGGTTGTTTCAATTTCTAGGCATTTATACACGGGAGAATCCGGATGGTTCGTGAAAGTACGGCTCAAACCGAATTTCTTTTTCCAATAACGGGAGCTAGATGCAGAATAGGCTTCATTCTAATAGAGAAATTTTTGCCGTCATAATGTGTACTTTATCGTATGTTTACGTTTTGGTGATCATTGTCAATGAAATCCTAGTAATGATTCCGAAAAAGTTAAAGAATTCTCGGAATTGATTCCGAAAAAGTTGAAGAATTTTTGGAATTGATTCCGAAAAAGTTGTATTTTTGAGGAAAATATGAAATCATGATAATCAAACGGAAGTTGCAAGATATTATAGAAAAGAAGCTTTTTGATGGGAAGGCGATCTTGTTAATGGGGCCTAGACAGGTCGGGAAAACAACTTTATTGAAAGAACTTTTTGGCGGTCGGGAAGATGTTATGTGGTTAAATGGGGATGAGTTGGATGTGCAGGTGTTGTTTGAAGGGGTTTCGGCAACTCGTTTGAGGGCGATGTTTGGTCGTAAAAAGGTTATCATTATTGATGAAGCCCAACGAATTCCTGATATAGGCTTGCGCTTGAAATTGGTGACTGATCAGATAAAAGATGTGCAATTAATTGCGACGGGGAGTTCGGCATTTGAATTGGCAACGAAGACGGGAGAACCTTTAACCGGACGGAAATGGGAATACAAGATGTATCCCTTCTCTTTTGGTGAAATGGTTGATGAGCATGGATTGCTGGAAGAGAAAAGGATGATCCCGCATCGTTTGATCTTTGGGTATTATCCGGAAGTCGTGATGCGGCTGGGAGAAGAAAGGGAAATACTAAGATTATTGTCGGATAGTTACTTGTATAAAGATGTATTGATGTCTGACCAAATCAATAAACCGGATAGTCTTGTTAAGTTATTACAGGCTCTTGCCTTTCAGGTTGGTAGTCAGGTTTCTTACAACGAATTGGCGCAATTGTGTGGTTTGGATTCAAAAACGGTGGAAAAATATGTTGTTTTATTGGAACAGTCGTATGTTATTTTTCGATTGAACTCCTTTAGCCGAAATTTGAGAAATGAGTTGAAAACCAGCAAGAAGATCTACTTTTATGATAACGGGATCAGAAATGCCTTGATCGCCAATTTTAATCAAATTGAAGGGCGGGCTGACCGAGGGGCTTTGTGGGAAAATTTTTTAATATCGGAAAGGAAAAAGTTTTTGGAGTATAACCGTTTGTGGGGAAATTCATGGTTTTGGCGAACCAAGGAACAGAAAGAGATCGATTGGGTGGAGGAGCGAGATGGAAAGATTATAGGATATGAATTTAAATGGAACCCCGATCAAAAGGTGAAAATCCCTCGTTTATTTTTGGACTCCTATGAGAATAGTGACTTCCGTGTGATACATCGGGATAATTGTGATTCGTTTTTGCTTGAATATTGAGGAGTAGTGGTTGAAGAGAAGCGTGATCCAGTATGCGGATATGTGTTACACAGAGTTGTTCGGTTGGGTAAAAAAAGTTAATTTTACGTTGTAAAAAATAGGGAAAGTATGATACAGGAATATCAAGTTAGCGGTTTTCGGGTGAGGGAGTACGAGGAGTTGAGGTCCACGAACACGGAAGCGGAACGTGTGGGGTGGGACGAATTGGAAGACAAAATGGTGATTTTGACATACAAACAGACGCAAGGACGGGGACAAGTCGGGAATCATTGGGAAAGTGAGCCGGGGAAAAATATATCCATGACGGTCGTGTTTAAACCGCGGGAGTTACCGGCGGGGCAACAATTCGCAGTGTCAATGGTGATTGCTTTGGGGGCTTGTGATTTTATTTCCCGTTACGTGGCCGGGTGTACTGTGAAGTGGCCGAATGATATTTACGTGGGGGATCGGAAAATTTCCGGGATATTAATCGAGCATTCCATCATGGGGCGTTACGTGGGAGGTTCATTGTGTGGCATCGGGGTGAACATCAACCAAGAGCATTTTTTGTCGGATGCCCCGAATCCGGTTTCGCTGTTTCAGCTGATCGGGGGGAAAATGCCCGTGGAACGGGCGTTGGAGGAGTTGCTGGACTGTATTGGACGGCGTTACGAATCGATACGGGATTACGAGGGGTTGGAACGTGATTTTTTGAAGGTGCTTTATCGCCGGGAGGGCATGTATCATTGGGAAGATGAAAGGGGCGTGTTCCGGGCATCGATCCGGGGGGTGAACGAGTTCGGGCAGCTGGTGTTGGAGGACGAAGGGGGGAATGAGCGGGTGTATGGTTTTAAGGAGATCTCGTATAAATTTTAGATTTACGATTTATGATTTACGATTTATGCTCTTAAATTTTAAATTTTAGATTTCAATTTGCGGAGTTTTGATTATTTTTGTGCAAAACAAGGTAACTTATGGTAGAGAATTATTCGGAAGATTCTATTCGGACGCTGGACTGGAGGGAACATATACGCTTGCGCCCTGGTATGTATATCGGGAAATTGGGGGACGGAGCGGCGATGGACGATGGAATATATATATTGGTTAAAGAGGTGGTGGATAATAGTATCGACGAGTTCGCGATGGGAGCGGGAAACGAGATTATTATCAACGTGGAGGAACGGACAGTTTCGGTACGGGATTTCGGACGAGGAATCCCGTTGGGGAAATTGATTGACGTGGCCTCGAAGATGAACACGGGGGCCAAGTATGATTCCGAGGCTTTCAAAAAGTCGGTGGGATTGAACGGTGTCGGTATAAAAGCCGTGAACGCTCTTTCCGAGAGTTTTATTATCCAGTCCTTCCGTGACGGGGAGACAAAACGGGTGCGCTTTAACAAGGCCCTGATCGAGGAAGATCAGGCGATAGCACCGACCACGGAACCGAATGGTACGTTGGTGACTTTCGTCGCTGACAAGGAGCTGTTCGGCAACTACCATTACATCATGGATTACCTGGAGGCCATGTTCAAAAACTACGTGTTCCTGAACTCCGGCTTGACAATTAATTTCAATGGTCAGAAATTGCATTCCAAGAGAGGATTGTATGACCTGTTGGCGGAGAACATGAGTGGAGAGGGGTTGTACCCGATCATTCATTTGAAGGGAAATGACATCGAGATGGCGATGACACACGGGCGGCAATATGGCGAAGAGTATTACTCGTTCGTGAACGGCCAGCACACGACGCAGGGGGGAACGCACCTGGTCGCTTTCCGGGAGGCCGTGGTGAAAACAATCCGTGATTTTTACAAAAAAGATTTTGATTTGGCCGATATTCGTACTTCGATTATCGCAGCGATCAGCATAAAAGTACAGGAACCGATGTTCGAGTCGCAGACGAAGACAAAGTTGGGTTCCAAGGATATAGCGCCGGATGGTCCTTCCGTGCGTAATTTTATTTTTGATTTCGTGACGAAGGAGTTGGATAACTACCTGCACCGGAATCCGGATACGGCAGAGTTGCTGTTGCGCAAAATTGTCGAGACGGAAAAGGAGCGGAAGGCCATGTCCGGGATCCAGAAAATCGCGAGAGAACGGGCCAAGCAGGTGAGCTTGCACAACCGGAAATTGCGGGATTGTCGGGTGCATTTCAATTCCAACCATGAACGAAAGACGGAATCATCGATATTTATTACCGAGGGTGATTCTGCCAGCGGATCGATCACGAAATCGCGGGACGTGAACACGCAGGCCGTGTTTAGCTTGCGGGGTAAGCCGTTGAATTCTTACGGGTTGACCAAGAAAATCGTGTACGAGAACGAGGAGTTCAATCTTTTGCAGGCAGCGTTGAATATCGAGAACGGGATAGAGGAACTACGTTATAATAATATCATTATCGCCACGGATGCGGATGTGGACGGAATGCACATCCGGTTGTTGCTGTTGACCTTCTTCTTGCAGTTCTTCCCGGACGTGGTGCGGTCGGGACACTTGTACATTTTACAGACCCCGTTGTTTCGGGTGCGGAACAAGAAAGAGACGCGCTATTGTTATTCTGACGCGGAACGGGAGAAGGCGATCAAGCAGTTGGGACCAAAGCCGGAGATCACGCGGTTTAAAGGTTTGGGAGAGATCTCCCCGGACGAATTCGGCGGGTTTATCGGGAAAGATATCCGTTTGGAACCGGTGCGTATGACAAAGCAGGACCCGATAGGTACGATCTTGTCTTATTACATGGGCAAGAACACGAACGAGCGGCAGGATTTTATTATAGATAATTTGTACGTGGAGAAGGATGAAATCTAACCATTTTAGATTTTAAATTTTAGATTTTAGATTGCAACTTTCAATTTTCAATTAATATGAGCGAGGAAATAGAGAATGGGGAAGTAGAGAGCGAGGACGTGAATGAAGTAGAGAACGAGGAGCCGGAGCAACAGGAAGAGAACGGGCGGGTGCGCTCGATTCAGCATTTGTCGGGAATGTTCGAGAAATGGTTCCTGGATTATGCCTCCTACGTAATTTTGGAACGTGCGGTACCTTACGTGAATGACGGGTTGAAACCCGTGCAGCGTCGTATATTACACGCGATGAAGGAGATGGATGACGGGCGATTCAACAAGGTGGCCAATATCGTGGGGAGTACGATGGCTTATCACCCGCATGGAGATGCCTCGATCAAGGATGCCTTGGTGCAGTTGGGACAGAAAAACCTGTTGGTGGACTGCCAGGGAAACTGGGGGAATATCCTGACGGGGGATGATGCGGCTGCCGGACGTTATATCGAGGCGCGTCTTTCGAAGTTTGCTCTGGAGGTGGCTTTTAACCCGAAAACGACGAACTGGAAGCTATCGTACGACGGGCGGAAGCGGGAACCGGTGACGTTGCCCGTGAAATTCCCGTTATTGCTGGCCCAGGGAGTGGAAGGTATTGCCGTGGGATTGGCCTCGAAGATATTGCCGCATAACTTCAACGAGTTGTTGGATGCCTGTGTCGCTTATTTGAAAAATGAAGATTTTGTATTGTATCCCGATTTTCCGACGGGGGGCATGATTGACGTGTCGAAATATAATGACGGGTTGCGCGGGGGAGTGGTGAAAATTCGGGCCAAGATAGAGAAAGACGCCGGAAATAAAATATTGCGGATCACGGAGATCCCTTTCGGGCGGACGACTTCTGCCTTGATTGATTCGATCTTGAAAGCGAACGAGAAAGGGAAAATCAAAATCAAGAAAATTGATGACAATACGGCGGCAACAGCTGAAATCTTAGTGTATTTGGCGGCCGGAGTCTCTTCCGACAAGACGCTTGATGCTTTGTATGCCTGCACGGATTGCGAATTGTCGATTTCTCCCAATTCTTGTGTCATCGAGAACGATAAACCCATCTTCATGCCGATTACCGATATTTTGCGCAAGTCGGTGGATGAAACCGTAGCCTTGTTGTTGTTGGAGCTGAAAATCAAGCTGGGAGAGCTGGAAACGGATTGGCAATATTCATCGTTGGAAAAAATATTCATAGAAGAACGTATTTATAAGGATAAAGAATTCGAGGAGAGCGAGATGATCGATCAAGTGGTGGTTCACGTGCGGAAACGTTTGGAACCGTTTCTGCCGGAATTGATTCGTCCGGTGACGGATGACGATATAAAACTTTTGCTGGAGATCAAGATGAAACGTATCTTGAAATTCAACTCGGAACAGGCAGAGAATTATATCAAGGAGTTGGAAAAGGAGATTGCCCGGGTGAAATTTGACATCGAACATATCATCCCTTACTCGATTAACTATTACGAGAATATCAAGAAAAAGTACGGTAAAGGCCGGGAACGCCTCACGGAGATTCGGAATTTCGAGAATATCGAGGCCACGAAAGTGGTGGTGGCAAACGAAAAGTTGTACATCAACCGGGAGGAAGGTTTCATCGGGACAGCCTTGAAGAAGGACGAATTCATCTGCGAGTGTTCGGACATTGACGACGTGATCGTGTTCCGGAAGGACGGTACGTATTACGTGACCAAAGTGGCCGATAAACTGTTCGTGGGAAAAGAGGTGCTGTACGTGAACGTGTTCAAGAAAAATGACAAGCGTACGATATACAACGTGGCTTACCGGGATGGCAAAGTGGGACCGTCTTACGTGAAACGTTTCTTCGTGACGGGAACGACGCGCGATAAGCAATACAACCTGACGAAAGGTACGCCGGGATCGCGGGTGCTGTATTTCAGCGCGAACCCGAACGGGGAGGCCGAGGTCATCAAGGTGTGCCTGAAACCGAAACCGGGGATGAAAAAACTGGTATTCGAGTATGATTTTGCCGGTTTGGCAATCAAGGGACGCGACTCGCTGGGAAACGTGTTGAGTAAAAATGATATTCATAAAGTTTCCTTGGTACAGAAAGGGGCTTCCACGCTGGGCGGTCGGAAGATATGGATCGACGAGGATGTGTTGCGCTTGAATACGGACGAACGCGGCCGTTACCTGGGAGAATTCCAGGGGGACGATCGGATTTTGGTGGTAAATAAAAATGGTACTTACTACACGACGGATTACGATTTGAGTAATCACTACGAGGAGGAATTCTTGGTGATCGAGAAATATGAGCCCGAGAAAGTCTGGTCGGCCGTATTCTTTGATGCGGAGCAGCAATTCTATTATCTGAAGCGTTTCCGTTTCGAGAACGTGGCGCGTCACACGCTGTTTATCGGGGAAACGGAAGGGTCGTATCTGGTTGCCTTGAGTGGCGAAAAACGCCCCCGGTTCGAGATCGTGTTTGGCGGACGTTACGAGGGGCGTCCGGCCGAGGTGATCGTTGCGGATGAATTTATTGCCGAGAAATCGTACAAGGCACGCGGAAAGCGGATGACCACTTACGAGGTGAAGCAAATTAATGAAATCGAACCTTTGGATAGCGGGGAAGGGGAAAGCGAGGAAACACCTTCGAACGATGTCGATTTCGAGATCACGAACCCGGATATGCTGAATGACGAGACGCAGATGAAGTTGGATTTTGAATAAATGGCGGAAGTGAGAAGTATGAAGTACTTTATCGTGGGATATATGGCAAGTGGCAAGTCCACGTTCGGGAAGGAGTTGGCCAAGGATAAAGGACTTCCTTTTCTGGATTTGGACGAGAGTATTGAAGCACGGGAGGGACGGTCGATCTCGGAAATCTTTGCCAAAGAAGGGGAGGTGTATTTCCGGGAGAGAGAACGGGAAATCCTGCATGAAATATGTAATGAGAGGGATGAATTCGTGCTGGCCGCAGGAGGGGGAACGCCTTGTTTTTTTGATAACATGGACTATATGAACCAAGAGGGAACGACTGTTTTCTTGAACACGTCACCTCTTGTGATCGTCGATCGGTTGAAACGGCAACGTACCGACCGGCCTTTATTGGCGAAGTGTTCCGATGATGAGCTGGAATTTTTTGTCCGGGAACATCTGGCATCCCGGCTTCCCTTTTATTTGAAAGCGAAAGAACAGGTATAACATTCGTGTGGCGGGGGAGTTAAGCATGAGTGAATGGAGAACTTGGCGGGTATGTGGCAATTAGAACGGTGTGCCCCACGGGTCAAATTCGATTCATTAAACGGCTTTAAAACGGAGGGGAATGGAACGGGAAACGTCCGTGGCCGCTTGTTTCCCGCTTAACTCCGGCCGAAATGATTCCAATTTTCCATTATTTTCGTTTACAGATTGCGTTATACGAGCAACTGCGGCACTTTTCCGATAGTTCCGTTTGAGTGAACGGTACTTCGGGGGAAAAGAGTTTTTCCAGTAATTGCACGAGTAAGTCCTGAAATTCAGGCTCGTATGGTTTGAAGCGATGAATCGGCTCCTTGTTACATTTCAGCAGATAACTGTAATTCGGGGTGAAAAGTAATTTTGTGCTGTATATTCCCGGAAGGATCGGGTCGGTGCCGGGATTTTCATATTCGTACATCATGCAATAGAGCAAGGTTTGGAAAGCCGCTTTGTTTCGTTGTTTGTTATTTGAGTCAAAGATGGACGGCAGGTCCTTCAGGTCGGTTTTGTCGGTTCCGGTTTTGTAGTCAATGACACGAGTTCCTTGGGCCACCCGATCCACCCGGTCGATATCTCCCTCCACGTAAACCGCGATAGGATGGTTAAAAGCGGAAATCGTGACGGGCATACGGTATGTTTTTTCCATGGAAATCACGCGGAAAGGGCATAACGTTTTATCAAATTCGAAAACCTTCTTCACGTATTTTTTCACGACAGACAACACGAGATCGTTGGCCCCGCTCTCCAGCATTTTGGATACGGTAGTATCGTACAGTTTCTCGTAGGCTGCCTGGATATGTTGTTCGATCAGCGAGTCGTTTTTCATCAAGGCGTCGAGACCTTCTGACGTGATCTCCCCGTTGGGAAAAGTTTGGTAGAGGGATTGCGTGCTTTGATGGAAAATGGTTCCCAACAGGCGGTGGTCCAACTCTTCGGCCATCTCTTCTTTCTCCTTGATCCGGGCGATGTATTTGAAATAAAATTTCAGATGGCACTCCATGTACGTGTTGAGCGCAGATGGCGATATGCCCCGTTCGTTTTCATCCGTGTAACTTTTCAGTTTTTCTACTATCGACGGATTTTTAGGGATGGAAATGGTCGGGTTGTCCTGAACCGATATTCTATTTTGGAAATGGGTTTCCCGGATGGGAAGTCCCGATTCGTATTTTATCTGGTAAAGGAAACGACTCATCTCGCCGCTACTCATGCCTTTCGTGACATCCGTGTACAATAGTTTGATGTTTTCAGACCGTTGTAGCAGGCGGTAAAAGTAGTAGGCGAAGAGGGCATCCATGTGTTCCGGGGTGGGTAGTCTGAATCCCAACCGCAAGTTGTAGGGGATGAATGACGAGGCGTGTCCGCCTTTCGGTAGGATTCCCTCATTGGCCGACAGGATAATCAGGTTTTTGAAATCCAGCATACGGGTTTCCATCAATCCCATGATCTGCATGCCTTCCAGCGGTTCTCCCGAAAAAGGGATGGATACACCTTGTAATATTTTGTGAATAATCTGGAGATAGAATTTGTTGTCCGGGAGGATGTTCTCTTCGATAAACGTGTTTTTAATGCCTTGAATGGTCGTGAAAATCGTGAATAGAAATTCCTTTTCAATGGCCAGACCTTCATGGCCTTCGGGTTGTATGGAGGTGATCAGTTGCTTCAAAATGCGCAACAGGTACTCGAGTAAATTCTCTTCCGACGAGGAGAATATGGCCCGGGTGATTTCGCTGAACTGGAGACTTTTTTCGGCCACGTACACGATGTTGTTCGTGTTGATGTAGTTCGTGATTTTGGGAACGTCTTCCGGGCAGGAGCTTTTTATCAGTTTGTGGTTCAGTAGGGCAATGACCGGTTTGTAATAATAATGGGTCATTTCTCCCTCTTTTTTGGCATAATGTTTTAAATCTCCCAGCATGGCAATCAAGGCGGCAACCGAGGTGTTCTGCGCCGGGTATCCCATCGTGATGTTGATTTTGTCGATTGTGTCGGGAATGGAGTGGATGACCGGGGTGAGTAGGCTTTCGTCGCAAAGGACGATGGCCGTGTCCGTGTATGCATCTTGTCGTTCCGGGTGGATTTGTTCTAGCAGTGTCGGGATCAGTTTTGCCTGCCCGATGGTGGAGGGAACGGAGATGTATTCGATGGCTTTGTCGTTGTACCGGAAGTTGTTGAAATGTTCCAGTCCCAAAGCGTTGGGGAATAGTTTCATGTTCTCCCGGATGTAAAGTCCCGCTTCGTGGTTGTCATTGGCCGAGTAGTACAAGTCGTAATCCCAGTAAAAGAGGGCCTGTCGGTTGTCCCGGAAATAGGAAAATATTCTTTTCTCGCATTGATTCAACGCGTTGAATCCGGCAAATATCAGTTGACGATCCGTGTGATGCCGGGAGAGTTGTTCGCAGAACAGGCGTTGACCCATGCCTTCGTAGCACAGGTTTTCGGCAAGTAATTTTGCCTTGAAACGGGTGTAGGTCGGGTAGAGTTTATCCCACACGTTCAAAAATTCCTGTTGCTCCCGGCTGTATTTTTCCGAGTTGAAGCTTCGCCAGAAACTTTGAATAAATTCCACCTGTTCCGGCGTAAGGTAGGGGAAAGTGGATTCAATTTCCTGCAATGCCGTGATGTTGGAAAAGAGGTCTTTCGCGTCCACGAGATATTTGTCAATATCGTCAAAATCGCCCAGTAACATGTTGCCCCAAAAATAGAAATCGTCGAAGCGTTCGGTCGTCCCGGCGTACTCTTGATAGGTTTTGTAAAGTTTGATGATAAGGGTTAGCTCTTCGGCTTTTTTCAGCCCGGTCTGGCGTTCGATGAATTCGCTCAAGGTCAGTATCTCCGGCATCCACACGGGACGATCAATCAATTGTGCCAGCTCTTGTGCCAGAAATAATCCGGCCCGTTTGTTGGGGAAGAGAATGGTCAGGTTGTCAAAATGATAACCGTATTTCTGAATCAGATCTTTTGCCAGGAGATGGAGAAACGAATTCATATTTTATTACTATTTTTGTTTCGGAACAAATTTACAATTTAATCATTAGATTCTATATAGATTTATGCTGAAAGAACTGTTATTAAAAAATAGGAGCTACCGTCGTTTTGTTCAGGATGTTCGTATCACGCGGGAGGAGTTGACGGAATGGGTCGGGCTGACCCGTTATTGTGCATCGGGAAGAAATGCGCAGGCGTTGAAGTATAAGGTCGTGGCGGATGCAGGTTTGTGTGACAAGGTGTTTCCAAACTTGGCTTGGGCAGGTTATTTGAAGGATTGGGACGGTCCGGAAGAGGGAGAACGCCCGGCAGCTTATCTGATCCAATTGTTGGATACTTCTATCGTGGAGAACTGTTTGTGTGATGACGGGATTCAGGCGCAAACGATATTGTTGGGAGCCGTGGAGAAGGGGTATGGCGGTTGTATTATCAAGGCTTTCAAGAACGAGTCTTTGCGGGAGGTGTTGCAATTACCGGAGCATTTGAAGATTATGTATGTTATCGCTTTGGGCAAACCGAAGGAAACGGTGGTGCTGGAAGAGATGAGGGACGGGGATTACAAGTATTGGCGGGAGGCGGACGGATCGCATCATGTGCCGAAGCGGGCTTTAGATGAGTTGGTGATTTTGTGATAATTGGAGGTTTGATTCTAAATTCTGGATTTTAGAAATGAAATTACTTTGTGCGGAGTATAATGAGGCGGGAGAGGTGGCTTATAATGTTATCGGTGACAATGCCCTTTTGCGAAATAATGATGATTTCTATATTCCGGCTTTTGCCACGGAGTTGAGTTGTGTACCACAGGTTGTATTACGGATCGGGAAGATCGGGAAGCACGTGGCCGAGCGTTTTGCCGGACGGTATTATGAAGAGGTGGGGGTAGGCATCCGTTTTTACGCGGACAATTTGGAACGGGAATTGCTGGCAGCTTCTTTATCTCCCGCGGCCGCGATGGCTTTTGATTCTTCGGCAGCCCTTTCACCGATGAAGTCGTTGACGGGTGTTTCGCCGGAAAATATGATTTTTTCGTTTGAATTGAACGGGAAGAATGTTTTCACGCGTGAAGTGGGTGAATTGGCGCGGAGACCGGAGGAGACGCTTGCTGCGATGTCTGAGTATTATATGTTGAAGATCGGAGATTTCCTGTTTTGCGGGGGAACTTTCCGGCAGAGAGATTTGTCTATCGGGGATCACCTTCGGGTTCTCTTGGATGGGGAGTGTTTACTGGACTTTCAGATAAAGTAATAAAGGGACTGTCTAACAAGTCTTATTCCTATCAACAAGCTACCCTCTCCAACTTCCCCTTATACAGGGGAGGGTTGATTACCAAGCGGTTTCCCCTCCTGTGCAAGGAGGGGTTAGGGGTGGTAGTCATTAAAAGTCTGACTTGTTGACACTCCCGATTTTTTATTTTATTTGCAGTACAAGAAACGTTTGATCTTGTGAGTGGGGGTCTTTTCAAAAGGTTCGTGTTGTACGAGTACAAGTTGTAGTTTTGAGAAGTTATTCACCCGGGCGTTCACGTAATCCCGTAGTTCTTGTTTTTGTTCTTCGATGTAATCGTTGATTTTTTCCTTGTAGTTTCCGGCTTGGTCTTTCAGTCTTTGGTATTGTTTTTCAAGTTCTTCCATGTTGAAATGAACCATGGCAACCAGTTTTCCGCTATTTTCCACTACCAAGGATTCGTTCACAAAGCGGAAGTTATTAATGATGGATTCAATCTCTTCCGGGTAGATGTTTTCTCCGGATGCACCGAGGATCATGGTTTTGATTCTTCCGCGGATGGCTAACCTGTTCTTCTTGTCGAAAGAACCCAAGTCGCCGGTTTTGAACCAACCGTCTTCCGTGAAGGTTTCCGCGGTGAGTTCCGGACGTTTGTAGTATCCTTTCATCACGTTGGGACCTTTGATCCAGATTTCTCCTTGTCCGCTATTGTCGGGATCATTGATTTTAATTTGCACACCTTCCATGACAGGGCCTACTCCTTGAAGGAATGTCTGTGACGGGTTGGAACCCGCGGCCATGGGAGCTGTTTCCGTGAGTCCGTAACCGATGGCATAAGGGAATTTGGCTTCCCGCAGGAATTGTTCTACGGTACCATCCAGTTTGGATCCACCGATCCCGAAGAATTTTAATTCACCACCGAAGGTTTCCATCAGTTTCTTGCCGGCCAATCGGTTGAATAGTTTACGGGCCGGGGCGAATTGATAGAGTTTACTCATCCATTTCGAACCGGTGAATTTAGGTAACACTTGCGATTTGTAGATTTTCTCGATGATCAAAGGCACGGATAAAACTACTGTAGGACGGATTTTCTGCATGGCCGGAACAAGTAGTTTCGGCGTCGGCACCCGATCCAGGTAATATACCTGTGCTCCGTACATCAAGGGTAACAATAGTCCCAGCGTATTTTCGTAAGTATGTGCCATCGGTAGAATACTCAGGAAACGGTAGGTTTCGTCCACGGGCTGGATGGTGTGGCACTGGCGTGCATCCCATACCAGATTTTTGTGTGTTAAGACCACTCCTTTTGAGAATCCTGTGGTACCGGAAGTATAAATGATTGATGCAATGTCCTCTTCTTCAATCGAAACTTCGGGGAGAGGGGTTGTGTTGTTCAAACTAATATCCGGGACCAATTTATCCAATTCTTCCGGTTGGTAGCATCCTTCTGGGATCGTTGAGAAGTTGTTGATCAAGATTTTATGCTTAAGGAACGGTGTTTTTACTCCTTCCAGACATTTTGCCAGTAAGCGAGAAACGAAGATCACTTTAACCTCTGCATGTTCCAGTATATTTTGGAGTTCTGTAGAACAGAATCCCGGTAGGACAGGTACGGCAATAGCTCCAATGTTTGCGATGGCAAATTGGGTGATTCCCCAGTTTGGCATGTTGGCACTTAAGATGGCTACTTTGTCTCCTTTCTTTACCCCTAGATGCAGTAAATGGTTGGCAATAGACACAACTTCGTTATATAAATCTTGGTAAGTTTTTTTTCCGCTTGCGACAAAATTTAAAGATAAATTTTTTGAAAACTTGGAACAGCTATTTTTCAAGAGTTCCGGTAACGTCAATTTCTTTAAAGTCATGTTTTAATAATATGAATTTTCCCTACAAAGATAATACAGAAAACGATACGATGTGGTTAAAATATTAAAAAATAGAGTAAATGGCTGGAAAGTGAAGGGGAAATTGAAACTATCGCGGGGGTTTTACGTACCGGCAACGCTTGATTTGTCGGGGGATTTCGGCTTTTTTATTTTTTTTCTGAACTACCTCCCCGAACTCCCCCTCCCCTTACACAGGAGGGGGAACCGTTGGGTAATTGCCCCTCTCCTGTGTAAGGAGGAGTTGGAGGGGGTAGTTTGTTATTTTGTAGGAATTGCAGCTAAAGTAGCTTTCAAGAATTCCCAGAATTTATTTACGGATTCGATGTTCACTTTCTCGTCCGGAGAGTGAGGAGAACTGATGGTCGGTCCGAAGGATATCATGTCCCAATGGGGGTAAGCAGATCCCAGGATACCGCATTCCAATCCGGCATGGATGGCCATGATGGCCGGTTTTTTGCCGTACAGTTTCATGTAAACTTCTTCCATTTCTTTGCGGATGGCTGAGTCCGGGTTCGGTTTCCAGCCCGGGTATTCTCCGGTGAAGTTGATTTTGTTGGCTTCAGCTAGTTCAAAAACGGATTGTACGACTTGTGCCAAAGACATTTTAGCTGTTTCAACGGAAGAACGCATTAACATGTATATTTCGATCTTTCCGTCACCACCTTTCACGATGGCCAGGTTGTTGGAGGTTTCAACCGTGTCAGGCATGGAATCGATCATTCTCATGGCACCGTTCGGGCAAGCTTTGATGGCGTTGATCAGGTTATATTGTACTTTTACCGGCATCACGTTTTGCGGCAGGGCGGTTTCTTCGGCAAAGAGAGTAAGGGTGGGTTCTTTAGCACTTAATTCTGCTTTGAAGATTTCCTCGTATTCTTTTACTTTAGCCAAGAATTTGTCTGCATTGGCAGCCGGAACCGTCACGATGCCGAAAGCTTCACGCGGGATGGCATTTCTCATGTTTCCACCGGATACGGAAGAAAGGCGAAGATCCAGCTCTTTGCTGACGGCTTTCAAGAAACGGAAATATAATTTGTTGGCATTTCCTCTACCCAAGTTGATGTCCATTCCGGAGTGACCACCCTTTAAGCCTTTCAGTGATAATTGGAATGCTTTGTGTCCCGCGGGAACTGCTTCGGGAGTATAGTCGAATACGATCTCTCCGTCGATACCGCCGGCACAACCGACATACAATTCACCTTCTGTTTCAGAGTCAAGATTCAACAAGATGTCTCCTTTTAACCAGTTGTGGCGGATACCGTTTGCTCCGTCCATTCCGGTTTCTTCGGTAGCCGTGATCAACACTTCAACCGGACCGTGAGGAATGTCCTTTGATAATAAGATAGCCATTCCGGTGGCAACGCCGATACCGTTGTCTGCTCCGAGGGTGGTGCCGTCTGCGGTTACCCATTCCCCGTCGACATAGGCAGAAATCGGGTCTTTGGTGAAATCATGTTGTTTGTCTTCATTTTTTTGAGGCACCATGTCCAAGTGACCTTGCAGGATGACTCCTTTGCGGTTTTCCATGCCCGGGGTTGCCGGTTTGCTCAATAATATATTGTGAGCCTCGTCCATTTCAGCATGGATTCCGTTTTCTTTTGCCCAATTCATAACAAATTCTCTGGCTTTTTCTTCATGGTTTGACGGACGCGGAACTTGAGTTAGTTTATAAAAGTTTTCCCAAATAGCCTTGGGCTCTAACGTGCAGATACATTTATTCATAACGTTTTTGTTTTAAAATTTATGATTTAAGATTTCAGCTGGATTATCACGGGGATAATTGCACCGAGATCATGTTTATTTCTATCGTTTGCAAGATATAAAAAAAACAGATAAGTTGTGATTCAATCACAACTTATCTGTTTTTTTTGTTTCAAGTTGGCAGGTTACAAGTTACAGGTTCTTGATTTACAAATATTGGTGCGAAACCTGTAGCCTGTAACCTGAATTAACTTTTGAATTTTTATTTCAAGTGCTGATTCAAATAGTTCACAAATTTAGTGTACAGTTGTAATCGCGTGTAACCGCCATATATGCTATGGTTCCGGTTGGTGTAAATTTGCATGTCGAATTGTTTGTTCGCTTGTACGAGAGCCTCGGATAGTTCGTAGGTGTTTTGCACGTGTACGTTATCATCCGCGGTTCCGTGGCATAACAGTAAATTCCCTTTTAAGTGTTTTACCCAGTTAATCGGGGAGTTGTCGTTGTAGCCGGAAGGATTGTCCTGCGGACGTCTCATGAAGCGTTCCGTGTAGATGGAGTCGTAGAAGCCCCAGTGAGTAACGGGAGCGACCGCGATAGCCGTGGAGAACACGTCATTCCCTTTCATCAGGCAGAGTGATGACATGAATCCGCCAAAACTCCATCCCCAGATGCCTACTTTTTTAGCGTCGATGTAAGATTGTCCGGCAAGCCATTTGGCCGCGGCGATCATGTCGTCACTCTCGATTTTACCGAGTTGCATGTAGGTGCATTTCCGGAATTCTTCTCCTCTGGCAGCCGTTCCGCGGGGGTCGATACAAGCCACGATGTAACCTTCTTGTGCGAGGTATTGTGTCCAGTCCATACCCCAGCTATTGCTTACTTGCTGAGAGTTCGGACCACTGTATTGGACGATTAGTAGCGGGTAAGATTTTGACGCGTCAAAGTTCACCGGTTTCATGAGCCACGCGTTCAACAGGGTGGTTCCGTCAGCTGCCGGGATCTGGATGAATTCTTTTTTGGCAACAGCGTAATCTTCCAGTTTTGCTTTCAACGCGGCATTGTCTTCCAGCGTGCGGACGGCTTTCCCGTTTGCCGCGTACAGGGTGTACACGTGTGGCATATCCGCGTTGGATACTATATTAATATAGTATTTGAATGATTTGCTGAATTCTGCTTCATTCCATCCTTTGGTCGGGGTGAGTTTTTTCTTTTTGCCCTTCAGGTCGATGGAGTAGATGTATTTTTCCAGGGGTGATTCTTCGTGAGAGGCATAGTAGTAAAGTTTTTTTACCGGATCGTACCCGTAGAAGTCGACCACGTCGTATTTCCCGGACGTGATCGGCTGGATTTCTTTCCCGCTCATGGCATACAGGTAGAGGTGGGAATAACCACTTTTTTCGCTGCTCATGATGAAGTGTTGCCCGTCTTCCATGAAGATCAAGTTGTCCAAGTTGCTTTCCGCGATATAATATTTGTTTTCTTCCCGGTAAAGTACGGTTGTACTTCCCACGCGGGCATTGGCCAATAGGATTTCCAGGTGATTTTGGAAACGGTTCAGTTTCATGATGGCTAATCTCTTCGGGTCTTTTGTCCATTTGATGCGGGGGATGTAAATATCGGTTTCTTCACCAATGTTCATAGGGGTAGTCATGCGATCTTTAATGTCATAAACGTGAACGCTCACGATGGAATTGGTTTCCCCGGCTTTCGGGTATTTATAAGAGTAGTTTGAAGGATAAAGAGCGTTTTGTTCGTATGCCGGATATTGCCCTTTGAACATATTCATGTGGTAAGTTTTCACGGCCGATTCATCGAATTTAATGAACGCGATAGCTGACCCGTCGGGGGCCCACTCGAATGCTTTGTTGAATCCGAATTCTTCTTCATATACCCAGTCAGGGGCTCCGTTGATGATTTCGTTAAATTTCCCGTCAAAGGTGATCTGTATCTCGGAGCCGAAGCGTAGGTCAGCGATAAAGATATTGTTGTCTCTCACGAATGCGACTTTCGTTCCGTTGGGAGAGAAGGTTGCCAGACGTTGAGAACCACCTTCCGATAGAGGTTTCAATTCTTTGTTTTTTAAATCAAACACGAAATAATCTGCCGTGAATGAGCGACGATAGATGGGATTTATATTCGTGCAGATCAAAATCCGGTCTTCTTCCGGGCTGAATTCATAATTTTGGATGACCTGGACCGCTTTGTACTTGGGATCGTTTAAGTCTAGTAGCGTGCTGACGGCTTTCCCGGTCTTGTAGCTGTACATGACCAATTTTTTACCATTGTTTTCCAACACGGTATAGTGTTCCCCGTCATTTAACGAGCGGAGGCCTGAAACACCATGTGTCCTGAACGTGTAGGTCAAGTTAAAATCTTCCAGAGTGAATTTTTTGCTCTTGTTTTGAGCGTTTACGGGTAGAGCAAACCCCACGATAAACATACATACAATTAACTTGTAAAACATCCTCATGACAATTATTTTTTGTTTTTTTAATTTGGACCAAAGATATAAATAATTTTAGATTTATGATTTTAGATTTAATTATTCCTATCTTTGTACGCTCAAAATCATGATTAGATGAAATATACCCTTTTAGCGAAAGACAAGAATAGTGATGCACGGTGTGGTGTGTTAACCACGGATCATGGGAATATTGAAACTCCGATCTTTATGCCGGTGGGTACGGTGGGAACCGTGAAAGCCGTACACGCGAGAGAGTTGAAGGAAGATATTAAGGCCCAGATTATTTTGGGTAACACGTATCATTTGTATTTGCGACCGGGTACGGAGGTGTTGGAAGAAGCAGGAGGGTTACATAAATTTAATTCATGGGATCGTCCGATCCTCACGGATAGTGGTGGTTTTCAGGTTTTTTCTTTGGGTGATTGCCGGAAGATTACGGAAGAGGGCGTCGTGTTTCGCTCTCATATAGACGGTTCTAAGCATCTGTTCACGCCGGAGAATGTGATGGATATTCAGCGTAAGATAGGGGCTGACATTATCATGGCGTTTGATGAGTGTCCTCCGGGACAGAGTGAGTACGGTTACGCGAAGAATTCTTTGGAGTTGACGCAGCGTTGGTTGGAACGATGCGTGAAACGATTGGATGCCACGGAGCCATTGTACGGTTATCACCAGTCATTGTTCCCGATCGTGCAAGGATGTACTTTCCGAGATTTACGTGAAAAGGCGGCGGAACACGCTGTCGCTCTTGACCGGGAGGGATACGCTATCGGGGGATTGGCCGTTGGGGAGGAGGCCGATGTGATGTATGAAATGATTCAAGTGGTGAACCGGATTTTACCGCAGGATAAGCCCCGTTACCTGATGGGGGTCGGGACCCCGGAAAATATTTTGGAAGCTATTTCTTTGGGCGTGGATATGTTCGATTGCGTGATGCCAACCCGAAACGGGAGAAATGGTATGTTGTTTACCACGGAGGGCGTGATTAATATAAAGAACAAGAAATGGGAAAAGGATTTCAGTCGTATTGACCCGGCCGTCTTGAGTTTTGTTGACAGCGATTATTCGAAAGCGTATTTACGTCATTTAATCAAGGCGGATGAAATTTTAGGGCTACAAATTTGCTCGATCCATAATTTGTCGTTTTATTTGTGGTTAGTACGTGAAGCTCGCAAACACATATTAGAAGGAGATTTCGTGACATGGAAAGAGAGCACGATAAAAAAAGTTACACGAAGATTATAGTGCTGAGAAGCAACTAACATAAAATGAAAAAATTAGATTTATATATTATCCGGAAGTTCCTAGGTACCTTTTTCTTTTCGATGGTACTGATCTTGAGTATTGTCGTGGTTTTTGACCTTTCGGAAAGACTGGAAAAATTTATTGAAAACGAGGCACCCGTGAAGGAAATCATATTTGATTATTATCTGAATTTCGTGCCTTATTTCGCGAACGTGTTTTCCTCGTTGTTCACCTTTATTTCGGTTATTTTCTTTACTTCTAAGATGGCTTATAATAGCGAGATTATTGCTATTTTAAGTACGGGTATCAGTTTCCGGAGGATGGTTCGCCCTTACATGATTTCGGCCGGAGTGATTGCTTGTCTGTCGCTCCTTTTAAGTGCTTTTATTATTCCGAATGCCAACAAGAAGCGTATCGCGTTCTCGGAGCAATATATCTGGAAAAAGTATAGTAACAAGGAAGAGAATATTCACCGGCAGATTGCACCCGGTGTCTTTATTTATATGTCGAGTTTTAATGTCTATTCCAGCCGGGGGAATGATTTCACTTACGAGGTATTTCGGGAAGACACGTTGGTTAGCAAGTTGACGGCAAAATCGATTTCATGGAATAAAGAGCTTGAGAAATGGCGGATCAATAACTGGACGTTGCGGGAATTTGACGGGATCAAGGAGACTTACACTACCGGGCAAACGATTGATACGGTATTGAGTTTCAGTGCGGCTGAATTTTCAGAGGATCCCAAGAAGATCAAGGAACGATTGACATTGCCGGAGTTGGATGAATACATTGCCCGGCAAAAATTGCGGGGAAGCAGTAACGTGGTCGAGTTTCAGATCGAGAAGTACAAGATGTTTTCGGGGGCTTTCGCGACATTTATATTAACGTTAATCGGGGTATGTATTGCTTCTCGTAAAATTCGGGGAGGGATGGGATTCCATTTGGGATTGGGGTTGTTAATTAGCTTTTCGTACATATTATTTATGCAATTTTCCACGGTTTTCGCAACCAATGGAGGTATGAGTCCGTTATTAGCGGTATGGATACCGAATATGTTGTTCGCTGTGGTGGCCTTATTTGTATACCGGGCGGCACCGAAGTAATAGAAAGTTGAAAAATGTAGAATTGAAAATGGATAATTAAGAAGGTATGAAAATGAGTGCATATCTTCAAGCAATAGAGTAGGCCGTGATGGCTGTAAGCAAGAATCATAAATTTAAAATTAAAAATTTATACGTAAGTATATGAATAGGGAGACTAAAAGACCTAGAATTACAAGACCGATCGAGCATCGTGATGAGAATCGTCGGGGTAGAACATCGCGTTTCGAAAACCGTGAAGGTGGAGAAAGCGAAACAAGAAGACCTAATCGTTTTAACACGGACAGGCCTAGACGGGAACAAGGATACGGGTATATCCGTGATTTGAACAAAGAACGTGAAAGAGAGCGTAACGGAGGTGCGGGAGATCGGGAGATCGGGAATCGTTATTACCGGGATGCCGATAGAAACCGGGAAAGGGGGATCGGGACAATAATCGTTACGAGAACCGGGATAATAGAAGATCATACGAGAGAGATTCCAGAGATAACAATCGTTTCTCCGACCGGGGTGATCGTCGGGAAAGACGTCCTCAAGATCGGAATGATAATACAGAAAGAAGAGATAATCGTTATCAAAACAGGGATCGCAATGATCGGCGTGATGAAGGACGTCGGGAAAGAGGTGCCCGCGATGAAGGTTTTCGTAGAGAGGGTTATCGGGGAGAACGTCGGGATCGCAGAGAGGAAAATGATCGTCGGGATCGTAATTCTGATCGTCCGGTAAGAAAAGTGATTGCTCGTCGGAAAGATGAAGATAACGCCCCGAAAAGCGTGTACAGCAAGAAAAAACAAATTGAATATCGCAAGAAAAACGAGGGGGAGGAGACGGAATTGCGATTGAACCGTTATATCGCTAAAGGCGGTGTGTGCTCCCGTCGCGATGCTGATGTATTGATCGCTGCCGGTCGGGTGAAAGTAAACGGGGAAGTCGTACAACAGGTTGGGGTAAAAGTGAAACGCACGGATAAAGTGGAGGTGGATGATCAAATGATTACTCCCGAGCGGAAAGTATATTTGGTGTTGAATAAGCCGAAAGATTACGTGACGACGGTGGAAGATCCTTTGGAGCGTAAAACCGTGATGAGTTTGATCGAGGGAGCTTGTAAAGAGCGCGTGTACCCGATCGGGCGACTTGACCGTCAGACCACGGGAGTGTTGCTTTTCACGAATGACGGTGATTTGGCAAAAAAATTGACACACCCGAAGTATAACCAGAAAAAGATATACCACGTGTTCTTGGACAAGGTTGTTCAAACGGGTGACTTGGAGGCTATTCGTAAGGGAATCGAGTTGGAGGATGGTTTTATCCAGGCGGATGACGTGAGAGTGGCTGAAGATGATCGTACGCAGGTAGGGATTGAAATTCACTCCGGTAGAAATCGTATTGTCCGGAGAATTTTTGAGCATTTGGGTTACCAGATCCTTCGCTTGGACCGCGTCTTTTTTGCCGGGATTACAAAGAAAAATTTGCCTAGAGGGCATTGGCGATTCTTGACGGAAGAAGAGGTTAATATTTTGAAGACCTACTAAAAATTTTTTTTTAATATAATTACTATTACCTTTGCGGATGTCCACCTTTTAGGAGGTTTGTTCCGTAAAGGTTTTATTTTTATATTAGAAAATTATGGTTGCACTTATTACAAATGGATTGAATAGGATGAGAACGTTGCGCTCATTCTCGTACACGCCACGTTGGATTGTATTTTTGATCGACGTGGCTCTTGCCATTATGGCAGTAAGCATTGCTTATCTGATTTGGGTCAATTTCCAGATCGACCGGATGAGGTTGGATTTCGTCTTGACCGGAGCCCTTGTTATTGTCGGCGTTCGGGTGATCAGTTTTCTCTTGGGACATACTTATTCCGGAATAGTACGTTTCACGGGAACGGAGGATGCATTGCGCATCTATTACGTGCTGACGGCAGGGGAGATCGTCCTTCTTCTGGCGAGTGGCGTGTTTTTCCTGTTGTATGGTTATCTTTTTATCCCGGTTTCGGTTTTACTTACGGAGTACATTCTTTTGACCAGTTTGATGGTTATGAGTCGGGTGATCGTGAAAAAAGTTTTCGCACAATATATCGGTGCCGAGCGTACCAAAAAGAACGTGATTATATGTGGTAGTGATGAATACGGAATCATGGCCAAGCATGCTATGGATAACGTGGAGGATGCCACGTATAATATTCTTGCATTTGTTGATGTGAATGACCGGAAGGCGGGAAAAATTATCGAGGGGGTCAAGATTTATAAGATGTCGTCTTTACCCGATTTGTTGAAACGTAACCGGGTGGATAAGGTGGTTATTGCTAAAAAGATGATTTCTCCTGATAAAAAGCGGGAAATTGTCGAGATTTGTTTGGCTGCCGATGTGAATGTGCTTGAGGTTCCTCGTTTCGAAAGTTGGATTAACGGGGAGTTGAGTATACGACATATCCGGAATATCAAGATCGAAGATTTGCTGGAGAGGGACGTGATTCACATGGAGGAGACCAATCTCCGAAAACAGTTGTTGAACAAAGTGGTACTAGTGACCGGGGCTGCCGGTTCGATCGGGAGTGAAATCGTGCGGCAGTTGACGCATTTTAATCCATCCCTGATTGTTTTATTTGATCAGGCCGAGTCGCCACTTTATGATATTGAGTTGGAGTTGAAAGAGGAGTGTGGTTTCACGGATTACAAAGTCGAGATCGGGGATGTGCGTGATGTAGACCGGGTGGAAGGACTTTTTAAAACTTATCACCCAAATATCGTGTATCACGCGGCGGCTTACAAGCACGTGCCTATGATGGAAAAACACCCGATTGAAGGCGTGAAAACGAATATTTTCGGAACGAAAAATGTTGCTGATTGTGCTGTAAAATATGATTGCCAGCGTTTTGTGATGATCTCCACCGATAAGGCCGTGAACCCGACAAACGTTATGGGGGCAAGTAAACGTATCGCGGAAATCTACACGCAATCATTGAATCATATTACGAATACTCGTTTTATTACCACTCGTTTTGGTAACGTGTTGGGTTCGAATGGTTCCGTGATTCCTCGTTTCAAGAAACAGATCGAAGCGGGTGGTCCGATAACGGTTACTCACCCGGAGATCACCCGTTTTTTCATGACGATTCCCGAAGCCTGTCAACTTGTTTTGCAGGCCGGGGCCTTGGGGCATGGCGGTGAAATATTTGTGTTTGATATGGGGAAGAGCGTTAAGATTGTCGATCTGGCTCGCAAGATGATTAAACTTTCCGGTTATGAGGTAGGGAAAGATATTCATATTGTTTTTACCGGTTTGAGGCCGGGAGAGAAATTGTACGAAGAGGTGCTTAACGTGAAGGAGAAGACCTTGCCGACCGTGCATGAACGAATAAAGATTGCTAAGGTACGTGAGTATAATTATGGTGAAGTTACAGATGCGATGAAGGCTCTTGATATAGCTTTACAGACAAAAGATAATTTTGCCGTGGTGAAACAAATGAAATGTATCGTTCCTGAGTTTAAATCAAAAAATTCAATCTATGAATCTATCGATTTCCAAATGGAAGAGGAAGGGGTAGAGCATCATATGGAGGAGGTTTTAAATAAAATTCAGGTGACCGAAAACTTAGAAGTCAGAGAGTAATGGAGAAGACGAATTGGTATGCAGTTTTCACTGCTTTTCGGACGGAAAAACGTGTGAAGGAGCGTTTGGAGCAAGCGGGAATCGAAAATTATTTACCTGTACGGGAGGTGGAATTCGAGAGAGACGGGCAGGTGAGGAGATTGGAAATTCCTGTGATTTCAGGGTGTATTTTTGTGCATGTTCCTGAAATGAGTTTACCATCCGTGTTATCAATTTTGGGTGTGATCGCGTTGTTGAGGAAAGAACGGGGGCCGATCGTGATTTCGGACAAGCAGTTGGATAGTTTGCGGATGTTGTGTGAACATGCCGAGACGCTTGAAGTTGTAAATGAGGGATTACCGGGAGAATCTGTTATAGGATTGTTGCTACCGAAAAAGTAGATACTGAATGGTAGAAAAAGATTGAAAAGTGTATTTTTAACACGACTTATTCATTGGAAAAGTGTATATTTGTACTTATGTAAACCAAGGAAAAGTGTATTATGTTATACCGGAAAATCGGAGACTATATTGAAAAATATTTGCAATCAGGTTCTAATAAAGTGCTGATTGTAGATGGTGCACGTCAAATAGGAAAATCCTATATTATTCGCTATGTCGGACAAAAATTGTTTCAGAATTACATAGAGGTTAATATGGAAGCGGACAAACTGGGGGATCGGATTTTTGCGGAAGCCAAGACGGTAAATGACTTTTATCTAGCATTAAGTGTCGTGGCGGGAGATAGGATGAAAGGAAAGGAAAACACGCTTGTCTTTATTGATGAGATTCAAGCTTATGATCACTTGCTCACGTTACTGAAATTTCTGAAAGAGGATAATAGATTTACTTATATTGCTAGCGGTTCCTTGTTGGGGGTGATGTTGAAAACCACCTCTTCAATTCCTTTAGGAAGTATAGAAATCAAGCACATGTATCCGATGGATTTCGAGGAATTTTTGATAGCCAATGGTATCGGAGAGTTTGTTATGCAAACCATGCGAATGCATTTTGAGAAACGGCAATCCTTGCCTGATGCTCTTCACGCTAAAATATTGGATTTATTCAAAAAGTATTTGATCGTGGGAGGATTGCCTGATGCGGTGAATACGTTCGTGGAACAGCGTAACGTGATGGCTATTCGTAAGATCCAAGAAGATATTCATGCCCTATACGCCCTTGATGCTTCAAAATACGAGAAGGAACATGCCAGATTGAAAATACAGCGTATCTATAACCTTATACCGTCAAATCTTGAAAACAGGAAAAAGCGGATAATAGCAAAAAGCATTGAGGATAAGAAAGGTAAACGAATGACGGATTATGAAGATGAATTTGATTACCTTATTTCGGCAGGAGTGGCTTTGGAGGTGAGAGCTATCAGGGTTCCGAGTTATCCGTTGATGGAGAATTGTGGAAAGAATTTACTCAAACTTTACTTGAACGATGTAGGTTTGTTGACAGGTTTGTTTTTTAAAAATAATATTCAAGCCATCCTGCAGGATGTGCGAAGTATCAATTTGGGGTCGGTGTACGAGACTGTGGTGGCGCAAGAGTTGCGTGCTCATGGATTTAATCTCTATTACTACGATAACAAAAATAATGGTGAAGTGGATTACTTGATAGATGATGCCGATCAACTTACCGTTTTGCCGTTGGAAATAAAATCCGGGAAGGATTATGCCATTCACAGTGCGCTTAATAAATTGTTGAAAATAAAGGAATACAATATACACCAAGGCTTTGTATTGTCCAACGAGCAAAAGGTTTATCAAGAAAATGGTATTACCTATCTTCCTATTTATGATATCATGTTTTTTGAACCGGGAACAAAAGTCGTGGGTGGGCTATGATATACCGATAGTTCTTTATTTGGGTTAAGTTTGGGTTACACTACATTTTCTGGGCTGTAATTTTGTTTGGTTGGGGTAAAAGTCCTGTTAGATAAATTATTTGTCTGTCACTTGATTCTCCCGACTTTGTTTGAGGGAGTATATGTGGAAAATAATATGTATTTTCTTTTTTTAGTTGATTAAGATTAGGTGTTATTGCCTTTCCGTTGAAATAAAGATCATTAGCATATGACAAAAACGATTCGACAATAATAATGATTATATTATTTGATGAATTTATAGGTCGTATATTTGAAGATTGGGCGAAAAATAATGGTTCAAATTTTTGATCTTCTTCTGAAAATTGTTTTGTTGTGTCAATCGTCTTTATTTCCATGATGAAATGATATGTTATCCCGTTCCGGAAAGTTGATTCTGTTGGAGAATACATGTATGGGGAGATAAATTTGTCTTTTAATGTATAAGATTTTAGGAAGGTAGAACAAAAGAAGAGTCCTGTTAATAGTATGGCTAAACCTAAAAAACTTAAAAATACTTTCCATTGACATTTAGGTGATATTATATGCAATATGCGTTGAGTGATGATTACAAAAATTATTGTTGAAATGGGGATAATACAATCTAGTACTTTCATACTGTCGATAATATTATTTTTCAAACCGTGTAAGTTATTGAATTCACAATATAAAGATATCGAAATATACGCATGAAAGTTTCGACTATACCAAATATTTGCTAATGTGAATATATCAATGAATATAAGTAAGAAAATAGACATGTTTTTACTCCTGCTGATGAGGGGTATAAATGCACATAACAAAAGAGATGTATCTATAATTGCAGTACTGATGTTCTCCAAAAGACCAATAGGATTTATTGTCCATTTTTCTGTAAAAACACAAAAAGAAGCAATATCCCTATTTGTTTTGAAAAAAGATGAATCAAAAATTTGCACATCGACCGTTGTTTCTTTTATATATTTTTTGATATAATTGTTTGTATGTATCAGCCATTTTTTTCACGGTGAAATCGGCTAAAAATGTACATCTTGCTTGTGTGGATAATTGAGAGTATAGTTGAGGATTAGTGGTTAATTGAAGTATTGTTTCTTTAAATGCTTGTGATGAATTTTGAACTGTAAAACCTGCTCCAGTAGATAGTAGTTCTTTAATACCGCCAACATTTGATGCTATGACTGGTTTACTATAGGATAATGCTTCTATAATAGAAATTGGAAGCCCTTCGAAATTAGAAGGTAAAATGAACAAATCTGAGTATCGAATATATAAAGATGCGTTTATGACACTACCTAAAAAATACGTATTAGACGAATGTTTACATTGAATATCACTAGTATTGCCAATCCAGATAAACGCAAAATTAGGTAATTGCTCGGCAATATCAAGGAATAGGTCTAGTCTTTTAGGTGGTTCTGTTCTTGCAATACACAAAATAAGTTTGTCATATTGTTTTTTTAAATTTTGAATTTTTTGTGCGATTGGGGCAGAAATACCTTCTGTTTGTAATGTGTTATCTTCGATTCCATTATATATATAACATATATTTTTTTGGATATGTTCTTTTTTTAAATTTTCGAAATCATAACGACTTACCGCAACGATCTGTGCTGCTCGTTTTTTTAGTAATTTTTCAAGCCATAAAAAAGACTTGTTAGCAATACGTATCGTGTCAAAGCCATGTACTGTATATACAATTTTCCTTTTGGGGAAGCATAGACGTCCTAAAATTCCAATTTTAGAAGAATGTAGATGAATAATATCTGGTTTTAAATGAAAGCGATAATATAATAACTTGAATATAACTATGAAGTCTAAAAGAGAAATAGCTCGTTTTAGTTGTTTAATTTTGATGATACATACGTTAGGATGCAATGCTTCCCATGCGTTACCATCGGAACCGGAAATGACGAATACTTCATTATCTGTTGATTGTTGATTTGCTAAATTGATAACAACAGATTGTGCCCCTCCCAGGGTCGAACGTGTTATAATATGGACAATTCGCATCTTATTTTATATATTTCAATATTAATCGGCGTAAATATTTTACAAGAGAAAAAGCGGATAAAATAATCCAATAGAGAAAATTAATATATCTTTTTTGATAGCAGTATTGTAAATTTTCTAATTCTCCTTTTTCCATTTTCCATAATTTGGAAGATAAGTTTTGGGATGAATTGTTGATATTGTTACTATTTTGAGAATATTTTACTAATGGTATATTTAAAATTGCACATGAATGTTGGTGACATATTTCTAACCAAAGTTTGTAATCCTCTGAATATTTCTTGTTAAAGTCAAATGGTGGATTTGGTAGAATATCTTTCCTTACGAGTACAGAGGATGTTATAAAGTAGTTTTTGAGAAGTAATTGGTTAAAACTGATAGTTTGTATAATTTGTGCTGTTTTATTTTTTTGAGAGATTCTCCTAGAAGAACAATGTTGGGGTTTTGTAATAAATATTTTTGTTGTATTTCAATTTTAGAAGTATCCCATATGTCATCACTATCAAGAAATGCAATCCAATCTCCTTTGGCTAGAGTGATGCCATGATTTCTAGCGGCAGCGGGACCTGCATTTGTTTGTTTAACGAGTTTTAAATTCGTGATGTTGTGTTGTTCTTTGAAGTTTAAGATTAATTGATAAGATTGATCTGTAGAACCATCGTCAATTACTATTACTTCGTGGACGGCTAGGGTTTGGGAAAATATGGACAAAAGTACTTGTATAATATTTTGTTCCGAGTTATAGCAAGGTATGATAACAGAGATCTTCATATACTTTATTTTAGTAGCGTTGTTTGAATTTTTTTTGTCCATTCTTCGACAGTTAAATCTGCGATACCCTTATGTATTGTTGATTTTTTTATAGGATTTGAAAGAATATCATTAATTCTTTTTGCATATATTTTTGGTGAATAGTCAGAAATATAGCCATTTCCCCCTTCTTGAATAAGTTCTTCTGTCCCTCCTACGGGTGTTGTTACAACAGGAATTCCTAGATACAGGGCTTCAACAATTACAGTGGGAAATCCTTCAGAGTAGGAGGAAACTAATAAACAATCAGATGTTTTTAAAAGAGGATAAGGATTAGGTAAAAATCCGGTTAGAATTACATCCTCTGTTAATTGGTTGTTATTTATATAGTTTGTGAGATTATTTCTTTCATTTCCTTCTCCAATGATAATTAATTCTATTTGTGAATTGTTTTTTTTCAAGATGGATAATGCTTCTAGTTGGAGCATGACATTTTTATTTTGGTCAAGTCTACCAATTGATATAAGACGATATTTTTTTCTTTTGGGAATAGAAACAGGTTCTTTTGATAATATTTCGATGTGGTTAAAATTGTATCCATTGTTAATCATTGTGATTTTTGGATGACTGAATGGGAATAATTTTTCAATTGATTTCTTTGTATTTATGGAGATGGGAACAATATGATCAGCTTTTTTTAATGCATTTTTTTGCATTTTGAAAAGGGCTTTATAGATATATCGTTTTATACCATGATAGTTTTTCCATTCAAGATCATAAATGGAACCATGGAACCACATGATTTTTTTTGAAGAAGAATTAGGACTATGTGCAACTAAATATGATGTATATAAATAATTGAAAGAAATTTCAAAATCATAATGCCGTGAATGAATATAATATTTATATACCCATTTGGGAAAAATAAATATCATTAAAGATAGTAATATACGATGAATATGTCCCCAAAATCTATTACCATTGTGAATCTGTAAATATTTATCTGTAAATGACATCGATTTTAATTTGCGCACATTGTCGGGTAGTTGATATGAGTGGGTAGAACATTCTAAACGTTCGATCAAATCTATTTGATAATGTTTAGAAAGCTCTTCTATTAAGGTATATAGAACCTTTTCGGACCCCCCTCCTGTTGATATTGTGAAAGGAATAATTAATATCTTTTTCATGAGAAATTTATCTGATGTTTTTCCGATACAAAAATAGAATAATTAAAGCAGGAATTGCATTGTAAAATAAGAATTGTCCCATTACTTGGAAACTTTGTAAAATGGATGAATTAAATAATATGGCAATATAAAAAATTGCTGCACGAAAGAGCAATTGAGAGTCCATGCTATGTATATATATATGATTTAAATAGGCATAAAAATATCCTATTAAGATAAAAAAGAGTATAACCAAGATATATCCACCATTCATGTAACATTCAGATTGTGTATGAAAAACGAGATCGCTTCTTCTACTAAATCCGAAATATAGTTGATTGTAAATAGTCAAACCAGAATGATCTCTAAATAGTTTTCCGATAGCAGGAAGGCTATGGAAAAATGAATTGATGATTGTGCATTTGAACTCATTATTCTCAATGACTGGAGTGATCATGTGTGCTCCTCCTGCATATAGTTCAACTGTTTTAGCTAGTTCTTGTGTTTGTATGGAGTATGCTGTTGTAGAAGCATTAGGTGATGTACGTATATCTGCAAAGGCGATTAGAAAATATAGGCAAATAATACCACACAATATTGCTGGAATAGGCTTGATTTTTATGATTTTCGGAGTAAATGCGGCAAATAAAGTTAGTAAGGGGTATACCATACTTTGTCTATTACTATTTAGAGAAAAGAATAATATCAATATGGCAGATAAAAAAAGTATACAAAATTTGAAGACGATGTTTTTGTTATTAAAACAGATAAGTGTTAAATATCCCAATATAGCAAAAGGAAGGAAAAATTTAGCCCAAATAGAACATAACTGAATAATTTTATTTTTAAAACCAATAATTTCTTCTGTTTCGGATAAATAAATGTTTGAAAGATAGGTGTTTATATCTCTAAAATATATAATTAATGAGAATATTCCAAATAAAAGAAAAATAGAGGATACAATATAAATTTTCTTGTGATTTATTTTGTATTTATATACGTTATTTCTAGGCTTTAATTGAAAATATGTCCAACCGCTTATAAAGGATATATACATGAAGAGTAAGATGATATAACTTTGAAGTATCGTTTCTTGTGTGAAGTCTTCATTATATCCTCCGACACTTGGATAACCGTAAAATATAGCAATACAAGGTATAATGTAAAGTCGAAAGAAAAATATAATAAAAGCAAAGTTTTGAGGTGCAAATAAATATTTGAAATTAATGTTGAACTTATGATAACTGAGGTTGGAAACAAGTAAATAGAAACATACAACGCCAGACTCTATTGCAAGAAAATGACCTGAAATTATTTGAAAAAAGACAAATAGGCAGAAACATAAAACAGTACAAATAGAATTCATTGTATTATATTTTAAGTTTATATTTAAATATACAGAGAACAATAGTTCCCATTAAAAATGAAAAAAAATAACTTATTGGTAAAGCATAAATAACTTCATGCTGATTAATTATATGGACAGTAATAATTAAAGTTATGGCGATTGCTGCATCGGCAATTGTTCTTATCCAGGTTTCTCCGTGGGCAATAATTGTTTGACCAAGGTATAAATTTATAGTTGATAATAATCCTGTGAATAAAATGATTTTAAACACGACATGGGATGTTATATATTCAAAGTGATATAAATCTTCTATAATAAAATGTGAAAAAATAAGTGATAAGATTACGATTACAGTGGCGATTCCAAGGCTAAAATATAAACCAAGTTTTTCGGTATTTTTGTAATCTCTTGTTTCTTGCATTGAAGTGAGCCATGGTAATGCTACTCGTGATATTTGAGTTGGGAAAAATTGGATTAAGACTAACCATTGATAGGCGATAGCAAATATACTTAAAGCATTTTCTCCTCCTTGTGTATTATAAATAATATAATTTGCATACCATTGTGCTGGTGCAACAAATATTGCGGCGCTAAAAATAGGAATTGATAATTTGAAAATTTCAGAATAAACAGAGTTAGAGAGTTTCCAAGTTAGTGTGATTGTATATTTCTGACAATTTTTTCTAATGAAGTAATAATTACAGATTAAACTTAAAATGAAACTAATTGAATTTCCCAAAACTCCGCCTTGTACACCATGTTTTGCAACTAAAGTATAAGTAATTGCTATGGAAATAATTCCTTTTAAAAGGCTAACTTTTGCGACATCTTTGAATGCTTTAAAGCCTAATAAGATTGCAATTTGTACTAAGTCTAAAGCACTTGTTAGGAACCAAATTATTGCAGCAATAAGGGTAAGTATGGAGGAAGTTTCCCATATTTTAAACTCAACAGGTAAATACTGAAGAATTATTCCGACAAAAGAAACAATCAGAGAAGCACTACATACAATAATATAAATAGCAGGGATCAGTCTTCCTATTTTTCCTTTATCATGGAGATATTTGGCAACTAGAACAGTGGCAATGACATTGAGCCCAATAACACCAAAAGTATGTAAGCCTGCGTTTGCGGAAATAAATAGCGTGTATTCTCCCAGTAATTGTTTTCCTAATATTCTAGCGATGAGAATATTAGCAATGAAATTTAAACCTTGGCTGAGAATACCAGCTAAAGTCCCCCAAAATAAAGATTCGAAGAAATATTTGCGTTTTTTGAATTGTTCTTTTATAGAATTACTTATAAATGACATTTTGTGAGGGCTAAAATCTTATATGTTTCTTTAATCATTTTTATTACTCCAAGAATTGATGATTGGGTGAATAATTACAATATATAAACTGACAAGTATTCCTAATAATCCAAATACTGCTATGTAAAAAATTATACTTCTAGGAGAATTAGTTGGAGAATTTGGTATAATAACAGGATCTATTGTGGTGATATAGGTTGATAGGTTTTGTTGAGTTAATTTTTTTTGTTGTAATTGTTTGGTTAGCGTTGTATTTAGCGTGATGAGTGTTTGATATTCAGTTTCTAATCTTATTAGATCGGGAGTTGAAACAGAATGTTGTTTTTTTGCCTTTGTGAAGTTTAATTTTTGTAGCTCTTGTTGTTTTTGAATGATTTTTTCTAATACTTCATTTATGTTGTTTTGTAATAATACAATAGCAAGTTCTTGTTGTTTTGAATACCAATTTATTAAATAATTGCAGAGGGTTTGCTGTATTTTTAGTGCTAGGCGAGCGGCTTCTATAGGGGTTGGCATGTTTGCTTCAATGAAAACGGTTTGATTGGCTTCATCAACAGATATTTTGAAATTATTTTTAATCGGTATTATATTTTCTAGTTCTTCAGATCGCAGTAGAGTTGAATCTGTAATAGAATTTGAATCTATTAATTGAACTAAAAATGGGATACTTTGTGCAATTTGTGGATATAGTCGTAATGGAAGAATATTTTCTTTTTTATCTAACCCGAAATTATTTTGAATAACTACTCCTTTGTCATTATTTATATTATTGAATAAGACTAAGGTGGAACATTGTGCAGAATAAGAAGGAGGTGTTTTCATCTTGAAAAATGTTCCGATTCCAATTATAATAAAAATTCCTATTGTAAAAAATATAATTTTTTTCTTTTGTACAAGGACCGAAATCAAATTAGTTAAATTGTTCATTTGTAATTGTGTGCTCATATTTTGTTTCATTTTTGTATGTTTACTTTGAATACAAATATAGATTATAATTTGCCTATTTAGCAAGAAATCAAATTTGTTTATATTGCTTGAAGTTCTTTTAAGGCATTTACTAATGCGTTGTTATCATTCGTGTCTCGAATGGCAATACGGATATAGTTGGATGAATTAAAAGCTGATTTAGTGCTACAATCTTTGATTAGTATATTGTAATGTTTTAATAATAATCTAGTTAATTCTCTTGATGTGTATTGTTTTATAATTTCACATAGAAAGTAATTAGCTTGCGATGGGATGATACGTAAAAAATCTATTTGTTGTAGCTCAGATAAAAAACGTTTCCTTTCAGCGATAAATTTTGAGCAAGCATTTGAATAGTCTTGCTCGTATTTACCGAAAATTTGCATATAGAATTCTGCAAACGAGTTGATATTCCAAATGGAAATATCTTTTTTTATCCATGCAATTAATGCTTTATCACTAGATGCTAGTATTCCTAATCTAAGTCCTGGAACTCCGTAAGATTTTGAAATACTTTTTATTACAACTAAATGATTATAGTCATCTAATGTTTTATTATGTAGTAATGAATTGTTGGGATAACCTTCGGAAAAATCAACAAAAGACTCGTCTACTATAAATCGAATATTCTTTTTCTTTGTCCATTCGGCTAGTTCTAGCACCTCTTTCATTGGAACAAAATTGCCAGAAGGATTATCTGGATTTATTAATAGTAATGTCTGAATGTCTTTTTCTGCGAAATAATTCATAATGTCCTTTGCGGTATAAGAAAAATCACGATTATCTGGAATGTAGGTAACGAGTTCTTCTTGTTTTTTCCTATTGGGATATTCTTCGAACGTGGGGAATATAACTCCAATTTTCCCATGTAATTTCTCTATTAGACTTTTTATTAGTTCTGCAGCACCGTTTCCAATACATACGTAATCACTTTTTATACCAAAGTATTTCCCTGCAAGTAAAGAATTTATTTTCATGCCAGAAGGATATTCGGTCAATAATATGTCAAAATTGGCTTTTAATTCTTCTTTCATTTTTTTAGGAGGAAAGTATGGGTTTACTAAATAACAAAAGTCTAATAATGATGGAAATCTCCAATATCCACCGTATCTAGATTGATATTTTATTAATTGGTCTTTCTTAGTAGCGAAAATTGTTTCTGCAATGTCTAAATCTTGTATGTCATCAATTTCATACCATTTTTCCCCATTTAATGGTAATGCTTTTAAATGAGTGTCGTCTAGACGAGAGATGACTTTTAGGACTTGTTCATAATATTCATTGTGTCCTAAAGCTTTGCAATAAGCGTCTAGAAAGGGAACATATTTGTGTTTTGAGAACTCTTTACTGAATTTGTAGATATTGACAGTTTTGTAATAATTATGTGCATCTGAATATTTAAATGCTTTTTTGGAAACAAAATTTTCAATATTATTTTCTTCATCCAGCGTGACCATTGTGCCATCCATCCAAGATTCGTATTTATCTACCAATGCAATATCAGGATATGGGTTGTCAATTATTTTTCGGAATAGTGAATTATCAAATATTAAATCAGATTCAATTAGAAGAGAATCATCTTCTTGTAATGATTCTTTGGCTAATGCAAGTGAATATATATTGTTGGTCTTATCGTATATAGGATTGTAGATGTATTCTATTTTTGTGTTTAAATAATTATCACCTAAATAAGAACGTAGTTTTTCTCCTTGATACCCAATGACGATGATGATTTTTTTTAAACTCAATTCGGAGAGTTGAGTCATTAAGCGATCGATTAAAGTAATACCGTTAACTTTAACCATGCATTTCGTGTTATTTTGGGTTAGTTCTCCTAGTCTTTTCCCCATTCCCGCTGCCAGAATAATTGCTTGCATATATTTTTATTTTGAACGTTCTGAAAATAATTGAATCTACTTTTTAGTAGGGTTATACATAATTGCATGAAAGAACCTTGGGTATTAAGATCTTTCGAATGGATAACAAAATTCAGGTAACTCTCTTTCTATTTTTTCTAAAACACTTTGAGGAACGGGATAACGTTTCCATAAACAAGTGTTTTTTATCGATATTGCAGGATCAAAGTTGCGTTTTGGAAAAAGGTGATCTTCTTTTTTTAAACCAAGAAATGCATTGACTTGTTCTGCAAATTCGTCATAGTGATAAATGGCATCTTCAAATTTTATTCTCAGTATATTTGAATTTTCCGGTTCAAATATAAGTTTTTTACGAATACCTCTATAAAGGGCAATATATTTATCTAAATCTAAAGGGATCCATCCCTCTCTCCAATAAAAATAATTATCGATATAGTGATCTCTAGGATCTCTGTCAACGATAACTACCTTTAAGTTGTTGCAATAATTGAAATAACGATTCACATTTGTTGGAGGAAGCAATTGGTCGAAATATATAAAATCAAATTTGTGTTGAGGATCAAGAGACTCACAAAGAGATTCCATGTATTCTTTTACACATTGATAAAAATATTCTGGTTCTGGATTGGAGAAATACATCGGAGATTTCGGGAGATAACGGGCTATATATTTGCGATTACCGCCTAGAAGTCGTCGAATTCTTGGGTATAACTTATACATAAACAATCGTTTCGTTTTTGGGGCAATAATTTGATGATGCTCCCAGTAACCGGGCCATTCAACATCTATAAGTTTATTGATAAATTCATAACTTATTTTTTTGAAAGCACCTTTGAAGAATTTCTCGTAATGTTTTGCTAATAAATCTCCAGATTGATATTCGATATAATGAATAAAATCTCGTATCGCAATATCCGTGTTCATTCTATGTTGATTGTGTAGCAAAGCATCTTCTAGGGTTGATACTCCACCATAATCTTGTAAAAAACGGAATTCATAATCTCCTGGATTATGAATAGATGGAAATTCTAATAGATAATCTGTAACAATTCCAGAACCTGTATTTCCGAAACTTGCACATGTTACGATTTTGTATTTTTGTTCATTCATTGTTCTAGAAATTTGAGTGAAAAGATTGGAGCCTTTTATGTGTGACAAATATAGGAAGAATTTTGGATGTAGAGATGAATTTAATATAGCTGTATTGGTATCGAACATTTATGAATGGATAATAAATATAAAAATAAATGTAAATAGTATGTGTGTAATTTGAATTAATAGACATTGGTGGAGGTGTAATTGTTTGATTATATTGTGTATATATGTATTTGTGATACATGTATTTGTTAATAGTTTGTTAAAAACAAAAAACATCATTTTATGACGCAACCATTGATGTACTTTTACATCTTGATTAAAAACAACACACACAACACTATTATTGGTATATATGAGAACTAATAAAACATCTGAGGTCTATACGACGTAAAAGAGGGGAGGATAAAAGGAGAGAGCGTATCCTATTTTTAAACACGCTAAGATGAAATAATAATGATATCCCATGTATATGGGAAAGCTAGAAGTTTATGCCGTTTTAAATGGATCAAGGAATGAAGAAAATATTGATTATTGGAGGAGATAGTTTTATTGCTGGGCAATTTATAAATAAATATGTATCAACGGATTCTATCACGTGTTACAGTCGTAGACCGACAGGATACGAGAAGGAGATCGTTGTGAAAGCATTTCGAGATATGCCTGTTGAGGCATTTTCAGGATTTGATGCGGTAATAAATTTTGCGGCTATTGTGCATCGTCCCGAGGTAAAAGATCAAGAGCTTTATGATGACGTGAATTATCGGATGGCTTGTTTGTTAGCACAGAAAGCAAAACAGGCTGGAGTACGTCAGTTCGTACAGATGAGTACAATAGCGGTCTTTGGTTGTGCCAGTCGAATTTCTGAGACAACCCCGGAAAGACCACAGACTTATTACGGAAGTTCTAAACTTAAAGCAGATAAAGAGTTAGTGGCAATGAGCGATCGGGAGTTTAAAACTGCGATTATTCGTCCTCCGATGGCTTATGGGGGAGGTATGGCTCCGGGTAATATGTTGCGTTTGATTCGTTTGGTAAATAAACATATTCCGCTACCTTTTGGTTCTGCCCGGAATAGTCGTGATTTTATTAATGTGAAAAATCTGGTTGAATTTATTCATTTAGCAGTGGAGAAAGAGGTTGAAGGAGTATTCTATCCGACGGATAAAGTTCCTTATTCTACGCGTAACGTGATCGAGGAAATTTCTCGTCAATTAGGGGTACACACGATAAATTTGCCTTCTCCTTCCATATTTTTGAAGCTGGTAGAGAAGGTTCGTCCTGATCTGTATCAGAAACTCTGGGGAGATGTGGTTATTGATCGTCAGTTAGCATTGAGTGCTATCGGTTATGAGCCTCGTTATACTTTGGAGGATGGAATACGTGAGATGGTTGAATCGTTTAAGCAACAGAAATGATAAATTGGATCTATGGATTTGTTCTCTTGCTGCTTTTCGTGCTGGAGAACATTTATTTTAAGATAGCCAAGCGGTATAATATTTTGGATATTCCTAATGCAAGGAGTTCTCATCATGCGATTACCCTACGAGGAGGTGGGGTGATTTTTTATTTAGGGGTACTCGTGTATGGATTGATCTTTGATTTTTTCGCACCTTGGTTTTTGTGTGGGTTGACATTGGTGGCTTTGGTGAGTTTTATTGATGATATGCACCCGCTTTCTGCCAAGATCCGTCTTTTGGTCCAAACCTTTTCTCTGTTATTGCTTCTCTTACAGTTGGGTGTCCACGAAGTCTCGTGTGGATACGTGGTTGAGACTTTATTTTTCGTGGTTGTGGCTTTGTTCTTCGGATTGGCCATACTCAACATTTATAATTTCATGGATGGTATTAACGGTATTACCGGAGGATATAGCCTGGTTGCCATGTTGGCGTTATGGGGAATCGATGCTTGGATTCTCCCAATAGCGCCGACGGGGTTTATTCCTGTGATAATACTTTCGTTGTTTGTATTTAATTTTTATAATTTCCGTTCTCGTGCCAAATGTTTTTCCGGGGATGTGGGGGCTATATCAATGGCTTTTATTATCCTCTTTTTGTTGGGGAACTTTATAATACCTACCGGACACGTCTCGGTATTAATATTTTTAGCTGTTTACGGGATAGATGGGGTGTTGACGATTATACATCGTATCTTGTTAAAAGAAAATATTGGTCAACCCCACCGGAAACATTTGTATCAATTGTTGGCTAACGAGGGAAAATTTCCCCATTTATCAGTTTCTTTGATTTACATGGGAGTGCAGGCGATTGTTAATGTGGGGTATTTGTTGGTGTTGGTGTATGCACCCGAGCGTACGCTGATGTATTTCATGATTGCATTGGTCGTGTTGTTGGTCGTTTATTTGCCTTTGAGGCGTAAATTTTATGCGTTAAGGGGATAAGTGCAAGTTTTATCGGGACATATTAGGCTGGAAACGATAATAAAATTCAATGTTTGATTTTTGATTTTCAATTAATACCGTATCTTTGTGACCGATCCGGCATATACGTCCATCACGATTGATTTAGAGATTCAATCGTGATGGACGTATGGGATGGTTGCATAAAAACATTCAAAAAAAGTAATATGAGATTTTTAATATTTATTGTACTTATGCTTGGCATCACGGGAATCGCTTGGGCGCAGATGACCGATGCACAAGTCGTTGAAGCAGTGAAGTCCGCACAGGCTCAAGGAAAAAGTCAAGACGAGATTATTTTGATGTTATCGCAAAAAGGTGTCACGAAAGAGCAGGTGTTGAGAATCAAGGAGAATTACGAGCGAGAAAATGCGGGGAAGCAAGGTGGTTTGGCACAGGGAAATAGAGAACGTATCGAAACTATTTCGTTGGGAAATCGGGATGTGGTGTTAGTTACCGAAGGGGATAAACATAGCATTTTTGGACGGAATTTGTTTAATAATAAGAATTTAACCTTCGAGCCGAGTTTGAATATCCCTACGCCGGAGAATTACGTGTTAGGACCGGGGGATGAGGTGATCATTGATATATGGGGAAATTCGGAACTAACCGTTCGCCAGGTGATTTCCCCGGAGGGAAATATAAACGTGTCGAATATCGGACCGATTTATTTGAATGGAAAACGGATACAAGAAGCATCATCTTATTTGAAGGCGATGTTTAGTCGTATATACTCGGATTTAGCCTCAGAAAATCCATCAACATTCCTGAAAGTGTCGTTGGGACAAATTCGAAGTATTCAAGTAAACGTGATGGGAGAGATCGTCATGCCCGGAACGTATATGTTGCCCTCTTTGGCAACGGTGTTTCACGCGTTGTATGCGGCAGGAGGTGTGAATAACGTGGGGACTTTGCGGGATGTTGTGTTATACCGGAATGGAAAAGCCTTTAAGCACGTGGATGTCTATGACTATATCATGAATGGTAATAATAGTTTTGACATCACGTTGCAAGATGGTGATTTGATTAACGTGGGTACGTATGAAAAGATTGTTACCGTGGTTGGTAAAGTGAAACGTCCGATGCGTTACGAAATGAAGGGTGAAGAAAGTTTGACTCAATTGTTGGAGTACGCGGGAGGATTTGCGAGTGATGCGTACAAGAAGAATGTGAATGTGAGCCGTAAGGGCGATTCCGAATTTCAAATATATACTGTAAACAATGCAGATTTTGCCGATTTTATCTTAGCAGATGGAGACTCCATTATGATTGATCCGATCATTAGTCGATATGAAAATCGGGTAACCGTGGATGGAGCTGTATATCGTCCGGGAAATTACGCGATAAATAGTTCCATAAAGACCGTGAAAGATTTGATTAACCTGGTGGAGGGACCGCGGGAAGATGCCTTCTTGAACAGAACTATTTTGTACCGGGAAAAAGAGGATTTGACGAAAGAAATGCTTGCTGTCGATTTGGGAAAACTACTAAGAGGTGAGATAGATGATATTCTTTTAAAGAAAAATGACCGCTTGTATGTGCCTTCTGCAACGGAATTACGGGGTGATTACGTGATTGATATTCGGGGAGAGGTAAAGAACCCTCGAAAATATCCTTTCGTGGATAACATGACATTGGAAGATGCCGTTCTTCAAGCGGGAGGTTTGTTGGAATCGGCATCCATGGTACGCGTGGATGTCGCTCGGAGAATCAAGGCTCCTAATAGTACGGAGGAAGCTCCGGAAGAGGCAGAATTATTTACATTTGCCTTGAAGAATGGTTTGGTTGTAGAGGGCGATCCCGAATTTACTCTTGAGCCGTTTGATGAGATTTATGTCCGTCGTTCTCCGGGATACAGCGAACAACAGAACGTGGTGGTGAGGGGTGAGGTACTTTACCCGGGTGTGTATGCCAAACGTTCATCGAATGATCGTCTTTCGGATCTCGTGAAACGGGCTGGTGGTGTGACTTCGAAGGCTTACGTGAAAGGGGCACGCTTGTTGCGTCGTATGAATTCGGACGAGTTGGATAGAGTGAAATCTGCGATGCAGTTGGCAAAGCATTCCAAGCGCGATTCCGTTGTTATTGATAGCATGGTGTTTGAACAGGTATATTATGTCGGTATTGACTTGAAGGATGCGTTAGAGAATCCGGGAGGGGAATCCGATTTGGTGCTTCGGGAAGGAGATATATTGCAAGTGTCGAATTACGTGAATACCGTTAAGATCAGTGGAGCGGTGATGTATCCTAATGCCGTGACTTACATTAAAAAAATGAAATACAAGGATTACATAGAGAACGCGGGAGGATATAGTGTCGATGCAAAAAAAGGAAAGGCTTACGTGTTGTACCCGAACGGGACACTCGCTGTTTGCAAGGGAAATCGGACAAAAATCGAGCCGGGAAGCGAGATTATCGTTCCGTTGAAATCCATGAACAGGAATCGGCTGGGATTACCGGAAATTTTAAGTCTGACATCATCAACGACTTCGATAGCGGCAATGGTTACTGCAATTCTTAACAACACGAAATAGTATGGAACAGGAAGTAAAGCAGGCAAATCAGATGCCACAGGAAGAAGAGATTGATTTGGTTGAGGTGGTTCGGAAATTGTGGAAAAACCGGAAACTGATACTGAAAATTACCGTCGTGTTCATGGTGTTAGGGGTATTGGTGGCCCTATTTAGTCCGAAAGAATATACTGCCGGATGCACGATGGTCCCTCAATCTGGAGATAAAAAAGTGGGTGGCAATCTGAGTGGATTGGCCTCCATGGTTGGGATTAATTTGGGGGGTGCTTCGGGAGGTGAGGTTTTATCTCCGACAATTTATCCTAAAATTGTGGCAAGTATTCCTTTCAAGAAAGATTTGATGGTAACACCTTTAAAGTTTGAAGGATACGCTCAACCGATTACGCTATTGGATTATTATACAAAAGATGAATACCAAAAATTTAGTTTGGGTCATGCGATTGTAAAATACACGGTTGGGTTACCGGGGGTAATCATGAGTGCGATTCGGGGAGAAGATACAACTCGGATTTCCGCGGGAAAAGGAAGTGCGATACAGTCTCTCTCAAAGGATGAGAAAAAGATGGCCGAGATGTTGAATAAGATGATTTCTTTGAACGTAAATGATAAAGATGGTTATGTACAACTGTCTGCATCTTTGGGAGAACCATTGGCTGTAGCTCAACTGGCGGAACGGGCACAAGAACTGCTGCAGACGTATATTACGGATTTCAAGATTGAAAAGGTGAAGTCAAACTTGACCTTCGTGGAACAACAGTATGATGCCGCGAAAAAGCGTTACGAGAAAATGCAGGATAGTTTGGCTCGTTTCAGAGATGCAAACAAAAGTTTTTCTTCTGCAGTGGCAAAAACTCAGGAAGAGGCTTTGACGAACGAGTATAATCTTGCTTATAGCGTGTATTCCGAATTGGCAAAACAGATGGAACAGGCTAAGATTGCCGTGAATGAAACTACCCCGATTCTGACGATCGTGGAGCCGGTTGTTGTCCCGATGGAACGCTCTAAGCCGAAGCGCGGATTAATCTGCGTGTTGTTTACCTTCTTGGGTGGTTTTGCCGGAGTTGGTACGGTCTTGGCATTACCTTTCGTGGCTGATGTTTTTGGAAATGATAAACTAAGACGGTTTATAAAAGAGTAAACTCGTGACCGGAAATCTGGTTGTCCTATTATAGGAGGTATGTCAAAATGTATTGGCATACCTCTTTTTGTGGGAAGTTTTTTACCTTTGTAACATGAGGGGAATTGGTGTGCGGGGTGAAACATTTGATGGTAATTGAAAATGATTGATTTTGAGCAATTAACACGAAATATAAAGGGGGATGTGATGACGGACTCCCTTCACCAAATGATTTATGCAACAGATGCATCAGCTTACCGGGAGATGCCGTTGGCCGTTGTATATCCTCGGGATGCCTCGGATGTGAAGGCGTGTATCGGGTTTGCGAGGGAAAATGGGATTACATTGATTCCCCGGGCTGCTGGAACTTCTTTGGCCGGGCAGGTTGTGGGGAATGGGGTGGTCGTTGATGTGTCCCGGTATATGAATCGCGTGTTAGAGATAAATGAAGAGGAACATTGGGTTCGGGTTGAACCGGGGGTGGTGTTGGATGAATTGAATATGCGGGTAAAATCATTGGGACTGTTCTTTGGACCGGAAACCTCTACGTCTAATCGTTGCTGTCTGGGAGGAATGGTGGGGAATAATTCGTGTGGTTCTCATTCTTTGGTGTACGGGAGTACGCGGGATCACCTTTTGGAAGCAAAAGTTATTTTGAGTAATGGCGAGGAGGTTGTGCTGAAAGGGCTGGAGAAAAAAGAAGTGTTAGACAAGATGACATGCGACTCGTTGGAGGGAAAGATATACAAGTGTGCCGTGGAGATGCTGGAAAAGAATGGAGAGGAGATTGTTCAACATTTTCCCGATCCGGCATTGCGAAGAAGAAATTCCGGATACGCTATAGATCAGTTGTTATACTCAAATTATTTTGATGCTACTCGTGAAGATAAGTTTAACTTGTGCAAGTTGTTGGCCGGATCGGAAGGAACTTTGGCGTTTGTAACCGAGTTGAAATTGAATCTTGTCCCGTTGCCACCCAAAGAGAAGGCGGTAATTTGTGTACATTGCAGGACATTGGAGGAGGCATTCGAGGGAAATCTGGTTGCGTTGAGACATCATCCGGTGGCGATCGAGTTGATGGATCAAAATATTTTGGAATTAAGTAAAGGAAATATAGCACAGAACAAGAATCGTTTTTTCATTCAGGGTGATCCTGCCGCGATCTTGATTGTTGAGTTGGCATTGGACAGTAGGGAGGAGGTCGATCGGGTGGCAGATCGGATCGAGGCGGATATGAGAATGCACTGCTATGGGTATCATTTCCCGCGAATATACGGGAGTGATATTAACCGGGTATGGAGCTTGCGGAAAGCCGGGTTAGGACTGTTGTCCGGGATGCCGGGGAATGCGAAGCCCGTTTCCGTGATCGAGGATACAGCCGTGGCGCCGGAACGCTTACCTGCTTACATGAAAGATTTCGGGAAAATGTTAGAACGGTTGGGGTTAACGTGCGTGTATCATGCACATATCGGTACCGGTGAGTTGCATCTACGCCCCGTGTTGAATTTGAAGGAGGAAAAAGATAGGGTGTTATTCCGGCGTGTGGCCGAAGAAACAGCCAAGCTAGTGAAGAAACATTGCGGATCGTTGAGTGGGGAGCATGGTGACGGACGGTTACGGGGAGAGTTTATTCCCTTGTTATTCGGGGAAAAGGTGTACGGTTTGATGCAGGAAACTAAAGTCTGTTGGGACCCGGAAGGCGTTTTTAACGCTCGGAAGATCGTGAACACACCCCCGATGGATACCTCGCTTCGGTATGAGGTCGGGGATTCGAACGTGACGTGTCACACGTATTTTGATTTTTCGAAAGAAAAAGGTTGGTTGTGTGCTATTGAGCAATGTAACGGTTCGGGAGATTGTCGGAAATCGTATGCTTTTGGTGGAACAATGTGCCCGAGTTTTCGGGCCACGAGGGAAGAGAGCCATACGACACGCGCCCGGGCGAATACATTACGGGAGTTGCTGGCTCGTCCAAGAACGAAAAAAATATATGATCAACGGGAGATTTTAGAGGTATTGGATACCTGTGTTTCATGTAAGGCCTGTAAATCAGAATGTCCTTCTAACGTGGATATCGCTCGTTTTAAAGCAGAGTTCTTGCAGCAGCATTATGACGTGTGCGGCATGCCAATGAAGGCTTATTTAATTGCCCGTTTGACTGAAATTCAGCGTTTGGGTTCGATTTTCCCGTGGCTGTATAATGCCGTCGTTCGAAACCGGGTGACAGGTGGAATATTGAAACGCATATTGCATTTTGCACCGGAGCGGGCAATTCCTACTCTTTATAAAACCACGTTGAAACATTGGTTGGGGCGTTACCGGTGGAAGAATAAGGGAACAACCGTGGGGAAAGTGTTTCTTTTTGCCGATGAGTTTACGAATTACATGGACGTGGAGATCGGGATAAAGATGATCAAATTACTGGATCGGTTGGGATATGAAGTCTGTATTCCAAAACACGTGGAGAGTGGGCGAACGGCCATCTCGAAAGGCATGTTAAAAGTGGCGAAAAAGGTGGCCCGAAAGAATGTACTGCTGCTGAAAGACGCGGTTTCAGAGCGTATCCCATTGGTGGGCATCGAGCCTTCATGCATCTTGTCATTCCGGGACGAGTATCCGGATTTGGTCGGGGATGATTTGAAGGAAGAAGCCGTGAAGTTAGGAAAGAATTGCTTGTTGTACGACGAATTTTTTACCCGAGAGATGCGTGCCGGAAGGATACGGGCAGAACAATTTACCCGTCAGCCGTTGAAAATTATCTTGCATGGGCATTGTCACCAAAAATCGTTGGCTTCCGTGGAACCTTCTCGGGAGATGTTGTCTTTACCCGTGAATTATAGCGTGGAAGTCATCCCTTCCGGATGTTGTGGGATGGCCGGAGCTTTCGGGTATGAGAAAAAGCATTATGAGTTGTCCATGAAAATCGGGGAACAGGTGTTGTTTCCAGCGGTGAGAGATGCGGGGGAGAATGTTTGTATTTCGGCTTCTGGAACGAGTTGTCGGCAACAAATAAAGGATGGTACGGGAAAACAGGCGTTGCATCCGATTGAGGTCCTGTACGAAGCATTGCAGGTATGAAGGAAAAATAACTTCGAATTTCGTCGTCCTTTCGTTTGATGTAAAGTATTAAAATTATATTTTTGAAGTGCAAATTTTTAATTTGACAAAAAGTAGACGTGAGTAAAGAATTAATAAAATAGATATGAAGAACTTTGCAATTATTGGCGTGGCAGGATATATCGCTCCAAGGCATTTGCGAGCCATAAAAGACACGGGGAATCGGCTGGTAGCTGCTTATGATAAATTTGACAGCGTGGGTATTATGGATAGTTATTTCCCGAATTGCTCTTTTTTCACGGAGATGGAGTTGTTCGATCGTCATTGCTCGAAATTGAAAAAACAGATGAACGGGTGAACATGTTATCGATCTGTACGCCGAATTATTTGCATGATGCTCATATCCGTTATGGTTTGCGTTTGGGGGCTGACGTGATTTGCGAGAAACCGTTGGTGTTGAATCCTTGGAACATAGATGCCCTGGAAGACGTAGAAAAAGAAACAGGACACAAAGGATACACGATCCTGCAATTGCGTTTACACGAGTCAATAAAAGCTCTGAAAAAGAAAATAGAAGAAGGGCCGAAAGACAAGGTATATGACGTGGATTTGACGTATATTACTTCTCGCGGGAATTGGTACTACACGAGCTGGAAAGGGGATGAACGCAAGAGCGGGGGTGTCGCCACGAACATCGGGGTCCATTTTTATGATATGCTGTCATGGATCTTTGGTCCGGTGAAGGAAAATATCGTACATGTGATGAGTCACGATCGGGTTGCCGGTTTCTTGGGGTTGGAAAAGGCTCGTGTGCGTTATTTTTTGAGCATAAATGCTGATAATTTACCTGAAAATGCCGTGCAGGGAGAGAAAAGAACGTATCGTTCTATCCGTATAGAAGGAGAAGAATTTGAATTCAGTCAGGGGTTCACGGAACTGCATACCGAAAGTTATCGGAAAATTTTGGCAGGAGAAGGGTTCCGCATCGAAGAAGCTCGTAATTGCATAGGGATCGTTCACGACATTCGACATGCCACCCCGATCGGCTTGAAGGGAGATTACCATCCTCTGGCTAAATTGCCATTGGTGAAGCATCCGTTTGGGTGGGGGAGATGAGAAAGTTAAAAACTAAAAGATAAAAGCTAAAAACTAAAAGCTAAAAAAAGACTAAGGGGTAAAAACTAAAAATAAAGGGAAAATGAAAATTATTGATAATGAGTTGTTGGACGAGGTTTCTCGGCAAGCGGAGGAAAGCCCGCGTTTGAGGATGAATTATAATTTTCACGACACGTTGGAAGCCAATGCTCAACGGTTGCTGAATGCCTTGGAACCGGGAACTGAATTACCCGTGCATCGACATTGTTTTACCGCGGAAACTTATATCGTGTTGCGCGGTGAAATAAACGTGTTCTTTTATGATGACGACAAGCGGGTAACCGAGTCCGTGACATTGAATCCCTTGAAAGGTGAATATGGTATTCATATACCTGCCGGACAATGGCACACGCTGGAAGTCGTGGAGAAAGGGACCGTAATCTTTGAGGTGAAAGATGGACCGTATCGTCCGTTAGGGCCGGAAGACAGACTGGATTAATTTTAGATTTTAAATTTTAGATGTATGATTTCCACCCGCGGGGGGCAATTGCTTTTTAATCGTAAATCGTAAAATTAGTTCATTCTAAACTCTAAATTTTAAATTCTAAATTCTATCACGTATGTATAATAAGTTATTAGATAAAAAGGCAAAGTTAGCATTAATCGGGTTAGGATATGTCGGGTTGCCGATTGCTTTGGAGTTTGCCAAAAAAATTTCTGTGATCGGGTTCGATATAAACGAGGAACGCTTGGCAAAGATGAGAAAGAAGATAGACCCGTGTAACGAGTTGGGGACGGAAGCATTTGAGGATTGTGATATCTATTTTACCTCTTCTGTGGCTGAATTACGGGAAGCGTCGTTTTTTATCGTGGCGGTGCCGACCCCGATCGATAAATTTAATCAACCGGATTTAAAGCCTTTGCTGGCGGCTTCCCGCACGGTAGGGATGGCTTTAAAGAAAGGTGATTACGTGGTTTACGAATCCACGGTTTACCCGGGCTGTACGGAAGAAGATTGCGTCCCGGTGCTGGAAGAGGTGTCCGGGCTGAAAGTTGGAATTGATTTTAAGATCGGTTATTCTCCCGAACGAATCAACCCGGGCGACAAAGTTCACACGTTGGCCAACACGGTAAAAATTGTTTCAGGAGGTGATGCCGAAACCTTGGAAACCGTGGCTAAAGTTTACGAGCTAGTGGTGAAACCGGGAGTACATCGGGCTCCGAACATCAAAGTGGCTGAAGCAGGGAAGATTATCGAAAACACGCAGCGGGACGTGAATATCGCTCTGATGAACGAATTGTCCATTATCTTCAGCCGTATCGGTATCAACACGTATGACGTGTTGGAGGCCGCGGGAACGAAATGGAATTTCTTGAAATTTTATCCCGGTTTGGTAGGAGGGCATTGTATCGGGGTCGATCCTTATTACTTGGTACATAAGGCAAAAGAATTGAAATATCATCCGCAAATGATTAATGCCGGGCGGTTTGTAAATGACTCGATGGGAGGATATATCGCCAAGAAAATCGTGAAAAAGATGATCGGGATGGGAAAGAATATCCTGGGGGCTCGCGTGTTGGTTATGGGTGTTACGTTTAAAGAGAATGTATCGGATATCCGGAATTCGAAAGTCGTGGACATCGTGAGAGAGTTGAAAGATTTTGGCGTGGATGTAGATGTCACGGATCCGAACGCGGATTCGGAGGAAGTGATGCACGAATACGGTTTCCGGTTGATCGAAAAACCCCGGGCAAACTACGATGCCGTCATCGTGGCGGTTGCGCATAAAGAGTACATGGATTTGGACGAGGACTATTTCCGGGAATTGACATACGAACATGCTGTATTAGGAGATATAAAAGGAATTTACAGGGGGAAAATTCACCAGATGAAATACTGGAGCCTATAAATAAAATGATAACTTTGCGTCAGAATTTAATGATATGAAAGGAATTGTATTAGCCGGTGGATCCGGGACCAGGTTATATCCAATTACGAAAGGCGTATCGAAGCAATTATTGCCGATATATGATAAGCCGATGGTATATTACCCCATTTCTGTATTGATGTTGGCGGGAATCAAGGATATTTTAATTATTTCAACCCCGCAGGACTTACCGGGTTTCGAACGTTTACTCGGTGACGGTTCCGATTACGGGGTTCGTTTCACCTACGCGGAACAACCCAGCCCGGACGGGTTGGCACAGGCATTTATTATCGGGGAGGAATTTATCGGGCAGGATTCGGTTTGCTTGGTGTTGGGAGACAATATTTTTTATGGACAACATTTTACAGGCATGTTGTTAGATGCCGTGAAGGCCGCGGAAGGAGAGAATAAGGCAACCGTTTTCGGTTATTGGGTGAATGACCCGGAACGTTACGGGGTGGCCGAATTTGATCAGGACGGGAATGTACTGAGTATCGAGGAAAAGCCGAAAAAACCGAAATCGAATTATGCCGTGGTCGGGTTGTACTTCTACCCGAACGAGGTGGTGCGTATTGCTAAAGAGATAAAACCGTCCGCTCGCGGGGAGTTGGAAATTACTTCTGTGAATCAAACCTTTCTGGAGGCTGGCGATTTAAAAGTTCAGTTATTGGGACGCGGATTTGCTTGGTTGGATACGGGAACTCACGATTCATTGGCTGAAGCCTCCAATTTCGTGGAAGTGATCGAAAAACGCCAAGGCCTAAAGGTGGCTTGTTTGGAAGAAATAGCCTACATGAAAGGATGGATTGATGCAGAGCGTTTGAGGACTGTGGCACAACCGATGATTAAAAACCAGTATGGGCAATATTTATTGAAATTACTGCAATAATTCCAACAAATTGCAGGTTGCAAGTTACAAGTTGTTTTACAGGGTATAAGTTATTTCTAAATTATGGGAACGGTTAAGTGTTTTGAGGATTTTAAGATTTGGCAGGATGCCCGTTTGTTGGTAAATCAAGTTTACTTGTACACGACTGTAGAGAAGTATTATGGGTTTAACTAAATTTTGAAGAATGAAAAATTTACTAATCACTGGCGGGGCCGGCTTTATCGGTTCACATCTGGTTCGGCTAATGGTAAACAAATATCCGGAATATCGTGTGATCAATTTGGATAAGTTGACCTACGCGGGCAATCTGGCCAATTTGAAGGATGTCGAGAAAATGTCGAATTACAAGTTCGTGAAAGCGGATATTTGTGACTTCGAGAAAATACGAGAGATTTTTACCGAATATGAAATAGACGGGGTAATCCATTTGGCAGCAGAGAGCCACGTGGATCGATCGATCAAAGATCCGTTCTCTTTTGCCCAGACAAACGTGATGGGAACGTTAAGCTTGTTGCAAGCTGCCAAGCTGGCTTGGGAGGGTAATTTTGACGGAAAACTGTTTTATCATGTTTCAACGGACGAAGTGTACGGTTCTTTGCAACCGGATGGAGGATTCTTTTTGGAAACCACAAAATACGATCCTCACTCTCCCTACTCGGCCTCGAAGGCTTCCTCCGATCATTTCGTGAGGGCGTACCATGACACTTACGGGTTACCGGTGAAAATCTCGAATTGTTCCAACAACTACGGGCCCTTCCAGTTCCCGGAGAAGTTAATCCCGCTATTTATCAACAATATTCGTCACAACAAACCGCTTCCCGTGTATGGGACAGGAGAGAACGTGAGAGATTGGTTGTTCGTGGAAGATCATGCACGGGCCATTGATTTGATATTCCATAAAGGTAAAGTGGGAGATACTTACAATATCGGAGGGTTCAACGAATGGAAAAACATTGATCTGATCAAAGTGATGATCCGGGTTACCGACCGTTTATTAGGACGTCCGGAAGGAACTTCCGAGAAGTTGATCACGTATGTAACGGACCGGGCCGGACACGATTTGCGTTACGCGATCGACTCCACCAAATTGCACGAAGAACTAGGTTGGGAACCTTCCCTGCAATTCGAGGAGGGGATTGAAAAAACAGTAAAATGGTATTTGGAAAATCAGGATTGGTTGGATAACGTGACGAGTGGAGAATACATGAAATATTACGAATCAATGTATAATCTGTAAATTGAAATATGAAATTGTACCTGGTGTTGCATTTTCAATTTTCAATTTTCAATTTTCAATGATAATGAAGGTTATTGATACAGAAATAGAAGGTCTTGTTATACTTGAACCGCAAGTGTTTGGTGATGATCGGGGGTATTTCTTCGAAAGTTTTTCGTTAAAACGTTTTGAAGAAAAGGTAAGTAAAACCGTGTTCGTGCAAGATAACGAATCTAAGTCTAAATATGGCGTGTTACGAGGATTACACTACCAATTGCCTCCATACACGCAGGCAAAACTGGTGCGTGTCGTAAAAGGCCGTGTGTTGGATGTTGCCGTGGATATTCGTAAAGGTTCGCCCACTTTCGGAAAACATGTAGCCGTGGAATTGAGCGAGGAAAATAAATTGCAATTCTTCCTGCCCAAGGGATTCGCGCATGGATTTGCCGTTTTGAGTGAAGAGGCGGTATTTCAGTACAAATGCGACGAGTACTACGCTCCTGACCACGAAGGGGCGATTCGTTACGATGATCCGGAACTTGGAATTGATTGGAAATTGCCGGTAGAAGATATCATATTATCGGAGAAAGATAAAAAACATCCGAGGTTGCAGGATGCGATATGGTTGTAAAAAAGAATTGAATGAAAAATTATTTATTTGGACCGAATGGATTAGCTACCAAGATTGTACACGCGAAATATCTGAGTCGCTGGATCGTGATGGGGATTGACGTCGTGCTGTCAACTTTGGTAACGGTTTTTGCTTACTGGCTTATCCGGTTTGTCAGAGAAGAACCTGTTGTTTGGTCATTGGCTATATATTTGGCATTACTGGCAGCAACCATCAGCGCGTTAGCGTTTGCGATATTACACGTCCATCGCGTCGTGATGCGTTTCACCACGTTGCGGGAGACATGGCGTATGGGAATGGCGATGACCTTGAAAGTGATCATTCTTTACCCATTGATTCACGTCTTCTACCCGCAAGTATCCAACGAAAGATTGATCTTGGGAGCTTTGTTGGATGTGATGACAACGACGGTCGTGTTGGTATCCGTGCGGGTCGTGTTGGTAAGTTTGTATGATTTCTTGAAGGTGCGCTTGAATGGAGAACAAAAGCGGGTATTGATCTTCGGGATGGACGATTGTTCCGCCTCGCTCAGTACGGCCGTCTCTAACAGTTTCCTGCCTTCATACAAAGTGACGGGCTATTTGACGATAGGGAAAAGATATAAACATTACCGCTTATCCGGTGAATCCGTGTACTTTATCACGGGAGAAGAGGGATTTAACCGCTTGGTAAAGCATTTGCGGATTCATGGTGTCGTGTTTCCGAATTATCGGACGGCCCAGGAAGAACAAAAACGGTTGGTGCGCTATTGCCAGAAATTGGGTTTGGAAATGTTGGTACTGCCTTCCGTGGAGGAAATGAGTGACGGGCAGTTGCCGCGCCCGCAGATGAAGGAAATCCGTCTGGAAGACCTGCTTGGGCGTGACGAAATCAAGATCAGCATGAAAGAAATTGCAGAAGGATTGGAGGGGAAAGTGGTCATGGTAACGGGAGCAGCCGGCTCTATCGGGAGTGAATTGTGTCGGCAGTTGACGCGTTTTAAAGTCAAGCAATTGATCTTCCTGGATTCAGCAGAAACCCCGATGCACAACATTCAGTTGGAATTCACGGATAAATACCCGACAACACCCTTTGTCCCTGTCATCGGGGACGTAAGATCGCTTGATCGCATGGATTTTGTATTCCGTAATTATCGTCCTCAGGTGGTATTCCATGCGGCGGCTTACAAACACGTGCCCTTGATGGAAGCGAATCCTTGTGAAGCCGTGCGGGTGAACGTGTTCGGAACCATGAATGTGGCTGACCATGCCGTGAAATATGGTGTCGAGCGTTTTGTGATGGTATCCACGGACAAGGCGGTAAACCCGACAAATATCATGGGAGCTTCCAAGCGTTTGGCCGAAATCTATGTACAAAGCCTAAGCGTGGCCATTCGGGATGGCTTGCAAGCGGGGACAACCCGCTTTATCACGACTCGCTTCGGGAACGTGTTGGGATCTAACGGTTCGGTGATCCCGAGATTCCGCGAACAGATTCGCAATGGGGGACCTGTAACGGTGACACACCCCGATATTATTCGTTATTTCATGACGATCCCGGAAGCCTGTCGTTTGGTGATGGAAGCCGGCACGATGGGTATGGGCGGTGAGATTTATATTTTCGAAATGGGACGTCCCGTGAAAATTGCCGATATGGCAAGACGGATGATTGAATTATCGGGATTTGATCCGGACAAGGACATCTCCATCGTTTACACGGGATTGCGACCGGGCGAGAAATTATACGAAGAACTGTTGAGTAACAAGGAGAACACCCTACCCACCGCTCATAGCAAGATTCGGGTAGCGAAAGTCCGGGAGTATAATTATTTTGATGTCGTAAATGAATTGAATAAATTGAATGAACTGGCTGCCAGGGTAAATATCCCGGATGTGGTGAAGATGATGAAGGACATTGTGCCCGAGTTTGTCAGCATGAATTCCGAATTCGAGAAATACGATAAGCGAACATAACGTCTTCAAGCCCGTGAAAGCCAACGTGTGTCGGCTTTAAGGGGAAAAATCATAAATCATAAATCTAAAATCAAAAATTACAAATGGCAAATATATTGATCACGGGTGCGAATGGACAGTTGGGTACCGAACTGAGAAATCGCAGTTTTTCTTTGCTGGATGACGTGTTTTACACGGATATCGAAGAATTGGATATAACGAATTTTAAGGCGATATGCTCCTTTATCGAGACGCATGATATCGACACGATCATCAATTGTGCCGCGTACACGGCTGTCGATCAGGCCGAGGAAGACGAGGAAAAAGCGATGAAACTGAATCGTGATGCCGTGGCAAACCTGGCTAATGCAGCAGTGAAATTGGATTGTCTGTTGCTTCATATCTCGACAGACTACGTGTTTGACGGAACCTCCGATCATCCTTACACGGAAAAAGATCCTACAAACCCGCAAAGCGTGTACGGGAGAACGAAATTGGAAGGAGAACAGGCCATCAAGAAATCTGGATGTCTGTATCTTATTATCCGTACGGCTTGGTTGTACTCCGGGTATGGACATAATTTCGTGAAAACAATATCCCGCTTGGCTTCGGAACGAGACGAATTGAACGTGGTGAACGATCAGTGGGGCACGCCGACTTATGCCGGGGATCTGGCCGAGGCGATTATTCGTATCATGGAACGGGATGATCTCCCGGAGTTGGAGGGAGTGTATCACTTCACGAACGAAGGGGCCTGTACGTGGTATGATTTTGCCAAAGAAATCGTGGCGATTACAGGTGCAAAGTGTAAAGTAAACCCGGTGACAACCGGGGAATATCCTTCCAAAGCGAAAAGACCTGCTTATTCAATTTTAGATAAGACAAAAATTAAAGAGACCTTCGACTTGGAAATCCGGGATTGGAGAGAAGCATTAAAAAGTTGCATGGCAACTTTTTAAGGTGTATCTTTGCGGGCGTTTTTAGAAAAAGATAAATAATGATTACAGTTTCGGATTTAGAGATTCAGTTTGGGAAGAGAACTTTGTTCCGGGATGTGAATTTGAAATTTACACCGGGAAATTGTTATGGAGTAATCGGTGCCAACGGTGCCGGAAAATCTACGTTCTTGAGAATATTGAGCGGCGATTTGGAGCCTACGCGGGGAACCGTGATGTTCGGACCGGGAGAACGGTTGTCGGTATTGAAACAGGACCACTTTGCTTTCGACGAGTGTACCGTTTTGGACACCGTGTTGCAAGGACACGCCTCTTTGTGGAAAGTGATGCAGGAGAAAAATGCGATCTACATGAAGGAAGATTTCTCGGATGAAGATGGGATTCGGGCCGCCGAACTGGAAGAACAATTTGCCGGAATGGACGGATGGAACGCGGAGAGTGACGCGGCGAACTTGTTGAGCGGATTGGGAATCAAGGAGGATTTGCATTATTCCTTGATGAAAGATATAAGTGGTAAACAAAAAGTACGGGTTTTGTTGGCTCAGGCCCTGTTCGGGAAACCGGATAACTTGCTGTTGGATGAGCCTACGAATGATTTGGACTTGGAAACGGTGATGTGGTTGGAAAATTATCTGGCCAATTACGAGAACACGGTTTTAGTGGTATCGCATGACCGCCATTTCTTGGATGCCGTGTGTACGCACTCGGTGGATATTGATTTCGGAAAAATCCAGTTGTTTGCCGGTAACTACAGTTTCTGGTACGAGTCGAGCCAGTTAGCCCTGCGCCAGGCTCAAGCTAAGAACAAGAAAGCCGAGGAAAAAAAGAAAGAATTACAAGAGTTTATTTCCCGCTTTAGTGCCAACGTGGCAAAATCAAAGCAAACCACGAGCCGCAAGAAAATGCTGGAGAAATTGAATATCGAGGAGATTTTACCTTCTACCCGGAAATACCCCGGAATAATCTTTACCCCGGAACGGGAAGTGGGCGACCGGATCCTGGATGTTCGTAATTTGAGTAAATCCATCGAGGGACAGACATTATTCCGCGACGTGGAATTTACCGTGGAAAAGGGAGATAAGATCGCTTTCCTGTCACGGGATCCGAGGGCGATGACCGCTCTGTTGGAGATCCTCACGGGGAACGAGAAACCGGACACCGGTAGCTTTACCTGGGGGGTAACGATCACGAGTGCCTACCTTCCGTTGGATAATTCGGCTTATTTCCAGACGGATATGACTTTGGTCGAGTGGTTAGGACAGTATTCGGCAGATACAAGCGAAACATTTTTAAGGGGATTCCTCGGGAAAATGTTATTTTCCGGGGAGGATATCTACAAGCGGGTGAAAGTGTTATCCGGTGGAGAGAAGATGCGTTGCATGATCGCCAAGATGATGTTGACAAACGCGAATGTCTTGTTGTTGGATTCTCCGGCAAATCACCTGGATTTGGAATCTATCCAAGCTTTTAATAACACGTTGGTGGCCTTCAAAGGGATCGTTCTGATGAATTCTCACGACCACGAAATCATCCAAACGGTTTGTAACCGGATCATCGAATTGACTCCTAATGGAATGATAGACAAGCGAATGGACTTCGATGACTATATCACGAGTGACAAAATTAAAGAGCAGTTGAATCAGATGTACTGATATTCATCCTAATTACCGCTGTAAATATAAATATCCGGAAATATTACTAATTAGCAATATTTCCGGATATTTTTTTATACATTTGTGTAAACAATAGAGGTGAATTATGAAGTGTGTATTAGTGACTGGTGGGGCAGGTTTTCTGGGATCTCATTTATGTGATCGATTGATAAAATCGGGTAATTATGTGATTTGTTTAGACAACTTTTTTACCGGATCGAAGGAAAATATTCAACATTTGATGGGCAATTCTAATTTTGAATTGGAGGAACGGGATATTATCTGGCCTTACATGAAGGGGGTGGATGAGATTTATAATCTGGCTTGTCCGGCATCACCGGTACATTATCAATGTGACCCGATAAAAACGATAAATACCTCTGTTTTTGGTATGGTAAATATGTTGGAACTGGCGAAAGGCGTTAAAGCCAGGCTGTTACAGGGATCGACAAGTGAGGTGTACGGTGATCCCGTGAAACATCCGCAAAATGAAGAATACTGGGGTAACGTGAACCCTGTCGGGCTTCGTTCCTGTTACGATGAAGGAAAAAGATGCGCGGAGACCTTGTGCATGGATTATCACCGCCAGGCCGGGGTCGTGGTGAAAATTATTCGTATATTTAACACGTATGGTCCTCGCATGGCCCCCAATGACGGGCGGGTGGTTTCGAATTTCATCGTGAACGCTTTACAAGGAAAAGATATTGAGATTTATGGTGATGGAACCCAGACAAGAAGTTTTCAATACGTGGATGATTTAATCGATGGTATGCTTCGGATGATGGCCACCGGGGATGAGTTTACCGGTCCCGTGAATCTAGGGAATCCCGGGGAATTCACAATGTTGGAATTAGCGAATTTGGTGCTGGAGTTGACAGGGTCCACCTCTCGAATCGTGTTTGGAGCACTCCCGGAAGATGATCCCAGAAAGCGCAAACCGGATATAACGTTAGCTCAAAAAAAGTTGGATTGGCAACCGACAATTCCTTTGCGGGATGGATTGTTGAAGACGATAGATTATTTCAGATCTAAGTTGTAATTCAGCATCTTCTTATCCGATTGGAAAGAGTTAAGCGTGAGTTAAGTCGCGACAAACAGAGGACAGACCTTTCCCCTCCGTTTTAAAGCCGTTTGTAGAAACGAGTATGACACGTCGGCTTCACGACGGGAATCGGGTTATCCCCGTTTATCTCTACCTTATCTTTTCACTTTCTCCCACGTACCTTTTCCATTGAATTTTTTTAAGTAGAAAAAAGCTTTTAACACGCTTAGATTCATAAATATAAAATAGTAGGGGATAAACAAAATTTTTATTTTTATCTGTTTCGTTGCCAGTATTGCCCCGAGGCAGGCTAGGAGGTAAAAAATGGTTTGCAGGATGAATATCACCTTATACATGATACTGTCCTGAATCATGGTGGCAAGTAGCAGGTTCAAGGGAAATAGCAGGAATAACAGGACTGGGGTGACCGACCAACGTAGCACCCGATGGGATATGTATTGAAAGGAGAGGGAGCCGTATTTGAATATGTTCAGCAAATCCTTTAATCGCGTGATGGCTTGTAATCCCCCGGCCGCGATGCGCACTTTGCGTTTTTGTTCTTCGTGCATATCCGCGGAGCCGGATTCAATGGCGTAGGCCTTGTCGCGATAGGCAATTTTGTATCCTCGTGTGGCAATTCGAAGCGAGAGCGTGAAATCGTCCAGTAGGGTGTCTTCCGGTATGTTTTCGAACAATTCCGTGCGGATGGCAAATAACTCTCCGGCGGCTCCTACTGCCGAGTGCAGTTTGGAGTCCCACGCTTGAACCTGTAATCATTTTGTAAGTGTCTGTAAATCAAAAGGAACTTTATAATATCAAGTTGAATTGATACCATAAAGTTCCCATTGGTTGAAAGAGTGTTCTCTTCCGAAAATTTGCCTAACAATGCTTCTTACGCTATATTTTAATGATTAACATCCGTTAACTCGCTACTGAGGGCAATATTCGTTACTTTTCTACATTCAACGATCAGAAAGCAAGTTTTCGTTGCTCTCAATTATCGATAATGTTTTAAGTCTTCTATACATAATCTTTAGATTTTAGTTCGCAGCAATGGCGTACATTTCTATTTTAAGCCATAATTTGAGTACTTTCCTTTTGATCTTCTATTGTATGGATATGTTATTATCTCAGATAGGGTTTGACAATATCTATGCTCCAGGCGTAGTTAAGATTGGCTTGTGAGCCGTCAGCAAACGAACCAGAGGTAATACCCACGACTTCACCATATTCATTGATAAGAGCACCACCACTGCTACCGTGGTCAATAAGCGCACTAATCTGCATAAGATTATCTGCACGCCATTGAGACACTTCGCCAGAGGAGAAGGTGTTTTCAAGACCTCGCGGACTTCCGATAGCATATACTTTCTCTCCGATTTTCGGTTTTTCTGTGGCTATAGGAATATAGTTATTGTTATCACAATCCACTCGGAAAAGGATGAAGTCTTCATCTTCACTCCTTGTAATAATCTCCGTAACTTTATATGCCACGTCACTGCCAACTAATTTGATTTGTTCTAAACCTATACCTGTTCCTTTGAACACATGGTAGTTGCTCACAGCAAGACCACCATTACCAATAAAGAAGCCAGAGCCTTGATAGGCGTTGGAACCATCAGTTGTAAACACCATAAACACCGCACTTCCGTAACGGTCGAAAATTTGTGAACCTTCCAATTTGTCGCTGGAACGTTTATTGACAATTTTACTTTTCCGAGCAGTAGAACGTGACGACTTTCCATTGGAACAATCAGCCATAGTAGTGCCAGGACGCTCTCGGTCACGTCGATGGCCCGACTTGTGAGCGCATGACACAAAGCATATTACCAAACAAAACAGGATGGCAACATGTTTAGATGTTATTCTTTTCTGCATTTTCAGCATCATCAATAATATTTTTCGGAATAATATGTATAACAAAACGTTGGTTGTCTCTTTCTTTGCCTCCTCTTTCTCGCATCAGGGTACCATCCAACAGCTTGAAGCGTTCGGTATTTTCTCCGCCTGTATAGCCAAAGTTATATCTACCATCACCACTTCCTGCTATTTGAATTTCGCAGTTTGCTCCGAAATCAATATGACAAAAATCCTTCCAGAACTTCATCAATGTAAGGGCTCGCTGAAAACTCCAATCGTAGTTAGCATCGGTCTGCTTTGTAGAGTTGCGCGAAGCTTGACCTTCAATAATGAGCAAGTACTGGTTTCCATCATTCCTATCAAGAAACTCTTTGATTTCAGTACCTGCTTGGTGAAGGCTTGCAGTGTCAGCCTCTAAATCGGATAGCTTATATTTGGTTTCCTCAAAGAAACACCTTACGTCGAGGACATATTTTTTATACTCTGCTCGATACGCAAAGTTCTTTGATTTGCCCAATTCTCGGGTTGAAGCCTCTACCTTCTTTATCTCTTCAAGCTGTTTCTCTGTCGCCTCCATACGCTTATGTAGAAGCACAATAACGAGGACGAAGAGTGTTAGCATGATGAAGAACAAGCTCGTCATCAAGTCCGAGTAACTGGTCCAGAAAAATGATTCTTTCTTTTCTGCCATATATACTTAATTGTTAGCATTTTGAGAAGGGACTTGCTGTACAGAAGCCGCTTGGGCAGGTTGTTGAACAGGATTCATCTGTACACTGTCCTTCATTTGTTGTATAACCAAAGTGGAGTCTGTTTTCTCATCTATATCTTCAACGGTAGCTTCTATCGACGCACTATCAGATGCGAACCAAATATTATAGACTGTGTTTGTGATACAAGCCAATGCAATAAGAATCACTGACACAACAACAATCCACTTCATCCATCTTGGCAGAATAGGCTGGACTGAATAAGGCGAGAACTCCCCTCTGAAAGAAACAGAGGTAAGTTCCTTGACAGTTTGTGTCATTGTACTACTTACTTGTGAAGCAAGTGAACTGTTAGAACGTTCCATGCGGTCTATGAGCTTATCTAATTTGCCAGGAATTCCTGCGATTTCTACAAGCTGCTTTTGTAGCATCGGAATTTGGTTTAGTTCTGCTCCAAATTGAACTCTTAACTCAGTATTTAACCTTTCAAAAGATTCTCTCTCGTCTGCAATTATTCTCTTAAACTCTTCTGCTTGCTGAACCAGAGTTGAATTAAGTTCGCTTGTATTGGAGCTGGCTGTTTCTTTCAAAGTCCGCAGCGCATTTCGCAATGCCACGTCAACATCAGCAGAGTCTTTAGCGATTTCTGCTTTGTGACGCATAAAGAACTGCTGAATTTCCTCTAATACATGTAAGCGGTTAGCTTCTTGCTCAAATTGAGTGGTAAAAGTATGGATTGCATCAGTATAGCCGTGAATATCATCCAAATACTTGTTAAATTGCTCCAATTTGTCGGTACATTCTTTCAGTTCTTCAAGTACGCGAACATTTGCTTTTGCCATCTTCATCACGTCCATGTCATGTACGGCTTTGATAACGTCGCCCTGAATGCGGTAGGATTCATTAACCTCACGCAATGCACCGCGCAGTGAAGAGGTGTTCTCAGCAAAAGTGTTGTTGAACTTATTAAGATTCTTCACCAAGCGATTGAGTGCATCGGAGGTATCAGAAGGCAGCTCTGGCAGTAGTTTTGCCTGAAGCCATGCAAGAAATGTATTCTTGCCGGATTCACCTTGCAGTTTATACCTTTTAAATAATAATGATGCTATGGTGGTGAGCATGATACCCATGATGCTGGCAAGCATTGCCCATGCGACCCCTGACAACAAATCGTTTACACCCTCTGCGGCAGTTCCAAAATTTCCAGATCCAGATGAAAGAAGGTCTGTTATACTACCCGTCGTAATAAGAGAACCTAAACCGACAATCACACCTGCCATCGTTCCTGCGAGCCCGCAATACAGTGGAGTTGGTGTAAGCGTGTTGATGTCATTCTCCACAGAATCACAGTGGCGGTCCACTGCATCCTTCAAAAGCGAGAAATCAATCACTGATCCAGAATTATTTTCTAAGTATTTATTGATTGATTCTTTGATTGATTCAAAAACATTGTTACCACGTCCATAAATACCAGAAACGAAATTCGTCTCAGGATTATGAGCGATACCCCAAGAATTTTCTTCCGCAAAGATTTTTTTGTAATCTCTCATGCGTAGTACATTCTTCACGAAGAAGAATATCTGTAGTGCGATTATAAACGCAACTATGATAGGAACTAATAGTGACATATTTACTTGATCAGTTTGATTTTAAGTGGTTTTGTGACTTTCCATGTGTTATCGTCAATTTTTTCACAAATGCCCTCGTCTTCAAGGCGGAAATCTGTTGCTTCTTTTATAGAAACACCACTACATTCAACTTTCTTCTGCCAATCATTTCTAGATTGAATCTTATCCAAGGCAATAATGTTAAACTTACCTTTAGATTGACAGGTGAAGGTAAGTTTAAATACACAACCTTCTTGATTCGATTCATATATCGTAGTAAAGTATATGTCAGTATCGACTTTTGCATACCCTACTTTTTGATATTCATTTTCCTTTCGTGAAGGAGCAGGCTCCTTCCGTGTGGATACGGGTTGGGAAGCAGTGACTGTTATCTTATTAATAATTCCAATTACTTGAGCCATTTGATTTTCCAATTGGCGTAAACGGCTGTCAGAGTTAGGCGCATAAGAAGAACTTATATTTGACATTCTATTATTGCGTTGTGAAGATAATAAGTTGTTTACATTTACTTGAAGTTCTTTAATTCTACGAGATTCGTCAAGAGACTTCTTAACAATTTCATATACCTGTTTTTCTTTTATTCCTTTAGGTTTAAGAAGAGATATAATAAGAGCTATCAAGCCAAGAATAAAAGCCCCAATTGAAATGTAAGCCCATGTACTTTTAGGGCTTTTCAATTCTGCTATTTTTTCTTTCATCTCTGCGCTTTCTTCCTTGGTTAAATTTAACTCTGCTGTAAGTGTATCAACTTTATTTAAGAGTTCTGTCATAAGAGTATCATGATCTGCAATTTTTTGTTTTACAGAATCAGGAAGTTCCACGATTGTCCTAATCTCATCTTTTCCTTTTGAAGATTTATCATCCTCAAAGAAACTACAAGAAGATAAAGCTAAGACGGCAGTCAACACTATGAGACTATAAACTTTTTTCATATACTTGAATTTTCTAAATAATACTCTTGAATTTTGCTTGAAAGAGACTGAAGGACTCCCTTAATTGGATAGAACGTAATTGCATCCTCAATGAGATTATCCTTATTTCCGGACTCTTTAATAGAGAGTTCTATACCTTTATCAAGGTATGTTTCCAAGTCCTTTGTGCATTCTTCTCTCGCAATCTTCATAGTGACGTTATCAACACCGAAGTTGTTGTCTAAGTTGAATGCTGATGGCATTTCAGTAAGAGTAAATCGGAAGAAGTCTTTTACAGACTTAACAATATCTGCTTTTTGAGTTTCAGAAATTGACGCATAGGTATCACTTGCACCAGCCAGTTTGCCAGATGAGTCACGGAGAACTAAAGTTTCCGGCTCTTCATCGTAAGCTTCTGTTGCAATCAAGCCACCCTTGCATGTGGATTCCTTAGGATTAGAGCCCTGCTCCAATCCAAGAATATCAAGGGCAGAACCATATTCAGATTCCAAAACTTTCTCGAAGATGATTTTTGTGTATTTACCAAGAATTTTTGCGTCAGACGATATGATGCTAATAATCTTGCTACCATTACCGCTAAATGCTATATGACGAGGTGCTTTCAGCCCTTTTGCCTTTACAATTTGAGCGATATGATAAATGATGGCAGTATAGAAGATGATGAACACCACCTTAAACTTCGTGTCATTTTGAAGTATCTTATTGAAATCAATATTATTACGGGCAAGTCCTTTTGTGGCAGAATTATCTTTCAGCGAGAAAAGGAATGATGCCATATTTGCAGGTTGTCCGAGGTTGCTATTAAAGATGTTTACTAGTTCGTTAAGTTCTGGTTTTGACTGAAGAAGTCCGAGAATGTCATTCTTGAACCAGTCTACAATACCATTATTAGGATTAATGTCAGAGAAAGAATCCTCAAAGAGCGAGTTCGCAGCGAACTTAAATGACGTGATATATTCTACTTTGCCGTTTGAAGAGAAGGCAATATCAGTAGTGCCACCACCAATATCCACATTAACGAGGTTCGTTGCTGTCGCATATCTACGGAAGTAGAATTGTATTGGAGCAACAGACTCTGATAGATTTCTTGTCGCACCATCATGGTTAAACAATTCTGTGTAGGAGTCGTTCCATGCCATGCGTAGTTGAGCAAGGCGGCGCGGTGACATGCTGTTTGGATAGAACCATGTGATTTTTGTTCGCGCAAGGCTACCGTTATTTGCAATGACCTTGTTGCGAATTATCATCATGATATTACGGATGTAAGCTTGCATTGCTGATTGTGCATTAGGCTTGCTACTCCATTTTATATTGACCATAGGCTTTGCATTGTATGCAATGCCTAATTTTTTATTGTATGTAATATCGAAATTTATTAAGCCGAATGTTCTTAATTTCTCCGTCCAGTCAGTAGATTTTGCATATGACAAAGCGGTTCGTGTTGGGAAAGAAAAATCTGAGTCATCTCCTACCACAGCAGGAATGAAATCACGAACCATCAAGTCGTTTTCATCAATCAAATCTAAAGGAATGAGTTTTCCTTGAATTTCGCGGAAGGACTGAACAAAGAACTCTGCGAATATAGATTCTGAGTCTTTATAGTTGAAAGAGTCAGAACTATTATTGTCAGCTTTCTTAAATTCAATATGTGTATTGGATGTACCCAAGTCAACAGCAAATTCAAAGTCTTCCAGATTTTGATGTGTGAGGAAGTTTGGAATAATTACATTGCTAACGCCTCCCTTATTAGAAACTCTGATAAAGTCAAAGTTGCTATTCTGGATTGTATAGGTTTCGGCCTTAAAGTCGAACAGGCCTTTTTCTTTGTTTCTGCAATCAACAGGAATATCACGTATGATTTCCCCTTCTCGGTAAAAATCAAAATTGAATTGATTGGAGAATGTACTTACGCAGGAAACCGTATATAGAGCATCGTCCTCATTTTGGAACTTTATGGCAGGCATTACAAGACCTGTAAAATCGAAGGTTGTCATGCCACCAGAGTTTTGAGTCTCTGAGACTTCAGCTTGCCTCTGGGCATAATAGATACGCTGATACTCAATGTAAGTTATATTACCATTACCCATAATAGGTATGCGTATAACTACATTTACTGAGCCACCGGCAATGGATTCCATCTCAAACGCTGGTTTACCGTCTGGCATAATTGAGTTGAGTGTTTCAATGGAGAAGTACTTGAAGTAAAGAGGCTTAATCGGGAGTAAGAAAGAGGTCATCTGCTCTACATCTTTAATATTCCCGTCGAAGAAATACTTCTTATTCAAAGAATGAGGGACCTTGACTATAGAATCTTCAAGGAAATCTCCTATGGTCAAATATGCAAAAGTTGAGCCTTCATAAGGTAGCGTTCTACGTTCGATGTTAGAAACATTTGGTTTGTATGGTGCTCTATTTGTGTTTCCCCATGTACCATTAGCATATTGCAGACTAGCATATTTATTTCCTGCTTCAACGGGAAGAACAAGAGGCTTCACACCTGCTACGCTTCGTTCGGGACGGATTGTAAACTCGTTTTCAATTTCTCTTGAAGATTTCTTCTTAAACAGGACAGTACCAAGAACTTCAACCTGGTTACTCTGTTGATGTGACTGCACGTCAATATAAGAGAAATCCTTAGCTGATGCTGGGGTAATCTCGTTTAACTTGTTCTTGATTATCTGGTCTGAAATAGCCCTGAATGTCAAGTTAAGATAATTCTCAATTTCTGGGAACAGGTTTGAGAAGCCGGGGATTGTCTTTCGGAGTGTCCACCATGCCTTAATGTAGTCGAAGTCTCTTTTATAAAGGGGTACATAGTCGCCGTCAAATGGGCGGTCATTGTTTGCAAAGAATATGTCCTGAATATATTCAAGGCTATTCGCACCGCTAAAGAATAACGTTGACGGTGAAGTGGCACCGATGATGTTTAATTCATCTGGCCCATTCGTATAATTCAGAAGATAGATGTTCTTCAACTGTCCGAAGTTATATGTGCGAGCATCGGAAACAAGATACTTCTGTAGGGCATCGGCCACATAGAAGTGGCTTGCGTTTTGGTCGTTCTTCAGAGCATCAATCATCACGGACGGATTCCAAGTGATGATTTCAATCTTATCTTTGAATTTATCGATATTGAAAAAGATCTCACCGACATCTAAAGTATCTGACACCATCTTATGAAATATGGTGTTGCCTTCCAACTCTCTAATATCACGAGTCGCTCTACGACATACTTCCTTAAAGGCTGTTTTCACAAGATCTATTCTTGCAAACGGAGACGGGATTGAAGTAATTTCATTTTTGGCACTTGCTCCATCGGGATCTTCTATTGTGTCCCGAGCATTGGAATTGTATGGGAATGCTGGGCTTTCGTTCCATTCTCGAATGGTGGACGTTCCCTCTCGATATAGTCTAAATACTTTTGACATGGCTACGCATTAAATTTTTCGTTAAACAATTTTCTCATGGCAAGGAAGAACATTTCAAGGAACTTGTCGTTGTCTTCTTTACTTTGGCATTTCTTGACAGCTGAGTTCAAACGATCGGTCACTAAATCATAATCAGATTTAAGGCTGATTATCTTTTTAGGCTTAACTCCTGTGACGACCTCAAAAGGTTTATCTTTTGTGTTAAGGTTGAAAAGATCTAATGAGCGTTTATTTCTCTTCATTTCGTCAAGCCATTCGATGAACAAACCTGTAAGGTTCTGAAGCTCCGTCATAAAAGAAGACCCGTACAGACCATTGAAGTTGTCATTGTTGGCATTGAAATCCTTAGACGAATAATAGTCAAATTTGTGATTCAGGCAGTTGGTCATCATCATGAACTCTGTCAAAGGGGCGAAAAGCAAACGTTTTTGATTCTCGTAGAAGGAGTCGAATGTAACAGAATTAGTGAGTTCCTTCAGACCAAGTTCTTTGTTTGACGTATTTGCGTGTTGCTTGTTACTGAAATCCACGATAGCAGTAGCAGCAAGGAATTCTACGAGATGAGCATCGTTTTGCTGCGCTGATCCACCTTCGTGGTTTTCATAGGTATTTGTAACATTATCAGCAAGAAAATAAAGCGCATCAATAGACTTATTCTTGCTGATATTGTTTTCGTAATAAGCCAATGCGGATTTGGTCTTAGAGATGAAGGTCGATGAATCAATCTCGCTTTCATCGTCATTCTTCAGTTTGAAATATGGAAGAATGGTGATGGCACCAATTTCTGCATGGTTAATCAGATCATTGTTTGGGAAGTTAGTTCCAGTGCGAAGAGTTTTCAATAAAAGAGGAAAACCACTTGCACCAGTTCCACCAAAAATGGAACTAATGATAAAAATCTTGTCACCCGATTCGAAGTTGTTGGCGAAATCCTGGAAGTCATTAGAATCCACAATTTGATTGAGTACAATACTCCCGATATTGGGGTTGCCCTTGAAGCCTACATCCATAGACGAGCCGAGGTTCTTTTCAGAGAATAGCATTCTCATCATGGCCTGCGATGATTTATCCATGGAAGGAAGATCAATAAACTGCAAAAATGTCTTATCATCGGTGTCATTTATGCGAAGAGTATAGTTCACAAGAATTTGGGACAGCTCTTTTCTAAAGAAAGTTGACTCATTTTTCGGGGTGAATGAAAGGGAAGAATGAATAGTCCTGTAGGTGTTCATAAGGGCTACAGTTCTTGTTAAGTCTGCATTAGAAGCGTCGGGGTCGATAATAATAGGCACGATTTCGTCTGCACCAATATTTACACCTGCCGCCATCATCATTGTGAAAGAACGGAGAACACGTGCACCTGTTCCTCCAATTCCGAATACATATAGTTTGGCCATGATTAATAATATTTATATGTTAAAATGGAGCTCGGGAGCAGTTTGTACTCCACCACTTGATAATATACGAGAATATGATGAAAGCTATGATAGCATCAAGCATATTGGTAACTCCAAATGCAAGGATGTCATCTGAGTAGATAGGAAGGTCAACCATCTTTTGGGTCGCGGCATCTTTTTTTACCATTAATCCTGCATAATAATCTTTAAGAACCCATTGCCATCCGACTACAAAGTTTATCACAGCGTTAATACCCAAGAATATAAGCCATCCCCACCAATTGTTCAGGCGTGGATGATTAATAATGTAATAGTAGCAGACAGCTACAATTAGGGAAATCACCAACATGGTAAGGCCGATGCCAATAAACATGTTGCTTAACTGCTCTGGAGATGATTCTCCCCAAAGATACTCTGCAAGTTCTATTCCAAAGAAGTCTTCGAGCCAGCAGTAGATACTTCCAAAAAATTCACTCATGATATTTAACTTTATTTATTTTTTAATTCAAAGGAAACCGATCCATATGTAGTTGAGTTCTTATAGACTTCTGCCACACCCTTAATCAGTGCCATTAGTCCTGTTGTTTTGTCAAGATTTTCTTTTATATTTTGTCCTGTTGTGTCATCTGAATTAGATATCCATGTTGCCAAATAAGGGTAAGAAAAAGAAACCGTTTCTGATTTCAATGTCTCGGGATTGGAGATTTCTAAAGTGACAACATGGCTATACGGACTATCTGTAGCAATAATCTCTTCAACCGACGCCACTGCTACTTGTTGAGGGTTAGCAGATTTGTATTGTGCAATATTCTTATACAGATTGCTGCTTTGCAACGATCCTCTTAAATTTACGAGTAATTCAATATGTATTTTTCCTGAATGGTTTGTTACATAAGTACTTTTACTCATATCGAATGGTATTTTCTGTGGAGCTGCGTACGCACAATATTCTTTAATACCGCCTATAATATTCTCGACAGGAACCTTTTGGTTGAATTCAGCCAAATACCTTTGATTACCAATTACCCAAATATAGTAAGGTCGTTTTACATCCTTCAAAAATTCCCGATTATGTCCGCAAAACCAAAAACCACTAAATTTGGAGTCAAGTTTGATTATTTCAACTCCCAATTCGGGATTTTTTGCCAGAGCTTCATTAAACGTGTTTTTAATAGAAATCTGGTAATTCCCTAAAAAATCAATCGCATTCTGAGGAATGTCAAGGATACAATCTGAGATAAATATAGAAACCGTTTGTTTGCCATTAGCCTTTACTATCGTGTCAAAAATCTGACGAAGGTCTGTATTCGTTCGGTTTCCACCAGCTTTAGCAAAAGATTGTGGGGTAAGATTTTTAATATATGTATTTAAGTCCCCAGTGAAAGGGATAACTTTCGAATTGATATAGTACAATGAACAGGATGTAGTCAATCGCTTCAAGTCGCTTACATAATCAAAAACTGCATCTTTTAGATTTGATCCAGCACACATATACGCATCCATACTACCGGAATTTTCTACATATACTTTTAGCTCAATAGAGTCTTTTGTTTCCTTTGGAGCAGGTACTGCATCCCATGTTAGTTTGATCTTACTACCCTTCCCAACGCAGGTAGAGATAACTGCAATAATGATGATTGTACAGATCACAATCGGAATAATGAACTTTTTATTCATATGAACTTCTTTAATCTTTATTTTAATTGTACTTTTGTTGGCATTAGTGATTGCCACTATCTCAAATCAAGCTTCCATGTTTTGGAACGGCAAAAGAATCTTTTCAAAAGACACTCCATCCATGCCCCTGACATTTAATTTGAGATATTTGGACCTCTCTTTACACAAGGATCCAATATAAACTTATAGAATTTATAACTATAACTCTGTCCTTCAAAACATCTATATCCTATAAGGGCATAATAACAATATGTTGATGACAAATGATACACATAATACAAATTGGAATAGTATCTTTTTCATAAACATTTTTGTTATTATTCAACTAATTCTAGAAACGCATTTGGCACATATGCTGTCACCATCGTTATCAAACCTTCAACAACCACACCTACTCTCTGTTGTCCTTGCCATCTCGCCACTCGTCCAACGACTCCCTTGAATGCACCGTCAACAACTCGTACTAATTGACCTTTCTCGAACTTGGGCACTTCGTCTAACGACACGATAGTATTGTCCGCATCGGCTGCACAGATAATCTTCAGACTTTCCATCTGATAGTCGGGGACTATCAATGGTGTCTTGTTGATTCTGCAGCCAACGTGGACGTGGCGATAGTAAAAACGAAGGAATGGGAGGTTTACGTTGTCGTAAACAAAAGTCTTAATTTGTTCTTCTGTACCGAATGCGAAGAAAATGTTGGGCAATCGTGATTCAGCGACAACTTTGCGTTTGCCGTTGATAATTTTAACTGCATTAGTAGTGGGATAGAAAGCGATGATGCCCTTAGCTACAAAATAATCGTATGCTGCTTTCTCTCTTCCATATGTGCAACGGAGGGCGTACCAATGGGGAGTATCTTCCTGCTTCTGTTGCTTTAATGTCGTTCCCGTATGCACATTTCTGGTGGACACCCCTGTATGTGAACTCACTGCTGATATAGTGCTTTGAGCTTCGGGGAGGACGTTGGGGGTAAGCCCAGCGCAAGGAGGAGTTTCACCATCTCCAACGGTGTGTACATTTTCTGGTGTACATTCATCGATTTTCATATCGGTGCTAACTTTATTCTAGACAGAACTCGGTTAAGTTGCGACACAAAAAAAAGCGTGAGTCGTCCTGTTGTCCGTCCCACGTACCAAGGCTCTTGCATTGCCAAATCCAGTTGAACAGACAACGTTAGAGCCCACGCCGATATGAAAATCGCATCCGTAAAGAGACCTATACAGCATATTACATTGCACCCCCAAGGACACAATCTATGCTTACAAGGTCTCCACGGGATTGATATAATCACACCCGGGACATCTACCGTTGCTACGTTCAAGACTGGATTTTGAATTTGCAAGATTCGGTACGTCTTAAACACAGCGTCGAGTAAACGCCTTCAATATGTCAGAACTATCGTCCCACCCAAGCCCGCTTCGCACAGATATGTCTTTCGATTTTACCATGCTCCACACGGCGTGAGCTGTCTCATTATATCTTCTACAAGAACTCGTCTTGGGCTGATATTCAGTTGAGACATGATAGTCCGAGTGCAAATATAGGCATTTTTAATCAGAATAAAGAATAAATCTCAAAAAAATCTTATTGTTAACTGGGGAATTGGTGGGAATTGGTGAGGAGTTACCCAAAATTGGACTTGTTGAAACTGTGCTTTTGTGTGACATACATTATGTGTAAGGTCAACGCTTTTGCGTCTTTCTCTTGGCTGGTGTTCCCAAGCCGACCTTCTGTGTGCCATCCCAATTCGTAAGCTGGTCGGCACATCCGTTTGAGCCGCTGAGTGAGACATAGGTATCGGCGCTGCATGACATGTGGTCGACAAATGCAAGTAAGTTTTGACAAAGGGGTTCGGTATAAACGACTCCCTTTGTGGCAAAGATCTTTGTCCATGATGTAACACATTCCTTGCGAAAGTTACTGCAATCATCCCATACCATACCTGCAAGGAATTTGTCTGTGGCTGCTTCCACTCTCTTTGCAGAGTCGAGAGAAAGGTTGTACTTTGATGCTGTTGCCATGATGCCATAATAGATAGCGTTGGCTTCTTTCTCAATGAAGTCTATCCGTCCTGTCTTTGAGAAACTTTTGAGGGCATCGTACCCTTCATTTATAAATCGGTCTATGATGTCTTGGTATCTGGATTGTTTGGCTTGCTCCTCTCGTTTAGCTGCCGCTTCCTCTTTCTTGCGTTCCTCCACACGCAGCATCGCATCTATGATTTCAGGTTGATGCCTCATCTCATTCCATTGAAGAACAAGATTCCTATACTTTGACAATAGTGCATTGTAGTCATTGCCTATATCTGTGAGTTCATCCCTTGCAACTGACAGTTGCCTTTTAAGACGGCCAATCATTTCATCTTTTTCTGCAGCCACTCGTTTGATTGCATTCTCGTCAAGTTGAGATATACGCTCTTTGACTATTGCGTTTTCTTCTTTCAAGACTATGTTCTCTGCTTCAAGCGACCTATTCTCATTGATAAGGCGATTGAGTTGCTGCATATAGTAAGTGTAAGTTTTGTTGACAGATGCTCGTATACCATAATTCTGCTTATCACGTTCAACATTGATGGCTGTTACAAGAGCCTTGATAGCATCATTGATGTTTGTTGTCCGTTCCTCTCGCCAAGTCTTTTGTCCGATAAGTGCAGGAATAGGAATGGCAAGTTCTTTCTTAACGGCATCCATTGCCTCTTGAACAGGTGTCTTGATATTGAGAAGAGGGAAGGTGAGCTCTTGCTTGTCAATAGTGGCAAGAACAGCGTATTTCTCCACCTTGTCAAGAGCAGCTTTCGCCTGTCGCTCGGCTTCAAGAACGACTTTGTTCTTATGCCTTCGTCCTCGCTTTTCCTCCTCTGACAATTCATTGTAAGGGATACCGCGTGCAAGACCATACTTGCGGCCAACCTCATTGTGATAGTCTGTATGAAGTTGCGAGAGATATTCCGACTTTGCTTTTCTCGTCTCTCCCCACACCTTGGCATAAGACACACACTCAACATAATCCTTTGAGGCAGTCTGCTTGGTGTAGTTGTCTCGTTCCTCTTTGGGTAATGCTCTCCATTCCTTAGTTGAAAGCACTATGTCGGGATTGTTCTTGTTGACATACTTGCTACCAATGCGTCCACGTTTCTTGACTTTCTCCACAGGAATAGTCTGCACATGGGCATGGATACTTGTTTCGTCACAATGGACTGCGAAACTGATAATATTCTCCTCGCCCCATTTTCGACAGGCAAAGTCGTAGGTGTCCTTTGCCCATTTATAAATGCCTTGTTGCAATACGATGTGGCTATGATCTGCATCAGGATTGGCAGTGTCTATCCTTTGGTTGCCAAAAGCGAGGTTGTACAGCACGTCGTGGTCGCCACTGAATATCATGGCGACAGTGCAGTTCGGACTGTTCTTTGATACTTGGTCTGGATGCCTGGCATCCATGTATGGCTTGAATCCCAATTCATCAAGGCGCATCTGAATGCGCTCATGGAGTGGAATGGGATTGGAACCAAGAGGGACAATCTTTCCATCCTTGACTATCTCGAAGTTGAGATTCTTGCGAGAGAAGTTGTAATGATTGTTCTTCTCCTTGTCGGCATTCTTCAGACGATAAACATTCTCGTCCCAGCCTCTGCGCTCGGCTTCGTTGCCCACTTGGGCGGAGAATGATTTCTTGTCTTTGCCGACATGGATAGCGGCACGTGGTATGTTGCTTTGCATATTGTATTTCTGTCTTGTTGACATTGTAAAAGGCGTAACTCGGTATAATGGCAGCAGGTCTCGGGCGAAGCCTGAGCATAATAGAAGGACTTTTTAAGTGAACAGCGTCAGCAGGTGAATCTAAAAGTCCCTATTATGTTCATGGACTTTTGCAAAAAGTCGGCTCCCTCACGAAAGACTGCCTCTATCCTTGACTATCCGCCATCTGTGCGTTTTCCGTCCGGTAGGTTAGATTACGATAGACCACCTTTGTCATCATCTCGTTGAGTCGGTCGGCAATTCGGTCACCATATCGCTGACGGATTTCCTTGGGCTCAAGGTTTGTGGTGAAGACCGTGAACAGTTGTGCGTCATACCGCATAGCCAAGAGTTCCTTGATGGGATAAATGAAATTGCCGTAGTCCTGCACTTCAGCAGGTTCAGTACCAATATCGTCTATACCTAATATATCAGCTTCCGCCAATTTGCAAAACTTATTATAATCCGTCTTGCGTATTTGCACAATCTGCATGGCATTGACAATGGTAAAACTATAGTAGTTATCAGAACTATGTCCAGCATTAGGCGATAGGTTCGGTTTGAGGATTTCCAATCGTCTGACAAGGTTCTGCAAAGCCTTGAGCATAGTGGTCTTGCCGTTGCCGCATCCGCCACATAGAACGATTCCGAACTTTGCAGTGTTTGCAGTCAGGCAATTGGCTACCTGTTTGAGTTGCTCTTCAACAAAACCATTATAGATAAACCTGCGATAGCGGATCTGTACTTCCATGATATATGCTGCCAGAAGATATTCGTATGCCTGCTCCTCCAACATAGGCAGTCTAAAACGCCCCGTCATAGTCCGTCCCTTCCGCAGGAACTGGACAAGTCCTGCGATTTTCTTTTCGTTTGCTATTTCCATATACACCTCCGTTTTTACTGTCAAAAATCTCACATCTTCCCTTTATAAAAGAATCTTTGCTTTGGTGTTTGTCTTTATCTTTAATATGTGTCAAGTCCTGTGTCAAACCATGCGTCAAGTTATCCGTCAAGCCTACTGTCAAGTTATCTGTCCATTCAAGCAGTGTGTAATTGGACGGTAGATGGCGGGATTTGCCTTCTGTAAAAGCGATAAGTTTGCGCTCGGATAGATGCTTCCGTGCCGTGATGACAGTTTGCCTTGAAAGGCGCAAGTCTTCACATATTCTTGTTGTGGAGCACGCAAACGGCATTTGCCAATACCGCTTGTTGCTCTCGTTCACAAGGTAGGCAAACAAGGCTATCTCACTCGCTGGCATTGGCGACAACAAAGCAGAACGCCAAAGCTGGTTCATGTGTTCGATATACGTCATACGTTCTCTTTACTATCGTTGTCGTAAGCATTAGGCAAGTTCTTGTCCACTTTACTCTTCCGTTTGCAATAGCCTACAACTGTTTCGTTCATGGAGCGAGCGTGTGTAATGGCTTTGACTGTCGAGGCAGGGTACATGTTCTTGTTGCCAAACTTGATGTGTTGCAAGTAGCCTGTGCGATGCCACTGCCATAGGGTAGCAGGACATACATTGAAAATCTTGCAGACCTCCTCTGTTGTAAGAAATGTTTCCTCAGATTCTTCCTTGCGAGCAGACGCAGCTTGTTCCTCCCATTCCTTGCGTGACTGCGCCAAGAGAGCATTTGCAAAATGGTGAAGGTCTTCGGGAGTAACGGTTAGTGCTACTTGTCCTCCCATCTTTGTCAATGACATGATGTCAACCATATTTTTTCTTTTGATATTCGTTATACATACGCTGTTTTGCTCGTAAACCAGGATGCTCTTTCTCGCAGCGTGATAAAAAAGAAACACCGCCAATCCGCTGGTTTGTCGGATTGACGGTGCAAAGGTATATGGCTTTTGACGGCTCTCAATGAGATTTGAATAGGCAGTAGGATGCGACTACTATTGACTACTCTTTGTTAATGGAATTAACGTGACAATATCAAAAATCCTTAGCCAAATGCTGTTTTACGTTTGACTAAGGATTGTAAATGGTAGCAGATTGTCAGAAACGAAATATGCTGCGACAATATGCAATAATCATAGAAAGGAAGTTCTTGCGTCCTAATTTGCGGTCGTAGAAATGCACCTTATTTTCATTGGTGACATTGTAGCCTATGGCATTTCGTAAAGACCTTCTGTGATACTTGATTTTCTCCTCAACCTGTTTCTTGACGGCATCGGACTCGTATTTCAAGTTTATATGATACTTGCTGAAATACTTGTCGAAACTACTTTTCTTCAGGTTGAACTCATCGACCAGCAGACTGCGAGGAATTGTTGGAAACAATATGCCGTCCTCTATTGCACAATGGATAATGGCGGCTGCATCATCTGGATGTTCACCTCTGATAAGCTGGTGAAGTCCGTAATGGATAGCATAGTATTGGGCTGCGAATGGAGTATATTCAATAAGTTTGGTCGGACGTTCTTCATTCGACACCCCACGAATAATCTTCAAGAACCCTAATACCATCTTTTGGGTAATGCCATAAAAGTGCTTCCGTATCAGTTCCTTGGTCAATGCCTCCATCTCGTCATAATGGCAGTTTCCTCTAATGGCAATATATTTGAGTGTCTTGCGGATTGAAGGTTTCTTTGCCAATTCTTCCCAAGGTGTAGTTTGGTATGACATAACAGCAATAATGGTCATGCCGAAGGCTTCAAGACTTGGCTTTTCGATATTCTCGTTCACTTTCGTTCCATCAAATTCTTCCTTTATGAGCGAAAGCATGAACCTAACGTTCTCTTCAGTTATGTTGCGAGGCTTGCCGAACTGCTGTTCAAGATCCTCGCCGAGTTCGTTTATGTTCATGCCTTTCGGTAATTTAACTGTCTAATTTGCTCGTTGAGCATTGACAACTTGCTTATCAGTTCATCAAAAGAAGGCACCTGTCCGAAAATCATGTGCTCACACATGAACTTATAGTCATCTTGCCATAGTCTTGCAATATCCTCGTTGGGCACGATACATAATGTGGCAGGATATAGCTCATCATAGTTGAAGCCCTTAAGTCCGATGAACTTTCTGCGATGTTCAAGTACCGCCTTATACAGGGCTTCGTTGTGGATTGCACGGTCAGCAATTTTGTTTTCAGAATCCATCATCATTGCCAAATCATATATATGGCGAGACATACGCTCCACTCTGACCTCGCTCTTCCTGAACTCTTCATGCAGCAGGAAAACCTTTTCAAGGAAAGTACGCTCGGGGATGACAGCGTTCACCTCAAATGGCTTTTCTGCAAATGGAGCTTTGCTGAAATGGGCGTCAATAGCAGCGTTGATTGCTTTTTTCTCAATAGGCTCCATCATCGATCTGCCGCTGATTTCTATCTTTACCGTATTCTTGATATATGGTGATACTTCATACAAACTATGATAGGTTATTGTTATCACTTCTGGGTCTGTTGTCGTGACTGGTGTGATTACAACATCCACACTAAAGGCATCTGCCCGTATGCCCAAATCCACTAAAGCTTTCCTTACATCATGCTGCATCTTCTCTCTTACGAAAGAACAGGCGGCGCGACGTAGTCTGTCGCTGATTTGAGTTTTCGATAATTCACCGCTAAAGCCAAGGAATTCTCGGCTAAGTGCAATATCCACGTCTTCGGAGAATCTGGCAATCAAGTTCCAACATTTGCTGAGACTTGTACCTCCTTTGAAAGCAATATGTTCTGCATATGGCAAAGTATGAAGGGCTTTCAACACCTGCGTTACCCACCAGTCCTTTTCGATACTTGACGGCGGTAATCCGGTCTGCAATGCCACGGTATTGATAGCTTCACGTTGTCTATCTTCTGGTATGTCTATGAATTTCATCGTGCAATTAGTATTTTGCGCACCCATGCAGGGGCAAGTTTTATATCATGATTGAAATCGTTGTCGTTTACATTCTTTGCGTGCTCGACAAGCACGTTGCGTTCCTCGTCGGTTATTTTGTTCTCGCCTATGGCGCGCATGGCTGTTACAACAAGCATCATCAGCTCTGATTTATAGGCAAAGTTCTTGCCCGAAGAAGAATGCTTGAACAGGATGCCACGCCCATTTCCGATCTTTATCCTACGTGGTGCGCCGTTGGTCAGGAACACGACATTCATGGGCATCTGCGTGGACAATCCGAGACGATTCAATGCATAAGCTCCCATAGGTACAATCTTCGCCTTGTCTCGTTTGGCTATAGCCTGGGCAATGTCTTCAACAGATGGATAGATAATGCCAAGTCCATATTCCTTGTCCTCTTTTGGGTAATAATAAATGCCATGAGCCAACCGCACCAACATTCCGTCAGTGTACATCCGATGGAATGTTGACTTCACGGCTGATGGTGTTCCGCAGTCTGCATAGTCTTGTTGAAAGACTATCGAACCACGTCCTTTTCCTCTAAGCCTCATTTCTATCTTGTTTACAGTGCTTTGGCTTGATGTCTGTACCATGTTTTTGAAACCTTTTTATTATATTTTTGGTTCTTGTTTGTCTGCAAAGGTATAGTATTTTCTTCTAAACGCCAACGTTTTCATTGAATATCCGTTTTTGAAACGCAATTTTGGCAAACTCGCAATAGGTCAGTCTATCAATTTCACCAGCTCGCGTTTCATCTCGTTGTCGATTTCTCTGTAACGTGCAAAAGCTCGACTGCCATCTGTGTGTCCCGAAAGAGATGCAACAAGATTTGGATCTTTCACCTTCTTGTATAGGTTGCCGATGAACGTCTTTCTTGCTGTGTGGCTTGTCGCAATATCACAGATTGGTTTCTGTATAGGCTCACGAGTCTTGTTGTCAATAACAGTCACCATGCGGTCAATGCCGAGCAGTTTCAGAATTTTCTTAATCTGACGGTTGTATATGTTCTGATTTATCTTTGGCAACAACCTTGTTTCAATGTCTGCATATTTAGCGAGAATCGCTTTCGCCTTATCATTGAGCGGTACTCGGATGGTGCGTGGTTTGTGGTTCTTTGTCTTTTCAGCAATGTATTCCACAGCACCATCAACGATGTTGGCACGTGTCATCTTTTCAAGGTCTCCCACACGGCAGCCGATGAGACAATGAAACATGAATATGTCACGATATACTTGTGTGGATGGCGTTTCGTTACTGAGGTCGGCATAGTAGACTTTGTCACGCTCTTCAAGTGTAAGATAAAATGGAGGGCTGTCCAGTACCTTAGGCATCTCAAAGGTGGCGAAAGGGTCGTTTGTCGTGATATTATGCTTCAAACACCAGTTCACAACCGTGCGTATTCTTCTGAATATAGTATTGATGGAATTTTCCGTTAGTTGGCGTGGTTTGAAACGCTCCTCTATGTCATCGAAGATTTGAGGGTAATGCTCATAATATTCAGCCTCGTTTACCAGATATTTATGAAACTCACGCAAGTCATCGGCTGTTATGGCATCAAGTCGCATGGTGTAACCTCGTCTACGCATAATTTCCCTTTGGAAACGCTCGAAGTGCTGCAACTTACGTACGTTATGCTCATGATGCCTTATAGATTCCTTTTCCATTGGGTGGTTCTCGGCATACTGCTGGCATTGATACACAAGACTGTATTCGTCACCTTTTCTGCCTTGGCGGATGTTGATGTTAGGATGATGAAACTCCTCGATAACACCTTTTAGCCAACGGCTGTCCGCTCCATGATAATATTGTGCGGATATAAGCGCTGTCAAGTCCTGCACGGCTTTGTCGAATGCCGTACGCTTTGCCTCCGCTACAAGAGCCACACGTGTCTTGTAACCCTGCCGTTCCGCGCTCCAATGATTAGGATTGATGGATAACTCGCTGACAGCCTTGATGTCAGTCTTGCCGTCACGCACACGGAAATAAACGTGCGCCTGGTCGGTTATGTTGTTCTTTGCCGAGGTTTCTCGGATGAATGCTGTTACTTTCATGCTACTCTATATATAATGATGTATAACTGGTAGATTGTATAAATGTTAGTTGATGAGGTTGACAAGATTTACTTTCGTTTCCTCATCAATCTCTCTGTATCTGGCGAAAGCTCTGCTTCCGTTTACATGTCCTGTCATGGAACTCACAAGCTCGGGGTCTTTCACTTTCTTGTATAGGTTGCCGATAAAGTTGCGTCTTGCCATGTGGCTTGTAGCAACATCACATATTGGCTTCTGAACCTCCTTTCCTGTGATGGTGTCAAGGATAGTAACCTTTCTGTTAATGCCACATTCTCGAAGCACGGCACGGATGCCCTCGTTGTATTGATACACTTGCTTTGTCGGCAGAAGCTTTTCTTGCTTGCCATCGTAACGTTTTAATATTTCCATAGCCTTTGTGGTAAGCGGGACGCTCACGGTCTGCGACCGTTTGCGCATGGTCTTGTGTGGAAGATACTGCAATATGTCACCGACTATATTGTCTTTGGTAAAAGAGAACATGTCTCCGACTCTACAACCCACCATTGATTGGAAGATGAACAAGTCACGATACACTTCTAACTCTGGCTTGTTATGTAGGTTTGTATTGTAAACCTTGTCACGTTCTTCTATCGTCAGATAAAAAGGTGTGCCTTGTACCGATGCAGGAATAGTGAACGCATCGCATGAGCGGTTTGTTGTGAACCCCATCTTGATGCACCAATGCCCAACAATACGCAGATGATGCATGATACCTATAATCTGTGTGCTTGACATCTGCTTGGGAGGGTGCATGTCAAGGCTGAACTGTTCGTAAAACTCAGGGTAGTCATTGTAATGAATATATTCGTTTATGACATACTCTCTAAAATCAAGGTAGTCTTCGGGACGGATAGTCTCGCAATAGAGCGTGAAGCCTTCCTCTCCTTCTACTTCCCTCTTGTAGGCTTCATAGCGTTGAAGCTTCTTGATGGTTGGTTTATAAACGAGTGCTGATTTCGGACTCATGGGATGTTCCGCAATGTATTGTTCCATTCTCGAAACAACTGTAGTCAATGTCTCTGTTGACCTTGAAGTTGGATTGACACATTCATCAATCACATTCTTCATCCATGCAACATCAGCAGTCGCAGAGTTATACTGCTCGCTAAGAGCCGTTGTAATGGTCTGCACCAAAAACTTGACTTTCTTCTGCTCGTCAGATGGTAATTTCTTTGTCCTTCGATAGGAAAGTGCATCATTGTCCCAATAGTCAAGCATAACCTCAATGTCGGAACGGACTTTGAGGTCAACATTCTTATCTCGGAGTCGAAAACAAAGATTGGCTTTTGCAGGAGCGTCTTTGTCTTTAGTCTTGCATTCCTTTGTGATGATGGTAATCTTCATGTTCCTATGTTTTTTATTTCAGCCACAAAGGTAATATCTTTCCCGTAAATGTTCCCACATATCCCCAATAAACTATGATTCGTTTAAATCTATTTATGATTTGGTTTTTGCACTTTATTTCCTTATTATCAGTTATTTGCAGGTATTATCGTCAAAATTCATCAAGTCGAATCATTGTTGTTTTAGTATATACAGTTTCCACTCTTTTAGTTTTGATTCGTAGCGCCAGTAAAAACCTTCCCCGCCTGCCGCCGCGTTGTCTTTCCCCTTGTTTTCGATACGCTTTTCTCCGGCCACGCACCCCGTTTGGGGATCGGTGAAACAAGTCATGATTTCTTTTATCGACGCTGCGTTGAGCATCGTGTTGGCATCCGTGAAAATGGTGTACGAAGTTTTAACATAGGGCATGGCCCGGTTCAAAGCGGCCGTCTTTCCTTTACGTTCGGGGGCAAAGAGAACCGTTGTTTCCGGGTACGCGGCCAATAGCGTGTTCGTGGAATCGGTGGAGCCGTCGGTAACCCACATCACGTGTAACTTGTCTTTCGGGTAATCGAGCAGCGCGCAATTGTCCATTTTTGCTTTGATGACCTTTTCTTCGTTGTAAGCTGCTATCAGAAGCGTGACCTCGGGAAGAGGAACCGGGAGCGTTAACGGCTGTTCCGGGCGGAATTTTTCTTTGATCTTGACAAGGGCGTATAACAGGATGCCGTATCCGATGTAGGTGTAGAATACGATGATGATGGCGAGCCAGAATAAGGTTTGAAGAAATGGTGTCATGATTGTTATTTTAGATCGAATGCTTTAATTTCACTGTCATGATAATCGGGTTGTGGTCACTCCACGGAAGGCGGGGGGAATCGTACTCTAATCCCGTGAAGGATTTGTCGTAACTTATAAAGTCTATTCGTAACAATCCTTTCATCCCGTTGAATGAATACCCGTATCCTTTTCCTCGATCTCGGAAACCGTCTGTTAAGTTATTTCCTGCAATATGATTGTAGGCAAAGGACACGGGGGTGTCGTTAAAATCTCCGCATACGATGATGGGGTAACGTGTCGTGTCAATGATTTTTCGAATTTGCATGGCTTGATTGGCACGAATGATAAAGTTATCTTTTAGTTGTTCCACGATGTTCACGAGCGTACGGGCTTGGCCTTTCCAATCTTTAACGCTTTTGTAGGCTTTGTATTTTTTACTGTTCATACTGACATTTGTTGTTTGTAAGTGGTTGTTGAATACACGGATGGTGTCTTCTCGAACCAAGATGTCCGCCCACATGCCATTGTTTTTTTCGGAATTGAAATTGATTTCACCATATCGGATTATGGGATAACGACTGTATATGCTGATGCCAAAATTAGCCCATGTTGTTTGTTTGTTAAAATACACGCGGCGATGTGGTAATCCAAATTCTTGTTGTATGGCGACGCTATCCAAATTTGTTTTTTCACAATGTTCTTGGATACACAGGATGTCAATATGATTTTCCTCGACAATCTTTTTTATATCATATTGAACGTTACGTGCAATCCAGGAAAATCCATTCACGTTGTAACTGGCAATTGTTATGTCATTTTCTTGCGTGTAAAGAATGTCTTTTTTCCAGGGAGATTGGAATGTTCCGGTGAAATAGTTGTAATTGCAAATAATTGTAACGCATGGAAGTATGATCCACCATTTTTTGCAAATGGCCCAAAAAATAAGAAGGTATAAGTTTGCAAAAATGATTGCAGGCATGAATAATCCGGATAATGCCGGTAACCACCAACTGTTAGGATTGGTGGACGGTGCAAATATGCCGGCTATACCCAAGAATGCCATTCCTAAGGTTGCAGGTTTCATTAATAGATAAAAGAAAAACCTTAGTGCAGCCATTTTTTACAATTTATTAAATAAGTGGGGTCGAAAATATTATGCAAATATAGCAATATCGGTGTGATTTTATTGTATTATTTTTAAAATTTCATTGTTTGGTGATGTTTAATGCCGAGGTTTATCTATTAAATTGGATTCCTCGTCTTTGTATTCTTCTTTTTTGGTAAACAGGTTTCCTGCATTTTTTAATGCTTTCAAGGCTCTTATTTTAAAACTATTAAAAAATGAACCGTTTGCACCTACCGTGCCATACCCCGTGACAGCACGGGCTTTACGCGAGCGGATAAAACGAATTTTGCCATATTTCTTCAGTGCAAATGCCATGGAGCCGTCTTCACCGCGTTTGATTTCTACTCGATAACCGACTTGACGACCGTGTTCGATTCGGTAAGCAAATACGAGTCCTCTCACGCTGAGTTCCGGGCGTTTGAAAGATTGCAAGAGTAAATGGAGATCCCGTAAAAATTCGTAGATTTTTACGGCTAGCCAAGGATGTTGTTTATCCGGAATATAACTCCAAAGCGAGGAAACGGCAACGGTATCGGGTTTTTCTAGCGTTTTGACAAGTGTTTCAATGTACTTTTTGGGATACATGGTGTCAGAATCAATGCAAATATAATATTTCCCTCGGGCATGGTTTAAACCGCAACGGCGGGCATATCCGCAACTATGTTCATATTCCGTGTAATAAGGAACTCCGGTCATTTTGAAGATTTCGGCTGTTTTGTCGGAAGAGTCATTATCCACGCCAATAATCTCCATCGGGTATTGACATTCGCTATCACTTAGCGACCAAAGATTTGCAAGCAGATGTTTTTCTTCATTGTACGCGATAATGACTACTGAAACTAAAGGTGTATCACTTTGTAGTTTTTCAATCTTTGTTTTTATTTCACGAATAATTTCTTGCGGTGCTTCCTGTAATGGTTGTTCATATACTGAAAGATATTTTTTGTACCAGGTCATGATTTGTTGTTATTAGTTAATGATTTTTGTAGAGAATGGTCCCATTTATTTTTAAAATATTTTCGTTTTGAATTAAGTTAGAAGGTTTCATTTTTTGCCTTTATAATAGCATCGATGACTTTCTTCATTTGATTGTTCCATGAAAGTGATTGGATGGAGTTTCTTATCGTTTGCGGTGTTGCATGCAGTTGGTTATAAAACGACAATATGGTTGTTATGTTTACAATACTTTCATCTGCTGGAATTTTCATGATATAAGGCATGTTTTCAAAATCGTCATCTATTTCGGAATATACGAAAGGGATGCCTCTGGCCGCGTATTCCCTGTTTTTAAGTGTTTTAATATGGGTGATTCCGCTGCGATGACGTCCTAGGCTGCCGATTCCGAAATCGCATTGCTCAAAGAGCAGGTCAAGATCTTTTCCCGTTTGGCGTCCATGCAAAATGACATAAGGGGCCAAATGGTTTTCTTTGACGATGGACATGCATTCTTCTCGTTCTCTTTGAGTGAAAAAATCTCCGATAATGTGGAAATATACTTTATATTGAGGAGATGTGTTATAGTAATTGACAAGGCCTTTTAATAAACGGTCAAATCCATGCCAAAAGTGTATTTCGGCAACACCGATGAGATGAATTTCTTGAGAAGTGTCGTTTACGTGTTGTTTCATCGGGATGTCATCAAAATCAATTCCGTTAGATATTTGGATGGTGGGAGTTCCAAATATCGTTTTGTAATTGGAGAAGGTGATGATTCGATCCACGTATTTGGCAAGTCGCTTCCTGAAGCATTGGTCAACAAGTAATTGTATTTTCCTATTGAAGGAAACGTATTCTTGATCGTACGGGTATGTGGGGATCTCCATGACCATGTGAATACCTGCTTTTTTTATTTTACGCGCTAACCTGATCGTGAATGGATTGGCATTATGGTCAGAGCGGATATATACCAGATTGATTTGATTTTTAATGATATAGTGGAGCACCGAATGGAATTCAAAACGTTTGTATAGCTTTCCTTTTATTCCCCCTCCGTAATCGGCTAAAATCTCTTGATCCACCAGGCGGTATTTTATCCCTTGTTTTTCCGATAAGTAACAGAGATGTGTTTCTACCCCGTTAGCCTCGAGAGCTCGTACTTGATAGTGGATTTTTTTGCTAATTCCATTGGTGGCGTGAAAGCCATGGAACGTGAGAAATAGTGCTTTCATGCTTTGAGTTTAAACAGTTTTACTAAATTGTATTCTTTCGTGATATGCATATAGATTGAATCTATCCCTATAAAAACAACCGATTTTATGATCAAATTGATGAATAGTGAATATGAGGTTATGAAAGGGGTAACTAAAAATAGTGTAAGGAATACGATGCCGCCAAGTAAAATAGGAGAGAGAAGTTGTTTGCCCAAATGAAGGATGGAACGACGAAAGGTGATGTGATACATTTGGTAATAGCATTGAAGGAAACTGATTGAAAACGTGATGGTGATACACCAGGCCACGGCATCCAGTGTTTGGAAAATGAACAATCCGACACATATACCTGTCACGTTGATGATCGAGGAGAATACCCCACATAGGAACAGGCTTCTGGTATCGTTGGAGGCTTGGAAGATGGAACCGGAGGTGGACATGATGATTTGTATCCCGACAGAAATGGATAATATTTGGAATATGGACACGGAGGGTAGCCATTGTTCTCCGAATACGATCAGGGTGATTTCACGTGCCGAGAACCAAAGGAAAACGGATAATGGCAATCCGATGAAAGCCAGTAAACGGATGATTTTTTCGTATGCACTTGCCAGGTGATTTAAGTCATGCTGGTAGTCTGAAAAGATGGGGTGCATCACGGGAGTGATAACATGGGCGATATTTTGTAAAGGGAGCATCATCAGCCGGTATGATTTTTCGTAATATCCCAAAGGCGACATCCCCATGTATTTTCCGATGAGGAGCTTGTCGAGATTTCGACTGAAATAGTTGATGATATTGAACATGAATTGATAAGCCGAGAACTTGAATATTTTCCGGATGGAGGGAAGCCCCCAAGTCATTTCTAATGTTTGAGGATATTTTCGATAAGATATGATAAATAATAGGATACTGGAAAGAATGGGGTTTATGATCAATGCATAGAGTCCTGCGCCGCCAAGAGCAGCCAGAATGGCAATTACTCCTCCGATTATTTGCACACCGAGACTTCTCCAGGCAAGGAATTTGAATGCTTTCGCTTTATACAACAAGGCATTGGGGACAATGTTTACGGATGCGAAGAAAAGATTTATGGCTAATAATTGAGTAACTGTCCTCATACTCGGTTCTTCGTAGAAAAAGGAAATAGGCCACGAGCAAAGAAAAAATAATAGCGTTAAGATACATCCGCTCCATACGGTAAACGAGAACAGATGATTGAGATCTTTTTGTTGGAGTTCCTTGTTTTGTATGATAGCCGCTCCGATTCCCAGATCACTGAATATGCTGAAGAAAAAAGTGATAACCGTTACCACGGCCACGATACCGAATTTATCCGGGGATATTAGCCTGGCAAGAACTCCGGCAATAACCAATGAAACGAGTATCCCAGAGTATTTTGCAATGGCCGTGTAGAATACTCCGGAGAGTAGGTCTTTTTTAATCGAACTCATAATAGTTTTTTTAATTCTTCTATAGGGAAGTTTTTGAGTTTTGGTCTTATTAATAGTTGGATTTCATTAGCTGTATTTTGTAATATCGATAAATTGTCAATTGTAACTGATGAATTTGTATTGGTTTTATTATTAGGTAGTTGTAATTCATCAGTTACGACTGATGAATTTTCATCAAGTATTTTCCATTCTTCATAAAAAATGCGCATTAGACGAATATTCGTTTCCGAAAATCCTCTTAAACCAGGTAGTTCTTTATGTAGTTTATTACTGATATAAGGGATCGCGCCGGTTCCCCAGTATTTATTTCGGGAGCTTTGAGAGATATAGCGTCCAACTCCATAATACAAACTCAATTGTTCTTTATTGACAAGTTTTACTGCTTGGTATTGGCTTTGTAGAATGGCTGTTTTTATTGTTTGAGCAGCTATAAGGTATTGTGTTTCTAATGAATAATGTTCTTTCATGATATTAAATTATTTGTATTCAGTATTTTAATTTTTAAGTAAGGATTTGAATAATAGAATGCCGATGGTTTTGCAGTTTACAAACTCCCAATAGTTTATTACAGCGTACCAAGCAATGTAAAGACGTTCTTTTACAGGTAGCTTGAATGCATTCCGTATGGCTGCATTGAGCATTTTAGACAGATGATGGTTTATGATTTCTTTTGTTGTCGTCGGAGAGTCATTGTGATTCATTAATTCATTTGCCACGGTGAAATATCCTTGAATATTTTTGATGGAAAACGGGCGGGTAGTGATCGAATCCGTTCTTACACGTCTTTTGAAAAAAGTTTGTTGAATATATTTTACCCGTGTAGCGTTTAAATATAACCGGGCAGTATATAATTCGTCTTCGTGAATAATATGAGGGTAAAACCGAATGTTATTTTCCTGCAGAAAACTTAAACGGGTAAAGCTAAGGCAAGCTGATGTCCGAAAATTACCCGTACCGTCTTGTATTTCTAATAATTCGATACCCGTCCAAACTTTATCTTCTATTTGTAAATTGCGCTGATACGGATAATTTCTTAGGGTGATGTTTTCTTCACAGAAACTTTCTGCATCGAAAAAGACGAAATCTAATTGTTCTGAGGTACATTTCTGGTAACAAATTTCTAAAGTATCATGATCCAAAAGATCGTCACTATCCATGAAGTAAATGAACTCTCCCGATGCTTTTTCAATCCCGACATTACGGGATACTGACAACCCTTGATTGCTATGAGTGAATATTTTTATCCTATTGTCTTGCTTGGCTAATTCCGAGAGAATGGATAGACTATTATCCGTTGAGCCATCATTGACGGTAATAATTTCTATATCGTATAACGTTTGCCCTAGTATGGATTGAATCGTTTGCCTTACATATAATTCAGTATTATACACGGGGATAATCACGCTTACTTTAACTGGTTTCATTGCATTTTGTTGTTTTCGTGTGTACTTCTTGAATTTCTTTGTGAAAGAGTGTTGTGCGGTTGTAAATGCTCTTCCAATGTTTGAAGTTTCCTGTTTTTGTGTAATGATTCAAGTAATTTTATTTTTATAATGTGGCTTATGGCATCGCATATCGCTTTTAGTTCGTGATAAACATGGCGAGGCGGGAATAGCTTTTCAACCATATTCCGATCCCATTTTTGTGTGAAAAAAGGGAGATAATAATCATCTTGAGGGTTTACGATAATATTGATTTCGTCTTTCCATTCGTAGCGATTGATCATCAGATCCCCTTCTGTTAGTTTTAATAATTTATATGGTAATGATTGATAAGGTAAATAATTAAGAAATAGTTCTCCGTAGTTATTTTTATAATTTCCGGGCATGAGTTCTTTCTTGTATAAAACCAGTTTATCATTGATGTCAAGAATAACCCATTGGTGTGATTCTTTAGGGAATAGAAATTCTCCTATAAGACTGGGAGTTTCTATGTATCCACGTTTACCTACTCTACAAATCTCTTGAATAAATAGTTGAGGGTTGTCTACATGCTCCAAAACTTGATTACAGATCACGTAATCAAATTCTTTGTTTTTGAAGGGCAGGTGTTCTCCATCTGCATGTACAAAATGTTGATGAGGAAAGATTTTTATATCTCCGCATCGGTGCGTATTATTATCGATGTATTTATCAACAATCACATTAGAACGATAGAGAGGATTATGCCCAGAACCGATTTCTAATACCCGATCGTGTTTACAGATGTTCAGATCCCATCTGTCTTTTGGTGTACGAGTTCTCATAAGTTCATTGTTTTATTATTTAAATCTTCCCATACTCTTTTCTGAAAATTGTATTGTTTGATAATCTTGGCCGGGTTACCCACGGCAACAGAATAATCCGGAATATTCTTGGTAACGACACTTCCGGCACCAATTTGACATCTTTTACCGATATGAACTCCTGCAACAATGACAGAGTTGGCCCCGATATGGGATTCATCGTCAATAATAACCTCTTTTTTCACTAATGGCTGTTCATTAGAATCTCGCTCCCCATCTTCATACCCATGGTTGAAACCCGAAATAAAAACATGTTGACCTAATCCTACTTTATTTCCCAAACGTACAGGACCTATAATTACGGAACCAATTCCAACACGAGAATTATTCCCGATAATGATATGCCCAGCCCCGTTATTTATCGTTGTAAAGTCTTCGATGAGACTATTTTTACCTACAATAAACTGGTTCCACGGGAATACATCAATACGTGATCTTCTTTTTCGAATGATAGCTCCTTGCCCTTTTTTATGTATAAAAGGGTTTATAAACCATTTGATCCAAAAGCGGGGGTAAGGATTATTAGAAGGCGTGATAGACCACAAAATGAATTTTCTAATGTGGTCATTTCTTTTTATTATTGCTTTTAGTCTATCAATCATTATTGGTGTATTTATTAATTTGACCTTTAGTAGGGGTTCATTTTTACTTCTTGCTATGCTCTAACATCCGGATGCATTGCTTTCTTTAATCCATTCTAGTGAGGTTGTATATGATAATCGTTCATAACGTTCTTTTCATCGTATATTGATTCATATATTTTCAGTAATTGTTCTGCCGTGTGTTGCCAGGAGAATAGTTTACTTCTTTCCAAACCGTATGCAATTTGTTGATTCCGGTAGGAGAGATCTGTTTCCAGTTTGAGCAATTCTCGGGCGATGGCATTTGCGTCTAGTGGATCAACTAATATCGCTCCGTCTCCCGCAATTTCCGGGATGGCCGAGGTGTTGGAAGTAATAACCGGAGTTCCACACGCCATGGCTTCCAAAAGAGGGATTCCAAAACTTTCCCGTAGGGACGTGTAGAGGAAAGTCCGGGCGCCATTGTATATGGCGGGCAAATCAGAATGGGGGATATAGCCCGGAGAATAGAGCATGTTTTTGATATTTTCGATGCCCTCCTGTTTTAATATTTGATGGATAATTTCTTCTTTCAAATCAGCAATTAACAGGGGTAACGGGTGGGCAGATTGTTGTACGTATACGCTGTACGCCTTTAACGTGCGTGGCGTATTTTTTTTAGGATCGGTATTCCCCAAGAAAAATAAATATTCTTGGGCAGGGATGTATTTTTTCGTGATGTCGTAAACCGAATCCAGCGGATGGAAACGTTCGCTGAAACCATTGTGTATGGCAATAATTTGTTCTTCCGGCAGATGCAATGTTGCCTGAATCCGATGACATTCGAATTGCGACACGGTAATGATCTGTTTGCATTTTTTTAGTATCCGGGGGACAACAAAACGACGATAGTACCACCCCATGTTTTGGTACATGGACCTGTTATTGTGTACTCTTTTCTCTAAAAATATAATGTCATGTAACGTGAGGACAAGCTGTGCCGGACAGCATAATGGAGCCGTGTTACTCGTGCAATGCACGATATCCGGTTTTATGTGGCGAATGGCTAGTGGTAAGGCTACTTGTTCCCATAGCGGATAGGTCGGGCATTTTATTTCTACGATATGGAAGTTGGGAGATTCTTCCAGGCAATGATCCTCTCCCGGGGCAACCAGTATGTAGTATTCATGGGTGTGATCTATTTTTTGCAGTTCTCGAATGGTTTCGAGAGCAACAAAATCCATCCCGTGTTTATTCGTGCGAAAAATGCGTTGTGCTTCAATGGCTATTTTCATGGAGGTATTTTTATAACGTTGAGGATCCGTTTTTTTTCGTGTTCACGAACTTCTTGTTCATTCCCTTCATCCGGAATAAATTGACTACCATCATGACAAATAACAAGGGGAGCTTGTTGATTGATTTTTTGAATTGATCGTCAACCAGTTTGTTCGGTATCGCGAGGCACAACGTGACTCCCATGATAAGAAATAACGCCCACCATTTCAAGGCAAGCGGCCAATCGATGATTTGCATGATACATCCCATCACGATGATTCCCCCGAATAGGATAAGACGGGGTGGTAACATCCATTGAATCAGTTTATCGCTGTAATCGATATTCCCGGACAGAATGGCTCGGGGAAGATCCCTGAAGACTCGCCCCCATTGAGCGAATTGGGTAGCTAACCAGCGACGGCGTTGGTTGTAAAATCCTTTCTCCCCTTGTGTCTTCTCGTCATACACGTACACTTCGTCCAGAAATTCAATAAATATCCTCTGTTTAAGCAATAAAACTTCTAATTCCTTGTCTTCCCCTGTGGTGACGAGGTGTTTTACGTTGTCATGAAACCATGGGTAGTTGAATATCATTCCCGAACCGATCAAGGCGGAAGATATCCCCAATCTTACATGCCCGCGCCGGAAAATGGAGTTATTGACCTCTTCACTCAGGCCGTCCAGAACGGCGATATCCGTGTTCCGATTCTTGGCCGTCCGGTGTGCCTGGATAGCCTGTACTCCGGCGTCAAAGACTTTGTTGATCTCTGTCAAAAAGTTTGAATCGACAACGTTATCCGCATCCAGAATAACAACGGCATCAAATTCATCTCGTCCGAAGTGGTCCATGGCGAAATTCAATGCTTTCGCTTTCGAACTGTTTTCATAGTTCGCCCGGAGTAGTGTGATCGGGAGTTGAGCCAACCGTTTGTTTGTTGAATCCTGCATGTGATCCGATATGACAACCACGTTATACAACTCTTGCGGGTAGTGTTGTTGCAGGAAAGACTCCACGACCGGAATGATAACCCGATCCTCTTTATAAGCGGGGAACAGGACGACAAATTTGTGCTGTTTATGGGCTGTCGGGTAATATGATTTTCTTGTTCCTAGGGAGGCAAGAGAATAAATGAGAGGATATGCAACGGCAACACTTGCAAGGATCCAACAGACATACTCGAATAGGTATAACGCTTCCTGAATATTCATATATTTTCTCTTTTATGTTTTAATTGAAAAAAATCCCTACACCCGTTGAAAATGGCCTTGGCCTGCAATGATCTGCCGTGTAGTAGATGTATCGCTATATTTTTAGGATTGGCCATTAAAAGCTGATATAGTATAGATATATAGAGAATTCCTCCTTGTCGGTTGCGCCAAGTGTATAATAGGCGATTTCGGGTGAGGTAGTATGTTTTTAACGGGGAATCCTTACCGGTACTGCGGCTCTCTTTGTGGTATATGGTGCAACGAGGTTCGTACCATAATTGATACCCTTGTCTTGATATTTGTGTACACCAGTCCATTTCTTCATAATAGAGGAAGTAGATTTCCGGCATGATCCCGACCCGTTCGATGACTTCTCGTTTTACCATCATGGCGGCTCCATGCAAACAATTCGTTTCTTGCGGTGTGTCGAATTGTCCTTCATCCGCTTCGTTATACCCGATCGCCCGATTGCGTAACGTGTATTTACTTAAAGGTGTGAATCCCGCGAATTGTATGTGCCGGGGAGGAAAAGCAAATTTGATTTTCGGACTTACGGCACCTATATTCGGAGAACTATACAACCGTTCGTGTAGATACTTTAGGTCGTTGGCCGTGATCAAGGTGTCGTTATTTAGCAGGAAAATACTTTTCCCTGTTGCGGCTTGAATCCCCAAATTGTTCCCTCCCGAAAAACCTACATTTTGTTCGCTGCGAATGAGGAGAACTTCCGGATATTTTTTTCGAAGAAGTAACGCTTCGTCCCGAATGGAACCATTGTCAACCACGATCAGCTCGTACGAACAATCTTGCGGGTGTTGTTGTAGTGATTCAATGAGTTGACAGGTTTCTTCCAAACCGTTGTAATTAATAGTAATGATGGATATATCAGGCCGTTGGTTCATGCTGTGTTAATTCTTTATCGTAATAGGGGGCAATGAATAAGAATACAAATAGAATACAAATGAGGATGCCGTTCGGGTAAGTCGTGATGTCATTGGCATAGGCCGCGACAAATACACCTGCCAATCCGGCTATAATGGAAAATAAAATATGCTTCAGTCGTTTGTCCTTGATGATGAACATGGCAATGTAGGAGGCTCGTATGAAGATGAGTACCAACAAAGAAAGGTAGAGAGATAATCCCACGATTCCGGTTTCCAACCAATACATCGTGAGGAGAGAATCCGGGGGTAATTCGGATAATTTACTATTTATGGCGAAACGTTCCATGCGTCCCCCGCTTAGTCCCAGTCCGACACCGAAAGGCTTGTCTCTCATGAGAGGAATCATTTTTTCCTTGTTGATCCCTCGGACTTTGAAAGAGGCATCTTCTTTATTGAAGGTGGAGCGCATTCTGCGAATAATGGAGCTGCTGTTGCCGATATGGGTTTGGGTGAGAAATAGAATGATGACGATTAATATGCCTCCGGCAATGAATAGATGCTTGAGGCTTCGGCATAATATGGCGTATGCACATAACCCGACTAAAGGAACGGCAATGGCACTACGGGTTCCGGTGATTAGTAACCCGTAGGTGGAGACGAGGGCTGTAAACCAGAATAGATATTTTATCCAGCGTGTTTTGACGAAAAAACCTGAGATCCCGAATACAACGAGGGAGAGGCCCATCGTGATCCCGAAGTTGGCTGCATCCGACAGGAAGGAGAAGTAGCGAACCCCGTAATGGATAATATGGGTTCTTGCCCCGTCTTCCACGAATAGCCAATATAATTCGGCAGAATCAAATCCATGGCTTTTTTGCCAATATCCTTTTAAGGCTGCCAACGCGGATAGAATGGCCCACAGGACTAATAGCCTATGAAAATGTTTGAATCGAGTAAAGAGGACGGGAATGATTATGGCACTTATCAACGGGAAAAGAGCATATCCGTTGATGGCGATAAACCAGGCGTCAGCCACCGCTAGCGGGTTGAAAAGTTCAAATAAGCAATACAAGAACCATATACCCCATAAAGCGGTTAGTACATTAAAGCTACGTTTCCATTCGTACACCTGGAAGATGTTTTTTAAAAGAAGAAGAGATCCGATACCCAAGGTTAAACCGAGCATAATCATCCCGATTTTCAATGGAATATATCGGTCGATTCCGGTGATGACATAGTTTATGACAAAAAAAACGTAAAAGTAGTACTGTTTCTGACAGCATGCAGCTGTAACAATGGCTATTGCCGGTAAACAAGCAAAAAGAAAGGCAGGGATAATTCCTCCTTTTAGTGTTAATAGGTATATCGCGCCCAGACCGATGAAAAAGGCGACCGTGGTAATATAGGATGAGCCATTTTTAAACATGACTTGGCGGTTTATCTTTAGAGATTCGTGTCGTCTTGTCGTTCGCGGTTAATCCTAACTGTGAGAGTTTATACAATAATTTGCGTAGAAACGTGTAAGGTGGCATCAAACCGTTTATATCTTCCGCCGCGTCCCGTTTCGTGTAATTCAACACCAAAAACAGCGGCGTCTGATGACACATTTCTTTTGTACGTCCGAATCGTTGCTGGTCTGTATTTTTCCACGTACGTCTGGAATCTACGACTTGCAGATTCAGGCTGACATGTTGTAAGATATTGGCTGTTAACGCGGCTTCTTTTAGCGAGGGATACTCTACGATAACGATTTTGTTTTTTAAGTTGTCCTTTTCCAAATCGTCCGGGGCACTCGTGTTCATGGATTGAATAAAAGCTTGAGCATTTGTCTGTGGTTCATTTTGCCAGGATAATGGTGTTACATCGTATCCTCGTTCCATGAATTGTTGAGTCATTTGCTCCAGAATATAACTTTTCCCTTCTCCGGGTTCGTTACTGATTAAATTTATAATATTACTTTGATCGGGCTTGAAATACGTCGTGGCGGAATTACACAAGTTTTGGGTGGAAAGCGTGGTGTACACGTTGTTATATCTTCTGGCTGCAAAAGATAATTGCCGGGTAAAAGCTCCCAGTACCTTACATCCGGTCAATTGCTCTGCCTTGAAGAGGTTGTGTAACGTATGATCCAGTATCTCGATAATCAAGAAGAAAAAGATAGTGAATATCAGTGTGGCCAGGTAAGCTCCGATTGTCAATAATTTGTGCTTGCTCAGTGCAGAGGGAACCAGGGGGTAGTAAGGGGCGTTCATTAGTTTCAGACTGGCAGAATTCATTTGAATACTCTTCTGTTTTAATAAGGCTGTATTCAAGGCATCAAGTATCGCCAAATACCTTCTTTCATTGATATTTACCATACGCTCCTTGCGTGTTAGGGTCGAACCGATAGGGGCAAAATGGATGTATTTTTGAGCCATGTGAAGCTTTCGTTTATTTAAAACGATTAATTCTGCTTCTGCCTTTTTATAAGCGATAACTTGTTGCAGCCATTCCGCGATAACGCTCTCGTTGGAAATTCCCTCTTTACTGTATTTCAAATACCCTATTTTATGAACGGCTTCAGCTAGGGCTGTTTCATTTGTATCTAATTCGCGCTGGAGAGAATCAATGGTTGCTTTCGAAACAACATCATTCGTGTAGTATTTTGCCATGGCTAGCTTTTCATTGAGCTCGCTGATTTTGCTATTTAAAAGGATAAACGAATTATTGTTTTGAATGATTTCCGTGTATAACTGCATCCTTTTTTCGAGTTCCCGTTTTAAACTGTCTGTTGAATTATAATTGTTTCGTGTTTCCCAATATTGTAACTCGTAATCCCGATTCAAAGCAGCCACCTGCTTTGTCTCTTCGTCATAATTGATTACCTGTTTTTCTACTCGATATTGGGTAAGGGAATCTTCTGAAATCTTGAGTTCTTTTCCAATGCTATCCAGTTCATGGCGGAAATGTTTGATGACATTATTGGTTTCCCCGAAGCGTAACTCTTGGTATTGTTTATTAAATTCATCAATCAAAATCACCACGGTTTGGTAGGCAATCCCGGGATCGTTCGTGGTGTAAGAAACTTCAAGTACGTCGCTATTATCGAGGCGTTTGACATGTATTTTTTTAACGCTTCCCGATTAACATAGGGGAGATTCCATTGGTATATTCCATACACATAATTTGTCGGATCGTTCGTTTCGTAAGCAAGTAAATTTTCATAAGTACGTTGCTCGTTAATCGAGTCATTATCAGATTTTTTGTCTATCAAATGATGAATAGGTCTTCCATGATTGTAGAGATTCCTATAATTATTGGCTTGGGTATATATGTTGTCTTTATGGGGATCACCATATACCATGATGCGGGCATATAGGCGCAATGAAACTTGTTTTAAAGTTTGATCCGCCGTGATAATGTTTAACAGGTTATCCATCATACTGCCTTGGGTATAAGAAGTCATGGTCACCCCGCTTTCGGATAAGATATTGACTCCCGTGATAATTCCGGTATATATGGAGCAAGTCGTCGTGTAATCGCGAGGAGTATTATTTGTTTTCCAGTAGACGAGAGAAGCAACGATGATCGGTGCTATGATCAACCAGAATCGAATGCGATAAAAGAACTTGATAAAGTAGGTAATATATTTCATAACTATGGGTTCTTAAAATGAATATTACTGATGAGTTCAAGCTTTAAGAACATGATATTTAATTCATTTATGATTTTCTCATATTCAATTTTTGCTACTTTCTGCGAATGCTTTAAGTCACTTAATGACCTGTCGTTATTGTTTTTGTTATTGATATAGTCAAGTTCCGCTACTTGATATTCTGCATTGTATAAGGTGATGGATTCTGTGGCTAGTTTTAGTAATTTCAACTGGTATTGAATATTGCAGTACAATTCGATGATTTCGTTTTTAATCTCGTCAAATTCGACTTGTTGCGTGTATTCCGCGTTTCGGACAATTTCTTTTTGTTTTTTTACCGTTGCTCTATGGCTGAACAGTCTATTAAAAGGAATATTGATATTTGCACCGATAGACCAACTATTTTGTGTCGATCCCGAGTAAACCGTTGTTAAAGGAACATATTGGGTTTCTTGATCGGTGTATGTCCCGAGAATCCCATACGTGTATCCGGCCCGTACGGAAAAGTATTGCAGCCAATCTCGTTGGGTGGATTTCAAGTCATTGCGGGCAGCTTCGATAGATGCGCCTATGGCTTTTAGCCGGGGATTTCTTTGGGCTCCTTCGAATAACGAGTCTAATGGAGGTAATTGATAATTAATATATTCGTTGGTAGTTAATGCTTGTGGGACAAATCTTTCGGTATTAAGAATAGAATCCCTCGTCTGTGCTTTTTGAGCGGAACAGACGAAATTAGCGTATAATAAACAGGCTATAATAATGAATTTAGCACCCATATTTTAAAATATTGTTTCACACATTCTCTTTTTGCACAAATGCCGTGAATGTTTTGCAAATAATTTTTATATCGTTCCCGAACGAAAAGTTGCGGGCATATTTTATATCCAATTGTTTTCTTTCTTCGGCGGAAAGGGCGCCTTGGTCACCTCTTTTTTCTACTTGCCACAAACCGGTGAGGCCGGCAGGGCCATAAAGCGTTCGATGTATTCGTCCGTGGTCAGCAGTTCCGCCTCGTACAAGGGAAGGGGACGGTTGCCGACGATAGACATATCTCCTTGCAGTATATTAACCAGTTGTGGAAGTTCGTCGATGCTATATTTACGGATGATACGTCCTACCTTGGTGATTCGCGGATCGTTCTCGAACTTGACGAAAGCATTTTGCTGTTGTTTCCGTCTGTTCTTTAATAATTGTTTTTCTGTTGTGATAAAATCGTCAGCCACGAGAAGAGTTTCGCCTGTTTGATGGGATACCGGGGGAATTTCCGTGTAATCCTGTTGTTCCTGCGTTTCTTCCCGGTATTGATTCAATGCCTCGAATTCTTTCAAGCGCTTGTCTGCATCCATGTACATGGAACGGAACTTGAGGAAATCAAATATGTCGTAGTTACTCCCCACCCGTTTGGATTTATATATAACGGGGCCTTTACTTTCCACCCGGATGGCCACGGCTGTTACTATCAGAAGCGGGGAGAGGCAAACGATGGCCGTCCCGGAAAAGAGAATGTCAAATGCCCTTTTCCAACAAGGCAGCTTGAATCTTCGGGGATTATTGGGGGTATTCGTTGTTGAATGCTGCCTTATTTGGGGCAGGACAGTCAATACGGTCTGTAAATCTTCCGGGGTCGTGTTGATATTGATGATCTCACTGGCGCCGGAAAGAAGGTAAGTGGCAATGTCTTCTTTTGACACCTTTTCTGAGAGCAGCAGTAAATACGTGTTTTTCAAATTGCTTTGCTTGATGGCCTCCAGCCATCGTAAATTCCTTGTTTTGTTGTACGATTCGATAAAGACATAGGCGGGCGATACATCTTTCTTCGATTGTTCGTGGATGTACAAAATCGCCTTGATCGGGTTGTTGAAAGTAAGCACTTGACAATCCAGATAATGTGATATTCTATTTATCCAGTCGGTGTTTTTCCCGATATAATACGTGTACATGTCTTTAACGCAATAAATTACGGACTCTGATCTTTAACTCCTGCGGGTTAAAAGGTTTTAGCACGAAGTCCGAGGCTCCGGCTTCCAACAATTCAATCCGATCGTTACTACTCTCCAGGCTGGACAAGATAATAACGGGGATAAAATTGAACGTGGAACTCGCTTTTAGCTGCTTGAGGAATGTTCGTCCGTCCATTTCCGGCATGTTTACATCCGATATAATCAGATCGGGAATATTTCCGGCATACATCCATGCGAGTGCCTCAATCGGATTTCCTTCTGCATGTACGTTGTAGTCTCTAGATAGTTGGATGGTGATAACTTTCGCTATTTCAGGTTTATCGTCCACTATCAGAATGTTTTTACTCATATATCACCTTTTTTGATGGTACAAAGGTATGATATTATTGCAAAGTAGCATTTGTTTTGTTTGTATAAATATGAGAAAAGTTCATTTTTTTGTACATTTATTGAAAGATGTCTAGAAAATAAATTATAGTTTGTACATTTGGGAATGCATTTATAAAAATTGAGGGTATGAAAATAAATCCTGCTGAATATAAAATATTAGTGGTAGATGATGTTCAGTCAAATGTATTGCTGTTAAAGGCTTTGCTTGGACGTGAAGGGTTTGGTATCGTGATCGCGATGAACGGGACGGAGGCCTTGCAAAAAGTGAAAAGTGAACATCCGGATTTGATCTTGTTGGACGTTATGATGCCCGACATGGATGGATTCGAAGTGGCAGGACACTTGAAACTGGAGCCGGAACAAGCTGAAATTCCGATTATATTTTTGACCGCGTTGAACGACTCGGCGAGTGTCGTGAAGGGGTTCCAGCTCGGGGCAAATGATTTTATATCGAAACCTTTTCGTAGGGAAGAATTGTTGATCCGGGTGGAGCATCAACTTTCTCTGGTGGATGCCAGACGAATTATTTTACGTCAGACGGAAGAGTTGAGAAAGACGATTGCCGGTAGGGACAAGCTTTATTCCGTGATCGCTCATGATTTACGGTCTCCGATGGCCTCGATCAAAATGTTGTGCAATACGATCATGATGAGTATTGACCGGCAAACAGTTCCGGCAGACGTGTTCGAGATGTTGGAAATGACCAATAAAACGGCAGAAGAAGTATTTTCGTTATTGGATAATCTGTTGAAGTGGACCAAGAGCCAGTTGGGTAAATTGTCCAATGTCCCGCAATCGATTGACATGGTCGGGTTGGTGAATGGCGTTATCGAGGTGTTTAAGCCGATAGCCGGGAGCAAGTCCATTTCCTTGAAATTGGATTCAGCGGTCGAGTCCGTCCATGTTACCGTTGACATCGAGATGATTAAATCCGTCGTGCGCAACCTAATTTCAAACGCGATTAAATTTAGTCATAAAGATACCGCAGTTGTCGTACACGTGAGGGTACAAGAGGTCGCGGATGAAAACAGGACAGAGGCCGGAAATGATAAAGAAGTACTTGTCACCGTGTCTGATAGCGGATGTGGAATCAAGAAAGAAGATCAAGAAAAATTGTTAAACGAGGCCACGCACTTCACGACCTTCGGTACGGATAGCGAGGAAGGATCCGGCTTGGGCCTATTGTTGTGTAAAGACTTCGTAAGCAAAAATCACGGAAGGCTGTGGTTTACCTCAGAGGAAGGTGTCGGTTCTAATTTTAATTTCACCATTCCGCTAAAGTGATTTCGTCGGGGATAAAATCAATTATAATTTCTGTATCAACAAACTACCCCCTCCAACTCCCCCTTACACGGGGTGAGGGTTGATTACCAAGTGGTTTCCCCTCCTATGTAAGGAGGGGTTAGGGGAGATAGTCGTTAAACAACAGACTTGTTAGACACCCTCCTTCATCTTACTCGAATTCCTTTAGAATTTTCTCCACCTCCCCGGGAGTAACCCGCCCGTAGACTTTTTCACCGATCAGTACAACCGGGGCAAGCCCGCAGGCACCCACGCACCGTAAGCTGGTTAAAGAAAACTTCCCGTCCGGGGTAGTCTCTCCGACATTTACTTTTAGAATCCGTTTGAATTCATCCAGTACCTTCTCTGCCCCCCGAACGTAGCAGGCAGTCCCCATGCACACGGAGATCGGGTGTTCCCCTTTCGGGGTCATCGAGAAGAAAGAATAAAAGGTTACCACCCCGTACACCTTCGATACGGGTATATTTAGTTGACGGGCGATCACTTCCTGTACCTCTCTGGGCAGGTAGCCGATCAGGCCTTGTGCTTTGTGCAAGATATTAATTAACTCTCCCGGTTGGTTCCCGAACTCTTCACACAGTTTTACCAGTTGGTCAACTTTGCACTTCGCTAATGTTATTTGTGTCATAATGATAGCTTCGAATATTATTGTTCAATAATCTCTTTTCCTCTGTTAAAGTAGCACGTGTGCAACAAGTGATGTGCCTTTTCGCTCATGGGTTTGCCCAAGAACTCCTCGTACAGCGAAATGATGTACGGGTTCTGGTGGGACTTCCGGAGCGATTTTTCGTTGTCTTCCGTGTAAAGCGCCTGTGTACGCGCTCTCAACAAAGAAGAATCTCCATGATGCAACGGCTGACCTCCACCACCGATACACCCACCGGGGCAGGCCATGATCTCGATGGCGTGGTATTGGGACTTGCCGGCTCTGATCTCGTTCATCAGCTTGCGGGCATTTCCTAAACCATGGGCCACGGCTACTTTCAATTCAAATCCATCGACGTCTATCGTGGCTTCTTTCAAATTCTCGATGCCTCTGACACCTTCAAAGTCCACGTTATCCAGCGTTTTCCCCGTGTGGATTTCGTAAGCCGTACGCAAGGCGGCTTCCATCACGCCTCCGGTAGCCCCGAAGATGACGGCAGCACCCGTGGATTCTCCCAACGGCGCGTCGAAATCTTCGTCTTCCAACTGCATGAAATTAATGTTGGTCTGCTTGATCAACGCGGCCAACTCGCGGGTAGAGATGGAGTAATTGACATCCGGGTCCCCGTTTGTCTTGAATTCGTCTCTCTCGCACTCGAACTTTTTCGCCAGACAAGGCATCACGGATACCACGATGAGGTTCTCGCGTTTGATACCCATTTTCTCGGCCCAGTAGGTCTTGGCAATCGACCCGAACATCTGTTGCGGGGAACGGGCGCTCGAAGGCATATCCAGTAAATCCGGGAATTGCTTCTCGAAGAAATTCACCCAACCCGGGCAGCACGAGGTAATGATCGGTAATTTCACCGATTTATCGCCGTTTAGGAAGGCTCCCAGGCGACCCAGTAATTCGGTACCTTCCTCCATGATGGTCAAGTCGGCCGCGAAGTCGGTGTCGAACACCTTGGCAAAGCCCAGTTTGCGCAAAGCGGCCACCATCTTTCCGGTAACGGAAGTTCCTGCCGGAAGAGCGAACTCTTCACCCAGGGCGGCACGAACGGCCGGGGCGGTTTGCACGATCACGGTCTTGTCGGGATCGGCTAAATCTTTGATCAAACGGTTCGTGTGATCCAGTTCCGTCAAGGCACCCACGGGACATACGGCAACGCACTGCCCGCAAAAAGTACATTCGGAATCCTGCAATGACTGGTCGAACGCGGGCATCACGACAGAACTGAATCCCCGGTTAACGGCACCCAGTGCGCCCACGGTCTGCACGTCATTACACATCATCTCGCAACGACGGCAATAAATACACTTCGTGGCATCCCGGCGGATGGAAGGGGACAGGTCAACCCGGAACTCGGTCTTCTCTCCCTCGAAAGGCAACTCCCGTATCCCCAGTTTAATGGCCACGGATTGCAATTCGCAATTACCCGATTTGGCACACACCAGACAGTCTGACGGGTGGTCGGACAACATGAGTTCCAGCACCGTTTTGCGGGCATTCAGCACCCGGATCGTGTTCGTGTGTACGTTCATGCCATTCTCGCAGCGGGTGGCGCAAGAGGGGGCAAGGTTTTTCCTGCCGTCCACTTCAACCACGCAAATACGACAAGATGCCGGGGCATTTTTGATGCACAAATCCTTCAGGTTCATGTAGCAAAGCGTGGGTATATCGATACCCAGTTCCCGGGCTGCTTCGAGAATCGTGGTCCCCTTGGGAACACTGATTTCCCGGTTATCTATTTTGAGTGTTATATTTTCATTCATAGTATAAACTTCCTCAACTGCCGAAGCAATTCTAAATTTTAAATTCTACATTCTAACTTATCTCGTACTTACCGCTTTGAACTTACATTTTTCCATACACGCGCCACACTTGATACATTTGGCCGTGTTGATAAAATGCGGTTCTTTGCGTTCCCCCACGATGGCATCTACCGGACAATTACGGGCACAGAGTCCGCATCCGATACAAAGTTCCGGGTCAATGTGGAACATCAGCAATGCCTTACATTGTCCTGCCGGACATTTCTTGTCTTTGATGTGGGCGAGATATTCGTCATGGAAGTTATCTATGGTCGACAGCACCGGGTTCGGGGAGGTTTGGCCCAAACCACACAAAGCCGTGTCTTTGATCACGCGGCTGAGGTTTTTCAACGTTTCCAGGTCTTCCATCGTCCCTTTACCCTGCGTGATCTTGTCCAAGATTTCGTGCAGGCGTTTGTTACCGATACGGCAAGGTGTACATTTACCGCACGATTCTTCCACCGTGAATTCGAGATAGAATTTGGCCACGGATACCATGCAATCATCCTCGTCCATCACGATCATACCCCCGGAACCCATCATGGAACCGGAGGCCAACAGGTTGTCGAAATCGATCGGTACATCCAAATGCTTCTCGGTCAAACAACCGCCGGAAGGTCCTCCGGTTTGTACCGCTTTAAATTTCTTACCGTTTTTGATACCGCCGCCAATCTCGTAAATCACTTCACGAAGGGTAGTTCCCATGGGCACCTCGATCAGTCCCACGTTATTGATTTTTCCGGCAAGGGCGAAAACCTTGGTTCCCTTGGAACGTTCCGTCCCGATTTTGTTGAACCAGTTGGCTCCCTTGATAATAATGGCCGGGATATTGGCTAAAGTTTCCACGTTATTCACGTTGGTCGGGCGATTCAGGTAACCCGATTCTGCCGGGAAGGGCGGTTTTATCGTGGGCTCCCCGCGGTGTCCTTCCATGGAGTGGATCAACGCTGTTTCCTCGCCGCAAACGAAGGCGCCTGCCCCGTAACGCAATTCGATGGTGAACGAGAAATCGGTACCAAAGATATTCTCACCCAGTAAACCGAATTCTTCGGCTTGGTGGATGGCTGTTTTCAGGCGTTGAATGGCAAGCGGGTATTCGGCGCGGATATAAACCAATCCTTTGGTGGCCCCGATACTGTACCCGCAAATGGCCATGGCTTCAATCACCGAGTGCGGGTCACCCTCCATGATCGAACGGTCCATGAATGCCCCCGGGTCACCCTCGTCGGCATTACACACCACGTATTTCTGATCCGCTTGATATTTGCTGGCGAATTCCCACTTCAAGCCGGTCGGGAAACCACCGCCTCCACGACCCCGAAGTCCGGATAATTTGATCTCGTTGATCACTTCCTCCGGTTTCATCTCGGTGATACATTTCGCTAGTGCGGAATATCCTTCGCGGGCGATATATTCTTCAATATTTTCCGGGTCAATGAATCCGCAGTTACGCAAAGCGATACGCAATTGCTTCTTGTAGAACCCCATGTGTTTCGAGTCGCTCACCGCTTCTTTCTTCTCCGGGTCTTTATATAATAATCTTTCGACTTTACGTCCTTTGATAACATGTTCGTTTACAATTTCCTCGGCATCGTCCGGTTTCACCTGTACGTAGAAAGTGTTGTCGGGCATGACTTTCACGATCGGTCCTTTCTCGCAGAAACCGAAACAACCGGTTGCGATGACCTGAACTTCGTCCTCCAGGTTCCTCTCTTTTAGACATTCTTCCAGCCGGGTAATAATCTGATGACTGGCAGATGCTCTACATCCCGTTCCACCACAAACGAGGATATGCATTTTATAACTCATAGATTCAAGGTTTTGATTAGTTGTTCTAGCTGTTTTTTTCTTTTAGATCGTTTCAAAATTCACCGGAATGATATCGGCCACGAGTTCGTCATTCTTCAGGTATTTCTGGATGATTTCTTCGGCTCGTTCCTCGGTGACGTGTCCGAACACGATCGGGTCTTTCCCCGGTTTTGTGATTTCCACGGTCGGCTCCGCGTAGCAGTACCCCATACATCCCGTTTGTGTCACCACGGCTGTAATCCCGTTTTTCTCCAGGTTCTCGATAAAGTAGTTCATGGTGTCCTTACTGCCCGCGGCGATCCCGCAAGTTGCCATAGCCACTTTAATCTGGATCAGGTTTTCAACCTGTTCACTTTTCTCTCGAAGATCAATCTTCGTCTGCACGTTTTCTTTGATGCGTTTGAGGTCCGCGAGTGATTTGATTTTTTCCATATAAAATGATTAAGGTTATTTTGTTTTAATTGGTTTATGTAATCTCTTTGATGTTTTCCCGGATCATTTGTCTCAATGCCATCACGATCTCCGGGTCATTTAGAGGGACTCCCTCCAGTATTTCTTTTACTTCACGCGTGTCGAACGTGTATTCCCCTTTCTCCGTGACATGATGGTACGTGAAATCGATCCCCGGGTTGGCCGACACGAGAATCACGATACTTCCTGCCACATCACCCAGTGGTGGTCTGTCCCAGTGTGAAAGACCGAATTTTGCCTCGATGGTGGTACCTTCTCCCGGTTTGGATCTTATTTTCAAGGTTCCCCCTGTTGCTTCTGCGTTCTGTTTGAATAGGGGAATCCCCAACCCGACTTTACGCACGGTTCTGCTCGTGAAAAAAGGATCGGTAACTTTGGCCGCGGTGGCTTCGTCCATGCCACATCCGTTATCTCTGATCGTGATGACAAGAGAATCTTCTGTTATATTCTCTTGCAAGTCAATCTCAACACGGGAAGCTTGGGCTCGTATCGAGTTCTGGGCTATATCTAGGATATGGTCCGATAACGTTTGCATGTAATACCTGTATTAATTACTCCATTTTTTCTTGAATGAGAAGCACGCATTCTTATAGTTTTTACTTTTTTCCCCTGGTTTTATTTCAATCGCACGAAAAATCGTTCCAAATATAGTTAAATTATTCATGTGAACAAGAAATTTGTTATCAACTTGCCATTATATAGATTGTTTCTAATGTAGAAATTATTCAGTATTTCGACACGTTGATTTTTGTGATTCGTGTATCGGGAAATAGATGTATATCGTGAGAATTTTGTTTTCCCTTAGGGAAGATACTTCTTCAAAGTTTCTTTTAATAAACGCGAGTCGATCGGTTTTACAAGATAGTCAGTGCAACCGGCTTGGCGTGCTTCCTGTTTGTCACCGTCGAAGGCAAAAGCACTCACAACGATAATGGGGATGCACGTGTTTAACTTCCGGATTTCACGGGTGGCTTCCAAACCATTCATGTTCGGCATTTTGATATCCATGAGAATCGCGTCGGGGGAGTATTCCCTGTATTTTTGGATGGTTTCCAAACCATCTACGGCATGGATGATCTGGTAATCTTTTTTCAAGATAGTCATGAGTAAAAGAAAATTACTTTCGTTGTCTTCAGCAACGAGTAGTTTCTTGAGTGGCAATGTGTTTTGACTATCCATAGTGTTTTTTGGGGGTATCAAAAAATGAACGTTTTATTATATTGAAATACTGACCATCAATAAAATGGCGAATATCAATGTTTACTTTGCTTTCTACTTGATCGACAGAATATTAAAAAATACGCAATATAGTTTTGCTTTAGACAAAAATATCTATATTTGTGATATTAATAAACGTTCGTTTTTTGCTATAAAAATCATGTAAAATTATATCCCTGTAATATCGGTTTTCTATTGGAGCTTCTATTTGATAGAGCTATTAGGCTGTGATCAAATTGCTACCATAAACCCATCACCCTGTTAATAATTGCTATGGTACTACAATAATTTCATATTTTAATGGGAGGGGAATAGGAGCGGAATGGGAGGGGAATGGGAGCGGGTCGCTACATGATGGCTATATGATTGCATTTTGATAGCTTTATTTTACATTAATTCAGGCTTAATTGATGTTGAGCTTGAATTCACGTGTGTGGGGTGTGTCAAAAAACTTATTTTTAAGCAAAGTAGGAGAGTAATTCAACGGGACTATCTAACAAGTTTTATTCCTATCAACAAGCTACCCCCTCCAACTCCCCCTTACATAGGGGGAGGGTTGATTACCAAGCGGTTTCCCCTCCTGAGCAAGGAGGGGTTAGGGGAGGTAGTTATTAAAAGACTGACTTTTGATAAGCAGTCGGGTGTTTATCGTTGATAAAATCGTCGAGAAAATGTAGGTATGCGATGCTGAAATGGAGAACTCATCCCGCGGGTATAACGGTATGGGACATCAGGAGACGTGTGCGGTGATGGCCGACCGAATGGAATCGAATGACAAATCCGGTAGCGAGAGTATCGAAAAAACTTTACCGATGTCGTCAACATAATGTGCGTCGGAAGAACGGATAAATTTGTATCCGGATAAATAGGCGTTTTGTTGAAGAAATTGTTCCCGTGTCGTGTGGGGACTGAGTTCAAGCGCTTCGCATTTCAAGTCTTTGGGGACAAAGCCGAGTTGCGAGAGGATGCTGAAACGGGGTTTGTCGATGTGGGCCGGGATGAAGATGCCATCCAGCGCGTGAACGGTGTGTTCTATCGTGTTTATATCGACGTCCAGGGCCGTGATCAGTAGTCGCTCTTCTTCGTAGATGATTTGTTCCATAGCGTCCACCACGACTTGGTAACCGAATTTGTCCGGGTTGTTTTTTATATCCGGGAGGTGGAGATCCAGGAAGTACTGGAATTCGGCAAGGCGTTCCAAGGTGGGGAAGTACGCGAGGGCGTGAACCTCTTCCGCCGTGTTGATTTCCGTTCCGCAAAGAACCCGTACCCCCTGTTGTTCGCCCAGTTGGCGGATCACGGGGGCTTGCCGGGTGGAGTTGTGGTCCGAGATCCCGATGAGGGAGAGGCCTTTCTGCAATGCCATGCCGATGATGTTCGCGGGACTCATGTCGAGATCTCCGCAAGGTGACAGCACGGTGTGTATATGTAGATCGGCCCGGATTTCCATGAGATTCGCGATTACGGGTGAAGTAGTTTGTAGAGTTGTCCCGTGATCTCGAATGTTTGTAACGGGGTGGTGAGGATGGGTATGTTTTCGTTATTGCTTTCTTCCCGGGTGTCTTCTTCCGGAACGTGTCCTTTCACCAGAATGACGGCGGCGATTTCTTTCAGGGAGGCGATGGCCATGACGTTTTTGTGTGTTTGGAGGGTGATCCATATATCGCCTTCTTGGGCGTGTCCCATGACATCGCTTAGCAGGTCGGACGTGTAGCCTCCTTTAACTTCTCGTTGTAAACCTTCCTGTCCGGAGCATACCGTGAGGTTTAGTTGGGAAACAATGTCTTGTACTGTCATAATTCGTAGTTTATGTTTTTTCGTGAATATGTTGTTTGCTTGTTTATTCTCCAAATCTTTTTAATCCCCACGTTTTTTCTGAGAGTTCGAGGGATTCTTCCGGTGTCATCAAGGCTTCGTTGCACAGGAGTTTTTGCATGAACACGCATTGGTTGAGTTTCGCTTTTCCTTGAACGACATCCCTTGCCAGCGTGTGGCAGGCCGGTGCGCCGCAGGCCCCGCAGTCGATACGCGGGAGAACGCTCATGATGCGGTTTAATTTTTCCATTTTCTCCATGGCAACAAGCATGTTTTCGTCGAGTTGTTCGATGGAGCGCGGCGGGATTTCCCCGCTGAGTTTACTTTGTCGGAAGAGGTAGGATTCGTATTCTTGTATGTCATCGAAATCGGGTGGCTGTTGTTCGTGTTTGCTGGCTTGCATCCGTTTGCGCAAGCGTTCGATGGTGAGGAACCGGTTGTTCACGACGAGTGCCCCTCCGGCGCAGGAGTGGTCGCAGGCTCGCAATTCAAGAAAGTCGATGTCGGTGAGTTCGTCATTTTCTATTTTTTCGAGGATGTCGATCACGTTGTGGATTTCGTCGATTGCCAGGCAACGGCCTTCAAATTTGGAGGCTTCCCCTTCCGACAAGTCCCAGGCGATGGATTCGGGGGAGAGATACGTGCGCTCGGTTACCGTTTCCACGGGTTGATCCCGGTGTTGCGTGAGGCCCAGTTGTATTTTGTTGTAGATGAAATTCAGGTTGATAACCCCGTCGATGTTGGATTGATCGTCTCCCACCGGGCTTTTTACAGCCGCTATTTTTGCCGCGCAGGGCGTGACATAGAATATTCCGACGTCATCGGGCAAAATGTTTTTGTCAAGGTATTTTTTGCGGGCAAAGATGGCTGCCAGGTCCATGGCTTGTTTCAACGGCACGATGTGGTCAATCAGCGAGGGGAATCGTACTTGTATCAACCGGACGATCGCGGGACAGAAGGACGAAAGGAAGGGACGCTCGTGGGAATTCTTTTCCATGTGACGTTGTATGGCTTTTGCCAGAATGCCCGATGCTTGTGCCACCTCGATTACCTCGGTGAATCCCATCTGGTGGAGTTCCGCGAAGATTTGTTGTTCCGTGATCTCTTCCGAGAATTGTCCGAAAAGGACTGTCGGGAGAAGGATGATCCGGTGTTTGAAGTTGAATATTTGGTTGAAATCGTCCTGTTCCACGTATATGGCATGTTGCGGGCACGACTTGAGGCATTTGCCACAGTCTACGCAAGCATTTTTGTTTATCGTCGCCAAGCCTCCTTTAATGCGGATGGCTTGCGTGGGGCAAAGGCTCATGCAGTGTGTGCATCCGATGCAGGCGGTACTGGCGACTTTTAACGCGTGGTAGAACGGTTCCATGATTAATTTTAGATTTATGATTTACGATTTATGATTTTAGATTTTGGATTTTAGATTCCAGCCGCACAAGACTGACACTTCTTAATTTCCTACTTTCAACTTTTAGCAGTTAGCTTTTTCTAATCGCCCGTGGCGATTAGAAAAACGTGGTCATCGTGACTTTTGTTCCCTCGTTGACTTTGGATTCGATGGTTAGTTTGTCGCAGTTTTTCTGCATGTTCGGTAGACCCATGCCTGCCCCGAATCCCATTTCCCGGACTTCGGGTGAGGCCGTGGAGTATCCTTCCTGCATGGCGAGGTCGATGTCCGGAATGCCGGGGCCCCGGTCGCTGATGACCACGGTGATGACCGCGGGGTCGATGGACACTTGCATGGTGCCTTCATAGGCGTGAGCAACCACGTTTACCTCTGCTTCGTAGAGGGCAACTACAATCCGCTTTAGCACGGCGGGATTGACGTTTAGTTGTTTCAATATTTTTTTTACCTCGCTGGAGGCGGTTCCGGCACGAGAAAAGTTTCCCCCCTCGATGTTATAGTTGAATTCCATGGTGTTTGTTTTTTAATAGATGGGTTCTAGCCCTGCTTCGTACAGGAGTCCGCAAACTTTGAACATGCTTTGTTTGCTTTGTAGGATAGCGATGTTGCATTCTTTGGCTAGTTCTACCATATCGGGGGTGGCTTGTTTTCCTCGAACAAATAGGATGAAATTGATGTCAGACATTTCTGCCGTGCGAATCACTTGTAAGTTGGCGAGTCCCGTGATGAGAATCATCTCGCTGGTATCTAACCGGAGTACATCGCTCATCAGGTCGGCAGCGAAGGCGTGGCGGATGGTTTTGTCGAGATGGTTGTTTTCGTGGATTACTTGGGCATTTGATAACGCGGCAATTTCCTTGAGAGTCATAAGTTTGTTTTTTGATTGCTCCTAAGGTAATCAAAATATTCGGATTTCCAAATTGTGGGAATCCGAATATTTTGAATCGATTAAATGGTGAAGGCTACCGAGAAGAGCATGTCGACAAACATGGAGTTACTTTTCGTCTCGTATCCGGTTCGGAAACCGATGTTTACGGGGAACGGGAGACGGAAGAAATGGGTTGCGGCCGAGATTTCGATTCCATAGGAGTGGTAGGTTTTGTCCCAATAACGATTTTTTTCCCAACCGGTGTCAAAGAAGGGTTCAGCCGTGAATCGTTTCATGTAGAGAAGCGGTCCGACGTGGGCATCCGGGTACCAGAAGGGGAAGGCGTAGGAGATTTTCAGCGTTGACAGGTTGTACCCGTAGAGGGAGGCTCCCCGGGGGGAGTATATCTGGTTTCCGTAGTAGTTGGTTGTTTTATTGGATTTCAGTTGATGACCAAAATAAAGCGTCCAGGAGTGATGTTTCCAGAATCCGGGAAGGTATAAACGTCCATCCGCCCATTGGGTGTCGCCGTAGTCCAAGCCGTCGAAAGGTGTGTGGGTGTATCCTATTTCCAGACGTTGTCCCCAGCGGGGATAGATGTCCCGCTGGCTCATCCGGGTTTGGTTGCTGAGCACGAGCCCGTAGCGCATGATCTGGAGTTTTACATCATCCGGGTTCGCGAGCACGGAGTTGTACGGGGTGTTGGAAGGTAGGCTGTACCACCGGTTGTGGTTCAACAGGTAGGCATGTTTCGCTGTTATCGAGTGTACGGCTTGAATTTCATATTTCACGTATGGGAGGATGTAACGGGAATAGTTTTTCCGGGAGATGTTGAAAGGGAACTGCACCGTGGCGGTTCCTTTCGTGCGTTGTGATTTGTAAATGGTACGAATCGTGTCGATTTTCCGGGTTAGAATGTTTTTTATCGCGTAGTCTTGCATGAAGTCGTCGTTGCGTCCGCTTTTGAATTCCAGTTGCAGGGTGGGCCAGAATCCTTTGTAGGTGGCTTTTACCTGCCAGTTGCCGTGTTCATACCCTTTTCCTCTCACGAATCCCGCGGTCAGGAACAGGGTGCTTAGTTTGTTCTGGGAACTGACGGCTACCCCGAAGTCAATGTCCACGTCTTCGGCATCCGGGAAGATGGGACCCCAGCTGTGGAAGTTGAAGAGGTGGGAGGTTTTGTTGTATTTTCGGCTGACATAGGTGGAGTCGGCGGTTAATTTGAATTGCCAGTTTTCTTGTCGTGTCACGCTGTCGGCGATGCGGAAGGTTCGTGTGTCTATCGGTTTGTTTTCCAGTTGGCTGATGGCAATTTTCCCCGGTTTGTACCCGTCGGAGGTGTAGAATGAGAATAAGAGTGAATCTTTGTTCGGGGTAACGATCGGGTAGCGCAGTCCGAATTTGGAGTTTAGTATGTTGGTCCCGAATTCCCGCGGTTGGGTTTGCCGGTAGAACGAGTTGTTGGCGTCGAAGGCTCCCCGGTATATGATCTGGTCGTTCACGGTGATCGGGTTATCGATTTCGTAGGGTGTGCAGGCGGTGATCGGGGTACGCTTGCCGGTTTGAATATCGATGGATTCAAGGTGTTTGCCTTTCGAGGAGACTACCACGGTAACGATATTGTTTTTCCCGTCGTAGGAAGGGTGCACGAATAGTTCGTCTCCCGAGCCTTTTACCCGGAATATTTCTTTCTGGAACGTGTTGTCAAGGATCACGATGGAGGCGTTGTCTTCCTTGTCAACTTCTACGAATCCCCAGTTTCCGTTTACGGCAAAGGGGGCGTACCTGTTCTGCCGAGTGGGGTAGCGGTGATATTTTTTGTGGCGTAGGTCATAGCTGGCGAGGACCATTTTGCCCCCGTGTTCCCAGCGGGGATGGTGTTTGTACTCGGACCATAGGAGTGTTTCGTTTTGGTAGGCAAATTTGTAATCATACAGGATTCCCGTACGGGTGATGATTTCGTCTTTGTCCGGGTGTAGGAAAACGAAAGTTCCTTCTTGTGCAAGTCCTTCTTTGTAGGCGATGATTTGGCCGGACGGGGTGGCTGTCGGGTAGTGGTAGTTCGTGTATATTTTGTTCGCGGTCGCGATGGTGTCGAAAGCGTGGGGTACTTGGTCGGCCTCCTGTTTCCATATTTGTTGGAGTTCACTGAAGTTGTCCCGGTAGAGGGTTCGTTTGGCATCGCAATAGGTGTTGGCCTGTTTCACGCTGTCGGGGTTGATGAAAAGAGATTGGAAATGGCGGGAGGACCAAATGGAGTCCCGTTTTTCGTTCATCGTGAGTTTGAGGCTGCGGGAGAAAGGCGTGATCCCGTACGGGCGTTTCCCGACCCGGGTGAGGGCATTCTGCCAGATGGCGGGACCGTAGTGAACACGGCTGTTCCCGACCATGTAGTAGCCGAGGGCGTAGTGGTTGGGAACAAAGTCTTTGTAAGAGCCGAGTACGGCCTTGTAGTAGGTGTATATTCCTTTTTCCGTGATCTGGGCTTTCATTTGGTTGAGAAATTCGGGTGAACGTCCGCGCCCGCCTTTACCGACAGAGGTCTCGAATACCGTGGCGTCTCCTTCGAGAAACCACATGGGGACATATACCCCGATGACGGCCATCGTGATTTGTTCCCCGAAGATGTAATATAATGCTTTGGTAAAGCTTTGATTTACTTTGTCGTATTGCACGACGTGACGGAATTCATGGATACATAGGTGTTCTAACCAGGCATCGCTGACTTCCTGCGGGGGAGCCGTGTAGAGTTCACTTTTTTTGGGGGCCCAGCTTGCATTTCCGTTTGACACGCCACCGTTGGCCCGCACGATCATAGATATCCTTTTGGGAGTGATGCCGAGGGTGTTGGCATGGGCGTATAGTTTCTCGTAGATGTTTGCCAGGTATTGGGCGTTGTCTTCGAAGAAGTCGGGGTAGATGATCTGGAAGTTATCCGTTTTGATTTGTCGCCAGCGGGTGCTGCACGGGTCTTGGCCGAGATCAACAAATTGGGCTTTACCGGGAGTGATGAGAGTGAATGTAAGCAATATGCCTATTGTCAGAGCATTTAAGAATAACGATGTATGTTTGTGCCTCATGTGTAGTGTTGTAGTTTGTTTTTATAAAATTATTCCGCTAAAATAATTATTTTTTCCCACAATCTCCATCAATAACGATTATCTTTGTACATGATGAAAAGGAGATTCAATCTCTTTTTTACCATGGTTACAAGTTACAGGTTACAAATTGCGGGTTATGACCTGAATACATCTGAAATTTTAACTTGTAGCCTGTAACTTGTAGCTTGAAATTGTTATGGATAGAATTGTTGAGTTGAGAAAGTTGTTGGAGTATTACAACTACTTGTACTATGTGAAGAATGAGCCGGTGGTTACCGATCAGAAGTTTGACGAGTTGATGCACGAGCTGGAAAGGTTGGAAGCGGAGCATCCGGAGATGTTTGATCCGAATTCACCGACACAGCGGGTGGGGAATGACACGACGAATGAGTTCGTGCAGGTGGCGCATAAGTATGGCATGATGTCCTTGGCGAACACGTATAGCGAACAGGAGATCCGGGATTTTGACGAGCGGGTGCGGAAAGGTATCGGCGGGGATGACGTGGAGTATGTCTGCGAGTTGAAGTATGACGGGACTTCTATCAGCCTGCGCTACGAGGAGGGTAATTTGCAGGTGGCGGTGACACGGGGTGATGGCGTGAGGGGGGATGACGTGACAACGAATGTACGGACTATTCGAACGGTGCCGTTGCATATGCAGGGGGAGGATTATCCCGCGGAGTTCGAGATTCGGGGGGAGATTCTGATGCCTTTTGCCGTGTTTAATCGATTGAATGAGGAGCGGCTGGAGGCGGGAGAGGCTTTGTTTGCCAACCCGCGGAATGCGGCGGCGGGTACGTTGAAGTTGCAGAATTCGTCCGTTGTTGCCAAACGGCAGTTGGATTGTTATTTGTATTACGTGCCCGGAGAAATCACGTTGACCCCGACGCATTACGGGAATTTGATGAAAGCGAGGGAGTGGGGTTTTAATGTTCCCCCGTATATCGAGTTGTGTCACAATATTGATGAGATTCTAGATTTTATTCACAAGTGGGATGTGGAACGGAAGAATCTTCCGGTACCGATTGACGGGATCGTGATCAAGGTGAATAGTATCAGGCAACAATTGCAATTGGGATACACGGCGAAATCGCCGCGTTGGGCTGTGGCTTATAAGTTTAAGGCGGAACGGGTGGAAACGCGATTGCTTAGCGTGGATTACCAGGTGGGACGTACCGGTTCGATTACTCCGGTGGCGAATCTGGAACCGGTTCATATCGCGGGTACTACCGTGAAGCGGGCTTCGCTGCATAACGAGGATATTATTCGAGAGTTGGATTTGCATCAGCATGATATGGTGTACGTGGAGAAAGGGGGAGAGATTATCCCGAAGATCGTTGGGGTAGACGTGGAAAAGAGGGTGGCGGATGCCCCGGAGATCGAGTTTATCACGCGTTGTCCGGAGTGTGGCACCGCGTTGATTCGCCATGAGGGAGAGGCAAATCATTATTGTCCGAATGAGGATCATTGTCCCCCGCAGATTGCCGGGAAACTGGAACATTTCGTGAGCCGGAAGGCGATGGATATAGAGGGTATGGGAGGGGAGACCATTGATTTGTTGTTGACGAAAGGGTTTATCCGGGATATCGCGGATATTTATACACTGCCCTCTCGGAGAGAGGAGTTGATCGGGTTGGAAAAGATTCTTTACCCGGAGAGTTACGTGATGACCAGTATTCCGTTGGGGAAGGTGATTTACGCTTTTGAGATCGGGATGAAGAATATATCTGCCAAAAACGCGGATGTTTTGGCAGAGCATTTTGGTAGTTTGGCGAAATTGGCCGGGGCTTCAAAAGAGGAGTTGATGGCTGTTGGAAGCTTGCAATTCCCCGGTGACCGGGAGAAAAGTGTCAATAAAATATTGGAGTATTTCCGGATGCCGTTCAACGAGCCGCTGGAGCGTTTGAAGCAGGCCGGGGAGGTGGATATGCTGCCGTTGGATGTGGTGATTTACGCGCTGGATATACCCGGAATTGATTTCCATAAGGCGGGGTTGTTGTCGGTTAAGTTTGACTACATTTACCGTCTGTACACGGCAACGCTGGAGGAGATCGCGGAGACTGACGAAATGTCACGTGAGGATGCCGAGCGGGTGTATCGTTTTTTGCAGGGGAAGGAAAAGTTGATCCGGAAGATGAACACCTTGAGCGTGTATCGTTTACAGGAAAGATCGGTGGATAATTTGATTGCCGGGATCGAGAAATCAAAGCAGAGGAATCTGCCGGAATTCATTAATGCACTGGGGATTCGCTATATCGGAGAGACGGCTTCGAGAAATTTGGCCCGTCATTTTAAGGAGGTCCGGAAGTTGATGGACGCGACATTTGAGCAGCTGACGGAGGTGGAAGATATCGGGGAGCAGATGGCGGGTAGCGTGATCCGTTATTTTGAAAAAACGGAGAACCGGGAGATGATGGAACGCTTTTTGCAATATGGTATTAGCGGAACAATGCAGGAAGAGGAGGGAGAATCCGATCGGTTGGCCGGAACTACCTTCGTGATCACGGGAACTCTTTCGTTACCGCGGGAACATTTTAAGGCTATGATCTTGAAGGCCGGGGGAAAAGTCAGTGATTCCGTGTCTAGCAAGACGACTTATCTGCTGGCGGGAGAGAATGCCGGGAGTAAATGGCAAAAAGCACAGAAGTTAAATGTAACTATTTTGACCGAAGAAGAGTTTAACACGTTAATGGGTTCATGAGGAGGAGGATGTTTTGAAGGGGAGTAAATGCTTGTGGACTTATTTTGAATATTGAAGTATATCGTTTATCTTTACGATAAATAAAAAGTAACAAGTAAAGCCGTGGAAGGGCGGCATTGAAAATATGGGAAAAGAAGATACAAGACGACTAAAACAGATTATGACTTCGGCAGGCGAGGAAGCAAAGCGACTGGGAAATTCTAAAATTTACCCGGAGCATTTGTTTTTGGGTTTGTTGAAGTTGAGGAGTGGAAGGGCGATTGATATATTGATGTCTTTGGGATTGGATTTTTACGAGGTGAAAGATAAGATAGAGCAACGCCTGGGGGGTAAACGTTATAAATCCGATAAAGTGGAAAGTTTTGACTTTACATTAGCGGCGAATAGCGTGTTGAAGCGTGTATCCGACGAGGCGTGGGATCTGGGGGATAATGAACTGGATTCGGAACATGTGATGCTGGCCATATTGAGAAATCAAGCCGGTTTTGTGACAAAGTTGTTTAAAACTATGAATATAGATTACGACATCTTTAAAGAGGCCGTGCTAAAAGAGAAGATGCGGATGCAGTCCGAGTTCAATGACGAAGGGGATGATCCGGAAGAGGGAGATGATGAATCTTCGATGTATAATCCTTATCGTCAGGGAGGGCCTGTTTCTTCCAAATCCGATACTCCCGTGTTGGATAATTTCGGGAATGATATCACGAAAGCCGCGGAAGAGGGGGCTTTGGACCCGATCGTGGGACGTGATCGGGAGATCGAGCGTTTGGCACAGATTCTGAGCCGTCGTAAGAAGAATAACCCGGTGTTGATCGGGGATCCGGGAGTCGGTAAATCGGCTATTGCCGAGGGCCTTGCCTTGCGTATCGTTCAGAAGAAGGTGTCGCGGGTGCTATTTGACAAGCGAGTGATTTCTTTGGATATTGCTTCTATCGTGGCGGGAACGAAGTACCGCGGTCAATTCGAGGAACGGATGAAAGCGATTCTTGCCGAGTTGGCAAAGAATCGGAATATCATTTTGTTTATCGATGAGATTCACACGATTGTCGGGGCCGGAAGTTCCGGGGGTAACTTGGATGCGGCCAATATGTTGAAACCGGCGTTGGCCCGCGGAGAGATTCAATGTATCGGGGCAACGACGTTGGATGAGTATCGCCAGAATATAGAGAAGGATGGAGCCTTGGAGCGTCGTTTCCAGAAGGTGCTGGTGGAACCGACCTCGTTTGACGAGACGGTGGAAATATTGAATAATATTAAGTCCCGTTACGAGGATCACCATAACGTGCGTTACACGGACGAGGCGATCAAGGCCTGTGTAAAACTGACAACCCGTTATATTTCCGATCGGGCTTTGCCGGATAAGGCGATTGATGCCTTGGATGAGGCGGGGTCGAGAGTGCATATATCCAATATAAATGTACCACCTATTATCGAGCAGTTGGAGAAGGACGTGGAAGAGGTGAAGGAGAAGAAGAAGGAGGCCGTGAAACAACAGAACTTTGAGGTGGCGGCTGCTTTCCGGGATAAGGAACGACAGTTGTTGAAGCAGTTGGAAGAAGAGAAGGTAAATTGGGAACGGGATTTGCAGGAGAACCGGGTGACCGTGACCGAAGAGCATATTGCCGAGGTGGTGGCTATGATGACCGGGGTTCCGGTGAAACGTATTGCCAAGACCGAGGGAATGAAGTTGTTGCAGATGCATGATGAATTGAGCGAGAGTGTTGTCGGGCAGCAGGAAGCGATAGAGAAGATCGTGAAGGCGATACACCGAAACCGTGCCGGGTTGAAAGATCCGAATCGTCCGATCGGTTCATTTATTTTCTTGGGACCGACAGGTGTCGGGAAGACGCAGTTGGCCAAGGTGCTGGCCCGTTACTTGTTTGATACCGAGGATGCGTTGATCCGGATAGATATGAGTGAGTACATGGAAAAATTCGCCGTGTCCCGACTGGTGGGTGCACCTCCGGGATACGTGGGATACGAGGAAGGTGGGCAGTTGACCGAGAAAGTACGTCGTAAACCGTATTCTGTGGTGTTGCTGGACGAGATCGAAAAGGCTCACCCGGATGTGTTCAATATTCTGTTACAGTTGTTGGATGACGGGCAGTTGACCGATAGTTTGGGACGGAAAGTAGATTTCAAAAATACGATCGTGATTATGACATCCAATATCGGTAGCCGTCAGTTGAAAGATTTCGGTCGGGGAATCGGTTTCGGTTCTCAGAATATGGAGGGAAATAGCGAGTACGCCAGGGGTGTTGTTCAGAAAGCGTTGAAGAATGCTTTCTCGCCGGAGTTCTTGAATCGTATTGATGATATTATCATGTTTAATCCTTTGACGAAAGAGGATATCTATAAGATTATCGATATCGAGTTGAAGAGTCTGTTTAAACGGGTGAACGATCTCGGTTTGGTGATTACGATCTCGAAAGAGGCGAAAGATTTCATCATCGAGAAAGGGTATGATCCGCAGTATGGTGCCCGTCCGCTGAAACGAGCTATCCAGAAGTATCTGGAGGATGAGTTGGCAGAGGTGATTATCAAAGGAGTCGCAGAGGGAACGGAGTTGGATGTGGGGTATGATAAGGAGAACGATAAATTGATGATCGCCGAGAAAGAAAAATAAATGAGGGTGAAATATAACAACAGCCGATGGTTACTTTTAGTTCCATCGGCTGTTGTTATATTTCTAACTCTCTCCCTCCTCTGGTTATAGAGGAAATTATTTTTTAATTACTTTTTGTAAAGCATGTATCATGGGTTCCACGCTGAGGTCATTGCCCGTGGCTTGTATCATCCACTCGTTTGGAGTTAAACGTCCCAGACGGTAAATGCGATCGACTTCTTGAGCGAAATTCTTGCCGTTAAGATAGTCTTCCAGTTGGAATTCGATGATTTGACCGAATGCATACGCTGACAAGTATAGCGGATAGCTGATCATGTGAGAATAGATGGCTAAAACCGTTTCGTCTTTTTTGCCAAAAACAGGAGCGTAATATTTATTCCATATTTCTTTTGATAAGTTGATTGTGGCTTCTTTTAGCTGCTCGGCTGTCGCATTCGGGTTCGCGTACAACCATTCCCAGATGGAGATGTCAAGCATGGATACACCCATGATTTCGTATAGACTCCAGAATTTATCAAGAATGTCCATGTTGTCTTTTTCCGGATCATGGTTTTCGATGCCCAGTAATTGCAGATCCCGTTTTTGGAACACGAAAGCGAGGGCTTCGGTAAAGGCGGTATTGGGGACTCCTGCCATCATGAAGTTGTCGACGTTGTACATGGAAATGGTTTGTTCCACGTTATGGCCGAATTCATGGACGGCAATGTTGTATCCCTTGTAATTCATACCTTCTGCCGGGATTCTAGTGCGGAGGTGTGATTGTTGGCCTTTCATGGCGGCTCCCCACGCGTGTCCTGAACCCCTGGCTGCATCCACGGCTATTTTATCGCAAATTTCGTTTGCTCTTTCGGGGGTGAACCCTAAATGCACGAGCAAGGAAGGAAGTCCTGCCTTAAAAGCTTCGGCAGTGGGGTAAAGTTTTTGAATTTGTGTGTCCAGTTTGGTTTCATCCAGGTTGCTGCGGGGTTTGAATCCATCGTACCAAATGTCATAAGCTTCCAGTTTTCGGCCCAGGCGTTTGGAGATGATCTTACCGACCTCTTTCAGCTCCGGTGAAGAGAGAAATTGGGTGAAGAGAGTTTTTACATCTTCTACCGATACTTCCATTTCTCCCGAAAATTTCCTTTCAATGAAATTTTTACCGGTGTAAGGATCGATGGCTTTCATGGCGTGGAAGTTATTCAACATACGTTGATAGCGTTCTGTCGCCTCCGGGGTTCCCGTTGCGGTTTGTCCGTTTTGGGTGAGCGTGTTGGTGTAAGGATTCCAGTCGTAAGTTCCGGAATTGATGACTTGCACGGGAATTTCCTGCGAGATAATCCGTTTCATGACTTCATAAACCGTGCGTTGCTTGGACAAGCCTTCTTTTCCTTTGTTGTAGTTGGCCTTGATTTCGTCTCTTAAATTCCAATGGGTAAGTAAGATTTTGTCTTCGGGGAAGAGTTTTTGCCCCTTGGCGTTTAACACGTGGCCCATGTAGATGTTGTAGCTTGAAATGTACACGTCGGCATCACTTTCCGCTTTTACTCCGGCTTGGATTAGTTCTGCCGGAACCCGTTGGGTGAATACATCACCAAGACGGGCATAGGCCCAAGCCATGCGGTCGGAGCCTAGTTTTTCCTTGTCCTGTAAAGGTACTTCCGGGAAGTTGAGGGCAATGATAAAGCCGATTTTATTGTTGTAAAGATCGTTGATCAAATGAGAGCCGGGGCTATAAGCACCGAACATGGGATCGATGTCATGAAGAGGACCGTTGTCTTGGTGCAGGTTTAATTGAAGTTGAAGCGTGATTTCATTAAAATGTCCCCATAGGGCTTCGAAGTAATGACTTACTTTTTGGAATACTTGTTGTTTTTGTTCGGGAGTGGTGATGTAGTTTTTCACGCAAAATTCTTGGAATTCGGAGTCTGTGCCATCTTGTGGTTGCCAAAGATGAGCGACTTGTCGTACCCCGGTTTCGATGGCGATGGTGTTAGTAACTCCTTTTGCCTGAATGTCGGTAATGGTGGCTTGAATTGTTTTTTCCGGAATAGCAGCTTTCGTCAAGAATCCTGAGAATAGACAAACTAGTAATAACGAGTGTTTCATAATCGTTTGGGTTTAATAAACTTTTTGGACAACCTTCTAAAATGAAGAAAAAAGGCTGTCTATTTACTTTTGACAGCCTTGATTTGGTTTATTGATTTAGTAGTTGGAAATATACAATGTCTTCCCAGCCATTTCCTCGTCGGAGCCAATTTTTTCGGTATCCGGTCTGCACGAAACCAAGTTTTTCGAAGAGTTTGCGGCTGCCAATGTTGCCACTGGGTACGCTACTGTAAATCTGGTTTAGTCCCAATGTTTCGAAACAGTAGTCGATCATCAGGCGAATGGCGGCTGTCGCGTAGCCCTGTTTTTGATTTTCCGTATTGTGGATCATAATTCCGATACCGGCACGCTGATGGTACGGGTCGAAATCATAGAGGTCAACTAGTCCAATCCGCTCGTTCGTATCCACTCTTTCAATCATTAAGCGGAGTTGTTTGGTGGTATATATATCCAGATGACAAGTTTCGATGTATTTCTTTAACGTAAACAGGGAGAAAGGGGTAAGCGTGTCGCTGACTTCCCACAGATCCATATCGTTTTCCCATTTATACAGGCATTCCAAGTCTTCAGGTTCTAAAGCTCTTAAGCGAATGATGTCATCATTTATCATAGTTGCTGTTTTATAATTTTTTAATAAGTAGTATTATTTGTCGCTTTCAAATATAACACTTTTTGGCATTAGTTGGTATTAACTCAGAGAAAAAAATCGGAGGGGAGATGAATCTTGCCACTTTTAAAGCTATCTTTGTCGGGAGAGATAAAAACAGGTATCATCATAGAGCAATATTCATGTATAATTTACTGACCATTTTGGGGGCTACGGCCACAGGGAAGACCTCTTTAGCGGTACGTTTGGCCGCGGAACTGAAAGGAGAGATTATTTCAGCCGATTCGAGACAAATTTATCGTGGAATGGATCTTGGCACGGGGAAAGATTTGGACGAATATGTTTACGAGGGGAGACGTGTGCCTTATCATTTGATTGATATTGCTGATGCCGGGTTTCGTTTTAATCTGTTCATGTACCAACAGGAGTTTTTAAAAGTGTGGAGGGATTGCGAACGCAGAGGTGTTTTTCCTGTTTTGTGTGGGGGAAGCGGTTTGTACGTGGAGTCTATCCTAAAAGCTTACCGGATGACTCCTGTTCCGGAGAATCCCGAGTTACGGGAGCAGTTGGCTCATAAGTCTTTGACAGAGTTATCGGGTATATTGGCTTCTTATCGTTCGTTGCATAATACCACGGATACGGACACGGTGAAGCGAGCTATTCGGGCTATCGAGATTGCCGAGTATTATAAAACTCATGAACCGGAGGAGGGGGAGTTCCCGGAAGTAAAGTCGTTGATTGTTGGCGTGTTGTTTGATCGGGAAACTCGTAGGAAGCGAATTACCGAACGTTTGCACACTCGTTTACAAGCGGGTATGGTTGATGAAGTGAAGGGATTGCTTGATAAGGGGATAAAGCCGGAAGATCTGATCTATTACGGGTTGGAGTACAAATATTTGACCTTGTATTTGACCGGAGAGTTGAAGTATGACGATATGGTGGAACAATTAAATATTGCCATCCATCAGTTTGCCAAACGTCAAATGACATGGTTTCGTAAAATGGAACGGGATGGATTTGACATTAAGTGGTTAGATGGGAATATGCCTTTGGATGAGAAAGTTGGACAGGTGAAAGAGTGGCTTTATTGATAATTGATAACTAGTCATGGCAATGGCAACTACAATCGTGCCCGTGATCGTGATGATGTTCTTCTTCCTCTTCTTCTTCTTCCTTGAGAAGCATCTCTTCTAGGTGAGGGATGGTACCTTCCAATAAGAAGGCGTTGCTTTCATTGCTTTCGGATTTTAAGCGCTGGATGGCTATGTGAATTTTTTCTTCCGGGATGTTGCCGTGTAAGTTTTCAATGACAGTGGATGCTTCTAGTGCCGTGATAAAGTCTTCATGTAATAGCATATCAACGAACACGTCCAGGTATTCTGAAAAATCGATAGCTGATTCCCAACAGATGCGCAATAAATTGGCTTTACCGCTACGATCGGGGGCGTTGATCAATTTATCCATCAAGACCGTTTTGAAGTCGGATTCTTTCACGTCCGAGAGTAAGGCCGTGAGGTTGGTAATCATGTTCGGATCCTGACTTTGTAGCAAAATATCCAGCAATTCGGGGGCGATGGAAATGTCTCCTTCTTGTTTTATTTGTTCGATAGCTCCTCTAACGACGTCCATGTCGTTGCTGGACAACTGTTTTAATATATCTTGTTTGTTTTCCATGTGTTTTCGTGTATTTGTATCCAATACTTTTGAATACTGGATACAAATATAAGGATCATTTGCGGGATTTCTTTGCTCTGGGGTGAAAATTTGTGATGGTATCCCTAAGGTACGAGTTATCCAGGTGTGTGTAAATTTCCGTTGTCAAGATAGATTCGTGTCCCAGCATATCTTGAACTGTGCGAATGTCTGCTCCTCCGTTTACCAGGTGTGAAGCAAATGAGTGGCGGAAGGTGTGTGGTGATACTACTTTATTCAAGCCGGCACGGAGTGCTGCTTCCTTGATGATGTTGAATATCATTACGCGGGAAAGAGATTTCCCCATCTTGTTTAAAAAGAGAATGTCCTCGAATCCTCTTGCTTTTTTCATCCTATCACGATCTTTTTTCAAATAGCAACGGATTTCGTCTTTTGCTTTCGCTCCCAGTGGAACAATCCGTTCCTTGTTTCCTTTTCCGTTGATTTTGATGTATCCTGTCCGGAAGTTAATTTGTGATAACTTCAAGTTGACAAGTTCGGATACGCGTAAACCGCAAGAATATAATGTTTCGAGGATTGCTTTGTTACGTTGTCCTTCTTGTTTGGTCAGATCCACAGCATTAATCATGGCTTCAATTTCTTCGACGCTAAGGACGCTGGGAAGGTTTCTTCCTATTTTTGGTGCATCAAGTGAGTTTGCCGGGTTATGTCCGATAGCTCCATCATATAACAAATACTTGAAAAAAGATTTGATGCTGGAGATGCTTCTAGCTTGAGTACGAGGGGTAACCCCGGTGTCTTTGAGGGCGGAGATATACTCGTTTAATACGTCATAGGACACTTCTTTGGGAGTCAATGAGGGTGTCCGTTGTTCACAATAGGCCCCCAGCTTTCTGATGTCATTCAAATAAGCTTCTACCGAGTTGGTTGATAGTGATTTTTCTAAAACCAAATAAGTCCGAAAACTGTCTATCGCTTCGTTCCAAATCATTTTTAGCTATGTTACAAAATAAATACTACAAATTCTAATTCACCACTTTAAACCTATCTCAAGAGTATTTTGATAGATTTTGCCAGATAAAGGTATGAGTTTTTTCTTTGAGTTGTAACAGTTTTGTCAAGTTTAACACTCATAATTTTTATTATTAAGTCTTGTAATCGAAATTTAATGCCTAAATCCGGGTTAAAATGTCCGGTCTCATTGTTTTTTTTGTTAATTTTGTATTCAGTAAAAACGGAGAATATGAAGATATTGATTTTAAACGGTCCCAATCTTAATCTTTTGGGAATCAGGGAAAAAAATATTTACGGGGAGACCTCTTTCGAGGATTACCTGTCGGGGTTGAGAGATTTTTACACGATGGTAGAGATTGAGTATTACCAGTCGAACGTGGAGGGGGAGCTTATCAATAAAATTCATGAGGTGGGATTCTCCTATGATGGGATCATTTTGAATGCAGGGGCCTACACGCATACTTCGATCGCGCTTGCGGATGCTATCTCGGCAGTCCCTTGTCCCGTGATCGAGGTGCATATTTCTAACACGGCAAAGCGGGAAGCGTTCCGTCATGTTTCTTTCTTGACACCTGTTTGCCGGGGAGTAATTGCCGGTTTTGGGTTGAAATCTTATGAGCTTGCATTACAAGCTTTTATGTGAACGGATTCCCGCGTTACAGGTTACAAGTTGGGAAAATACGCGAAAAATAACGATTATTATTAATGATATGAAGAAGACTAAGATTGTGGCTACCATATCTGATAAAAGATGTGAGGTAGAGTTTTTAGAGAAGTTATATCGTGCCGGGATGAACGTGGTGCGGTTGAATACAGCTCATCAGGATATGGAGCAGGCGTTGAAGGTAGTGGAGAATGTTCGAAAAGTTTCGGATAATATAGCCATCTTGATAGATACGAAAGGACCGGAAGTGAGAACCATGCTTATGGATGAACCGATGCACGTGGATCGGGGAGAAACGGTTTATCTGACGGGTGATCCGGAGTTGAAGATGGATGGGAAATTGATACACGTGTCGTACCCTTATTTTGCAGAAGATATAAAGGTTGGTGACAAGGTGTTGGTGGACGATGGGGACGTGGAGTTGGTCGTTGTTGAGAAGAAGGATCATTATCTGGAAATGATGGTGACAAACGAGGCTGTTATTAAGAATCGTAAGAGCGTGAATGTGCCGGGAGCTTCTTTAAAGTTGGAATCATTGAGTGGTAAAGACCGGGCGTTTATTGATTTCGCGATAGATAACAATTTGGATTTTATAGCTCATTCATTCGTACGTAATAAGGAGGATGTTATGGCGATACAGGCTATTTTGGATGCCCGGGGAAGTAAAATCAAGGTTATTGCCAAGATTGAGAATCAGGAGGGAGTGGATAATATTGACGAGATTTTGGATTATGCTTACGGGGTGATGGTTGCCCGCGGTGATTTGGGAATCGAGATCGAGGCGGAAAAAATCCCTAAGATTCAACGATATATTGTTAAGAAATGTATTGAAAGTAAGAAGCCCGTGATTATTGCCACACAGATGTTGCACACGATGATTGAGCATCCCAGACCGACTCGTGCGGAGATCAGTGATATTGCGAATGCGATTTACATGGGAACGGATGCGATCATGTTGAGCGGGGAGACGGCTTACGGTGCATATCCTGAGGAGGCGGTAAACGTGATGCGTGAAGTGGCAGAGGAGAACGAGGGAACAGTCCCTCCGGATGCGGGGAGAAGTTTGGTGCGTATAAATAACGAGATTACGGCAGCGTTGGCTCGTTCTGCTGTCAAAACAGCATTGATGTTGCCAATTAAGGCGATCGTGGTTGACACGCTTTCCGGACGTACGGCCCGTTATTTGTCTGCTTTTCGAAGTGATCTACCGGTTTATGCCCGGTGCTATAATGAACGGGTCATGCGTGAACTGGCGCTCTCGTTCGGGGTGTATCCTTATTATACAGAGAAGCCGATGTCCCGGGATGAGTTTATGAATGATCTTCCGGAGATGTTAATGCAAAATGGTATTAAGGCGGATGACTACGTGGTGGTTGTCGGGGGAAGTTTCGGGCATGGTAAAGGTGCTTCGTTTATTGAGGTATGCAAGATAGGGGAAATTCGGTAGTGGATTTACGATTTGTGATTTACGATTTATGATTTTAGAGGTTAATGATACAACTTACCTTTCTTTTAAATCATAAATCGTAAATCTTAAATCGTAAATTGTATCAGTGTTTGTCTTTTAAGATATCCCGAATTTCTGTCAATAGAATTTCTTCTTTTGATGGGGCAGGAGGAGCAGCAGGAGCCGGGGCCTCTTCTTTCTTGAATCTCAATTTATTCATGAATTTGATCGCGATAAAGATGGAGAAGGCAATAATCAAAAAGTCGATTGTGGTTTGTATAAAATTACCGTAGTTGAGCGTGACAGCTTCGACCATTTTGCCTGTGGCCTCGTTCATGTGGGCTTTTTGCAGTACGATATGTAAATTGGTGAAATTCATACCACCGATAAGCATTCCGATAGGAGGCATGATGATGTCACTGACCAGTGATGATACGATTTTTCCGAATGCACCACCGATAATGATACCGACAGCCATGTCTACCACATTCCCTTTCAGGGCAAAAGCTTTGAATTCATCTAAAAGTTTCATGTTTTGATTCGTTTTGTAATTTGAATTTTTGTATGTTTAAACATTTGAAATGTTCTAAAATCCTGCAGTAAAATTACATTAATTCTTGTAACTTTGCAAACATTTAGCTATTATCGATGGAAAGCCGGGAAAAGCAAATATATAGGGTTACAATTGTTGGTTCAATTGCCAATTTCTTTTTGTTGGTGTTCAAGTTTGTTGCGGGAACATTAGGGAAAAGTAGTGCCATGATTGCTGATGCAGTACATTCTTTATCCGATTTTGTAACAGATGTAATCGTCTTGATTTTCGTGAAAGTTTCTGCCAAACCCAAAGATGCGGGGCATGATTACGGGCATGGTAAATATGAGACATTGGCAACTGCAATTATCGGGATTGTTTTGTTGATGGTCGGGACAGGGATTTTCTGGAACGGGTTGAATCAGATACTTGCTTTTTATCGAGGAGAAGAATTAGGTGCTCCCGATTTAATAGCTTTGATAGCAGCTCTTGTTTCGATCGTGGTGAAAGAAGTCCTTTACCGTTATTCGGTTATCGTGGGGCATAAGGTGCAAAGCCAAGCTGTTGTGGCAAATGCTTGGCATCATCGTTCGGATGCTTTCTCGTCTATCGGTACTGCTTTGGGGATTGCCGGGGCTATTTTTCTAGGGAAAGACTGGCGGGTACTTGACCCGATAGCAGCCGTTATCGTGAGTATTTTCATCGTAAAAGTGTCCATCCGGCTTTTGATTCCTTGTTTGAATGATTTATTGGAACGATCTTTGCCGGAGGAGATTGAAAGGGAAATAATTGCGATAATAGATGAAGACCCGCAAATAAAGGATCCTCATAATTTGAAAACTCGTCGTATCGGTAATGATTTCGCTATAGAAGTGCATATCCGCTTACAGCCGGATATGACCGTTCGGGAGGCTCATGGGGTCGCTACCGGTATTGAGAATCGTTTGAGGGCTAAATACGGATCACATACTCACGTGGCCGTGCATGTGGAACCAGTGAAAAATGAATAGATAGATGAGAAGAACGGTGTGGTATTATACGGTAGTGTGCGTGTTGTTGATATGGGTCGGGGCTTGTAAGGAAAATGAAAAGAGTAAAAAGCCTTTTGTTTATTTTAAAAATTACCAGAGAACTTTTAACGATCTAAATGACAGGCATCTGTCATCTGCCAAGCGGTTGGGAATTACTCCGTTGAAATCGTCGGAGGATTTGAGTAAGGCAGATCGGAATTTAAAAGAGATTAAATCCTGTAAATTATTCCAGGTAGATAAATTAACACATTCGGAGCCTTATCTTGTCCCGGAGGCCTGTGATTTATTGGCTGATATAGCTCGAAATTTTAAAGATTCCCTGTATCAGAAAGGATTGCCTTCCCATAGTATTGTCGTGACAAGTGTGTTGCGCACGGGATCCAGCGTGAAGGATTTGCGAAAGAGTAATGGAAATGCCAGTGCTAATTCCGCTCACGTGTACGGGACAACTTTTGACGTGGCGTATACACGTTTTAAGAAAGACGGGCGTAAAGAAGCCCCGGAAGAAAAGTTGAAAAGCGTGTTGGCGGAAGTGTTACAGGATTTGCGTTTGCAAAAGAAATGCTATGTTCGTTACGAGTTTAAACAAGGTTGTTTTCATATCACGACAAGGTAACATAAGCAATATTCGTAAAATATGTATTATTAAAAAGAATCGCTATCTTTGTCGGCTGAAAAAAATGCATTCCACGGGAGTGGTGTGCTGGCGGGTTAGGTAATAATTAAAATGACAAAATAGAATGGGTTTACAATGTGGAATAGTTGGTTTACCAAACGTGGGAAAATCGACATTATTTAATTGTTTGAGCAATGCGAAGGCACAATCGGCAAATTTCCCTTTTTGTACGATAGAGCCGAACGTGGGGGTGATTACCGTGCCGGATGAACGACTGAATAAATTGGTCGAGCTGGTACAACCTCAAAACGTGGTACCAGCCGTGGTGGAGATTGTGGATATTGCCGGATTAGTGAAAGGCGCCAGCAAAGGTGAAGGGTTGGGAAATAAATTTTTATCCAATATCCGGGAAACGGATGCAATTATTCACGTGTTGCGTTGTTTTGACGATAATAATATCGTGCACGTGGATGGTAATGTTGATCCGATTCGTGACAAGGAGACGATTGATACCGAGTTGCAGTTAAAAGACTTGGAAACGGTGGAAAACCGTTTGGCAAAAGAGGAAAAGAAAGCCCAGACCGGAGGAGATGCAAAGGCGAAACGTTTGGTCGAGGTGTTGCACTTATATAAGGATGCGTTGGTGCAGGGGAAATCTGCTCGTTCCGTGCAATTGAACGATTTGCAGCAGGAGGCAGCGAAGGAGTTGATGTTGCTGACGAATAAACCGATTTTGTATGTTTGTAACGTGGACGAGGCTTCCGTCGTGACGGGAAACAAATACGTGGATGCCGTTCGGGAAGCCGTGAAGGACGAGGGGGCAGAAGTGTTGGTGATCGGTGCTGCCATCGAGGCGGATATTGCAGAACTGGATACGTACGAGGAGAAACAGTTGTTCTTGCAGGATCTGGGACTGGAGGAAGCCGGGGTGAATAAATTGATTCGTACGGCTTACAAGTTATTGAATTTGCGTACTTATTTCACGGCAGGACCGAAGGAAGTGAGAGCATGGACTTTCAAGAACGGGATGAAAGCCCCACAGACCGCGGGGATTATCCACACGGATTTCGAGAAAGGTTTTATCCGTGCAGAAGTGATCAAATACGAAGATTTTATTGCTTTGGGGTCTGAGGCGAAATGTAAGGAAGCCGGGAAAATGTCTGTGGAAGGAAAGGAGTATGTGGTGCAGGACGGGGATATGATGAACTTCCGCTTTAACGTGTAATGAAGACTTTGTTTTATCTTGAATTGAGATGATATTAAAAAAACTTTTTGGATTTGATCCCAGTGTGATGAAGGTGAAGACCGAGGTCATGGCTGGGATCACTACTTTTTTAACGATGTCGTATATTCTTGCTGTGAATCCGGATATTCTTTCGGCGGCATCGATGGATCGGGGGGCTGTGTTCACGGCCACGGCTTTGGCGGCATCTATTGCCACGCTGCTGATGGCTATTTTGGCAAAATTACCTTTCGCTTTGGCTCCGGGTATGGGATTGAACGCTTTTTTTGCTTTCACGTTGGTGCAGGGTATGGGATATTCTTGGGAGAGTGCCTTGGCGGCTGTTTTTGTCGAGGGGGTAGTGTTTATCCTGTTGACCGCGTTTAATATACGAGAATTGATCGTGAATGCTATTCCCGAAACCTTGAGACACGCCATGTCCGTGGGAATTGGTTTGTTTATTGCCTTTTTAGGATTACAAAAGGCGGGGTTGATCGTGGCTGATCCTGTCACATTTGTTTCTTTGGGCGAGTTTACTCCATCAACGTTGTTGGCCGTGGGTGGAATTATTATCGGCGGAGTGTTGGTTGCCCGGAGAGTGAAAGGGGCTCTTTTTTACGCGATTGTGGCGGTCACGTTGTTAAGTATTCCTTTGGGGATAACCCGGATACCGGAAGGCTTTTCTTTAGTATCGATGCCTCATTCTCTGGAACCGGTCTTTTTCAAATTGGATTTTCATTCTTTGTTGTCCCCGAATATGTTGATTGCGATTTTCTCGCTCGTGTTCATGGATATTTTTGATACTTTGGGAACATTGGTTGGTACGGCAAATAAAGTGGGGATGGTGAAACCGGATGGGAGTATTCCCAAGTTGAATCCTGCGATGATGGCGGATGCAGTGGGAACGACTGTCGGGGCTTTACTCGGGACATCAACTACCACGACTTACGCTGAAAGTACTGCCGGTATTGCCGAGGGTGGACGTTCCGGTTTGACAGCCGCTGTAGTTAGCGGGTTGTTCATTGTCGCTCTGTTCTTTGCTCCGTTCTTTTTGTTGGTTCCGGGTATTGCTACGGCCGGGGTATTGGTGATCGTGGGGAGTTTTATGTTTGACGCGGTGAAGAAAATACATTTTGATGATATAACCGAGGCTTTTCCTGCTTTCGTGACGATTATTATGATGCCTTTGACTTATTCGATTGCCGAGGGGATTGTGTTGGGAGTATTGACTTACGTGTTGCTTAAATTGTTAGCAGGTAAATATCGAGAGTTGAATCTTACGATATGTATACTCTCGATATTGTGTATTTTGAAATACGTGTTTATCTAGGTTATTCCATGTCTTCCAATTCCCGGTTTGCCACGTAGCCTCGCCATTTTTCAATGAGCTGTTGCATGTCTTGTGGTATTTCGGAATTGAAGTCCATCCATTCTCCCGTTCCCGGATGTTCAAAACCGAGGGTCTTGGCATGTAAAGCTTGACGGGGACAGAGAGCAAAACAATTCTGCACGAATTGTTTATACTTTGTGAAGGTGGTGCCTTTCAGTATTTCATTGCCGCCGTATTCAGGATCATTGAATAGCGGATGTCTGATTGATTTGAAATGAGCCCGAATTTGATGGGTTCGTCCGGTCTCCAACACGCATTCCACGACATTCACGTACCCCAGGCGTTCCAACACGTGGTAGTGGGTCACGGCGTGTTTACCGTAGTCGCTTCCTTCCGGGAATACACCCATGATTTTCCGGTTGGAGATGCTCCTCCCGATATTACCGATAATTGTCCCGTTGTCATTTTCCAAGTTTCCCCAGCACACGGCCACGTATTTCCGGCTGGATGTTTTATGAAAAAATTGGGAAGCCAGCTTGGTTTTTGCTTCTTCCGTTTTGGCAATAACCAGCAGTCCGGAAGTATCCTTGTCTATTCGGTGGACCAGTCCGGGACGGGGGTCGTTTTCTTTGAATAACGGATTTCCTTTCAAGTGCCATGCCAAAGCGTTTACAAGCGTCCCCGTGTAATGCCCGTAGGAAGGATGTACCACCATGCCCGGTTCTTTGTTAATGACCAGCAGATAGTCGTCTTCGTACACGATGTTTAGTGGAATATCTTCCGGAATGACTCGTATTTCCCGTTTCGGGTGGGGAAGCATTAAGGTGACAATGTCTTTGGGTTTCACGCGGTAATTGGATTTTACCGGTTTATTATTGACTAGCACGCATTGAGCTTCCGCGGCTTCTTGAATTTTAGTGCGGGATACGTTGGGTAACCGATCGACCAAGAATCGGTCGATACGTAATAAATTCTGGCCGGGATCAACTTCCAGACGGAAATGTTCATACATTTCCTGTTCTTGTTCCGGTTCGTCCTCGCCCAGTTCTTCCAAATCTTCTACTTCTTCTTCTATCATGGTTGTTGCTCCTCAATGGACAGGGAGTCCAATGCCATTATTTTTTCTTTATCTTTTGTGAGGTAAAGCGTGATATCTCCCCCCATCTTCATGGTCATGTTCTCTTCAAATTCAGGCATTTGTTGGTATACAATTGCCGTGGATTGGTCTGCCCCGCTTTTAACCGTGTTGTCGGGTAAGATTTCTCCTACATTCAAGAATGCTCGTAATAGCAATGCTTTTGCTTCTGCCAGAGTTTTTCCCACTAATAATGGGATAGCTACCTGGTCGTTGGACGTATTTCCATTTCCGAGTACGATATCCACCGTTTCTCCCTTTTGTATCAAACTGTTGGGTTCGATGATATTTCCCTTGTATTTAAAATCAAGTACCAGGTTTTTGAAATTGGAAGGAGCATATTCGATCCTCCCGACGTTGATACCCAAGTTCTTCAATCGTTGTAAGGATTGGCGGAAGGCCACGTTACGAAGGTTTGGGAAGATGATTTTTTCCGGAGCATTGGCATTGATGGTCAGTTGAATGGCCCGGTTGTTCTTCACGTGGGCATTCGGTGACGGGAATTGTTCCACGATGGTTCCCGGTTTGGCATGGTTGTCATAGATCGAATCGATGACAAGGATTTGCAAATTCTTGTCCTTGGCGAAAGATTCCGCCTCGTCGGGAGTGAATCCCCGGAGTTCCGGAACTGTGATATAGTAACCATGATTCGTGTATTTATCCAATCGCTTCAGCACGATATACCCGATCAGGAACAACACGATGCAGGCTATGGCTATGTTGATCAATAACACGATGATATGTCCTTTTTTTAAGAAACCCATAGAGTGTATAATGTTTGTAAGTTTATAAACTTTCGTGCTCATCACTGCTGAACACGGGCATTACCGGTATCGAAATACCTTAACTTTGCAAAAATAACAGAGATTTTTCAATTATCACTACTATTTTACTATTTTTGCTTTGAAAATAAGAAGTGATAAAGATGGTAAGATTCGTTTTAGTATGCTTGTTGCTGGGATTGACGGCGAATGTCGGAGCACAAGAAATCAAGATAGAGAAATCGACAGAGAAAATCGTGTATCAAGGAAAGTCCTATTATCTTCATACGGTGAAAGCCAAGGAGACGCTTTTTTCCATATGTAAGGCTTATGGCGTCTCTGTGGATGAAGTGAAAGTATTAAATGATAAAAAAGAGAATGCCCTTTCGATCGGGGAGGTGTTGAGGATTCCTGTGGTGGAACCGTTTAAATCCATTGATGATAAATTTTATTATCACCGGATGAAACCGAAAGAGACATTATATTCTCTTTCCCGGAAGTTTAATATCAAAATGAAACGGATTCTGAAAGATAATCCGGAGTACGACGTAAGTCGACCCATTGCAGAAGGTTCTGTCGTGAAATTAGCATTGAAGCAGATAGACCGAAACGTGTTGGAAGCTGAATTACGTTGGGAAAAACGTCAGGCGAAAGAAATACAACAAGTTCGGAGTGAAGAGATGGAAAAGTACGAGGAAAGTTATCCGAATACATTCCCGCCAGCCCGGGATTCATTGGAAGGAATGGAGCAGCAGGCGGTGGGCGATACCCTGTTTATTGTTCCCGATATTGCTCACGAGCAACGCCACGTGAAGGTTGCTCTTATGTTACCTTTGTACGTGAAAGAAAACAAGTTGCCCTTGTCCGAGGAGGAAATCCCGGTGGACACGCTGGGGGTAAATATACGGAACGAACGATGGCGTTTATCTTCTCGTACAGAACCTTTCCTACAATTTTATCAGGGAGTGCTGATGGCCGTGGATAGTTTGAAACGGCTGGGATACACGATCGAATTGCATGTCTATGACACGGAACGTGATCCCAATACAGTGCAAAGTTTGGTAGGGGAATTGAATTTGTTATCTCCGGATCTAATTATCGGTCCCGTGTACCCGAACACCTATAAGGCAGTTGCCGAACAATTAGGAAACCGGACGATTCCGATGATATTCCCGCTTTCTTCGCGGGGAGGCGATTCGCTTCGTTTCCCGAATTTCGTACAATTGAATACCTCTACGGCTTCTCTAGTGGAAGAGATGGCGGACTGGATTGTCGCGAATGGAGCACAGGCTCATCTGATAAATATCATTCCGGACGGAGGAGCCCGCGCCGGGGATGAGAGTCGTTTGACAAATCTGGTACAGAATCGTTTACAGGAGAACGGGATGAGTGATATGACAAATTGTCAATGGCGCCCTCAAATGCATTTGGATTCATTACGCAAGATCATGAAGCCGGGTGTAGAAAATATTATTTTATTTCCAACGATAAACGAGGCTGCGGCTAGCCGGACGTTGCCTGTACTGTCTGCATTGGCTGATCAGTTCCGGATCACGGTAATCGGTTTCCCCGATTGGTTGAAGTTTACTTCTATTGACGAGGAAGTGCTCTTTAAGTTAAATGTGAAAATGATGACGAATAGTTACGTGGATTATCAAGGTGACGTGGCTAAGAAGTTTTCCGCGAAACATCGGAATTATTTTTATTCGGAACCGAGTAATGTGGCAAATCGGGCATTTGATATGGTGATGTGTTTTATTCCTTTGGTAGATGCAGAACGGGGAAACACGCTGAATGCGTTACGGGAAAAGGATATAAGCGGGGCATTTACCCGATTCCGGTTTCATCCCGCGAGTGGATTGGATGGTTTGGAAAATCGGGGATTATACTTGCTTAATTATAACCGGAACTTTGAGATTATCGTGAAACCGATAATAAAATAAGGAACTCATATACCACTTTACAACGAAATATAAGTAAACTTTTCCCAGATAATACACGTTTGTCTTCCGTGGCATATTCGATGTTCTTAGGGATTAAAGACGTATCAAAGACGAATCAAAGACGTTACAAAGACGTTCGTGAACGTCCCGGATACGTCTCCGTGGCGAAATGGATGGGTGCTTGTCTTGGAAGTTAATTCCTTATCCATTGGATTACGAATGTGAATATACCTTCTTGCATGCAGGAGTTAACATCTCACAATAAAATCGTATAAGTTATTATTATATCTTGAATAGAATGCAGATCGGGGAAGTACGGCATTTTTTTTGATATGATTAATAGGAATAGAATTTAACTAAATTAACCTGTTATGACAGAAACAACGACACTCGCTACGATACAACAAAAATATAGATCTTTATTAAAGTCATGTAAGAATCTGATTTCAGCAGAAGATATTCGTCTCGTGCGCAAAGCTTTCGATACGGCAATGAGTAGCGAGGCAAATGCTCAAGTAGTTACTGAAGAAGATATTCATCGTTTACTGGATACCGGATTAATTATCACGTCCGAAATCGGGTTAGGGAGAACTTCTATTATTTGTTTGATGTTACACCGGGCAATAGCGTCCGGCGCCTTGAAAATAGAACAGGTAAAAACGGTATTTGGAGGAAAAGTGGCTCAAATATTAGCCGGTTTGCGAGATATAAGCCATATTTACGCCACTCACCGGGTGGTGGATTCCGAGAACTTCAGGAAATTACTGCTGAGTTTTGCCGAGGATGTACGGGTGCAGTTGATTTTTCTGGCGGAAAAATTGTATGACTTGCGACATGCCGAGAGTTTACTTCCGGAACAACAACGGGAATTAGCTCGTGAGACCAGTTATATTTATATCCCTTTTGCCCATCGTTTAGGTTTGTATAACATCAAATCGGAGATGGAGGACCTCGCTTTGCGTTACGGGGAGCCGGAGGTGTACAAGGAGATTTCTTTAAAGCTGGAGGGAACACGAGAAGCCCGGGAAAAATATATCAATGAGTTTATCGCCCCCATCGTGGAAGAATTCAATAACCGGGGAATTAAATTCAAGGTGAAGTGGCGTACCAAGACAATTGCTTCGATCTTGAACAAGATGCGGAAAAAGCAGGTGGAGTTCGAGGAAATCTATGACATATTTGCGGTTCGTTTTATATTGGATAGTAAGGGACCGGAGGAAAAGGCTGATTGTTGGAGGGCTTATTCAATCGTTGCCGACAAGTACACGCCTAATCCTCAGCGATTACGGGACTGGATTTCAGTGCCTAAATCCAACGGTTACGAATCATTGCAGACGACGGTACTCGGTCCTAATAACCGGTGGGTGGAAGTACAGATTCGAACGGAACGGATGGATGAAATTGCAGAAAAGGGATTTGCGGCTCACTGGAAATATAAAGGGGGAACGGCCGACAAGGCCATCGAAGAGTGGCTGACAGAGTTACGGGAGATACTGGAGAGTTCGGAAGTCGGGGCGATGGATATGCTGGACGATATTAAAATTAATCTGCAAGATAAGGAGGTACACGTGTTTACCCCGGCAGGAGATTTGAAAACGTTACCGGCAGGAGCGACATTACTTGATTTTGCTTACGCTATCCACACGGCCGTGGGATCCCGTTGCGTGGGCGGAAAGGTAAATCAACGTAACGAGACATTGCGCTACGTGTTGAAGAACGGGGATCAAGTATCTATCCTGACCTCGAACAATCAACAACCGAATGCCGATTGGTTGAATATTGCCACGACTTCAAAGGCCCGTAACAAGATCCGTCAGTTTCTTACCGAAGATTCGAGGGCTCAGGCCACGTTGGGTAAGGAAATGTTGACTCGTCGATTTAAGAATTGGAAGTTAGAGTTGACGGATGAAGTGATTCATCGTTTGCAGCAGCATTATAAATACAAGTTTGCTATCGATCTTTACCAGGCGATTGCCGAAGAGAAGTTGGATATGGCGGAGATCAAGGAGTTTATTACTCGCCCGAAAGAGGAGGAGCGTACGATTGCCACCGCGAAGGAGGAGGTGCAGGTTACCCCGTCCCGCCCGATTAGCGAAGACGTGTTGTTGATCGATCGGAACGTGGATAACGTGGTGTACAAGTTTGCTCGTTGCTGCAATCCGGTATTCGGGGATGATATTTTAGGATTCGTTTCTATTGGTGAAGGGATTAAGATTCATAGGACCCAATGTAAGAATGCTCTTGATTTGCAACGTCGCTATCCATACCGGATCGTGCAGGCTGCTTGGACTAACGCCGGTACGACTTCTTACCAGACGGTGTTGAGTATCGTGGGACGTGAAGATGCGGGAATGGTAACCAAGATTACCGAAGTGATTGCCAAGGACCCGAAGATCACGTTACGAGGATTATCCATTAACTCGAGTGAGGGGTTATTTGATGGACAAATCACCGTATTGGTTAGTGATACGGAACATTTGTCACAATTGATTTCCCGGTTGAAACGTATACCGGGAGTGATGCGGGTATATCGTCATGATTCTGTGAAGGAGTAGTGTTATTTTGATTTTTTTATATATTTGCATGATTCTAAATGATTGGTTACACGCAATAGTAATATGTCGGAGCAGAAAGAGGTAAAATGGTTACAAGGATTGAAGATGGGGGATGACCGGGCCTTTAAAGTCCTGTTTGAAAAGTATTACGCCTCACTTTGTGCGTTTGCAACCAATTTCGTGGATGATCCGGACGTGGCGGAAGATATTGTGCAAGAGATATTTTTTAAACTATATACGGATAAACCGACTTTTGATGTTGTGGTGGCCTTGAAATCCTACTTGTATCTGGCGACCAAGAATCAATGTCTGAATTATTTAAAACATGCCCGAATCGAGCAGGAATATGTGTCTTCCTTAAAGGAACGGGAAACAACGACATTCTTTTTCAACCAGATCGTGGAGCAAGAATTGCTTACCTTGTTGTCGGAAGCAATACTGGATTTGCCGCAACAGACGGGACAAGTATTTCAGTTGGTGATGGAAGGTTTCGATAATGCAGAGATCGCGGAGAAATTGAATCTCTCCATAGATTCGGTAAAGTCACACAAAAAGCGGGGAAAACAATTGTTGAAGAACCGGTTAGGAGATATAACGGCTATCCTTTTGTTCCTGTCGAATTGTTAAATTTACAAGAAAGTGTCATTCAAGTGACACTTTTTTTATACTTGATTGTTTTTAGGTCGTAAAAGAAATCAAGATGAAAGAAGCATTTGAAATAGCGCGAATTATTCAAAAGAGTTTGAAAGGAAAACTTTCAGAATCAGAGGAAAAGCTATTGTCTGATTGGCGAAAAGTTTCTGAGGAGAATGAACATGCCTTTCAACGAATGATTTCGGAGGACTTTTACACGGTTGGGATGGAGAAGTTGGAAACGTATGATTACCGGGTGGCCTACGGACGTTTCTTGCAAAAGAAGTACCAGCGACGTCGTAAAAGAAGATTCTTGATAAGCATGGCTCGGGTAGCTGCCGTTGCTTTGCCATTTGTGATGGCCGTTGTTCTATATGTCGGGTTGAATCGAGAGGAAGAACAAACGTTGCGTCCTTCCTTGGCTTCAAATATCCTTCCGGGAACGAGTAAAGCCGTGTTGACACTGGCGAACGGGCAAATGATTCCTTTGGGCAAGGAAACCACAGATAGTACGATTATCACGGATGGAACACAAATTAGTGCTTCGGGATCAGGGATAACATATGCCGATGGGGGAGAAAGTGAAGCGGTAGTTTACAATAAATTGGATATTCCTCGTGGTGGAGAGTTTTGCTTGACGCTTTCAGATGGAACAAGAGTATGGTTGAACTCGGAAACTTCTATCCAGTATCCGGTGGTTTTCGGGACAAAGGAACGACGGGTTTTCATACAAGGCGAGGCCTATTTTGAAGTGGCAAAAGACGCGAAGAAACCTTTTACCGTGCAGTTCATGAGTTCATCGGTAACGGTGTTGGGAACGTCTTTCAATATCCGGGCCTATCCGGAAGAAAAACAATCGCAAACCACTCTTGCAGAAGGATCCGTGCGGATTTACAGTCCCGGTAGTTCAATGCTGTTGAAACCGGGAGAGCAAGCAGAGGTGAAGGCGTTATCGGGAGAAATGGTAAAGAAGGAGGTTGAGGTAAAGACTTTTACAAGTTGGAAGGACGGGCGCTTCGTGTTTGAGCAGGAACCGTTGGAGAATATAATGAGAACATTGGAACGCTGGTACGATATTCGTGTGATATTCCGGGATGAGGGGGCGAAGCGAATTTCTTTATCGGGAAATTTGAAACGATATGGTGATTTCTCCCAAGTGATGAACATGTTGCAGATGACGGGAGATGTGCGATTTGAATTACATGGAAATGATGTATATATAACTACAGAGTGAACCCCTCGATGGCCACGAGGGGAGAGGTAAGTGTGTAAAACTAACTAAATTAATTACATTATGAAGAAGAACCGAAATAAGTCTCTTCTAGGAGATTTATGGCTAATAAAGAACCGATTAATGAGGAGAATGACGATCGTTTTATTATTGTTTTCGTCATTCACGGCAGTGGCTCAGAATGTCACTGTGAAAATGAAGAATAGTTCATTTATCCAGATTGCTAAAGAAATTCAAAAGCAAACGGATCTTACCTTTTTGTATAATGATGCAAAAGTGGGTAATATTACAGGATTGAATCCTGATTTCACGAATACGGATGTAAAAACCGTTTTGGAGTATTGTTTGAAGAATTCAGGACTTACCTTCTTGATCATGGACAACACGGTGGTTGTTAGTCCCGTGAAACCAACAAACCAACAGCAAGGGAACAAACTTACGGTGACAGGTAAGATCACGGATCAACAAGGACAACCTCTTCCGGGTGTGAATGTCATTATTAAGGGAACAACACTTGGATTCGTGTCAGACGTGGAAGGGAAGTTCACGGCGATTTGTTCGCGGGGTGATTCCTTGCTTTTCTCGATGGTCGGTTTCGAAATGCAAACCGTGGCAATTCATAATGACACCCCTTTAAATATCAAAATGAAGGAAGCCACGGAAGCATTGGATGAGGTTGTTGTTGTTTCAACGGGGTATACCCATTTGCCTAAAGAGCGTGCCACGGGATCGTTTGGCGTGGTTACCGCGAAGGAATTGGAAAAACGTCCTAGCCCGAATGTGTTAAATCGTTTGGAAGGAGTTGTCCCGGGAGTTTACGTGGATATCAAGAATTCAGATATGACTTTTTTGTATGGTTCTAACCGTACTGATGGACAACTGGAGGAACAAAATAATATTTCCATGAATATCCGTGGTAAGAGTAGTTTTACGGATGCAATGGCTCGTCCGTTACTCGTTGTTGACGGATTCCCGACGGATTTGGAAATGAAGAATTTAAATCCTAACGATGTAGAATCAATCACCTTTTTGAAGGATGCGGCTGCTGCTTCAATTTGGGGAGCCCGGGCTGCCAACGGCGTGATTGTGATAGAGACGAAAAAAGGGAAAAAATCAGGTAAACCGGGAACTGCCGTGAGTTTTGGAATGAATATTATGACTTCTGCCGCTCCTCGTTTTAATTCATTGCCTGTAATGAATTCTGCTGAAATGATTGATTACGAACGGGAAATGGTAGATAAAGGATATATTACTCGTCCTGTAAATTCTCCATATAGTGCGGGATATGCAATTTCTGATGCTGCCAAAATATTATTGGATGCTAAAGAAGGGCAGATCAGCCAAGCAGATGCCGATGCATTACTCGATGAATTAGCAAGTCGCAAGGCTTATCGGGATGTGAAAAAATATCTGTTGCAACCCGCTTTTTCTCAACAATATAACCTGTCATTTAGTGGTGCGTCGGATCAGACGTCTTATTTTCTGTCGGCTTCTTACGCTAATGAGCAATCTAGCACGAAAGGAGAACAGGGAGATCGTTTCACGTTGACCTCTAATTTGAATTTTAAATTACTGAATTGGGCTACATTGAGAACAGGGGTGCGGGCTTCCTTGATCAATATTAAAAATAATGGTCTTGGACTTTCCGCCATGCAGCCTTCTCTGGGAATATTACCTTTAATGCCTTATAACCAACTTGTGGATGATAACGGTAACCGGGTTGATTATTATCGTTACAATGAGGAATTTGTGAATGAAAAAGAAGGGCAGGGATATAAAAATTGGCGTTATAATTATCTTGATGAGTTGGATAACATGGATAATACCCGGAAAGAGCAAGCCGTTTCTTTAACGATGGGATTGAATATACCTATTCCCGGGGTAAAAGGTTTGGCTTTGGACGGTTCGTTGATGTACGAGAGGACTAATTCTAAGACGAGAATTTTGGAGAATGGGGATACGTATGCTTCTCGCGACAGATATAATTATGCTACACGGTATGATGCAAATACAGGAACATTGACTCACGGACTTCCGGATGGAGGCTTGTTGAATCTGATTAATTCAGACGCCAGAAATTATAGTTTGCGCGGACAATTAAATTACGACAACACGTTTGATGAGATTCATCAAATATCTGCTTTGGCGGGAATTGAGTTGCGTGAAACGAGAACTTGGCAAAATAGTGCTTGGTATTATGGTTATAATGATCAAACACTGCTAGCGGCTTCACAGATACAGAATCCTTATACCAACATATGGGGATGGACCTCATACTTAAACACGGGAAGTCCGGAAACGGATTACCAGCGTCGTTTCTTATCGTATTATGGAAATGTATCATATACCTTGATGAGCAAATATGTATTGACCGGTAGCGTGAGATACGATGATTACAACAATTTTGGGGTTGACCGGAAATATCGAGCCACGCCGATGTGGTCAACGGGATTGTCATGGCATATCGGTAGAGAAGATTTTATTCAAGACAATGTAGGGTGGTTAAATCAGTTAACATTCCGGGCCACTTATGGTTATAATGGAAATATCGATCAAAATCAATACCCTTTCACGCAAATATCCTTATCGACGAGTAACGACGCCTTCACGCAATTACCTTCTTCAAGTATAAATTTTGCTGCAAACCCATCCGTGCGCTGGGAAAAGACAGGGGTTTTGAATTTTGGATTAGACTTCGCGGTATTGAATCGCAGATTGTCTGGTTCAATCGAGCTATACCGTAAATATTCTCGGGATTTATTTGCCGATTATACAATCAACCCGATATTTGGAGCCAACGCCTCTTCTTCTTACACCCTTTCTCGGAATGCGGCAAAAGTGAACGGTAAGGGTATCGATTTAGCATTGAATGGAGTGATTGTTCAAAAAGGAGATTTTAGATATGATGCAAAATTAACTTATTCGTATAACACCAACGAGGTCATATCCTCACCTTACGAGATGTCTCCCTATTTTTATTCCAGTGGTGGTGGTAGTGGTCGTATGTTGGAAGGATACAATATGAATAACTTCTAGGCTTATCGTTGGGCAGGTTTGGACGAGAATGGAGATTCCCAGATATACAATGCGGATGGAAACATTGTTAAATCAACGGAGAGCGTAACAAACGATGATCTTGTTTACGTGGGAACTTTAACTCCAAAATATTTTGGTGGATTCTTTAATACTTTCTCCTACAAAGGCTTATCCCTTTACGTGGGTATAACCTATAAGTTGGGGTATATATTCCAAAAGCCGACTATTTCCCAACAGGCCGGGGGAAGAAACACGTATTATGAAATAAATGAAGATATGGCAAATCGTTGGCGTGAAGCGGGGGATGAAGCAACCACCAATGTTCCGCGCATCGGGACGGATGCCAATAGTTTCGTGCGTTATCGCGGGGCTGACATACATATCCAGAAAGGGGACCATATTAGATTAAGAGAGGTTTCTTTAACTTATAACATACCGGCTAAGTGGTTGAATAAACTATTGATTAATAGCGGATCTATTGGTTTTAGTGCAAATAATCTAGGGTTAATCTGGAAAAAGAATAACGCGGGGATCGACCCTGACTTTATTCCCAACAGTCGTAGTCTCACGATGTCGCCTACACCGTCCTACAATTTCTCGTTAAACCTTAATTTTTAAAGATTAGTCGATATGAATAAAAATATAATATTAAGTTTGGTTATGGGGTTTTCCTGTTCACTTTCCGCTTGTTCGGATTGGGTGGATATTAAAACAAAAGGAAAACTGATCCCGGAGGAAACGGTGAACTATCGTTACTTGATGAATAATACTGAAAACTTTAAGTACACGCTTTCCTATCAAGATGTTGCTTCGGATGATATTAATATGTCTGATGAGACCCAGCAAAATGCTATTTATGAAACGCATAAATTCATTCCGATATACACTTGGGCCGATGAAATATATAGCCAGTCAGAAAACGACCAGGAGATGAACGCTGTCTATCAAGTCATTTATAACTGTAATGTAGTTATCGACGAGGTGATGGGCAGTAAAAATGGAACGAATGCCGAAAAAATGGCAATTCGTGCTGAAGCACTCGTACACCGTGCCGATGCCTATCTGGCTTTAGTAAATGTTTACGGGAAACCATATAACGCGGCAACCGCGACAACCGACCAAGGCGTACCTTTATTAACGACTCCTCGCGTTGAGGGATCTTTACCTCGTGCCTCCGTGGAAAGAGTATATGAGCAGATTATTCAAGACTTGAATGACGCGTTTGAATATTTGCCGGATGTTCCGGAATACAATTTTTATCCGAGTAAATGCGCGGTATACGCCTTGAAAGCAAGGGCTTATCTGTTGATGGGGAATTATTCAGAAGCAAAGACAAATGCCGAGGAAGCATTGAAATTAAAAGGTGATTTGGAAGATTTGAATTTGTATGCTGGTGATGCTGCATCTTATCCGGAAAATTTGCAAGATAAAGAGGTTATATTGGCCAAAATGCCAAGAACCACCTTTGCTTTGGCTTCGTATAGTGCGGTAGATTTAGTATTAAGTGATGATTTGTTGAATTTATTTGATCAAGAGCATGATTTACGTTACTCGTATCTGACAAGACCCATGTCAGAATTAGGAGTGACCTATTCCGGACGGATATACTTCAAAAATCATTTGTACTCCAATACTTACCCGAAATATGAATCCCGTAACATGGGCCCGTGTGTACCCGAAATGATGCTGATTGAGGCAGAGGCTTGGGCCCGCGAGGGAAACACGGCGGAAGCCATGAACCTTGTGAATAAATTGAGAGAGTATCGTTACGCTACGGGCGAGGACTATTCATTGACAGCCGCGACAGCTAAAGAAGCTCTAGGCCATGTATTGCAGGAACGTCGTAGAGAATTGATGTGCCATGGTTTACGGTGGATGGATCAACGTCGTTTGACCAATGATCCCGACTTCCCGACACAAACGGTAACTCGGGTATTCAAGGGAACAACTTACACGTTGGAACCCGGTGCCGTACGTTATACCTTCCCAATGGGAGAACTTTACCTTGAAGAAAATCCGGAGATCGGACAAATAAAATAAGAGTTCGTAGATGGGAGTGTCTAACAAGTCACTCTTTTAATGACTACCTCCCCTAACCCCTCCTTGCACAGGAGGGGAAACCGCTTGGTAATCAACTCTCCCCCTGTGTAAGGGGGAGTTGGAGGGGGTAGCTTGTTGATAGAAATAAGACTTGTTAGACACCCTCTTCTTACCGACTCTTCATAAACTATTAAATTGTATTGTATGAAAAAAATCACGTTGTTAGGAAGTATCGTCATACTTCTCTTATTTACCTGTGTAGCTAAGGCACAGGATCGTAAACCTTTTCACATCATTCCATTGGTACCTGTTGTCGGGCAGGATGTGAAATTCACGTATGATAATTCGTTGACCTCACTGGCTGGCGAGGAAACCATTTACGGAACAATTTACTACTGGGAAAACTTGCGTTGGCGAGCAGAAGACTTGAAGTTGGTGAAAAATGATACGGCATGGGAGGCTACTTGTCGAGTGCCTGAAAATTGTGCATTGCTATCATGCAAATTTTACGCGGGCGACAAAAAGGATTCCGGTGGACGTGGCACGTACACGACCATGACCTTTGACAAACGTGGACAGAATCTACCGACTGCTTACATGGCTTGGGGAATGTTGCGGAACAAAACGTTGGAATCCCTACCGGGCTATTGTGAAGAAGAGGCGTATATCGGTGATGATATCATGCGTTTTTGGCTGAACCAACAACTTATGAAAGATCCTGGGGCTCGGAAATACGTGTTTTACTATGCGGCAAAACTGTTGAACCAAATGATACCGGGAGAGAAACACGAACAAATGTTAAGCGACGTGGATTTCATACTGAATCTACCGGATGCAGATGAGGAGACATTACTGAAAGCATTGGAAGTTGCCAAGGACATCGTGAAAGACAGCACGAAAGCGGTAGCCATAGAAGCCCGGATCTTAAAAGATTACCCCGATGGAATTCTGGCCAGGGACCAAGAGATCTGGCGAATCTTCCGAATCATGGATGCCGATGTAAAAGCCCCGGAACTGGAGGCATTCTTAAAGCGGTTCCCGACGGAAAAGTTTCAAGAAATAGAAACTGAAACTTCGTCCATGTACCTGGGTAAAATCTTTCAGGCCGTCATTTACCAGGCTGTTATCAAGAGAAACGATTTTAGCCTGTTGTACAAATACATTCATGATGTACCTCATCTTTATTTACAGACATTCTACTGGCATATGGTACAAGTGCCGCTGAGAACCAACCAGAGAACGCCGGAGCAGGTATTTCCTCCTGCCAAAGCCATTTACAACGAGCTGATGACCCGTCCTCAAGCCGGTTCCGAGCGGGTGTATTCCAAAAGAGAGTGGAAAGACTATTTACTTACCAGATGCAAAGATATGATCTTGAAACACGCGTTCGTCTTGGATGCAACCGGTACATCTGCCGAAGCCTTGGAGTTGATGGAGGAAATCAAAGAGAAATACAACTTCAAATCGGCAGAATACAACGATCAATACGTTCGTCTATTGGAGAAAAATGGCTATCAGTCGATGGTAATTCCCACCATCATCGCAAGTATACGGGAAGATGCCTTTACTCCCGAAATGTTAGAAAACCTGCGCAAGGATTACGTGAAACAACACAAGAACGATAAAGACTTCGAGACTTACCTCGCTTCTTTAAAGTCACAAGAAAAGCAACAGGAATTGCAAAAACATTTGCAGGAAACGATGATCAACAAAGATATTGAACTTTTTGCCATGGAAGACCTGAACGGTAAAAAGGTTGACCTTTCAAAAATGAAGGGAAAGATAATCGTGTTGGATTTCTGGGCAACCTGGTGTGCTCCTTGTAAGGCCTCTTTACCGGGCATGCAAATGTCAGTAAACAAATACAAGGACGACCCGAACGTGGCGTTTTTCTTTATTTCCACGATGGAAACGGCTGCTGATTTTAAAGAACAGATTCGGAAATTCATGAAGGAACACAACTACACGCTGCACGTGCTTTGCGATAACGTGAACCCGAAAACGAAAAAGAGATCGGCCGTTTATGATACTTACGCGAAGGCGTTTAAATTTTCCGGTATTCCTCACAAACTGATTATCGACGGGAATGGAAAATTACGTTGGAGCATTAACGGATACATGGGAAGCCCCTCGGCTTTGGCAGAAGAAATGAACCTGATGATTGAGATGTTGAAAGCTGCCAAATAAGTTTGGTAATCAACCCTCCACTGTAGTTTAAATAAGGCGCTGAAAAGCGCCTTATTTAATATTCTCTCGCAACCAATCCCCCATAATTTGCAACGCCTCCTCAGAAAACACGTCTTCCAGATCGGGAATCTCCTCCCGGGTACACTCTTTACAGCGTTGAAACATATGGTTCAAACCGGGTAATTCCACGATCTTGTACCGCGTATTCCCACCTTTATCCAGCAGTTGCTTGATGGATGCCAAGTTTTCTTTCGCGGGCACCATGATATCTTTGTCCCCGTTTAACGCCAGCACGGGTTGGTGAATGCGAGGGATATAATCTTCCGGATCATAACTGATCATCTCCCTGTACCAGCGTCCTTGTGCTTGACGCAAGTAACGACTGAAAAACATTTCGTCTCTCCCGTCATTAAAATTGACGGCTTTCAGCGTGGCTTCATCCTGTTGTGCCACCCATTGATCGAAAGCCTGCCGCAAAGGAACGTCCAACGGCTCATCCAAAGGTACGGCATGAACTTTGTCAAACAGCGTATTAAAAAGACTCATGAACTGATCAACCCGCTCCGGCGTCATCCCGGGAGTCGTGCGTAAGATAGCGTCATTTTGTAGTTTTAAAATCTGCAGCCCGTCAACGCCCACACCCGCGAGAGAGATAACGAATGCCACATCCGGCGAATCGGCTCCCAACATGAGTGCCACCTGCCCGCCTTCGCTATGTCCGATCACCCCGATGCGCTTGGCGTCTACCTCCGGCCGTTGTTTCAAGTAGTCGATCCCCGCTTGGGCATCCCGAGCAAAATCGCTCGTCGTAGCCTCTTCATATACCCCGTTGGTCTCCCCGGTTCCCCGGTCATCGGTTCGTAGCACGACGAATCCTTGTCGGGTCAGGTAATCCGCGATCTTTAAGAATGGCTTGTGTCCGGAAAAAGTCCCGTCCCGATCCTGTTTCCCGGTTCCGGATATGATAATGGCTGCGGGAAAAGGACCTTTGCCTCGCGGAATCGTCAGCGTGCCTGCCACTTGTATCGAATCACACGATGCGTACCTGACATCTTCGGAACGGTAAGGATAAGGTGGGTGTGGATTTTGTGCAAAATAGACCGGCTGCAGGCTATCGACTTTCCCGAGAGCGAATTCCCGTCTCTTCCCGTAGGTCGTTACTTCTGCTTGAATAGAATCCTTGCCGGAACGGAAGAAACCTTCAAAGCGAATATTCTCCCGGTTAAAGATAGCGAGAATACCCTCGTCCGAAAGTACAAGCGTGTCGGCTTTTGCCTTCTCAACCCATTGTTCCGGAAGTGATAGGAAAGCTTGAGACGTCCCGTCCGGTGTGGTTTCTAACTCGATAAATACTCGTTTACTACCGGATTGCCCTTGCCACGCGTGAGGCGAAGAGGTACATCCGATCAGCGTAATGGAAAATAACAGTGCGATTGTTTTGAAATGTAACATACAGTTTTAATTTTAGTTCTCCCTCAAAACATCCAACTGCCTGAAAAGTGTCACTCGGCCTGTGAAATTCTTCCCGTAAAACTACCCCCTCCAACTCCCCCCCCCCCCCCCTTTGCAATCTCCCCAAGAAAGCATACCTTTGTCCAAAATTATCACACGTAAAACAACACCTATGTCATTTGAAAATACACCCCTGGTAGCCCGTTACGAGCGGCGCCTGATCATAAGAAACAAATTGTTTTGGATATTCGCCTTTTGCGTGATCATCGGCATCACGCTTTCGCACTGGATATGGCAAGGGGAGGGATTAGGCAGCTCGCGGTGGTTAAACAGAGCTTTGCCCTCGTTCATCCCTTTTTGGAATGCTTGGTTTTATAACCTGCTGCAAGGCATCATCGTGATTTTCATCGGCATCGACTTCGTGTGGAGAGACCGGCGCTTGGAAACGAATGCTGTGTTCTCAGCCCGTCCGGTGACCAACCTGGCTTACCAAACGGGAAAAGTATTGGGAATCGTGGAAGTTTGCTTGATACTGAACCTCATCACGATGGCCTTGGGAATAACCTTCCATCTCCTGTTCGGTGAACCGGGAACATTTCAATTGAAAATTTACCTCGTCTACCTCTTCCTGCTCACCTTGCCCACCTTATCCTTCGTCTTGGGCATAGCTTTAATCGTGGCCAACCGGGTAAAAAACCATCCCTTGGCCATCTTGATACTACTCTCCCTCTTCGCCGCCTTTTACTTCGGTACCGCGGACTTACTGTGGGGAACCGTCGACCCCTGGGGACGCGTGCAGCCGCTATTATTCTCGGATGTGACGGGAATGACCCGCCCGGTGTGGTTGATCTTGCAACGGGGCATGTTCCTTCTCCTGGGCCTGGGACTCATCACGCTTGCCACGGGAATGATGCCGCGCCTCTCCGAGCGGCCCGCTACCCTGTGGAAAGTGAGAGCCGGGGGAGGAGCGTTGATACTGCTCGGCCTCGTGCTGGGAGGAACCTATTACGCCCAATTCCACGAAATCAACAGCCGCAGAGCCACCTACCGGGATATATTCCAAAAATATGTAGACATAAAAGGCACTCGCGTGAAAACACACGATATCTACTTCCGCCAAGAAGGAAATAAAATGATAGGGGAGAGCACCCTGCTCTTGGCAAACGAAGGCCCGCAACCCTTGCCGACCCCCGTGCTCTACCTGAACCCGGGACTACGCGTAACAGCCTTACGGGGGCATGACAACGAAGAGTTGCCTTACCACCGGGAAAGCCAAGCGATTATCTTGCAAACACCCCTGCCTCCCGGCGAGGAAACTCTTGTACGCCTAACCTACGAGGGGCCGATTGACGAGGCCGTTTGTTTCCCCGATTTCACGGACGAGGAGTTTCATGACACCCGCTTGCGGTGCTTCTTCCGGGGATACGATTCGCGATTCCGGCACGGAAGATGTTTTGCCCGTGTTGGGGACAACTACACGTTGCTCTTCCCGGAATGCTTGTGGTACCCCGTTGCCATTCCCCCCGTGAACGTGAACACCCCCTTGGCCCGGCAGTATGATTTCACCCGTTACCGCCTGAAAGTCGGGAATGTCGGGCAGCGGGTGGCTATTTCGCAAGGGAAAATGACAACCAATGGCGACACCGCCATCTTCACCAACCACCAACCCTTGCCCTCCCTAACCCTCGCGATCGGAACGTACGAACGCGAGGCCATCGTCTTGGACTCCTTGACCCTTGAATTGTATTATTTCCCCGGGCATGACTTCTTCACGCGGGACTACACCTGCCTGAAAGACTCCGCCCGACTCCTCTTGGAAGATCCGGTAAGCCAGATCCGGGAGATAAAAGGAGGGGATTACCCTTACCGCAAATTTACCTTGGTCGAAACACCGGCGAATTTCGTCCCCCACTCGCGGAAAGGCCTCACGGGGAGTGAATTCGTTCAACCGGAGATCCAGTTTTACCCCGAGAACATGTACCTCGGGTATTACATGCACGTGGGCTTATGGCCGGGAAGCGAGGATGAAAGAACCCGTTTCGAACTCGAGATGGAAGAACTCCGCAACGTGTTCGTCATAAACTTACTCGCGGGCGTCTTTGATTGTTCGGCCCAGTTCGGCGATTTCATGGGCGTGCTGCAATCCGACCAATACCCGGGCTTTGGCGCCATCGTCAACGATTTGGCCAAGGTCGACTTCTTCAACGGGCCGATGGTCTACATAGGAGAGGAAGTCAGTGATTCCGAAATCATCACCTATTGGCAGGAAAAATCCATGCGGGAGGCTTTCGCGGACCAGGAAGTAGAAGGAGATCGATTACAAACACTGCTGAGAAAAAAGTATAGATTGATACAAAAACACCTGCAAGCCCTCGTCGGGGAGCGGGAATTATTCCATTTCATGAAGCAATTCAAGCAAAACCATCTCTTCGCCTACCCGCCATTCGAACAACTTGAGCGGGAATTTAACGCTCGTTTCCACGTCAACCTCCGGGAAATCCTGGATTACTATTACGACAGCAAAGAACTACCGGCATTATTCCTCCGGGACATGAAAGTCGAATTATACGAAGAAGGCGAGGAGGCTAAAAACATCGGCAGTTGCAAAATATACAACCCTACATCCTCCCCGGCCGTAGTGACGCTTAGCGTGGCAACCTACTCCATGGGCGACAACGAACACGGCTCCGGCCTCCGTAACTATCTGATCCCCGGGCACACGTGCAAAGAAATCCGGGCCGATCTGGGTACGCGCAATATGTTCGCCCTGGAAATGAACCTCAGCCAGAACCTTCCCGGTGAACGAACCTTGGAATGGACCTCGTCCGAGAACATACCCAAGACGCGCGACGCGGAAACGGGCATTTGGGATACGGACAGCACCCTCTTCACTCGCGAAGAACCGGGAATAGTGGTGACTGCCGAGGACCCCGGTTTTAGCATTCACGAGAAAAACCGGAAGGGAAAACTGGCCGCTTACCTTTCCACCGAACAGCACGGGAAAAAATATCATTACATCTACGACCACGATCGTTGGACCCTAGTCCTGGATCCCCAATGCTACGGCGATATCGTGAAAAGCGCTTACTACAAAATGGCCGGAGCCGGGAAATCCCAAGTGGAATGGAAAGTGAACGTGGAGACCCCCGGGAAATACGAAGTGTTTGCCTACCTCCCGAACGTGGAAGCCACCTCCGCCCGTAAAGTTTTTATCGGGGGAGCCCGACTTTTTTACCGGGTGACCTCCGCCGACGACGTCACCGACGTGGAATTGTTTTTGGATGACGAGCAACCGGGATGGATCTCCTTGGGAGTGTTCAACTTCGATCGCGGTGAATACAGCGTCTTCTTAAGCGATCGCGGCGGTGATTCTTTGTCCCGCGACAATAATGATACTCGCGGATGGGATGGCGAATCCGTGCAATTCATCTTTGCCAATGCCGTGAAATGGGTTCCGGTTAAATAGAATCGTGATGCTCCTTGATCGAAAGCAGGAGCGAAATAGTGCTTGTTAATTCATGAATATCCACGGGTTTCGTCACGTAAGCATTACACCCGCACGCGTAAGCCGTTCGCCTGTCCTGCTCGAAAGCGTGGGCGCTGACAGCAATAATCGGAACCTCCTCGTCTATCTCCCGGATGGCTTGCATGGCAGTAAGCCCATCCAAGCGGGGCATTTTGATATCCATCAATATGATATCGGGAGAAGAATTCTTGAATAGCCGGACCGCCTCAATACCGTCGCGTGCGTGGATAATCTGGTAATCTCGTTTTAATAGGGCGAACAAAAGCAAATAGTTGCTTTCGTTATCTTCTGCAATAAGAATAAGCGGCTGTATCTCTAACTTCATGAAGTGTTTCGTGCTATTTGTGTGGCAATATTGCGCGTTCATTAAATGAACGTTTAATAATATCTCATATACCTAAGTGCCAATAAAATGCGGATTGTTAATTCCCATCTCGCTTTCTAATTGATCTTGAGAATTTTAAAAATAAGCAATATAGCTAGTATGAAGTTAAAAAAATACGTACATTTACACACTCAATAAACGTTCGTTTAATGATACAACTTTCATATCAGAAATCGCCCGTACTTCACCTCAATTCCCCGGTGATTCATTACTTTTGCATGGAAGTAAAAACGTGTAGAAATGAAAGCCAAGATAAACAAAACCAACGCCGCTCGTTTGCTCGATAAAGCGAAAATCCCCTACGAGCTCATCCCTTACGAGGTAGATGAAAATGATTTGGCTGCCACTCACGTGGCGGCACAACTGGGCGAGAACATCGAACAGGTATTCAAAACCTTAGTGCTACACGGGGATCGAAATGGCTATTTCGTCTGTGTCATCCCGGGTGATCACGAACTGGACTTAAAAGTGGCAGCCAAAGAATCCGGGAACAAGAAAGCAGATTTGATCCCGATGAAAGAATTATTGCCCGTTACCGGCTACATCCGGGGAGGATGCTCACCCATCGGCATGAAAAAAGAATTCCCCACCTTCATTCACGCTAGCTGCCTGAAGTTCGAATACATCTACATCAGCGCCGGCATCCGGGGCCTACAAATCCGCCTGAACCCCAAAGACCTAATCTCCTACACCCGTGCTACACTCCTCCCGGCCTAACCCCCAATCCGCGTAGTATTCCACCCTCCCCCTGTGCAAGGGGGAGTCGGAGGGGGTAGCCCCTGTGTTCCATTCCCCCAACTCCCCCCCAAATAATTTGGTCTGCTTTTTGCATTACCGAAAACATAAACTGGATATTGCATGAAAAAAGTAATTTTGTATGGCATACTACTCCTCCTATATCGGTGTGATTTAATCGAATACCACCCGTATGACGTCCGTTTACACGGGCAAACGGGTATAAACGCGAAAAACATCGCCCGTATAGAAGAGAGCTGCAAGGGAAAAGACACCCTGCGCTTCGTGTTAATGGGCGACAGCCAGCGCTGGTACGACGAAACGGAAGCCTTCGTGAAAGCCCTCAACAACCGGGACGACGTCGACTTCGTGATCCATGGCGGCGACATCTCCGATTTCGGCTTGACGAAAGAATTCCTCTGGGTGCGTGACATCATGGAAAAACTGAAAGTGCCTTACGTGGCCCTGCTCGGGAACCACGACATCCTCGGCAACGGGATGGACGTGTTCCTGAAAGTGTACGGGGACGAAAACTTCTCCTTCCGGGCGGGGAACACCAAATTCATCTGCCTGAACACCAATGCTCTGGAATTCGACTACTCGCACCCCGTGCCCGACTTCACCTTCATGTACAACGAACTGCAGGACACGGTGGGCTGCCCCCGCACGATTCCGGTCATGCACGTGCAACCCTTCAACGTCGAATTCAACAACAACGTGGCCCGCGGCTTTCACCTCCTGTTACAGGAATTCCCGGGAATGGAGTTCTGCTTGCACGCGCACAGTCACTCGCTGCTTCATGAAGAACTATTCAACGACGGGATCCCGTACATCGGTTGCGCCGCCATGAAAGACAAAAACTACCTGTTATTCACTTTAACTCCGGGAGGATACGCGTATGAAGTGGTCTATTATTAGGGTCGGCATCGTGGCCCTCTTCATGGGTATGACAACCATCGTGTCGGGAATGACGGAGGACGACCGGGCGCAACGACGGGCAGAACGCCACCAGCGTAAATTGCAGCAGTACCGCTCCGGGTGGAACCGTCTGATCCCGAAATACCAGAACATACAATATGCCGGATCCATGGGATTCCTCTCCCTCGGCGTCGGCTGGGATTACGGTCGAGAAAAGCAATGGGAAACGGAAATCATGTTCGGCCTCGTACCTCGTTTTTCTTCCAACAAGGCAAAAGTAACCTTCACCTTGAAACAAAACTACGCGCCCTGGGAACTCCCTCTCGGCGGCAAATGGTGGCTGGAACCCCTCGTGACGGGCTTGTACATGAACACCATCCTCTCCGATGACTTCTGGGTAAAGGAACCGGAAAAATACCCGAATAACTACTATAAATTCTCCACCCGCGTACGCTTCCACGTCTTCGCCGGCCAGCGAATAGCCATCGATCTCGGGCCTCATTCCCCCTTCCGCCGCGTCACGGCATTTTACGAACTGAGCACCTGCGACCTCTACATCATCAGCAGCGCCACGAACAAATACGTGAAAACGTGGGACATCCTCAGCCTCTCCTTTGGCGTGAAGTTACATATCCTGTAATAATTTCTCGTATATTTGTTGAATCATATAAAACCGAATAGCATTATGATTTTAGATTTTGGATTTATGATTTATGATTTCCACCCACGGAGCCAACGCTTTAACTACCCCCTCCAACTCCCCCTTGCACAGGGGGAGAGACGAACGCGAGAAGACGCTTCAATGTTACAATGTAGCTTGTCCTCCCCCTTTCCAAGGGGGAGCCAGAGGGGGTTCATTCTAAATTCTAAACTCTAAATTCTACATTAATGAAACATCTGCCACTCCCCAGCCCCGCGACTTCCCGCATCCCGACCCTCCGACGCCTCCTCTGCCTCGGCTTGTTGCTACTACTCGTACCCCTCGCCGCAGAGGCACAGCGGAAAAAAGTGGGTGTCGTCCTGAGCGGTGGGGGAGCGAAAGGCGTGGCACACATCGGCGTGTTGCAAGTGTTGGAAAAAGCGGGCATCCCCGTGGATGTCATCGTGGGTACCAGCATGGGCTCCATCGTGGGCGGACTCTACGCCATCGGTTACTCGGCCGACCAACTGGACAGCCTCGTGCGCGTGCAGGACTGGATGTTCCTCCTAAGCGATAAAGTGAACCGCTACGACCTCCCGTTCGGGGAAAAGGAACAGGACGGCAAGTACCTCCTTTCCCTCCCTTTTGACCGGGGGAAAAAGCGTCCCTCGGGATTCATCAGCGGGCAAAACGTCTACAACCTCTTCTCCGACCTCACCGTCGGCTACCACGACTCCCTCGACTTCCTGCAACTGCCCATCCCCTTTGCCTGCGTGGCGGCGGACCTCTTCCAACGCGAAGAGATCGTGATGACCAGCGGGAACCTCGTGCAGGCCATGCGGGCGAGTATGGCCATCCCCGGTGTCTTTACCCCGGTGCGAACGGGCAACCGCGTGCTGGTGGACGGGGGTATACTGAACAATTTCCCGACAGACGTGGCCCGCCGCCTGGGTGCCGAAATCGTCATCGGGGTCGACGTCCAGGCCGATTTGATGAAGGAAGACAAGCTGGCGTCCGTCTCCGGCGTGATACCGCAAATCATCAACCTCCTCTGCATGAACAAGCACGAGGAAAACGTGCAACTTGCCGACCTCGTCATTCGTCCCGACGTGAAAGGCTACTCGGCCGCCAGTTTCAGCGCCCGCTCCATCGACTCGCTACTCGCCCGGGGAAAAGTGGCTGCCCTGCAACAATGGCCCGCGATCATGCAGGTAAAAGAATTGATCGGGAAACCCGAACGCTCGGGCCGCGAGATGCCCCAAGCCCCCCGACCGGATAAAATCCCCATCCGGAACATCATCATCCGCGGCCTCTCCCCGCGCGAGGAGGAATGGGTGCGCCGGAAAATGCGGATCGAGGAAAACAGCGAGATCACCTTGCACGACATCCATCGCGAGATAGCCACCCTGTACGGCACGAAAGCATTCGCGGCCGTGAACTACCGCCTGCTGGGGACCGTCCCCCGCGACCTAGAGCTCACCCTGCAATCCAACCCCATGAGCACGCTGAACGTCGGCTTCCGCTTCGACACGGAGGACATGGCGGCCCTCCTGTTCAACACGACCTTAAACAACCGGGGCCTGCGCGGCTCGCAACTCGCCCTGACCGGACGCTTGAGCAAGAACCCTTACGTGAAACTGGAATATTCCCTGGAAAACACCTTCCTGCGCGGCTTCAACCTCGCCTACCTCTTCCGCTACAATGACGTGAACTACTACCGGAAGGGGCGCAAGACGAATAACGTGACCTATCGTTACCACATGGGCGAGCTGGGATTATCCAGCCTCTACCTGCGGAACTTCAAATTCAAAGTGGGATTGCGCTACGAGTATTTCGACTACAACTCCCTGCTTTTCTCCAACGAGGACGAGGTCATGAGCGTCCGCCCCGAGGGCTTTTTCAGCTATTACGGGGTGGCGGAACTGGACACCTACGATCGTCGCTTTTATCCCACCCGGGGCATCTCCCTGCAGGCGGCCTACTCGCTGTACACGGACAACCTGGCCACGTACGACGGGGGATCGCCCTTCTCCGCCCTCTCGATTCGCTTCCGCCCGGTGCTTTCCCTTTCCGACCGCTTGAAAATGCTCCCCTCCGCGTACGGGCGGGTGCTGATCGGTCACGATCCCGCCTACTCCTATCTGAACCAACTCGGGGGCACGGAATTCGGACGCTACAACGCGCAACAGATGCCTTTCGCGGGAATCAACCGCGTGGAGGTCTTCGAGAACGCCGTCATCGTGGGTCGCTTGCAACTCCGCCAGCGCATGGGCCACAAGCACTACCTCTCCCTTACCGGCAACTATGCCCTGCAGGACGACAACTTCTTCGACCTCTTCGGCCGTAAAGGTATATGGGGTGGGGGCATCGGGTATTCCCGCGACTCGATGCTGGGACCGATTGATCTGATCTTCAGTTTCTCCGACTGGTCGGAAAAGGTGGAGTTTTATTTTAACCTAGGGTTTTATTTTTAATTTAGAATTTAGAATTTAAAATTTAGATTGAACCCCCTCTGGCTCCCCCTTGGGAAGGGGGAGAAACGGACGCGAGCAACCGCCTCAATGTAACAGCACCGCGCGTCCTCCCCGGAGAAACGGACGCACTCCCCCTCAATGCCACAGCACCGCCCATCCTCCCCCCAGGGAAACGGACGCACTCCCCCTCAATGCCACAGCACCGCCCATCCTCCCCCCAGGGAAACGGACGCACTCCCCCTCAATGCCACAGCACCGCCCATCCTCCCCCCAGGGAAACGGACGCACTCCCCCTCAATGCCACAGCACCGCCCATCCTCCCCCCAGGGAAACGGACGCACTCCCCCTCAATGCCACAGCACCGCCCATCCTCCCCCCAGGGAAACGGACGCACTCCCCCTCAATGCCACAGCACCGCCCATCCTCCCCCCAGGGAAACGGACGCACTCCCCCCCAATGCCACAGCACCGCCCATCCTCCCCCTGTGTAACCTTAGCTTTGTATCATGAAAAGTAAATGGAATAAAAAAGTAATATTTATATTTGTAAAGTATGAACTAATTTGAAAGAAAGGAAACCGAGGTGTGAACCGTGAGCTGTGTTTGAAAACAGCTTCATCCCCCTATTTGGACACCTTGGCTTTCTTGAACGGGGACCTGTATAAGAAATTAACTTTCTTGTTGTTAAGGTTTTTAGGTGACGTTCAATATCCTTTCCCTCTTCAAATTGCTAAACACAAAGATATGGAAAACTTTTATTTTATCGGGGTAGACGTTAGTAAAAAGAAACTTGATTTTTGCGTGTTGCTAAACGGCACGATAGTTCTTGAAGAAGTAGTAAACAATAACATCCCGTCGATACGTCGTTTCCTGGAAACGTTCTTGGTTGATTTTAAAACCTCGATCGATAACCTGCTAGTCTGTGCCGAGCACACGGGGCAGTACACCTTCCCCCTGTCAATCGCTTGCCAGTCTCTCTCTTGTGGTTTATGGCTTGAAAATCCAGCGCAGATCAAGTATTCTTCGGGCTTCTCACGTGGGAAGAATGACAAGGTCGATGCTCACCGAATCGCTCGCTACGCCTCTCGTTTCAGTGACAACGCTCGTTATTACCAGCGTCCTCGGGAAGAGATCGAGCGCCTCAAGCAGTTAAGGAACGAGCAAGACCTTTACAAGTCGGACTTGGCCAAGTACAAGGGGCAACTCTCCGACCAACGAGAGTTCATGCTTGATCGAGTCTATCAAGAGAAGGCTCAAAGACTGGAACGGTTGATAGAAGAGCTGGAAAAATTGATCAAAGATATCGATCTACTCGTCGAGACAATTATCCGTTCCTGCCGTGTTCTCTGGCGTCAGCGGGAGTTGTTGCTATCAGTCGAGGGGGTTGGGCCGAGTGTCGCCCTTTGCTTGATCATCGAGACAGAAGCGTTCACGCGCTTCGATGATCCCCGCAAGTTCGCCTGTCATGCCGGGGTAGCACCTTTCCGTTACACCTCGGGAAGCAGTCAACATTCCAGGAACAAGGTATCCCAGCGGGCGAACAAGCAAATCAAGACGTTGTTACACATGGCTGCCTTGTCGATCACGGGAAGGAAGTCTGGTGAGTTAAAGGCGTATTACGAGAGAAAGGTTAAGGAAGGAAAGAACAAGATGACGGTCATTAACGCGATCAGGGCAAAGCTGATCGCGAGAATGTTTGCTGTCATCAAAAAAGATCAATTTTATACCCCTGTTTATTCATGAAATATTTGCATAAATCATAAGAATAGGGAGAGTTAGAGGGGGTAGTTGGGAAAGCTAAAAACTAAAAGTGTGTAGCCCCGTGCGGCCGGAATCATAAATCTAAAATCCTAAATCCATTCTCTGTCAGCTCATTTTAGATAAATAGTAAGGACAAAGTCTTCCCCGCTCAACTTGGATATTGTAATTGTCATGATTTTATTTATTTTTGTTACATTCATTTTAAATACTAGCAACAGGAACCATGAAAAAAAAGAAATGAAAATATCATGAAATTATTATTACTACTATTTTTAATACCGGTACTAAAGGTTTCAGAGCTAAACCAACCCTTGTACTCCAGTATCTCTAATGACACTATAATGGGTAAACAAGCTAGTTACTGTTACATGAAAGATACTAGAATAACCACGATCATTAGAAACGTTAACAATGTAGACACGAGCGAACATGTTTATTTTGATAATGGAGAAGTTGTTTCCTGGGCAAGATTTGTGGCAAGGCCCATTAAATTTACCCAAGAAGAGCTTCACTCTGTGTTTAGAAAAAATCTTACCGACAGCGAATGGGATTGTATCAAGGGTAAAGTGGGATTTTTTTTACAAATTTGGGTTGTCGCGGATAAGAAAGGAAATCCGGTTGAACTTGAGTTCACGGTAAGAAACACCGACCCCGTATTTCTTAAAATGACCCCGGATAGGTTGTTCCAGATAGAACAAGAATTGAAACAACTATTGAAAACAGAAATAGCGGAAGACGAGCATGATATAAAGAATGTAAAACATATCGTCATGGTTTCTTACCAAGATTTGAAATAATATCAAATCAGATTTATAGAATATTATTATATCAGAATGAAAAATATCACCTCATGGTGCAGAAGGTACAGATACAAATTTTGTATGAAGCATTTTTGACTGATTCTCGTACAAGTACACCTCACTCAACATGAACAAATACAATTTAATATTACTCGTTTTTCTCGCTCAATTGGGGAATTGTCATTTTTATGATTTACACAACCAGCAAGACCAGTCACCAATAATTAATAACTAAAGCCATGAAATTGATACTAGGAATTTTAATTTTATTATTTTCCTCGCTAAACGATGGGACATTCAGTGTAAAAGAAAAATTGCAACGTACACCATATGCAGAACTACCCTTTGAATGCATAAGGAGAGCACCTTGGGGTAAGCCAGGCTATGCTATAACGAAAGAAGAATACGAGCACCTACCTGTCTTCACTTACGCGAACTTGGGATTGACGGAACGCAACGATTATGACGAAGAAGTTACAATCTTTCGGAAATTTGCTTCGGACTTCGATAATTATTGTATTGTCGCGTTGGAAATAGGTGTTTCTGATCCGGGAAAACAATTGCTAGTCACGTACGACAACAATGGTAAATTGATAGATTTCTTGGAAGCTGGAATTTATGACGGGGGCACAGAAAATCGTTTGTGTTTAAAACAATGGAGAATAGATACCAATAGAAAAATCATGGTGACATGGATAAAAGCGTTAACTGGAAAAGAATGGAATATAACAAAAGATTTTTCTTCCATACAAGGACAACGTATCGATTGCCATTATCAAATTGATAAAAATGGAAAGTTTTATAAAGTAAAAGAAATTATATATCAAGCGAAGAACTATCCCATGAGTTATCTTAGAAGTGACAAAAATTTGTGGGAGGGTGACGAGAGTTTTTAACTTTTAGCTTCCCGACTACCCCTCCGACTCCCCCTTACACAGGGGGAGAGACTACCGCGAGAACGCGCTTCAATGTAACAATGAAGCCCATCCTCCCCCTTCTCAAGGGGGAGCCAGAGGGGGTTCAATCATAAATCAAAAATCATAAATCAAAAATCCAACTCATTCTCCCAGCCTGGAGTGAACCGAATTGGACGTGATTTTCCCGTCGGCGGTCATGGCCAGGCTGTAGACGTGGATGTTTTCCGGCTTGACGAAGGAAGGGATGGCGATGGAGGTTATGCCACCATCGCCTCTGTCGCGTAGTTGCTTGACGAGGGCGAAATGGTCGTCGGGGCTGTAGATAACGGTGTACACGCGGTCGTTCGTCCAGCAGTAGGCACCCTCGTAAACGTTGGCTACCTGCGTGAGGGTAATGTTGTACATCTCGCCCTCCTCGGCGGTCACGGCGGGGGTGTCCGCGTCGGAGAGGGGCGTCACACGTGACTGGAAGCTGGTCTTCTCGGCGAGGATCTGCTTGCGGCTCATGTTGGTCCGGTTGGCGTTCACGGATGGAGCGAGCAACGGTCCGGCGGCGAAAAGGACGCGCGTCCAGTCGATCTCGCTGGTGTACTCCTCGTTGGCTTTTTTCTTCGGGTTGACGGGCGTGTCGGGGTTAATCTTCGTGGTGGTCAACACGCCCTCGCGTTTCTTGTTGACGCTCGTGAAGCGATTGGCCCATTTCGTTCCGTTCGAGTCGCGGGGGAAGGTCACGCGGAGCACCGGGTTCAGGTACCGTACCTCCGTGTTGAGAGCCGAGAATCCCGACGCGTTGATTTTCTGTTCCTCGTTCAAGGGCGCTTGCTTGCTGTTCTTGGCGCGGCAACCGACTTCGCCGTTGCCTAAATTGGAGAAAACCTCGTTAGCGACTTTCCCGCTCTTCTGGTAAAAGTTGGTGGATTTTATTCGTGCCATACTTTCAGATATTAGTTGAATATTTCAAAAGGCCTTTCCCCACGCATCGAGGAAAGAACGAGATAAAGGTAGGACCCTTTTTCGACTTGGACAAGGAAAAATAAATTTATTTTTAATAAAATTTAACATGTTTTATATGTCGTCCGCCGATGAAGAGATGGGTGACGGACGTTTGGCATACAAAAGGCTAGCTATCTTCGTGATAGGTCAACTGTTCGTTCTGTTAGTTACCGGTAAGTTACCGGAAAGTCACCGGAAAGTCACCGGAAAGTTACCGGAGTAGTTCGGTGACTTATCGTTCACGATTTGGTAATTACCCTAAAAAATTGTAAACTTGACATGAAGGTGTGATTAAGCATTATTGGAGGTTTATTAAATCATTTAAGAGGAGGCAGCATGAGCAAGAAAAAGAAGAAGAAAAAAAAGAAAATGACGTCACCGTTCCGGCAACCGTCGACCACCCGTTCCGGTGGCATCACGACTTATTACCGGAAGGGCAAGGAATGTCAGTGTGCCAGCAAGCGACCCGCCGGGTCGACGGAGGCGCGCGATCGGCGTCACGCCAACCGATCGGCAAGGCAACAATTGCTGACGAATGTTTTCAAGTTTGTTGATAGGCTCGTGAAAACCCTCCTGCGGAAGCTCGCGGAAGCCAATTCGTGGGTACCTTTCGCCAAGGATACTTCCATGAGCGCGCCTAATTTATGCCACAAGGTGAACGCTTCGGCCTGTGGCGAGCATGGGGTGGAGAATTTTCGGGCATTCATGTTCAGCGTCGGGTGGCTTGCCGTGCCGCTTTATACCCGCGTGTGCCGCGACGGGTGGACGTTTACCCTCGAATGGCGCCGCCACGGGATTCTCGACGAGGCGAGGGACGGCGACACGCTGATCATGGGCTATTTTTACGACTGCCTGCCGGACGCGCCACGCGTGCTTTACCTGCCCGCCGTGACCCGCGGCGACGGGACGGCCACGTTCACGCTACCCGATCCCGCGGGACCGGGCGGGGAGCCTCTTTCCCCGGAGACGGTGGTGCATATTTATCCTTATTTCAAGTGCCCGGACGTGGAGGAGTACACTCGTTCCATCTATTTGCGTGTTGCGCCCGGGGCGGAGGAGGTGCTGGGGTAGGGAAGGGTCCCCCCGGGAATGTTTTAACGATACGGTTATGAAAGAATTTAAGCTAAAAGAATAGAATATGAAAAATAGTAGGTTCGGTTGTTTTGTTTGTTTGGTCGGGTTATTGGGGGGGGTGTCTTGTGAGGCAAGAAAGGAGCGTGTAAAGGTTCAAGGGGAGATGAATCAGGAGGGGGGTAGGGATAAGGTTTATGAGGCTGTTTTTGTACTGGATAGATTCAAAAAGATGATTTCGGTGACATGTGTTTCAGAGGAGGTAATATATCCGCGGTATTACGGGGGAACGTATATTAATGACGCGGGGAAGCCCGTGATTTTGACGACAGATACTACCAAGAGGGAGTTGATAAGAAAGCTCGCGGGATGTGACGAGGTTGTTGTATTGCCATGTGCGATTTCGTATCGGTATTTGAAGGACGTGGATGACAAGATAAAATCTTGTTTGGGTGATAGGCCTGGGTTAATAGAAAAGGTGGGTATAAATACTTTTGGGATATTGACGGATAAGAATTGTGTGGATGTATCTTTGGTGTGTTGTACTCCTGAAAAAGTGGAGTTATTTAAGTCTCTAGTTGTTGATGATCCATGTATTACGTTTAGTGAGAATGTTTCGCGGGTGGTTTTGCAATAAAGAGAGAGATTGGATTTTGGATTTATGATTTGGGATTTATGATTGAACCCCCTCTAACTCCCCCTTGGGAAGGGGGAGAAACGGACGCGAGAAACTGCCGCAATGTAACAGCGCTGCGCCTCCTCCCCGGGAGAAACGAACGCGAGAAATTGCCGCAATGTAACAGTGCAGCATGTTCTCCCCCTGTGTAAGGGGGAGTCAGAGGGGGTAGTTGTCGCGTCAGCCTTGTGCGGCTGGAATCATAAATCATAAATCATAAATCATAAATCATAAATCATAAATCAGTTCATTCTACATTCCAAAACTGTAAGTTCCGATGCTCTCGTACACGATGCTGAGGAGTCCCACGAGTAGGATTCCGGCGCTGCAGATGACGAGGCTTACGCGGGAGTAGTTGTCGGAGGCGAAGGGGGCGATGGGTTGCTCGCTTTTGTTGATGAACATGGCTTTGACGACTCTCAGGTAGTAGTAGAGGGAGATGATGGTGTTCAAGAGGGCGATGAAGACGAGCACGTAGTATCCCTGTTGCGCGGCGGCGGCAAATATGAAGAATTTGCTGAAGAATCCGGCGAAGGGCGGTATTCCGGCCAGCGAGAAGAGGGCCAGCATCATGACGAAGCTCAGGCGGGGGTTGGTGGCGTATAGCCCGTTGTAGTCGTCGATCGTGATTTTACCGGAGCGGTGTTCCACGACGGCGATGACGCCGAAGGCGGCGAGGTTGGAGAGCATGTAGACGAGCACGTAGTATACGAGTCCGGTCATACCGAGGGCCGTTCCGCTGATGACGCCCAGCATGATGTACCCGGCTTGGGAGATGGAGGAGTAGGCGAGGAAGCGTTTGAGGTTCTGTTGGCGTATGGCGAAGAGGTTGGCCAGGGTGATGGAGGCGACGATGACCCAGTAGAGGATGGTCTGCCATTCGTTCACGAGCGGGGCGAAGACTTTGTAGAGGATGGTCATGAGGACGAACGCGGCGGCGCCTTTGGAGATGACGGAGAGGTAGGCGGTGACGCTGGTGGGGGCTCCCTCGTAGACGTCGGGCGTCCACTGGTGGAAGGGGACGAGGGAGAGTTTGAAGCCCAGTCCCACGAAGAAGAAGACGAAGGCCATCAGTTGGAGGGGGCTGCCGTTGAGCCCGGCGGGGATGTCCTCGAAGTAGAGCGTGCTGGCGGTGCCGTAGATTAACGAGATGCCGTAGAGCGACAGGCCGGAGGCGAAGACGGCGGTGAGGATGTATTTGGCACCGGCCTCGGCCGATTGTTGTTTGTATTTGTCGAAGGCGGCAAGGGTGGCCATCGGGATGGAGGCCGTTTCGAGGCCGATGAAGAACATGAGGAAGTTGCCGGCCGAGATCATGAAGTACATGCCGAGCAGGGTGGCCAGGGTGATCATGTAGAATTCACCGCGGCGAATGATGGCGCGCTCGCCGGAGAGCCAGTTGTTGGCTTGCATGAAGACGAGCAGGGTGCCGATGCCGAGGATGGTTTTCATGACGCTGCCCATGGCCGTGTTGTGGTACATGCCCCCGAAGGCGGTGACGTCCGGGGTGGGACAGATGTTGAACAGGATGTGTATGCCCACGAGGAGGCAGGCTACCGGTTGTATGTATTTCAAGCTTTTCGGGGTGCCGAATATGTCGTAGATGAGGAGTAGGACGATCACCGCGACGAGTGATATTTCCTGTTGCATGTGTAAGAAGTTCGTGTAGACCATTTTGATTTATGATTTATGATTTTAGATTTTAAATTTTAGATTCCGGCCGCACGGGGCTGGCGCGGGGGCTACCCCCTCTAACTCCCCCTTACACAGGGGGAGGATGGCATTGCGGTGGATTTGGAAGTCCATCGCTCGGCCCTTGGGTAGGGGGAGGATGGGATCGCGGTGTATTTGGGTGTCCATTGCTCGGCCCTTGGGAAAGGGGTGGAGGTGCGGCGCTGTTGCATTGCGGCGGTTTCTCGCGTTAGGCTCTCCCCCTGTGTAAGGGGGAGTTGGAGGGGGTAGTTGTTTCATTCTGCATTCTGCATTTTAAATTTTAAATTTTAAATTTTAAATTCTACATTCTTCCCAGCGCCGCGAGTACGGAGTCAAGCGAGGTCCGGATCATGTCGGAGAGCCACAGGGGGGCCAGTCCGATGCCGGCGATGGCGATGATGAGTATGGTCGTGGAGAAGCGTTCGTACCAGTTGGCGTCGGAGAGGGCGTAGTGGTGTTCGTTGACCACGCTCCCGTAGAGTAGTTTGCCGACCACGCGCAGGATGTACACGGCCGTGATGACGATGGACGTGCAGGCGATGATGGTGAATACCCGGTGGAAGGTGTCCGTTTCCTGGAAGGCCCCGACGAAGACGGTCATTTCAGCCACGAATCCGCTGAGTCCCGGGAGACCGAGGGAGGCAAGGCCGGCGATGACGTAGCAGACGCCGAGGTAGGGCATGATTTTCATGAGTCCGCCCATTTCCCGGATGTCGCGGGTGTGCGTGCGCCCGTAGATCATGCCGATGAGGGCGAAGAAGAGGGCGGTCATCAGGCCGTGGGAGAGCATTTGCATGACGGCTCCCGTCATGGCCGTCTGGTTGAGCATGAGGATGGCAAAGAGTACGAGCCCGCAGTGGCTGACGGAGGAGTAGGCGTTGATGTATTTCAAGTCGGTTTGCACGATGGCGGAGTAGGCCCCGTATACGACGCTGATGCCCGTGAGGATGATGAATATCCAGGAGAGTTCTTTGGCGGCTTCCGGCATGAGGTAGATGGCGACGCGGAAGCAGCCGTATCCCCCGAGTTTCATCAGTACCCCGGCGTGGAGCATGGAGACGGCCGTGGGGGCGGAGGCGTGACCGTCGGGCGACCAGGTGTGGAACGGGAATAGCGCGCCGAGTACCCCGAAGCCGATGAAGACGAGCGGGAAGAACCAGTGTTGCAGGTTTTCGGGCATGGCGTGGGCCCGCGCGATTTCCTGGAGGTTCATGGTGAGCGCTCCCGTGGCGGAGGAGTGGAAGTAGATGCCCAGGATTCCCACGAGCAGCAGGGCCGATCCTCCCATGAGCATCAGGGTGAGTTTCATGGCCGCGTATTCTTTTTTCCCGCTACCCCAGACGCCGATCAGGAGGTACATGGGGATGAGGGCGACCTCGTAGAACATGAACATGGTGAAGAGGTCGACGGAGATGAAGAACCCGAACACGCCGATGGTCAAGAGGTTGAACCACAGGAAGTATTCTTTTTGCAGGAAGTCCATTTTCCAGGACGCGAAGGTGCCCGTGAAGACGATGATGGCGGATAGCAGCAGCATGGCTACCGAGATGCCGTCGACTCCCACGGAGTAGTGTATGTTCAAGGGGGCGTACCAGATCGTGCTGGCGGTGAAGAGCATTTCGGCGGTGTTGCCGGCTGCCCGTTCTCCCAGGTACGCGAATACCAACCCGACGGCCAAGGCCAGCAGGAGGGAGGCTCCGGTGGCTACCGCTACACGTATTTGTTGCAGGTTTCTGGATAGGAATAGCCCGCACATGGTGAGTATTGGTATTAGGACGAATAGTGATAAGAAGTTCATATTATTTGTGATTTATGATTTATGATTTTAGATTTATGATTTTAAATTCTACATTCTACATTCTAAATTCTACATTATTAATAAAATTGCAACTAGTATCAACAGGGAGCCGAGGAGGATCACGTAGGCGTGTTGTTGTACTTGTCCGGATTGTAGTCCCCGGATGGAGTAGGAGAACCGGCGCGTGGCGTTTGCCAGGCCGTTGAGCGAGCCGTCGATGACGTGGCGGTCGAACCAGGCGATGGGACGGGATACGTGGTTGAAGATGACGCGTTTCGTGATGAAGAGGTACAGTTCGTCCATGTAGAACCGTCGGTAGGCGGCGCGGTGCAGGCCGCTGAACGCGGTGGCCAGGCGATCCGGTACGGGGTTCGAGCCTTTGTAGAACCAGGTGGCGAGGGCGATGGATGCCGCGGCGATGATGATGCTGGCGGTGGCTATCGTCCAGTCGAGGTGGATGGTGTACGCGAGGCCGTTGCTGCTGACGAATTTACCGAAGGGTATGAACCCGGCGATGAGTGTTACCGCGGCGAGGAAGACGAGGGGCAGGGTCATGCTTTTCGGGGCCTCGTGCGGGGTGTGTTCGTGGGTGCTTTCTTTGCCCCAGAATATGTTGTAGTAGAGGCGGAACATGTAGAATGCCGTCAGGGCCGCGATGAAGCTCATCACGACGCCGAGCACGGGGCTGAACATGAAGGCGGCCGTGAGTATTTCGTCTTTACTGAAGAACCCGGAGAAGGGGGGTATGCCCGAGATGGCGAGGCAGGCGACGAGGAAGGTGGCGTGCGTGACGGGCAGATATTTGCGAAGTCCGCCCATGTGGCTCATCTCGTTGCTGTGGACGGCATGGATGATGGCACCCGCGCCGAGGAATAGCAAGGCTTTGAACATGGCGTGGGTGAAGAGGTGGAACATGGAGGCCATGTATCCCAGTCCTTCGTGTCCTTCCATGCCGGAGACACCGAGGGCGACCATCATGAAGCCGATCTGGGAGATGGTGGAGAAGGCCAGCACGCGTTTGATGTCGGTCTGCACGCAGGCGACTACCGCGGCGTAGAGGGAGGTGACGGCTCCCACGACCGCGATGAGCACGAGTACTTCGGGTGCCTCGAAGTAGTAGACGGGGAACAAGCGGGCCACGAGGTAGACTCCGGCAACGACCATGGTGGCCGCGTGGATCAATGCCGACACGGGGGTCGGTCCTTCCATGGCGTCGGGCAGCCAGATGTGTAGCGGGAACATGGCCGATTTCCCGGCTCCTCCCATGAATATCAAGGCCATGGCCCAGCTCATCACGGAGCATCCCATGAAGGTTGTTCCGGCAGCCCCGGCAAAGAGGGAGGTGTCGCCCGAGGTGAGCAGTTGGAACGAGAATGTTTTCGTGTAGAAGGAGAGCAGCAGGATGCCGATCAGGAAGCCGAGGTCAGCGAAGCGGGTGACGATGAAGGCTTTTTTGGAGGCGGCCACGGCCTCGGGTTTGGTGTAGTAGAAGCCGATCAGCAGGTAGGAGGAAACTCCCACCAGTTCCCAGAAGATGTACATCTGGAAGATGTTGGTGGCCACGACGAGTCCCAGCATGGAGAAGCTGAAGAGGGAGAGGAAGGCGTAGTAGCGCTGGAATCCTTTTTCCCCGTGCATGTATCCCAAGCTGTAGACGTGTACCATCAAGGATACGGTGGTGATGACGACGAGCATCATGACGGAGATGGGGTCCAGCAGGATGCCGAGGTCGATGTGCAGGTGGCGCGTGAAGCGCAGCCATTCGAAGTTGAAGGGTGTGACGGGGAGGCGTACGCCTTCTACCCGGGGCATAGAGAAGTATTGCCATGCCGTCATGTACGCGAGCAGGGCACATATCGCCAGGGATAACGTTCCGATGCATCCGGCGGTGGCGGGCTTTAGTTTCGTGCCCAGCAGGCCTAACGCTAGGAAGGTTAGCAGTGGTAGGGTTAGTATTAAGGTTGTGTATTCCATGTTTAGATTTATGATTTATGATTTCTTGATTTTAGATTCCGGCCGCACGGGGCTGGCGCGGCAACTACCCCCTCTAACTCCCCCTTGCACAGGGGGAGGATGGCATCGCGGTGTATTTGGGTGGCCATCGCTCGGCCTTTGGGAAGGGGGAGGAGGCGCGGCGCTGTTGCATCGCGGTGCTTTCTCGCGTTAGGCTCTCCCCCTGTGTAAGGGGGAGTCGGTGGGGGTAGTTGTTTTTTCATTTTCAATTCTCAATTTTCAATTGTTTATCTTCTTCTTCTCGCAGTTCGTTTAAGTTTTTCACCTGTATATTGCGGATGTTCCGGTATATATTGATGATGATGGCTATGGCGACGGCGGTTTCGCAGGCGGAAACACCGATGGCGAAGAGGGTGAAGAAGAAGCCTTCCAGTTGTTCGGGGAAGAGGTAGCGGTTGAACACGGCGAAGTTGATGTCCACCGAGTTCAGGATTAACTCGATCGAGATGAGCACGGCGAGCAGGTTTCTTCGGGTGATGAACCCGTAGATTCCGGCAAAGAGCATGATTGTGCTGATCACTAGGTAGTATTCCATGTGTAGTTCCATGTGCTATTTATGATTTTGGATTTATGATTTATGATTTATGATTCCGGCCGCACGGGGCTGGCGCGGCAACTACCCCCTCTAACTCCCCCTTGCACAGGGGGAGGATACGCTTCATTGTTATATTGAAGCGGTTTCTCGCGTTAGGCTCTCCCCCTGTGTAAGGGGGAGTCGGTGGGGGTAGTTGTTTTTTCATTTTACATTCTACATTTTACATTCTATATTTTTCGTTATCTTTTTCTCGCGATCATGATCCCACCGATGATGCAGGTCAATAACAGGACGCTGATGACTTCGAAGGGGAGGAGGTATTGGTATTTCTCCGTGCCCATCAAGGCGGTCCCGATGACTTTCTGGTTGATCTCTCCGCCCACGAAGCGGGAGGGACCGAAGGAGTGCATTAAGGTGATGTAGACGCATATTGCCGTTCCGGCGAGGGCCGTGATCAGTCCGGCAAACATCTTGCTGTTCTTTAGTCTGCTGACTTTGCTTTTGTCGGGCGTGGTGAGCAGTATCGAGAACACGTACAGGATGATGATACCCCCGGCGTAGATCGTTAGCTGTACCGCTCCCAGGAATGAGTATTCCAACTGGAAGTATATTCCGGCAGTGGCGAAAAGCACGAATAGCAGGTAGGTGGCCGATCTTAAGATTCGGTTGGTTGTCACGGTCAGGATCGAGAAGACAACGATGACTGTTGCCAGGATGAAGAAGACCGTTTCTTGTAGTTCTGCTGTACTCATATGATGATTTTAGATTTTAGATTTATGATTTATGATTTATGATTCCGGCCGCACGGGCTGGCGCTTTTGGTTTTCACTTTTATCTTTTAGTTTTTATCTTTTATCTTTTATCTTTTATCTTCTCGACGACCCCCTCTAACTCCCCCTTACACAGGGGGAGGATGGCATCGCGGTGTTTTGGGGTAGTTCTTTTCATTTTAAATTCTACATTTTAAATTCTAAATTCTACATTTTACATTCCTTCCTCGTGTAGGTATTTTACCAGTTTGCTGCGCGTGTAGACGGCGTGTTCGAACGTGGGTCTGAATTCGATGGCTTGTTGAGGGCACATTTTCACGCAGAGTTGGCAGAACATGCAGCGGCCGAGGTCGTAGCGGTATTTTACCAGTACTTTTTTCTTTTTGCCGGCTTCGTCCGTGACGAGTTCGGAGGTGACTTTGATGGTGCCGTTCGGGCAGTTCATCTCGCAGATGCCGCAGGCGATGCATTTGTGGTGGTTGTTTTCGTCGTGAGGCATTACCAGTTCACCGCGGAATCGGTCGAACATTTTCAACGTGGCCCGGTTTTCCGGGTATTGTTCCGTTGTTTTCTTGGTAAAGAATTCCCGTAGCGTGACTTTCATTCCGGTCAGCAGGGAGAGGAGGCCTTTGAAGAAGGTGGTGATGTATTTTATAATGCTCTTCATAGTTTCGTCTTTAAAAGTGTAGTTTAAATACGACAATGATTACCATCAGGAACAGGTTGATGAGGTTGATCGGCAGCAGGTAGCGCCATTCCAAGCGGAGTAACTGGTCGATGCGCAAGCGCGGGAAGGTCCATTTAAACCACATGATGATGAATATGACGACGGCTGTTTTGCCGAAGAACCAGAAGATGGAGGGTATGTAGTCCATGATTTGGTTGAAGTTTTCCCAGCCGGGGACGTGTAAGGGCATCCACCCGCCCAGGAAGAGGGTGCTGGCCACGGAGGCGACGACGAACATGTTCAGGTATTCGGCGAGGTAGAAGAAGCCGAAGTGCATGCCGGAGTACTCGGTGTGGTAGCCTGCGGTTAGTTCGGAGTCGGCTTCCGGCAGGTCGAAGGGCCCCCGGTTGGTTTCGGCGGTTCCGGCGATGATGTAGACGATGAAGGCGATGCAGGCGGGGAGGTGTCCTTTGAATAGTAGCCACCCGTTTACCTGGCTGTCGACGATGGTGGAGAGTTGCATGCTTCCGGTGAAGACGACCACGGTGAGGATGGATAGCCCGATGGATAGCTCGTAGCTGATCATCTGCGCACCGCTTCGCATGGCCCCGATGAGGGAGTATTTGTTGTTGCTGGCCCATCCGGCGAGCAGGATTCCCACGATGCCGATGGAGGAGACGGCGATCAGGAAGAAGATGCCGACGTTGAAGTCGATGACGTGCAGTCCTTTCGCGAAGGGGATGCAGCCGAAGGCCAGTACCGACGCGATGATGACGACGAAGGGGGCGAGGTTGAACAGGAAGCGGTCGACGTGGTTGATGTCGATGATTTCCTTGGTCAACATTTTGATCATGTCGGCGACACTTTGTATGATGCCGTAGGGGCCCACGCGGTTCGGTCCGATACGGCATTGGAAGAAGGCACACACTTTACGTTCCACGTAGATCAGCACGAGGGCGATCACGGCGTATCCCACGAGCAGGCAAAGCCCGACGAGGATGAATTCGACCAGCGTGGCGGCCGCGTGCGGGAGGAAGCTCCTTAGGAGTTCGTCTACCCATTGTGTTATTGTTGAGAAATCAAACATGTTTCGATTTTAGATTTATGATTTGTGATTTATGATTCCGGCCGCACGGGGCCTGATTAATTTTAGATTTTAGATTTTAAATTTTAGATTCCGGCCGCACAGGGCTGGCGCGGCAACTACCCCCTCTGGCTCCCCCTTGCACAGGGGGAGGAGGCGCTTCATTGTTACATTGAAGCAGTTTCTCGCGTTAGGCTCTCCCCCCGTGTAAGGGGGAGTCGGAGGGGGTAGTCGTTTCATTCTACATTCTACATTTTAAATTCTACATTCTTTGTCATCTGTCAATGTCCGGAACAACGTAGTCGAGGGTACCGCCGATGGCGATGAGGTCGGCGATTTTACCGCCTTTGGTGATCAGGTCGACGATGGATACCAGTGGCAGGCAGGGGGAACGGAATTTTACCCGGTAAGGGTATTTGTCGCCCCGGCTTTCGAGGTAGACACCGAATTCTCCGCGGCTGGCTTCGACGCTTTTGAAGTAGTGACCTTCCGGCAGTTTGATGAGCGGTTTGGTCTTCACGGCGTAGTCGCCCGCGGGGATGTTGTCTACCAGTTGTTCCAGTATATGTAGTGATTCGAGGATTTCGTCCATGCGTACCATGTAGCGGGCGAAGGAGTCGCCTTCGGTGTAGAGGATTTCTTTGAAATCGACTTTGTCGTAGACTCCGTACGGCGAGTGTTTGCGCACGTCGCATGACCACCCGCAGGCGCGTCCCGTCGGTCCGGTTGCCCCGTAGCTGATGGCATCTTCTTTTTTGAGGATGCCGACGCCTTTGAGACGTTGTTGGGCGATGACGTTGCCCGTGAATACGTCGTGGTATTCTTTGAGCATGGGGGGGAGGTATTTGATGAATTCTTTGATCCGGTGTATGAGGTTCGGGTGGATGTCGGCCATCACGCCGCCGATGACGTTGTAGTTCTGGATGAGGCGTCCCCCGGTGGTTTCTTCCATGATGTCGAGCACTTTTTCCCGGTCGCGGAAGCCGTAGAAGAAGGCGGTCAGCGCTCCCATGTCCATGCAGAGGCAGGACCAGAAGAGGAGGTGGGAGGAGAGGCGGTTGAGCTCGTCCATGATGGTGCGGATGTATTTGACGCGTTCCGGTATTTCCAGTCCCATGGCTTCTTCGATGCACATGCAGAGGGCGTGGCGGTTCTGGTGGGCGGCAAGGTAGTCCAGTCGGTCGGTCAGGGCGAGCGTTTGCGGGTAGGTGAGGCTTTCGCATAGTTTTTCGATGCCCCGGTGGATGTATCCGCAGTTGACGTCTACCTTTTTCACGATTTCTCCTTCGAGGGATACTCGGAAACGGAGCACGCCGTGGGTGGCGGGGTGTTGCGGTCCGATGTTTACCACGTATTCGTCTTCTTCGAAGAGGATGTTTTCTTTCTCGCTGACTTCCCCGTCCTGGGTGTCGGATTCGAAGGTGGGGACGGCGTCCAACGTTTCTTCACTTTCCAGCCGCACGGGGTTTATTTCGGGGTCGGCGTTGTAGTCTTTGCGCAACGGGTAGCCAACCCAGTCGTTCCGCAGGAAGAGGCGTCGCATGTCGGGGTGGTTGATGAAGCGGATACCGAAGAAGTCGTAGACTTCGCGTTCGTTCAGGTTTGCCGTGGCCCAGATGTCCGACACGGTGGGCAGTTCCGGGTTTTCCCGGTCGGTCGTGAAGGTTTTAAGGAATAGTTTGTGCTCGTGAGCGGTGGATTGCAAGAGGTTGATCACCCCGAGGGAGTCACCCCAGTCCATTCCCGTCATGCAGATCATGAAGTCGAAGGAGAGGTCGTGGTCGTGCCTCAGCCGGAGTGCCAGTTCCCTGTACTTGGCAGGGGGCACGGTCACGGTGAGGATGCCGCTTTCGTCGATTTCCGCGTCGGGGATGATGTTTTTTATTTTATTTGCTAACATGTACTGGTTGATTTCTTGATTTATGATTTATGATTTAGGATTTAGGATTGAACCCCCTCTGGCTCCCCTTGGGAAGGGGGAGGATGCGCTGCGCTGTTGCATTGGAGCGTGTCCTCGCGTTGGTCTCTCCCCCTGTGCAAGGGGGAGTTGGTGGGGGTAGTTTTTCATTCTAAATTCTAAATTTTACATTCTACATTATTCTTTGTTTTCTTTTTCCTTGTGGTTTTTGCCACCGAGGAAGCGTTCCACTTTTACTTTGCGTTGCAGTTGGATCATCCCGTAGAGGAGGGCTTCCGGGCGCGGAGGACATCCGGGGATGTAGACGTCGACGGGAATGATGGATTCGACGCCTTGCACGACGTGGTAAGAGTTTTTGAACGGTCCGCCGGAAATGGCACATCCACCCACGGCAATCACGTATTTGGGTTCGGCCATCTGGTCGTAAAGACGTTTCAGCACGGGGGCCATTTTGTGGACGATGGTGCCCGCCACCATGATGAAGTCGGCTTGTCGGGGACTGGCTCGCGTTACTTCAAACCCGAATCGGGAGAAATCGTAACGTGCCGCTCCCACTGCCATGAATTCGATACCGCAGCAGCTTGTCGCGAAGGTAAGCGGCCAAAGGGAGTTCGAGCGTCCCCAGTTGATGACGTCGTCGAGGCATCCCACGATGACGTTGGTGCCGGATGCCCGAAGTTGTTCAAGATATTCGTTATCGTTGAACTCTTCATATTTCATGGATTTGATTTTTACTTCCATTCCAACGCTCCTTTCTTCCACGCGTAAGCTAATCCGAGGATGAGGATCAGCATGAAAAACAAGACGTTTAGCAAGCCGTTAATCCCGGCGTCTTGCACGGTGACCGCCCAAGGGTAGAGGAATACGGTTTCCACGTCGAACATTAAGAATAAGATGGCAAACAGGTAGTATCCCGCTTTGAATTGCATCCATGATTTTCCTCGCGTGGGTACACCGCATTCGTAGGCTTCTCCTTTCTGTTTGTTGAAGCTACGGGGAGAAATGGCCCGGGCGATGCTCATGGCGATAACTACCAGTAAGATGGCTGTAATGAGTACAACCACGAATAATGTTAGATTCATAATATAAAAAGTTTCAGGTTTTCAAGTTTCAGGTTACAAGTTCGGTTACAGGGAAAAGTGTGGCAAGTTGCAAATTCGTGACTGCAATTTGCAGGGGGATCGGCCCGCCCTGTAACTTGTTTGATTGCCGGCTAAACAATGATTTCCCGCAGGGCAAAGACGTAGTATTTGGTCTTTCCGAGGGTTGAGTAGGGGTGAAAGTAGAGGTTGCGTTTGGCGTGTGTGGCTACCGTGTTGTTTTTGCCGTTCCTTTGCAGGAAGGAGGGGACCAGGTGTGATTTGGAGTCCGGGACCAGGTGCGAGTAGCCTAGTGAAAGTTCGTAGCTTTCGTGAAAAAAGAGTAACAGGGGGATCGTGGCGGCTTCGCAGGTTTCGTTCCGGTAGAATTCATGTGCTACGTGGGCTTCTTCCAAGGTCAAGTTTTGTCCTTGGGCCGGAATCCCGCTGGAGCTAACCAGTGCGAATAACACGATCAATATACTATTTTTCAGTACGTTCAACATTATTCTGTTTTCTTAAGGCCCGCAAAGATAGCCTAATTTTAAAATTTGATTGAAAAATGTGTGGTAAAGAATGTTAATGGGAGGGGGTAGAAGCTTGTGTTTTTTCCCCGTGATCTGCGTTTTTTTTCTTATTTTTGTGACTTCTCCGGGAAAGGAGAATGTCCCGGGGGTTAATACAAGAAATTAGGTAAAAATATGAGTGACACCATTCATCATGAGTGTGGTTTCGCGTTGATTCGATTGCTGAAACCATTGGATTATTATCAGGAGAAGTACGGTTCTTATCTTTATGGACTAAACCGGTTGTACATTTTAATGGAAAAACAGCGTAACCGCGGTCAAGACGGGGCGGGGGTCGTGGGGTTGAAGCTCGACATGGAGCCGGGGTACAAGTATATGGATCGGGTGCGTTCCTGTGACGCGAATCCGATACAGGAGGTGTTTGACCGGATTCACGAGCCGTTTACGCCGGAGGCGCTGCGGGGGAAGGATGCCGCTTGGGCGAAGAAGAATCTTCCGTTTGTTTCCGAGATTTACTTGGGGCATTTGCGTTACGCGACTTTCGGGAAGAATAATATAGATTACGTTCATCCGCTGAAACGGGCAAGTAATTGGCGGGCGCATAATCTGGCGTTGGCGGCGAATTTTAACTTGACGAACGTGGATGAGTTGTTCGAGAGTTTGATCCGGGCGGGGCAGTATCCGCGCAATTATTCCGACACGGTGACTTTGCTTGAGAAGGTGGGTTATTTTCTGGATAGCGAGATCCAGGATTTGTACCGTTTCTATAAAGAGAAGGGTTTTTCGAAGCAGGAGATTACCCCGTTGATCGAGCGGACGATTGATTTGCCGAAGGTGCTTGCCCGAAGTAGCGAGGATTGGGACGGGGGGTATGCCGTGGCCGGGGTGATCGGGCACGGGGATGCTTTCGTGATGCGCGACCCGTGGGGGATACGTCCGGCTTATTATTATAAGGATGAGGAGGTGGTCGTGGTGGCTTCCGAGGCTTCCGTGATCCAGACGGCTTTTCAGGGGGTGAATATGGAGATATCGGAGATTCGTCCGGGATACGCGTTGTTGATCAAGAAGGATGGGACGGTGACGGAGGAGCTCGTGCGCGAACCGCGGAGGCGTGCCAGTTGTTCGTTCGAGCGTATTTATTTTTCACGGGGGAATGATAGGAGTATATATCAGGAACGGAAGAAGTTGGGCGAGTTGTTGACCCCTCGTTTGGTGAAGGCCGTGGAGGGGGATCTGGATAACACGGTGTTTTCTTTTATCCCGAACACGGCGGAGACTTCGTTTTACGGGATGGTGAAAGGGATTCAGTTGTATATGATGGAGGAGAAGAAGCGGTTGGTCCGGGAGGGGAAGGCGACGTGGAGCGAGGAGACGCTGGACGAGATTATTTGCCGGGAACCCCGTATCGAGAAGATCGTGATCAAGGATGCGAAGTTGCGGACGTTTATTACCTCGGATTCGGGGCGCGACGGGCTGGTGGGACACGTGTATGACGTGACTTACGGGGTGGTGCAGCCGACGGATAATCTCGTGGTGATTGATGATTCGATCGTGCGGGGGACGACGTTGAAGAAGAGTATTTTGCGTATTCTCGATCGTCTTGGTCCGAAGCGTATCGTGGTGGTGTCTTCCGCCCCGCAGATTCGTTATCCCGATTGTTACGGGATCGATATGACGCGGATGAACGAGTTTATCGCGTTTAACGCGGCGATCGAGTTGTTGAAGGAGCGGGGTATGGAGGGGCTGATCGACGAGGTGTACTGGAAGTGTAAGGCGCAGCAGGGTTTGCTGAAGGAGCAGGTGGTGAATTACGTGAAAGAGATTTACGCTCCTTTTACGGAGGAGGAGATTTCCGATAAGATTGCCGAGATGGTGCGTGACGAGCATCTGAAGGCGGAGGTGAAGGTGGTGTTCCAGTCCGTGGAGGATTTGCACGCGGCTTGCCCGAATGATACGGGTGACTGGTATTTCACCGGAGATTATCCTACTCCCGGTGGGAATAAGGTGGTTAATACTGCTTATATTAATTGGGTGGAGGGGAGGAATGAGAGGTCTTATTGATTTGGGATTTGTGATTTTGGATTTATGATTGAACCCCCTCTGGCTCCCCCTTGGGAAGGGGGAGGATGCGTTGCGCGATGAGAACCCCTTCGGGCTTCTCTTTGGGAAGGGGGAGGAGGGGCAGCACGGTTGCATTGGAGCGTGTTTTTGTGTTGGGTTTTCTTCTGGTGAAAAAGGGGGAGGCGGATGTGTTTGAAATTCCACATCCGCCTCCCTTTTGATAAATGGTTTTGATCTATTGGCTTCTATGCCATAGCTTCCGGTGGATTAGTCGTAGAGACTGAAGAATATCAACGGCAGTCTGAATTCTTCTCCGTCTTGGAATCGGCATATTAGCGGTAAGTTGTCATCTTCTTCGTCAGGGTATACGTCGAGATCTCCGATTTTCTCGTCCCTGTCCGTGAACACGATTACAGCTGACATGTTTTTTTTCCAGAGTTCGAGTGCTAACTTGTTGTTATTGCCTTCCAGCTGATTCACCAGATTCAGGAAATTATTATACTGGTTGACGGTGACATGTGCCCGGAGGTTGTTGTATTCCGTCAAGAGTACCAGGTTGCCGTTCTCCAAGTTTATCGACTGTAAGAGGGAAGGCCCGCCTTCTTTCCGTACGATAAATTCCGAAGTTGGGAAATTGGCTTGGCTATTTTCAAAAGCCTTGTAGGAGTAGAAGTAGGGGGGAGTATTTTCAGTTATGTATACCGAGAGTCCATCTCTATCTTCGTTATAGAGACGTTCAGTGGTCATGATCAGTTGTTCGTCCAGGTAGAACTTTGTTTCCTCTTTCATCGTGTAGTTGCTCCATTCGCCATTTATCACGATGCGAAGGTTGTTCCGCGAGTCGTCTGTCTGCGAGTAGGGAATGAGTATTTCGATGAACCCATCGGCGTCGATGGTCGTGTCCAAGGCGTGTGTCGCGGGGTTCCACGCGATTTTCATTCCGGTGAATTTGTTCTCCACGGGTGCAGCTGTTGACCTGGAGTTCAACGTGTTGAAGGTAAAAAAGTCTTCGATATCCACGTCGTATTTATCCAGCGCGTCTTCTATTGGGCCTACCACGTCCATTCGATGTCCTTCGAAATAGTCATCGATGATCGTGTCGATGAGCCAGAAGTCTTGAAGCATTCCCTTGAGTTCAGATTTGGAAATGGATGTGAACGGTTTGTCGAAGTCCGACATCATCACTTCATTCTTGTCGTCGTCATCGCTACATGCGACGAAAACGAGCAAACACAGTATGTAAAATAGTTTCTTCATCATGTTGTTATTGTTTGAATTAGAGGTTCATTTCGAGAAATATCGATGGCAGTCTGTATTCTTCCCCGTCTTGGAATCGGCATATTAGCGGTAATTCGTCATCTTCTTCGTCGAAGAATAGGTCGAGATCTCCGATTTTCTCGTCCCTGTCCGCGAACACGATTACCCCCGACATGTTTTTCTTCAAGATTTCGAATGCTAACTTATCAATATTATCGTTGCCTCGCAGCCGTTGTAGCAGTTGTAGGATGTTATTGTAATTGTTCATGGTGACATGTGCCCGGAGGTTGTTGCATTCTGTCAGGAATGATGCGTTGCCATTTTCCATGTTTATCGACTGGAAGAGGGATCGTCCGCCTTCTTTCCGTATGGTGATTTCCGTACTTTGCATGGTGGTGGCGTTATTGTAGGTATTGTTTTTGAACGTGGACTTGTAGGAGAAGAAATAAGGGGGAATATTTTCATTCGAGTATTCTATACCCTCCTCCGAGTTTATGTAGTTTTCGATGTTTATGATCAGTTGGCCGTCCCGGTAGTATGTTATTTCGTTTCTCCTGTTGTTGTTGTTGTTCCATTCGTTGTTTACCACGATGCGAAGGTCGTTCCGCGAGTCGTCCGTTAGCGAGTAGGGAATGAGTATTTCCATGAATCCATCGGCGTTGATGGTCGTGTCCAAGTCTTGTTTCTGGGGGTTCCACGTGAGCTTCATGCCTGTGAATTTGTTCTCTACGGGTGCAGCTGTTGACCGGGTACTCCGGATGATGCTATTGTTGAGATTGATATCCACTTTATATTTCTCCAGCGCATCGCCTATTGGGCGTATCACGTCCATTCGATGTCCTTCTTCATAGTCATCGATGATCGTGTCGATGAGCCAGAAGTCTTGAAGCATTCCTTTGAGTTCTGACTTGGAAATGGATGTGAACGGTTTGTCGAAGTCCGACATCACTTCATTCTTGTCGTCGTCATCGCTACATGCGGCGAAAACGAGCAAACACAACATGTAAAGTAATTTCTTCATAATTCTTTTTTTTAATTGAATCTAAGTTGTTTTATTCATCGACAATACTTTTTCCCACACAAGACGGTTCGTGGGTGTCTTGTGCGAGAATACGTCTGTCTGCTTTGTTTTTCGTTCGCGAATATATGTAAATTTTCTTTAATCGGAAACGATTGTCTTCCGAATTGTTTGGTTTCGCGGGAGGATTCTGTCGCGTGTTATTTTTTCATGTAGCGGTCCATTTCCCGTTTGGCGTCTTTCTGTTTGAGGGTTTCCCGTTTGTCGTATTCTTTCTTTCCCCGGGCGAGGGCGATGCGGAGTTTGGCAAAGCCTTTCTCGTTGATGAAGAGGCGGACGGGGACGATGGTGAGTCCCGATTCCTTGGTTTTGCGTTCGAGTTTGACAAGTTCTTTCTTTTGTAGCAGGAGTTTACGTTCGCGACGCTCGATGTGGTTGTAGTAGGTGCCCAGTTTGTATTCGGCGACGTACATGCCTTTGATCCACAGTTCGCCGTTGTGGAAGTAGCAGTAGGAGTCCACCAACCCGGCTTTCCCGGCCCGGATGGATTTGATTTCGGTGCCGGTGAGCATGATGCCGGCGGTGTATTCTTCCAAGAATTCGTAGTCGAAGGATGCTCGTCTGTTTTTTATATTGATATCGTTTTGCATAGGTCTTGATGTTTAAGCGTAAATGGTTGGTATTCTGAATATAATCATGAGCAGTTGCTGGATGATGATCGGTGACACGATGACGAGCAAGCCGATGATGACGAGGGCACTTTTGCGGTATTGCGCGTCGAGGGATGTCAACCGGTTTAGTCCGACGTAGAGGGTGCGTAGGCACAGCAGGCTGCATATGGCCATAAGCTGGGATAGGAATCCTTCCGAGAATCCGCTGGAGAGGCAGTGGAACGGGATGAAAACAGCCGAGCTGTACACGGCGAGGTGAAGGACTGTCCGGTTGGCTTGGGGCACTTTGTTGATGAGGTATTCCCGGGCTATCCGGTAGGTGATGTAGCACCCCACGACGGAGGCCACGAAGAGGATGATACCTATTCCGATGGCATAAAGTGGTGACGTTGACAAGAAGCGTAGCAGTATGGCGCACACGGAGGAGATCGCGGAGAGGGGCACAAGGAAATTCTTGAAAAGTTCGATGCCTTCCCAGTTTTCCCGGTTTATCGCCTGCCACTCCGTTTCGGGGTGAAGCAGTAGTTTCCGGGGCCTCGCGAATATGCTATTGATGTCCGATTTCTTCATAGTGACGCGAAAATACAGTTTTTTATCGAGATTAGATCGCTAATCATCCGCTTTTGATGACTTCGGGGAAGGTTGTTTGATTTTTGGCCCTTTGAAGACGACCGATGTTGAACGGGCGCGGGGCATTGGGGTGCATGGGGCGAGGAGGGAAATATTGGAATAGAGGGCTTGGGTCACCTCTATTCTTCGTCTTTTTTCTTTAATTCTTTCGAGAAGAAGAAATAAGCAATAGTACACACGATTAGTGGGAATATGTAAATTAATCCCGGGGAGAAGAAGGCGAAATACCACGGCATTCCCCATTCTTCGTGGGCACCTATTTCCAAGGCTTTGTAGCCTACGTGTACGATTCCGATAGAGAGGAAAGCAACGGCGGCGATTCCGAATAACTTCTGGTTTTTGGCGGCTTTTGTTTTGTCCATAATTGATTTGTCTATGACAAGTTTGCAGGTTAGTGATAAACTTGTAACCTGCAAACCTGCAACTTGTAACTATTTTTTATAAAGATGTTTGATTCCAACCCGGTGTCCGGCTACGGCGAAGTAGAGGATGAACAGGTAGCAAGGCAACGTCATCCAGTAGGCTCCTTGGTATCCCATGGAGGTGGTCAGTGAACCGTATAACATCGGGAGTAAGGCTCCCCCGGCGATGGCCATGATAAGGAGGGCCGATCCGGTCTTCGTGTGACGTCCCAACCCGAAGATGGCAAGCGGGAAGATGGCGGGCCACATGAGTGAGTTTGCCAAGCTTAACAGGGTCAGGCACCAAATAGAGATGTTGCCCGGCAGCAGGACGGTGCAGATGCCTAGGATGACACCCAAGGCGGCACAGACGGCGAGGGCTTTTTCCTGACTGATGTATTTGGGGATGGCAATGATTCCGATGATGTAACCGACGATCATGGCGATCATGCCGTAAGTCGGGAATATCCTAGCGGTGTCCATGTCCATTTTCATGGATTGGGCGTAACCGATGATCGTGTCGATGGCGATTACTTCAACACCCACGTACAGGAACAGGGTTACGATGCCTATCCACAGGTGGGGGAAGCTGAATATACTTGATTTTCCACCGTGTTGCAGGCTGCCTTCTTCTTCTTCCGGGTCCTCGATTTGAGGGAGCGGGGAGAAGCGGACGAATAGCGCCAGCACGACGAGTGATACCATGATCACGACGTAGGGTACGATGGATTTGGAGGCTAAGAGGTCGAGTTCCGCGGCTTTTTGCACGGCATCCATCGTTTGTAGTTTTGCTTCGAGTAAGTCAATGTCTTTCAACATGATTGATCCGAGGATCAACGGGCTGATGGCTCCGGCCACCTTGTTACAGATCCCCATGATGCTCACGCGCTGGGCGGCACTCTCGGCGGGGCCAAGCTCGATGACGTAGGGGTTGGAGGCTGTTTGAAGCACGGATAGCCCCGTACCCATGATGAATAATCCAAGCAGGAATAACCCGTAGGTGCGGGTCATGGCGGCCGGGATGAACAGTAATGCACCGATGGCCATCACGAGAAGACCGAGCATCATTCCGTTCTTGTATCCTGTTTTCCGCAGTACCCAGGACGAGGGCAGTGCCATGACGAAGTAGGCAATGTAGAATGCAAAGGTTACCAGGTAGCCCTGCCATTCATGTTGCAGTTCGCAGGCAATTTTGAGATAAGGGATCAAGGTGGCGTTTAACCACGTGACGAACCCGAAGATAAAGAAGAGAATACCGATAATGATAATCCCCATGCTGTAAGAATTTTTCTTTTGTTCCATCATCTTTTCGTTAAAATATACATAAACACGTAACACTTTCAAGAGTTCACAAAGTTATTAATTTTTGCTAACGATGGATGAATTTGAGGGAAAATAATCAACTTACTTATAGAAATGATTTTATCTGTTTTTTGCCTCAAGTATGGTTTCAAGTTCATTGCTGTTGTGCCCGGAGAAGATGATGTTTCCCTCGGGGTTAATGATTAGGAATGTCGGAATGCTTGTCAAGTTGTAGTCTGCGCGGGTTGCCTTGCTGAATTCCGGGGTAGCGAGGTATTGCTCCCAAGGTAGTTTTTCTTCCTCAAGAGCTTTATGCCACTCTTTTTCATCTTTGTCAACCGAGATGCTGATGAAAGTTACTTTTTCCCCGTGTATTTTGTACATTTCCCGCAAGTGAGGGAAGCTGGCGCGACATGGACCGCACCAGGAGGCCCAAAAGTCAATCACGGTGTAGCCTCCTTTTTTTAAGCGGGAGAGCAGTGATGTTTCTTGTTTGTCGGGTGTAATGACTTTTCCGTCTTCCAGCGGTTTGCCTTGTACGTATGCACGGGCTTCCTGTAGGTATTGCCGGAAATCTTTCAACGCGGAGCAAGTATCTTGACAGGAGGCAAAGAAGCCGGCCAATTCGTCGAGATAGGCTTGGTCGTAGGTAAATGGCTCTTTCTTTAACTGGTTGACAAGATAAAGGTTGACCGGTAGGTTGTGGTGTTGTCGTATGAACTCTTTCGTTTGGGCTTCCAGTTCGGACTTCGTTTTTGTCAGTGTTTTATACTCTTCGGGGGTCGCATCTTTCAAAAGGTGTTGTTCCAACTGACGGATGCCGTGGCGCGAAGGAATCGTTTGTTGTTGATAGCGGTAAAAAATCTCTTGTGTCGGTGAGCCTGTCAAGGTGTAGTTCTTTTCTTTTCGGACATCGTATCTCCAAAAAGATTCCGGCAGGCTGTCGATATGAGGCGTTTGGAAGGTCAATTCTCCATTTTCGACAAAGAAGTCAATCTCCATGTATCGACTGTGTTGTTGTGAGTCAGAACGATCAAGATATTCTTGATCGTTCATGCTCAATCGGCAATACGTGGGTTGATCCACTTTGCCTTGAAGTTCGAATTTGCCGTTGACGATAAAGCCTTGCGCTATTTTTTGGGAGTACTTTCCAGCGGGCGACAAGACAATTTCGGTGCTGTCGGTGGCTCCGGGAATTGTTCCCCGTAAGACGAAATGGTCTGTCGGTTTGTTGTTGCAAGAGTAGAGGGCACTCAACAACAAGAAAAAGGGTATATATCTTTTTTTCATGGAATGATTATTTACGATTGGATTCTACATGTTTTTTATAGCCGTCGAAAGTCCATTGGGCATGACTTTTTTCGTCGTCATCGGGTAGGTTGGGAAGTACTTTCTCTCCGAGTGCAATCAATCGGATGTAGTCTTTCTTTTCCAACGTATTCTCACCCATGCACATGAGGATAATGGAATACGTAACCAAGTCGTTACTTGATAATTTGTCCTCTTTCTTTTCCATGTTGGCGATGGTTTGTTTGACCAGTTTTTTGCCTACCTGCTGGTAGTGTTTCGGGTGAGGCGTCGGTGTCGTCCACAGGATGGCTCGGAAGGCAAAAGCGTATAACTTTAATTCTTCGGCACCGGTTTGAGGTATTTTCTCTTTTACGATGGCGGCTACCTTATCAATATCTTTGTTGCTGACGGGTTCTGCCAAAGCTAACATCTTTTCCAGATTCTCCTGTCCTTTGATTTGGAATCCGTGAATTTGTTTTTTTAGTGTTTCAACAGGGATGGCATCCTCTTTGGCATATCCGATGATGTGATCCTGTAATGCCTTGGCGTAATGTTTGTAAATGAATCGGTCTACCGTGTTTTCTCCCACGTTCTTTCTGATGGCAGGTAAATGTGCCAGTAAAAAGTCGAACATGGGGGAACCGATCGTGCAACTTCCATCCGTGTAGAGAGACCAGTACTCCTTTTGAGTTTTCTCTTGTTCCGTTAGGCGGTTGAGTAGTTCTTGATACACGCGGGCTGCCTCTTTGTCGTTATCGGCTTCCGATAAGGCATTTTTGTATTCCATGAGTTCCAAATTACTCATGTTTCCTTGTTGGTAAACTTGGTTCATGTAAAGTAGAGAGGTCTTTTCGTTCAACCCTTTTTCCACTCTTGCAATGAAGTTTTCCAAATTATCGCCTCCGACCAGTTTGTGTTGTACCGTGCCGTCGGGTCGGATGATGATAAATGAGGGGTAGGCGTGGACGTCAAATTGCTTGGCGAGTTCTACGCCTTCGCCTTTTTCCATGTCATATTTCACGCATACGAACCGAGGGTTAAAGTAGTCTCCCGCGGCTTTTTGCGGGAACACTTTTTCCGTCATGTTTTTACACGGTCCGCACCAGGAGGTGTAGCAATCCATGAATACCAGTTTGTTTTCTTGTTTGGCTTGAGCCAAGGCTTCTGTGAATGTTAATTTACGGAAGTTCACTCCCTCTTGGGCGAATGTTGTTATGGAAGCAAATAGAATTGCTATGAATAAATATATGTTTTTCATTGTTTTCTTGTTTATTGGGCATCACGCACGTAACGTACGCTTAAATATTTGGGATACACGTTGTCTAAATAGTCTTGTTCGGTGGTTGCGATAATTTCACGCTCGATCTTCGAGGTGTTGTAACGAATGCTTCGATAGAACACGGCCGTACCCTCCGGATAGCTCCCTTTGGCTTCCGTGGAGGTCCAGTAGTATCCGGTGGACCGGACAAGGCGCAGGCGTAAGCTCATGGGTCTTCCGGCTCGTACGGAGACATATCCGCCTAGTTGAAGGTGTATGCCACTGCCTGTTTCGTCTTGCTGGAGTAGCTCCCCGATACTCGAACCGCGCCAACCTTTTTGTGCTGCTGTTTGGGCTGACATACCCATGGCTTGTTCTAGTTTTTGCCAGTCCTCGTCTGTCGGGAGACGCCAACCCTCGGGAGCGAGAGCTAATGCCTGTTCGTAGGTGTATAGATTGCCGAAAGTTTCCAGGTCGGCTATGGCCAGCTCTTTGTCGTCAATGCCGATCAGGTCGTCGTCCCATTTGTCCTTGGCCTCGTAATAGGGGGTTCCTCCTTTGTAATTGGAGGTCATCCAGTCGATCCCGTTATAGCGCGCCCATGGGTATTCTTGTCCGTCCGTATCGCTGAACGTGCCGGTTGCTTCCGGGGTTACACGGGGTAGTTTGTCGTCGTCATTACATCCGGTGATAAGAATGACGGATATGAAGCATAATAAATTGAATATCTTTTTCATATGTTTCCGTTTAGAATATATAACCTTTTTGCTTGACCACCTCTTTCATAATATCGTATTTTTGAAGTATGAGAGGATATGAGGCGTATCGAGCTTTGAAATCCTCTTCTTTTTGATAGAAGACCGCTTTTAAAAATGAAGTGAAATCACTGCTTCTGCTTGGAAATTCTCGGTACCAGGTTGACCAGGTTAAAAATCCGAGGGCGTAGATCTCTTCATTTGTCGGGTCGTCGGATAGACCGGCCGACTCGAGTGTTTCTCCGTGAAGGTTGTTGCCCAATGCCATGAAGTCATTCAGTTCTTCGTCGTAGTAGTTCGTTTTACTGTCGACGATGTTGTAGAATATGTCAATGCAGCGTTCTTTTAGCTCTTCTTCCTCCATTTCGGCAATGCCTTGGGTGGCAAGGGCCAGACAACGTTTCCCGTTATAGTAGGCAACGGTTTTCCATCTCCAGCCGTACTCTTCCAGTGTCTCCACCAAAAAGATGGAATAAGGGCGTAACCCTTCGCCTAAATGGGGAAGAATGTAGGTTTCCGCGTAGCGTATGCCTTCTTCTTGCTTTTGATGGTCTCGGATATATGTGAAACGAGTTTCGTTTTTGGTGGTTGTGATGTCGTAAGACAAGTCGAGCAATTCCGTAAACCAATGCGGTGTCCCATCGGCATACGTACCCCGTTGTTCGTGGCGTAGGGTATCATTGAAGAGAAGATGAATGTTGTGATCTTCGTAAAATTTGCGTCGTAATATGGATTCCTCGTCATTGGCATCCGGAGAGACTGTGAAGTAATCGTACCGCATGTCTGTCGGTTCCAAATCGTCCTCCTTGCTACAAGAAAAAGTAACCGTTAAGAGGCTGAGCAAGATGATGTAATATATCTTTTTCATTGTATGTACTTGTTGGTTAATAATTACTTTCTTCCACGGGAAGGCGTTCCGGTCGATTGTTCGTGTTCAACGTGTTTTGGAAATCCAATACCTCCTTGGGGAATGCTAAAGTATATGCCTTGTCATTGGGTTCCAGTTCAAAAACGCGGGTCCTTTCCGGGCTCCAATCTTGGGAGCTGAAATCCGTGTAAAGATGTCGGATGGTTTTTGACCACGGGTATTTTTCACATACCGTGTAACGACGTAAGTCAAACCAACGGTGACCTTCCAAGCATAACTCCCGTTGGCGTTCTTCTCGAATCAAGTCGATCAGTGCGTTTCCGGATTGAGTGACCGCGGGTACCGTCGCGAATCGTTTGGCTTGCAATTGTTCGATGTATTGACGCGCCAAGCCTTCCTCGTTGTCAAAAGCGCATGCTTCGGCCAGGATTAAATAGGCCTCCGAGGTGCGGAATAAAAAGTTATCGGAGACACTACAAGAGGAACCGTAATGTTTTCTTCCCCAGTAGATTTTTTTGTAGTAATAGCCATATCCTCCTTCCGAGATATACAGGCTTTTTCTGAGGTCATTCTCTTCAAAAGCGGCGATTAGGTCATCCGAAACGTAGAACGGATACTCTTCATCATATCGGTCGTCTCCGTAAATGTTGTACGATAGGAAATGTCCTCCCATACTAAAGATTACTTCGGGATTCTCGGAGGTGAAAACATTATCTGTACCTGCAAAAAGGTTGAGGTCTGTTAAGTTGTCGTTACGATCCAATACCAGTTGGGCGTATTTACGGGCATTGGGATAATCTTGCATGTACAGGTAAACCCGAGCCGTTAACAGGTAAGCGGCCGTTATGTCAGCCCTGTAAATGCTTTTACGCGTTGTTTGCGACAAGCATTCGATGGCTCGGTTCAAGTCTTTCAGCACTTGTTCGTAGATTTCTGCCACCGAGTTGTTTTGGTACTCCTTGTCTTCGACATACGAAGTTAATTTCAACGGAACTCCCGGTGTACTGGCAGCTTTAGAAGGTACGTACGGGTCCGCGTACAGGTTTACCAAGGTGAAATAGTATAACGCCCGCAAGAAATGACACTCTCCCTCTACCCGCATTTTCGTGCTTTCTTCTTCATCGTCATGGATCGTGACTTCGTCTAATTCACTTAGAATCATGTTGGTGGCATTGATGTAATTGTAGGTCTTTTTCCAATCCGTATTCTCGGTTCCAACGCTAGTCCCTTTTAGGTTGATTCCTACTTGACGCTGCCACGTGTAATACCCGAAAACAGTTTCAAAAATACCATTGGAACCATAGGATGTCTCTTCGTTTTGTTTTAGTTCATCGCTCATGAAGTGAACATATTGATTGTACGGCTCGCCTACCGTGTATAGGGTATAACTCGCTATGTATTTGTATCCGATGGGATAATATGCACTCCCCAACAGTAGTTCGTCCAAATCTCCGATGGTTTCAACTCTTGCCAGATCTTGCGAATACTCCTTCAGGAAACTATCACAAGAGGAGAGAACGAACAAAATGCAACTGATTATGAATATCTTTTTCATGTTTTTCCTGTTTTAAAATGAGACACTCAATCCGAAAGAATAAGTGGGACGGTCTGATAGCTGTATTTCACTGAAACCGCCTTGAGTCGGAGTCTGTCCTTTTAGTTTCTTGGAACACAGTGTAAATAGGTTTGTCCCGGACAACGAGAGGGAGAGGCGGGAGAAGCCTATTTTCGACAACAAGTCCTTTCCGAATTCGTACGTGAAACTTAAACTGGAGCATTTCAGATAGTTGGCACTTACCACTCGTACATCCGAATAGTCGTACATGGTCCAAGCGTCTTCGGCAAAAGTTTGAATGTTGTCGAAGACATCCGAGTAGTGGTTCGCGTAATTCCAGTAAGCATTGCTGTACAAGGATTCCAAAGCGGGAATATTTGTTTTTAATTCATCTCCCGGATTTTGCCAACGTTTCAAAAAATCGCGGTGTACATTGTATTCCGGGGAAAGATTTTTGTTGAACATGCGGAACAAACGCGTTTTTGCACCCAGGCTGTAGGAAAACATGGCGTTCATACGAATGTTTTTGTAGCGTAACATCGTGCTTAATCCTCCGGACATATAGGGTTCGCGGCGACCGGTTGCTTTTAATACGCGGGTAAATGTTTCGTATTTGTTTAACCCGTACAACTCGTGCTTCTGGTCTTCCATGTCATTGAACAACGGACCTCCATCTACCGGGTTGAGCCCGATGAAGTCGTACGAGTAGAAGGTGTTGACTGCTTTCCCTTTGATCACGGCGGTTCCGTTCAAGAATTCCGTATAGTCATAGGTTTGGGAACTCGGATCGTTTTTCACCGTGTTTTTATCTTTTGAGAAAGAGGTGGATATGGTCCAGTAGAGATCTGCACGGGTGATCGGAGATACGGTGATATCAACACTGTACCCTTTGTTCTCCACGTCGCCCCCGTTAATCACGTAAGAGTCAACACCGTTCATGCTGGCCACCTCTTTGGTCATGAAAGCGTCTTTCGTGCGCTTGTAGTAATATTGGGTTTCGAACTGAACGCGATTGCGCAACAGTGAGAATTGTAAACCCACGTTGAAGGAGCTCGTCTTTTCCCATTTTAGATTGGGATTCGGATGGCGTTCGATGCTACTCTTCAATTCGTTATAGAAAGGATCAACGGGAAGTTTTTTTATCAACATGACGGGCGATTGACTTTCCAGCATGTTTCCCTGATAACCGAAAGAGGCTTTGAGTGTCATGTAATCAATCCATTCGGCTTTCAAGGCTTCATGTTCCGAGAAGTTGTAAGCTGCCGATGCCGACCAGATCGGTAAGAACTTATCGTTACTTTGGTCTCCGAACTTGTTGGATCCGTCCACGCGGGCATTCACGTTTGCCGTGAAATAATTGTGGTAACTGTAAGAGAGGGTGGCGTATCCGGAAAGAATGTTGGTCAAATTATTACTCAGAGAAGGTACGTTTTGTGCCAGCCAAACGCCATAATCCGGAAAACTTTCAAGGTCGATTCCCGACACGAAGGTCATGCCTCGATCCGGGTAGTAACAACGATCCGTGCGGCTGTAGCTTTTGTATTTGCTGGAACTCATCTCGAAACCGGCACTGAGGTTGATGTTGTGTTGTTCTTCTGCACCGAAGTATTTGTCGGCATTCACTTGTAAACGTGCCGTGTAGGAGTTGTTTCTTGTTTCATTGGTACTGAGTTCGCCCCCGTAGGGTAATGTGGAATAAGACGGTGCGGCTTCACCGTATTCCGAACCCCTTTCACAGGCCACGTGATACGTTTTTTCTCCCCAATATCCTTCGATCTCCGTATTGCTGTTGGTGTATGAAATGATGGCGTTGGCATTGAGCCATGAATTGATGCCGAAACGCAAATTGGCCGTAACGGTGATTCCCGAGGAGTGTTGGTCCGTGTAACTGTTTTCCAATTCGTTCAAGATATTGTATTGGCGATAGTATCGTCCGGTCTGTTTCTCATAGTAAGCATACTTTCCGTTTTCATCGTATGCCGGAATGGCGCGACTGGTGTTGTATGCATAATCCATGGGAGAGATTTCACTTTGATTGTATTTCCGACGACTCGCGTTCCCTTGTATTTGAAAAGAGGCATTCAGCCATTCTGTCAAGGTCGACTCCAGGTTCAAACTACTCGTGTAACGTTCGTTGTAATTCCCTTTAAGCACGTCGTTGTCACGCGAGTAACCGATGGATGCGTAGTAACGGGTTTCGTTTGAACCTCCCGATATGCTGACGGTATGTTGGTGAGAGAAACTGTCTTCGGTCAACAGTTTAAACCAGTCCGTGTTTAATGTTTCCAGGTAGGCGACTTTTTCGGCAAACTGCGTGTCGTTGATTTTTCCGTTATACAAGTCATTGAGTAACCCCTCGTATCCCACGTAATTGAAGTGGCCGGAGAAGACATAGTGTTGTTCGTTCAATTCGCGGGAGAATTGGATGCGTTCCTTGGAGTTCATCAGCTCTATCTTGCGATCGGAGTAACGAGGGCGTTGCCGGAAGGTGGTCGTCATGTTGTAGTTGATGATGGGGGCACCCATGCGGCCTTTTTTCGTGGTAATCACGATAACGCCATTGGCTGCTTTGGTACCATAGAGGGCTGTCGCCGCGGCATCTTTTAAAACATCCAGACGTTCGATGTCTTGCGGGTTCAATCCGGCAATGGCATTCCCGATACGATTGATGTAATCCGGGTCATTTAGCTCTTCGGCCGAGATGGGCACCGGGTCTTGCACGATAATTCCGTCAACCACCCACAACGGTTCGCGGTTCCCGATCAGGGTGGAAGTACCTCGAATACGGATCTTGGGTGCGACACCCACCTCACCGGAGCCCGACACCAAGGTCATTCCGGAGATGCGACCCTCCAACATCTGATCCAGGTTCGGTACGCCGGCAGTCATGATGTCATCCATTTTCAGGCGTTGAGAGGATCCCGTGTTTTTTCGACGGTTAATGACTTGGTAACCGGTTACCACCACCTCTTCCATCTCTTGCGAGTCTTCTTCCATGACGATGTTCAACTCTTTCCCCTTGTAGACGATCGTTTGGGTTTTCATGCCGATAAAGGAGACGATGAGGGTGACATCCGAATCTTTCGGTTGTACGATTTCGAACCTACCGTTTTGGTCGGTTGAAACGCCGATCGTCGTTCCTTTGATCAACACGGTCACGCCGGGTAGGGGAGCTTTCTTTTTATCCGTGACGATTCCCCGTATCTTTTTAATCTGTTCTTGTTGCTGAAGTTCGGCCTTACGAATGACGATCACCTTATCGAGAATGGAGTAGGTGTACCCGCTATTCTTCAGGCAAGCATCGAGAATGGTTCTTACGTCGGAATCCTTCACGTTCATGGTGATTGATCCGATGTGATCCAGTTCCTCCACGTTGTAGACGAACGTGTAGTCGCTCTGTTGCTTTATGATCCGGATGATTTCCCGGATATTGCCATTTTCCACCGCTACCGAGAATTTGGCCTCTTGGGCGTGGATTCCGGCTGATAAATTCATGCAGAATAACAGCATCAATAAGCTACTTAATTTCATAACTAACAGTAGTTTTTTTAATTTTTCACGCGCACAAGCGTGAATAAAACAATCTTTTTTCATAATTTTGTTTTACTGATTTGTACTTACACTCGCTTTGACCGGGGAGTGTGGTCCACGAATTATAGCGATGGGACGTGCTGCCAACATGTCCCGTTTCTATTTTCAGATTACTGGATATATATGTTTTTTCCCTCCTTTCTGCACTTGACCACGTGCGTTTCTTCAATCAATTTCAGCACTTTGTCTATGTTTTCATAACGCGATGTCTCGATAGTGAATTTCCGTTGTTTCAGGCTTTCTTTTTCGAAAATGACGTTAAATTCGTACCAGTGCGATAATTCCTGCATGATTTCTCCGAGTGGTTTCTCGTCGAAATAAAACATATCCCGCACCCATGCCGTGACGACGTGCGTGTCCACCTTTTTTACTTCGATCCGGGAGTTGCCCGGTGTGGTGATGGCTTGTTGGCCGGGAGCAATAATGGTTGTCGACAGTCCATTGCCGATCTCCACTTTCCCGTTCACGAGGGTCGTTGCTACATTCCCGTCGGGAGCGGAAGCATTCACGTTGAAGGTGGTTCCCAACACGGTGACCGTGGTCCCCGCGGTTTCAACGACGAAACGGCGAGCGGTATCGGGTGTTACTTCCAGATAGGCTTCTCCCGTCAGGCGGATTTTTCGTTCTTTCCCCTTGAATTGAACGGGATAGGTCAGAGTACTTTCGGAATTGAGTTTCACGGTAGTGTTGTCGGAAAGACGAACGGTGTATTCCCCGTATTTTGGAACGATGATCGTGTGATAGATTTCATCGATTTCTGTCGTCTCTTTTTCCGCGGTGGCATAATCGATTTCCTGTTTTTCCGCGAATAAAGCAGCATTATTTTTCAATGCCTCTACGGAAGATTGCGGGTCGTCCAGCATGATTTTATTCCCGTTTCCCAGTACAAGTTGTACGGCAGAAACGGGGCGGGGAGAAGTAATTATTTCTTCGTTCGGTTGTGTAAGATAGTAATATGTCCCTGTGATGGCAAGAACTAGCACGGCGGCAGCGGCTACCAAGCGGTAAAGGGTACGTTGGAATTGTTTGCGGGTTCTTTGACCGGTACGGTATTTTTTCTCGAATAGATTCCAACTATCCGCGGCGGATGGCGAGGTGGCGGTATTCTTGTTACATGATTTTTTGTATAGTTGTTCGTAGAAGGCTTTGTTCTTTTTGTCTCTTTCCACCCATGCCAAGAGTCGCCGTTCCTCTGATTCGGGCAGGATTCCCAAACGCTGGAGGGCAACGAGGCGGGCTACTTCTAATTTTGATAAAATATCTTTTTCCATCTTTCCTTTTATTTCTTGTGGAATATCCAGTTTTCATTATGAATACGGATGAGGGTGAAAACCGGGTGAGTCAATTTTAGATTTTTTTTGATACTTATATACCACTTTACAATGAAAACCGAAGTAAACTTTTCCCAGATAATACGCGATTGTCTTCCGTGGCATATTCGATGTTCTTAGGGATTAAAGACGTATCAAAGACGAATCAAAGACGTTACAAAGACGTTCGTGAACGTCCCTGACACCTCTCCGTGGCGAAATGAATGGGTGCTTGTCTTAGAAATGGATTCCTTATCCATTGGATCACGAATGGTAAATATACCTTCTTGCCTGCAGGAGTAAACATCTCACAACAAAATTGTATATAACTGCCTAAAATTTTTAGTAAGCTATTAAAACCTTATTCTTTTAGGAGAATGATGATAACCAAGCATAGCTTAACGCTAGGGGAAGGCCTGGCATTACCCAAGGTAATAATCTCCCGATGTTTAGCGACGGGATAAGGAACTCGTTTTTTGGATTAAAATGGATTTTTGAATTGTGACATTGAAAAAAAATTTATACCTTGTCAACTCATTTTGACAAGGAAAATTAATCATTAAATGAATAATAAATATGTTTGATAAAAGCGTGTATATAAATAGAAGAAAGCAACTTATCGACAAGATGAGTGGCGGCTTGGTGTTGATATTGGGTAATGAGGAAGCTCCTGCAAATTATCCGTCCAACACGTATAAATTCCGTCAGGATAGTTCATTCCTTTATTTCTTTGGATTGAATATGCCCGGGTTTGCCGGGTTGATGGACGCGGATTCCGGGGAAGTTTGTCTGTACGGAAACGACGTGGATATGGACGATATTATCTGGATGGGACCGCAACCGAGCGTGAAGGATTTGGCTGCCAGCGTGGGTGTGACTTGTTCCGCTCCTTTCTGTAAACTGGCCGAGGCTTTGAAAGAGGCTATCAGTCAAGGTCGAAAGATTCATTTCTTGCCGCCTTATCGTTATCACAACATGTTGTTGCTGGAGGATTTGCTGGGTATTCATCATTCGCTGATCAAGAATTATTCTTCTTTGGAATTGATCAAGGCCGTGGTGGCTTTGCGTTCCGTGAAAGAGGCTTGTGAGATCGAGCAAATTAATCTGGCTTGTAACATCGGTTACGAGATGCATGTGGCTGCCATGAAACACGCGTTGCCGGGACAAAAAGAGCAGTACATTGCCGGGTTGATCGAGGGAATTGCCGCTTCGTACGGAAGTTTGGTTTCTTTCCCCGTGATTCTTTCACAAAATGGCGAGACGTTGCATAATCACGATCATAGCAAGACGTTGACCGTGGGACGTATGATGTTGACCGATGCCGGAGCGGAGAACAACATGAATTATTGTTCTGATTTTACCCGTACGGTTCCCGTGGGCGGACGTTTCGATCAGCGTCAAAAGGATGTATATAATATTGTATTGGCTTGTAATAACAAGGCGATGGAGATTGCCCGTCCGGGAGTAACGTATCAGTACGTGCATCTGGAGGTATGTAAGGTTTTGGCCCAAGGGTTGAAAGATCTTGGCTTGATGAAGGGAGATGTGAATGCCGCTGTGGCTGCCGGGGCTCATGCTTTGTTCATGCCTCACGGGTTGGGTCACATGATGGGATTGGACGTGCATGATATGGAGGATTTGGGACAGATTTACGTGGGATATGACGACGAGACTCGCCCGATCAACCAGTTCGGTACTTCTTCCTTGCGTATGGGACGTAAGTTGCAACCGGGATTCGTGGTTACCGACGAGCCGGGGTGTTATTTCATTCCCGCGTTGATCGACCAGTGGAGAGAACAGGGATTGCACAAGGAGTTCTTGGTGTATGACAAGATCGAGACGTACAAGGACTTTGGTGGAATCCGTTTGGAAGATGATATTTTGATCACGGAGAACGGGTGTAAATGTATGGGAGACCATCGGGCTCCGATCACCGTGGAAGAGGTGGAAAATACGATAAATGGATAAAAATTATAAAGAGCAGATATGAGATTTGTTGTATCAAGTAGTAGTTTTTTGATGCGGTTGCAGGCCGTGAGTAAGGTGATCAGTGGAAAACCTGCACAACCGATTCTGGATAATATTCTGTTGGTTGCCAAGGATGATATGTTGTATGCCACGGCTTCCGACAAGGAAACGACGATGGAGGCCAAGATCGAATTGGATAACCTGGAGACTCCGGGAAGTATCACGATCCCGGCGAAGTTGTTGCTGGATATATTGAAAGAGTTCCCGGAACAACCCTTGACGTTTGATATTAACACGGGAACGAACGAGGTGAAGATTATCTCGGATAAGGGAGAGTTTTCCGTGCCGGGAGAGAGTGCCGAGGATTACCCGGTGCAATCCGGAATGGACGAGAGTGTGAACACGATAACAACGAATTGCGGTATGTTATTGGAGGGGATTACCCATACGGTTTTCGCCACGGCAAATGATGATTTGCGTCCGGTGATGAACTGTATCTTGATGGAGATGGGACCGGAGAATTTTACGTTCGTGGCTTCGGATGCTCATAAGCTGGTACGCTACAAACGTTTTGATGCCAAGACGGATGGGGATCAGTTTGCATTGATCTTGCCGAAGAAGCCGTCGTTGTTGTTAAAGAATATATTACCGAAGGATGATAGCGAGTTGCGTTTGCAATTCAACGAGAAGATGGCTTGCTTCACGTTCGGAAATTACAAGATGGTTTGCACGCTGGTGGAAGGACGTTTCCCGAACTATAATTCCGTGATCCCGCAGAATAATCCTAAAAAGGTTATTATCGAGAAAAAGGAGTTGTATAATTCGCTGAGACGGGTTTCCGTGATGGCCAATCAAGCTAGTAACTTGGTGAAGTTTGACTTGACCAATGGAACGATCGTGATTTCCGCCCAAGACGTGGATTATGCCATGTCCGGACACGAAACGATTACTTGCCAGTACGAGGGAGAGGAGATCGCCATAGGATTTAAGTCGCCTTTTGTACAAGAGATATTGGTCAACCTCAATACGGAATCTCTGGTGTTGGAGTTGTCCGATCCGAGTCGTCCGGGATTGTTCTTGCCTTACGAGAATGAGAACGAGAACGAGGATTTGTTGATGTTGTTGATGCCGATGATGGTTTAATCAGTAAGGCGAGATTTTCGCCTTACCGATTAAACTAATTTAAAATTTGGAGTTTAGAATTTAGAATGGAAAAATTACCCTCTCCAATTCCTCTTTACACGAGGGGAGAGGAACGCGATAGGGTACTATGATGTAGCAATGCAGCGTGTTCTCTCCTGTGCAAGGGGGAGTTAGAGGGGGTAATTAAAGCGTAGGCTTCGTGTGGTTGGAATCTGAAATCTAAAATCATTCAATCTAAAATTAGTAAGTTTTGGAATTAAAATTGACTAACCCGATTGTATTCTTTGATTTGGAGACAACGGGTATTAATATCGCGAAGGACAAGATCGTGGAAATTTCTGTTTTGAAGGTGATGCCGAACGGGAAAGAGGAACAGAGAACGATCCGGGTGAACCCGGAGATGCATATACCGGAACAGGCGTCTGCTATTCACGGAATTTATGATGATGACGTGAAGGATTGTCCGACGTTCAAGGAGATTGCCAAGGATTTGGCCCGTTTTATCGAGGGGTGTGATTTGGGAGGATATAATTCAAATCGTTTTGACATTCCGTTGTTGGCAGAGGAGTTTTTACGTGTAGACGTGGATTTCGATATGCGAAAACGGAAGTTCGTGGATGTACAGACGATTTTTCACAAGATGGAGCAACGTACGTTAAGCGCTGCATATCGTTTTTATTGTAACAAGAATTTGGAAGATGCCCACACGGCAGCTGCCGATACCACGGCGACCTATGAGGTGTTGAAAGCCCAGTTGGATCGCTACAATGACACGTTGGAGAACGACATCGCTTTCCTAAGTAAGTTTTCTACACAGAATAACACGGTGGATTTTGCCGGATTTATCATCTATAACGAAGAAGGGGTGGAGGTATTTAATTTCGGGAAAAATAAAGGAGTTCCCGTGGTGAAAGTGCTGAAAGAGCAACCCGGTTATTTTGCATGGATGTTGAACGGGGAGTTCCCGTTGTACACGAAAAAGATTTTGACCGAGATCCGTTTGAGAACGGCTGGTTTGGTGAAATAGGGTTATCATTTTTTTTACAACTACCTACCCTAACTCTTTTTTACACAAGAGGGAAGACCGCTTGGTAATCAACTCTCCCCCTGTGTAAGGGAGAGTTGGTGGGGGAAGCTATTTCTTTCCTAAAGGGACTTTTCTGCGCCCTCGTTTAAACTTGTGTATAAGTACCATTTTTTACATGGTATGCTTAAAAATATTTTATTCCCATGTAATCCTTTTCTCTAACGATCGTGTATTTATATATAGAACATATGTTTAAAGGTAGAATAATATTAATTTCAAATTCAGATAGATGATCGTGTTTATCTGAATTTGTACAAATCATAAAAATCATGTTCATTAATAACTACAGTAGGATATTTAGAACAAGTACATGGTTCCTGGTTGTTTTTTTCTTGGGTTGTTATTCTCTATCAACGCATGCTGAAAATAGGAAATGTAAAAAAGTGAACAACGATAATGTCATGTTCCAAGGCAAAGAAGCCGGAGTTTCATTTCCTATTTGGTTGTTGAACCAAATACTGCACCAGCATATACCGTTTCGTGTTAATCTCACGGAATCAGATCTGTTATTTAGTAACATGGCTTATTTGAACAACATTTCACGCAAATGTGATTTCGAGACTGATTTTTGGGTAACCAAAAGAGGAAAAATTAAAAATTGCGTTGTTGAAAACCTTTCTGATACGGCTCTTGTAAACGAAATAAAACGAGTGGTATCAATGTCACGAAATTGGAAAGCGAGTCGAGAAAATGGTAAAAAAGTAACTTCCAGTTTGGCTTTCTCTATCAGTTTGAACACAAAAGGTGATCTTGTCATGCTTGATGAAGGACCAAAATGGGGAGAACCGGATAAAAGATTTTACGGGAAAAGATACAACTTGACGAGGTATATTCACCAAGTTGCCATGCACATTTATTCTAAAAACAGCTATAGCGTGGAAAAGATTGAATATCCCGTGAATGCCTCTCCCGTATTAGGAAGTATAAAATTTAGTTTTATAGTAGATAAAGAGGGTTATTTTTCAAATTTAAAATATGCAGATGATTTATATCACAGGCAAATTGCACCTATTATTACAGGACAAATGTTCCCGGGACGTTTATTTAGCACCGAAGTAAAATGGGCCCCGGCAATCTTAGACGGGAAACCTGTGAGTGTACAGGTGAAGGCCATTATAGATTACGATAGTAATGAATTTTCTTGGGACTGCTTTGTGCTTGATGAAGAATAAAATAAAGATAAGGTAGTGTCAGAATATTAAATTCTTCTATCTTGTTGTTTTGCCCATAGAATACAACTTTGTCTATTTATTTTCGTATACGAGTCAGGTTAATGATCAATAAGATTGTTAGGGTAGCGTATCGGGTCGAGGGGAATGGACTCTAATTATTAAGTTATTTGTTAAAATGTTCGATGAATTCATCCATTACTATTTAATCGAGTGATGGGGTGATAAATAATTTGTAAAATAAATAAGAAGGTTTGTTTTATGGGATTTAAATGGATTCTTTATGTTTTGGTTGTTCTTTTGTGGAGTGGCTGCCAAGGGAAAAAGGATAACGCGTATCAGGACATTGTACGTCCTGTGAAAGTGGTAAATGTAGAGTCACTAGGGGCTATCAATAAATTATACACGGGTGTTGTGGAGGCTGAAGAATATAGTAATTTGGCGTTTAAGTTGTCCGGGCCATTGATAGCGATGAACGTGGACGAGGGGCAGAAAGTGAAAAAGGGGCAGGTGATTGCGGCGGTTGACCCGTTGGATTATCGCTTGCAGTTTGAGGCGAATAAGGCGGCTTATTTGACGGCTAAATCTCAGTTGGAACGGAATAGAAGATTGCTTTCCATGCAGGCGATTTCACAACAGGAGTACGAGATTGCCGAGGCGAATTATATAAGAGGTAAATCGGCTTACGAGACATCGGTAAACACGCTGGAAAACACGAAATTAAGAGCTCCTTTTGACGGGTTCGTGGAGAAGAAGTTCGTGGAGAATTACCAGAAAGTGAATCCGGGCGAGTCGATTGTCAAGTTGGTTAACCCGAACAAGCTGGCTGTTGGTTTTACGTTGCCGGAAACGAGTGTTGATTTGACACGCACGCCCATGACGGTGACCGTGGAGTTTGACACTTACAAGGGGTTATGGTTCAAGGCAAAGGTGAAAGAATTTATCGATGCCTCCCCTGATGGGACGGGTATTCCGGTGAAATTGGTGATTGACGATTCCCGGTTTTCGAGGGACAAGCATAATATATATCCCGGTTTTTCTTGTAAAGTAAATTTGAAGATTGAAACTCCGGTGGAGGGTAATTATATTGTACCGATGAGTGCTTTGTTCAGGAATCCCACCTCGAACGAGACGTGTGTTTGGGTGTATGACCCGAAGACGGAAACGGTGACCAGCCGGACCGTGGAGATCGGGCAGTTGTTTGGGAGTGATAAGATTATGGTGCAGAAGGGGCTCACGGATGAGGATTCGATTGTCGTGGCAGGAGCGAATTATATAACGGAAGGTCAAAAGGTGAAGTTGCTTAAATAGGTTGATATGATGAATATAGCTAGATATTCGCTGGAAAACACGAAGGTGGTTTATTTCTTTTTGGCCATATTGTTAGTCGGGGGAGTTTTGTCTTTCGATCTGCTGGGGAAAAAGGAGGATTCGCCTTTCGTGATTAAAACGGCGGTCCTTATAACGAGATTCCCGGGGACCACACCTAATGAGGTGGAGCAGTTAATCACGGAGCCGATCGAGCGGGAAATTCAATCCATGCGCCGGGTTTATAAGATCAAATCGGATTCCTATTACGGGATGTCTAAAATACAAATCGAGTTGAACCCGGCAACCCCACCGGAGGAGATGCCCCAGATGTGGGACGAGTTGCGGCGTAAGGTGCTGAATATACAACCTTCATTGCCACAGGGGGCCTCGATGATCAGCGTGTCGGATGACTTCGGCGATGTGTTCGGAATATATTACGGGCTGACGGCCGGAGAGGGTTTTTCTTATCACGATTTGCGGGAGTGGGGACAAAAGTTGAAGACCCAGCTTGTTTCCGTGGACGGGGTGCAGAAGGTGGCCCTGTACGGTGAACAGACGGAGGTGGTGAACGTGTTTATCTCCATGTCGAAGTTGGCAAATTCGGGAATTGATTTGAACTCTTTGATACAGACGATCAAGTCGCAGAATTCCTTGATTAACACGGGAGAGAAACGGGCGGGGAGTTTGGAATTGAAGATATTGGCTGACGGGACGTACAAGACGTTGGATGATATTCGTAACCAGCTGATTGTAACCCAGGCGGGACAACAGGTCCGGCTGGGGGATATTACCACGATTGAAAAAGGATACATGGATCCGCCGAGTAGTTTGATGCGGGTGAATGGAAAACGGGCTATCGGCATCGGTATTTCGACCGATCCGGAGCGTGACGTGGTGAAGACGGGGGATAAGGTGAAGGAGCGGTTGAGACAGTTGGAGGAGTTGATGCCTGTGGGGATCGAACTCGTGACTCTTTACCCGGAGAACGAGATCGCGCGGGAGGCAAACAATGGTTTCCTGTTGAACCTGGTGGAGTCCGTGGTGATCGTGATCTTTATTATTTTACTGGTGATGGGGACTCGTGCCGGGTTACTGATCGGTTCGTCGTTGATTTTCTCGATTGGTGGTACGATGCTGATTATGCAGTTTATGGGGGTCGGGTTGAACCGGACATCGCTGGCGGCCTTTATTATCGCGATGGGGATGTTGGTGGATAATGCTATCGTGGTGACGGATAATGCTCAAATATTGATTAGGAAGGGTATGCGTCGGCGGGATGCTTTGATCAAGGGGGCGACGGTTCCGCAATGGGGATTGCTGGGGGCCACGCTGATTGCTATATTTTCTTTTTTGCCCTTGTATTTGGCGCCTTCTTCCGTGGCGGAGATGGTGAAACCGTTGTTTATCGTGTTGGCGGTTTCGTTGGGATTAAGTTGGATTCTGGCGTTGACGCAGACGACCGTGTTCGGTAATTTTATATTGAAGGAGAGTTCCGGAGATTCGAGTAAAGATCCTTACGATACGAAGTTTTATAATAAGTTTGTTTTTGTGTTACGGGGATTGATTAAGCGCAAGGTGATCACGATGGTCTCGGTGGTCTGTTTATTCTTGGTGGCCATGTATATCATGGGGATTATGCCACAGAATTTCTTTCCGAGTATGGATAAACCTTATTTCCGGGCAGATTGTTTTCTGCCGGAAGGGTTCAGTATTCGTGAATCGGAGGATATGATGTCGGATATTGAGGCTTATTTGCTGGAGCAGGATGAGGTGGTGAACGTGTCGGTGACGATCGGGGGATCGCCATTGCGGTATTATCTGGCAAGCACGTCTTTTGGACCGAAGGCGAATTTCGGGAATTTGTTGATCGAAGTGAAGAAAAAGGAGCAGTCTCCGGTGGTGGAGGAGCGTTTGAATACTTACGTGCGGGAGAATTATCCGGATATGTTGATCCGTTCTTCTTTGTTCAAGTTGTCTCCGGCGGTGGAGGCCGCTATCGAGATCGGATTTATCGGGGAGAACGTTGACACGCTTGCTGCCTTGACGGAACGGGCGATGGATGTCATGCGGGAATGTGACATGGTGACGGATATTCGAAGTAGTTGGGGAAATCAAGTTCCCGTTTGGGAACCGGCCTACTCGCAAGAACGGGGACAACGCCTGGGGATTACCCGCCAGTCGGTGGCTTACGCTTTGAAGATTGCCACCAATGGGTTGGCCATCGGGGACTTCCGGGAGAAGGATTTGTTTATGCCGATATTGTTGAAGGAGGATGGGTTTGATAGTAAGAATTTAGATAACATGAAGACGCTGCCCGTGTTTGCCACGCAAGGGTTCACGGTGCCTCTGGCACAGGTGGTGGATAGCTTTGCTTATGATTATCATTATAACGTGATCAAGCGGTATAATCGGGATCGGGTGATGATGGCGCAATGTGATCCCAAACGGGGAGCCAATACGAAAGCAGCTTTCACGGAAGTATGGGACAAGGTGAAGCGTATGGAGATGCCGGAAGGGTACCGGATGAAAATATTTGGGGAGGAGGAAAGTCAGGTGGAGTCCAACGAGGCTTTGGCAGCCAATATGCCGTTGACGTTTATCTTGATGTTTGTCGTGTTGTTGTTGCTTTTCAGAACATATAGGAAACCGATGGTTATATTGCTGATGGTGCCGTTGATTTTTATCGGGGTGGTCTTTGGTTTGCTGGTGATGGGAAAAATGTTTGACTTTTTCGCTTTACTGGGCGTGTTGGGATTGGTCGGGATGAATATTAAGAATGCGATTGTACTGGTGGACCAGATCGGTATCGAACAGGAGAACGGGTTGGCCCCGCTGGATGCCGTGTTGCAGGCCACGAAGTCAAGAATCGTTCCGGTAGCCATGGCTTCGGGTACGACGATATTGGGTATGCTGCCCTTGTTGTTCGACGCGATGTTTGGCGGTATGGCAGCCTGTATCATGGGGGGCTTGTTGGTAGCCAGTTTATTGACTATCGTGGTGTTGCCCGTGACGTATTGTTTGATATTCGGGATAAAAGCGGAGTGATTTGGATTTAAGATTTAAGATTTAGGATTTTAGATTTTCAGTTCTCAATTTTCAATTATTATGAGGGTTTTATTTAGTATAGGAATGGTTTTGTTATTGGCGGGGACGGTGAAGGCGCAGACCTTGACGGTCGAGGAGTACCGGGCGAAGGTGCTGGAGTATAATCAGGACATCAAGCAATCGAGAGAGGCTGTTAAGGCGGCAATATACGCGTTGAAGGGGGTAAAGACGGGATTCTTCCCGAAATTGCAATTGAGTGGGAATTTTTCGTATCAGATAGAAGACGTGGAATTTATGCAGGGGGTTGATCTGAAACACAATAATTATTCGGTGGAGGCGGCATTGTCGCAGAACGTGTACGCGGGGAGTATGGTACGCAAGCAGCAGGAGGCGGCTAGGTTACAGAAAGCGATTGCCCGTTTGGGAGAAGAGTTGACGACCGATAATATTATTTATGCGGCTGACGTGAGTTATTGGACGTTGGCGGCTAACGAGAGTTTGTTTTATATCTCCCAAGAGTTCGTGTTGATCGTGAAGGAATTGGACGGAATTGTACAAAAGCGTTTTGACGAGGGGGCGATCAGCAAGACGGACTTGTTGATGGTGAAGACTCGCTTGAAGGAGGCGGAGTTGCAAGAGTCTACCCGGAATATGAATTACCAGACAGCGATGCAGTCGTTTAAAATCATGATGGGGGTTCCTTTAGAGGAAAAGTGGGTTATTACGGACTCGATTCAGAAACCGGTGATGGTTCCGGGTTTGCAACCGTTGGAGGTGGCCTTGAAACGGAGGGCCGATTACCAGATTGCCGTGCAGGATTTTAATTTGACCAAGCAACAGACCAAGATTATACGTTCCAAATATCTGCCGCAGTTTGCCGTGGGGGTGAAGGAGACGTGGGGTACGCCGTTGATTAATGTTGCTGGTGACGAGAAGTTTGCGACGGTGGCTTTTGCAAAGTTGAGTATGCCTATTTTTAACTGGGGAGAGAAACATCAGTACGTGAAACAGAATCGTGCGATGGAGGTGAGTAAGGAATTGATCATGAGTAAAGTAGAGGATCAAGTGAAAGAGGAATTGGCAAATGCTTGGGTGAAGTTGAACGAGAATAGGAAACAGGTGGAGATTGCTAATTCTACATTGGAGATAGCCTGGGAAAACTTGAAATTGAATACTTTTAGTTATAATGAAGGGAAACTACCGATTCTGGATGTGTTGTCTTCGCAGGTGACTTGGTTGCAAGCCTATACAAACGTGGTTTCGGCGAATTACCAGTATAAGGTGGCATACGCGGAGTATGTGAGAATTTTGGGAGGACGGTAGGATTTTAGATTTATGATTTCGGTCTCGAATGGTTGGTACTTTTTAATTGTAAATCGTAATTCATAAATCGTGAATTTCAGTTATAAATTAAGGATTTTTCCCTTGTTGTTGTGATTTTTTTGAGATCATGAGGGCAAGGGAAAAATTATGCTGTTTTTTTTCGGGTTTAGCGGGGATTTATAGCAAGAAATTGTATTTTTGCAGATCAATGGATTATATTGTATTAAAAGTTTGAGAGATATGACGATAGAAAAAATGCTTACTCAGCAGGTGCTGGAGGCCGTAAAGGCTTGTTATGGGGTTGAATTAACCGAGAAAGACGTACAATTGCAGGAAACCCGGAAGGAATTTGCCGGTGATTTGACCGTGGTCGTTTTCCCGTTTACCCGATATTCCAGAAAATCGCCAGAAGAAACGGCTAAAGAGCTGGGAGAGTATTTGAAACAAAATATTGAAGAGGTGGAAACCTACAACGTGATCAAGGGATTCCTGAACGTGGTGATTTCTTCCGCTTACTGGATCGAGGTGTTGAATGACGTGGCAAAAGAGGATAAGTACGGTTACGCGAAGGAGCCTAGCGGGAAGACTTACATGATTGAATACTCTTCACCGAACACGAATAAGCCGTTGCATTTGGGACATATCCGGAATAATTTTCTAGGGTGGTCTGTTTCCGAGATACAGAAGGCAAACGGGCATAAAGTGATTATGGCGAACTTGGTGAATGATCGGGGTATTCATATTTGCAAGAGTATGATTGCTTGGGAGAAGTTTGCTAATGGCGCTACTCCGGAAAGCACGGGAATCAAGGGGGATCATTTCGTGGGGGATTATTACGTGCGTTTTGACAAGGAGTACAAGGCGCAGATCAAGGAGTTGATGGCGCAGGGCAAGACGGAAGAGGAGGCGAAGAAAGAGGCCCCGATTTTGTTGGAGGCTCAGGAGATGTTGCGTAAGTGGGAGGCCGGGGACGAGAAGGTGGTCTCTTTGTGGCGGACTATGAATGATTGGGTGTTGAAAGGTTTTGACGAGACCTATAAAATGATGGGAATCTCGTTTGATAAAGTATATTTTGAGTCACAGACTTACAAAAAAGGACGTGATATCGTGTTGAAAGGATTGGCTGACGGTGTGCTTTACCGGAAAGATACCGGAAGCGTGTGGGCCGATCTTACGGGTGATGGGTTGGATCACAAGTTGTTGTTGCGGGATGACGGAACTTCCGTTTATATGACGCAGGATATCGGTACGGCATACGATCGATTCAATGAATTTAACATGGATCAGGAGATATACGTGGTGGGTAACGAGCAGAATTACCATTTCCAAGTATTATCGTTGGTTTGTAAAAAGCTGGGATTTGATTGGGCCGACAAGATCAAGCATCTTTCTTACGGTATGGTTGAATTGCCGGAGGGGAAAATGAAATCCCGCGAGGGTACGGTGGTGGATGCCGACGATTTGATCGAGGAGATGATTCACACGGCTCGTGCGACTTCCGAGGAGTTGGGGAAACTGGACGGTTACACGAAGGAAGAGGCCGAGGACGTGTATCGTAAAGTGGCTTTGGGTGCGTTGAAGTATTTTATATTGAAGGTTGACCCGAAGAAGACCATGATGTTTAATCCGAAGGAATCGATTGATTTTAACGGGAACACGGGACCGTTTATCCAGTACACCTATACCCGTATCAAGTCGGTTTTGCGTAAGGCGGAAGAGGCCGGGGTTAAGATTGTTCCGGGAGATATTCATACGGCATTGACCGAGAAGGAACAGAATTTGGTGAAACTGATTGCTAAATTGCCCGCGGTCGTGAAAGAGGCCGGAGATAATTACAGCCCGGCATTGATCGGGAACTATGCTTATGAACTGGCAAAGGAATTTAACCAGTTCTATCATGATTACTCTATCCTGAAGGAGGAGAACGAGCAAGTGCGTAATTTGCGTTTGTTACTGGCACAGCAATGTAGCGTGGCGATACAGAATGCCATGGGTATGTTGGGAATAGAGATGCCGGAGAGAATGTAATAATTTTAGATTTACGATATATGAAAAAGATTGCACCGAAAGATATAGACAAGAACGTGATTAAGTTGATCGGGCAGGATTGGATGCTGGTGGCTGCCGGGGATAAGGAGAAGTTCAATATGATGACGGCGAGTTGGGGATCGATGGGGTATTTGTGGAATAAACCCGTGGTGATGGTATTCGTGCGTCCGCAACGTTACACGTTTGAGTTTACTGAGAGAAAAGATGAGTTTACTTTGTCGTTTTTTGACGAGAAGTACCGTCATGCGTTGGATGTATGCGGTTCTGTTTCGGGACGTGACGTGAATAAGGTGCAGGAAAGCGGGTTGACACCCTATTTCACGGAGGCTGGGAATCCGGCTTTCGAGGAGGCTACGTTGGTGTTGGAGTGTAAAAAATTATATGCCGACTTCTTGAAGGAAGATGATTTTTTGGATAAAAAAGTCGTGGATAGTCTGTACGGCCAAAAGGATTTCCACAAGATGTACGTGGCCGAAATTGTTCATGCTTGGGTGAAGGAGTAGCTAATGGATTTATGCACGTATCATAGTCATTGTGATTTTTGTGACGGGAAAGCTCCGGCGGAGGATTTTGTGAAAGCGACCATCGAGGCGGGATTCCATAGTTATGGTATCTCTTCACACTCACCGCTTCCTTTTGAGACTCGTTGGTCTTTAAGCAAGAGGAATGTAGAAGCTTACTTGATGGAGATAAAGCGTTTGCGAGAGAAATACGCGGGGCAGATCGAGCTTTACGGGGGGATGGAAATTGATTATCTCAATGATGATTGGGGACCGGCGGTAGAGTATTTTCAGCGTTTGCCGTTGGATTATCGTATCGGTTCAGTGCATCTTGTAACGGAGGAACAGACGGGAGAGATGATGGACATGGACGGGAAGTTCGAGGATTTTAGGGAGAACTTGCGTTTGGTTTTTCATGATGATCTGAAATGTCTCGTGAAGGCTTATTTCAAGGCATCTTCCCGGATGGTGGAGTTGGGTGGTTTTGACTTCGTGGCGCATTTGGATAAAATATCCATGAATGGTTCACTGATGGATAGCACGTTGACGGAACAAGAGTGGTATAACCGGTTGTTGTGGGATTATATGTCCTTGATAGCGGAAAAAGGGGTTATGGTAGAGGTGAACACGAAGGCATACACGAGAAAGGGAATGATGTTCCCGAACGTGAAGTATTTCAAGTGGTTGAAAGAGTTGAATATTCCCGTAATGGTGAATTCTGATGCTCATTTGCCCCAGTTGATAAATGACAATCGGGCGTTGGCATTCGAGTGGTTGCGGGAAGTCGGAATAAAGAGCACGATGCGTTTGCATCAAGGTGCATGGGTAGAAGTACCAATAGATAATAAGTAGTATAATGAATAAATTTCTGATTCTATTAAGCAGTTTGTTTGCGTTGACTTTCTTCGGTTGTAATAACGATGAAGAGGAGCTCGATTTGATTGATACATTGGAAAATGAGAAGATTGCTATTCACGAGTACCTGAGTCAGATTACCACGCCTATTCTTTATCTTGAGTATTATAGTGTGCATGGTATGTTGATCGATACGGTTTTTATTTTCAATTACGATAATAGTGGTGAGGTGGCTAAAGATACAGGGTGGGTGTTGATGGATTACGAGAAATTTTATCTGAATGGAGCTAAATTGGATACGACGTCTCCCGAACAGGGGGATTCCACGTTCACTTATGCCTTTGGAGGACCGGTACTTTATCGTTATGACACGGTAAAGAAATATGATTATGTGGCGGAAGCGTTTCGACATATTGGTGTAGGAAGTACGGGAGGGGAAATGATTGTACCCTCTATTTTGGCCGGAGATAAAAATAATTATGGGAAACCGTTACATTATAAGTTAAAAGCGCATAAGCTCATTAACGATGTGAAAGTAAATGAATATGAGTTGATTCAAAGTTATTTGGGGAGTAGTTTTTTTGTGAGAAAGCCTTATGAGGATTTTCCTACGTATGAAATTACGTCGGTTACGGAGCGGGATACCGTTACTTATACCGCTATTGTGGAGAAAGGTGCGGGTGATCGGAATATTCAAGTGGGGGATTCTGTTTTGTTGGAAATGGATTACGGATTGTTGGATGATGTGGGGTTGCAGAATCGGGTGTTGAGAAGTATGGGGCGTGATTCTATTTATTTCTTATTTAATGAGACTTGGCAGAGAAATTATCCGGCAGGGTTGGTAAAAGGATTACAGCGTTTACAAGCTGGGGATTCTGCACATGTTATTGTGCCTTATGGAATGGCCTACGGGGCAGGGGGTACAACCCGGGAAATAACTTTTCGAGATCGTACGAAGTTAAAACAATATTTAATTCCTCCATATTCAACGTTGTGGTATTGGATACGGATTCGCAAAGTAGTTCCGCCTAAAACGGAAGAAGAATGATTTGAAAAATAACAGCTAAATAGAAACGAAAAATGAAAAGTAATTATTTAATTGTGTTGCTTGCTTTGCTGGCAAGTGGTTTCATGGGGTGTTCTGATGACGATAGTTATGATTGGTTTGGAGAACATGAGAAAGAAAAGGAAAAGTTGGCTGAGTATGTAAAAGATAAAAGTCCAAAGCAGTTTTTTGAATATGAAGGTTCGATCGGGGGAAAGAATTTTGTTGCTAATGCATATGTATTTAATTACAAAGAGAATGGCATGACTGCAGGGAATGGGGATTTTGTCTTGTATAATTATGTTCGAAAAACCCTTGATGGGACAGTATTAGATACCTCTGATAAGTATCTTGCTGTTGGTGTTGATGTGACCCCACTTGTTGCTTTAGGTGGTCCTATCTATATGTTTATGAAGGAGGATGAGAATGAACTAAATCCAATGGCTGATGTTTTTGCCTATATTCCGGAGGGAACAAAAGCAGAAGCTCTTTATTCTAGTCTGACTCCTGGATTTTTTGGAAATACGACTTATTCCTATTACGAATATACGGTAGAAAAAGTGATTAAAGATATGTCTTTGCTGGCTTATGAGAATAAATTGATAGAAAATTTTCTAGAATCAGTAAAAGATGAGATACAAGAACAGCCCATACAATTACCTTTAAATGAAGAAAGTGGCAAAGATACAATTACACAAGTAGCAAAAATACATGTTGAGACTGATAAGCAACAGGTGGAATTAACAGATAGTGTTACTATACATTATGATGCTTATATTTTGGACGAAATCAATGATAAATTTCGTGCGATTACCGAGATGAAAGATGATGAAAAAGTTACACTATATGTCCCGAATTTGATTGAGGGTTTCAAGCGAGGAGTTGTAAAACTGAAGGTTGACGAGGAGGCTTATATTCTTGTTCCTTCAGGTATGGGATATGGTTATAATGGGGTAAAAAGTTATGAAGGGCAATATTTGATACCTCCTTATGCGACACTTTTATATAAGGTTAAAGTGATATTTACCAAAAAAAATCCCCAAAAGGACTAAAAGCTATGAATATTGATTTGGAAAACACGTTGGAGCTTGCGGTTGCGTGGGCAAAGGAAGTTGGAGAAGTACAACGGTCTTACTTCAGAAGCGGTCATTTGGATATAGAAACGAAGTCAACGGTGCATGATGTCGTGACGAAGGTGGACAAACTAAGTGAATCCATGCTGATCGAGCGGATAGGTACGTGTTTTCCAGATCATAGTGTATTGGGGGAAGAAAGTGGGGAGCATGACGCTCATAGCGACTATCTGTGGGTGGTGGACCCGTTGGATGGGACAAATAATTACAGTCAGGGGTTACCCGTGTTTTGCGTGTCTATCGGGCTACAATATCGAGGAGAAACTTTACTCGGCGTGGTGTACGCTCCTTACTTGGACGAGTTGTACACGGCTATCCGGGGGAAAGGGGCTTTCTTGAATCATGTTCTAATCCATGTTTCTGATAAAACAGAACTCGATCGATCGGTTTTAGCCACCGGTTTTCCTTACGACAAAGGAATACACCCCGTGAATAATATCGATAATCTAAGTCGTATTTTGCCACATTTGCGAGGAATACGGCGTATGGGTTCTGCCGCTTACGATCTTTGCGGGGTGGCGGCCGGATTTCTGGATGGGTATTGGGAATTGGGGTTGAAACTCTGGGATGTATGTGCCGGAGTGCTTATCGTGGAAGAGGCAGGTGGACATGTTGAACCATTCCGGGATGATCGGGGAATCGCGATATTGTCGGGTAATCCGAAGATCGTGGAAAAAATGAAAGAATATATAAGTTGAGAGCCTCTTCCTCTTAAACTTGCCTGGAGTATTTACCTTGAAATTTCTATCTTAGCCCGCATATTTTTGATTTTCTCTCTTCGGATGAGGGAAAGTAGTTGTCTTAGATTGCCTCGTTTTACAGCGACAAAAGAGTGATGGTCCTTGACTTCGATTTTACCGATCTCTTCTTTTCTCAATTCTCCTTTCTGGCATAAAAAACCGACAATATCCATTTTGTTTACTTTGTCTTTTTTGCCTTTTCCGATATAGAGGGTGGACCAGTATGGTTCTGCCGGGGCCGGATACTTACCGACAGGCAAATATGTTTCCGGGGCATCAGGTAAATAATCTGGGAGCGGAGTATCTTTTTCGAGCAGGAGGAAAGCTGTTCCGGCTGCATTCATCCGTGCTGTTCTTCCATTTCGGTGTATAAAAGCTTCCGGTTTTTCGGGTAGGTGATAGTGAATAATATACTTTATTTCCGGGATATCCAGACCACGGGATGCAAGGTCGGTAGAGATAAAGATGTAAGTACTTCCGTTACGGAATTTGCACAGTACTCGCTCGCGTTCTTCCTGTTCCATTCCCCCGTGGAAATATTCGTTGTTCACACCTTTATCCCATAGGTAGTTACTCACTTCTTCTGCTCGTTCTCGATAGTTACAGAAAATCAGAGTAGGACCTTCCTCTAGATCACAGAGTAGCTTGTAGAGTGTGTCAAGTTTGTTGTAGCTTTCGGTGTATACACTTTTAAGTGTTAACTTGATGGGTTCTGCATTTTCCAGAAAATCAAGTACAAGTGGATCATGAAGTCCCGTGAATTCCGGAATTTTGACGGCTGATGTTGCAGAGGTTAAAACACGCTTTTTTAAGTGTGGTAAGTGCGAAAAGATGGTTCCCATGTCTTCTTGGAATCCAAATTCCAGCGCCTTGTCAAATTCATCAAGGATGATCGTGGAAATGGAATTCGTGTCGATTGTTCCCCGGGTGATGTGGTCAAGTATGCGTCCCGGAGTCCCGATGATCAGCGTGGGAGTGTATGATAGGCTACGACTTTCCTCGTTAATGTCGTGTCCCCCGTAGCAACATACAACCTTGAAGCCGCTTTTTAATGAGCGAAATACTTGCTCTATTTGCAAGGCTAGTTCTCTCGATGGTGCCAGGATGATGGCTTGTGCTTTCGTGTTACCCGGGTCGAGGTTTTCTAGTAAGGGTAACAGAAAAGCTAGCGTTTTGCCCGATCCGGTGGGAGAGAGCAGGATGATGTGATCGGTTTCTCTGTGAGCTTTCAGCGAGGTTTCTTGCATTTCGTTCAACGAGGATATTCCGAGGTTTTGTAAGGAGGGAAACATGGAGTTTTTAGATTTAGTGAAGTTGGATTTTCGATGAACCCACTTTGGCTCATCCTTTACAAGGGGAGAGTGCACTTAGTTTTTTCATGATCTTAGGACGAGCGAACACGATTTTAGCTTGTTGATAGCCTTCTTCCACAATTTTATCGATGTTGTTGAGGTCGAACATGCTGTATTGGCTGATGTGTTTGGGAATAATAACGATGTCACACAAGCGAGTGTCAATACTCATGTTTGATAGGATTCCCATGTGAAAGGATCGTTCTGCTAGATGTACCATGCTTTTGATTTGATTGCAAGGCTCCAGCGGGTCAATATGGACTCCGATGACGATGTCACACAAATCTCGGATGGGCCGTACGGGTAGGTTCATAAATACTCCACCGTCCGAATATTGCTGGTGATTGATCGTGACAGGTACGAACACGATCGGAATGGAACAGGAGGCTAGTACGCAGGGAATTACTTTTCCCGTGCTGAAATGTGTGGGTATACCTAAATTCATGTTGGTGGCAGTGACGACCAGGGGAATTTGTAGTTTTTCGAATGTATCAATATGGATAAATTCGGATAACTTTTTTTCCATTCCTGCCATATTCATGATACCGGTTTTGGAGACCAAAGGACGTGCAAAGTCAAGTAGTTTTTTGTTTTTGAAAAATGCAAGCCCGTCTTCTGCCGAATGACCGGATGCAAATATGAGTCCGGCTATTGCCCCTGCACTGGTTCCCGAAATAATATCCGGTTTGATTCCCAGTTCTTGCATTGCTTTGTATACTCCTAAATGAGCGAAACCTCTCGCTCCTCCTCCGCTTAGTGCCAAACCCAATTTGTAGGGTCGTTGCTGCTGGTTGTTTTCCATGTGGTTATGTGTGTAAGTTTAGGAACTAAAAAAGGGGCGATTGCCCCTTTTTTTATTTTACAGTAGCCATATGAGCTATTAACTCAAGAACTTTGTTGGAGTAACCCCACTCGTTATCGTACCAAGATACGAGTTTTACAAAGTTTGAATTTAACGCAATACCTGCTTTAGCATCGAAAATAGAAGTACGTGCATCTCCTAAGAAATCAGAAGAAACGACTTCGTCTTCGGTGTAACCAAGGATGCCTTTTAGTTCGTTTTCAGAGGCTTCTTTCATGGCAGCTTTGATTTCTTCGTAAGTTGCGGCTTTTTCCAGACGACAAGTCAAATCAACAACAGAAACGTCCAATGTCGGTACGCGGAATGACATACCTGTTAATTTACCATTCAGTTCCGGAATGACTTTACCCACGGCTTTAGCAGCTCCGGTAGATGACGGGATGATGTTACCTGCAGCGGCACGTCCACCTCTCCAGTCTTTCATGGAAGGACCATCAACGGTCTTTTGGGTAGCGGTGGTAGCGTGTACGGTGGTCATCAAACCTTCAACGATACCGAATTTATCATGTATTACTTTCGCTAGCGGAGCCAAGCAGTTCGTGGTACATGATGCGTTAGATACAATAGTTTGTCCGGCGTAAGTTTTGTGGTTTACACCCATCACGAACATCGGGGTATCATCTTTTGACGGGGCGGACATTACGACTCTTTTGGCCCCAGCTTTCAAGTGAGCTTCTGCTTTTTCTTTGGTTAAGAAAAGTCCGGTTGACTCAACTACATATTCTGCGCCTACCTCGTTCCATTTCAAGTCTTCCGGGTTTCTCTCTGCTGTAACACGGATTGCGTGACCGTTTACAACGAGTTTTCCATCTTTAGCTTCAACGGTTCCGTTGAAACGACCATGCATGGTGTCATATTTCAACATATAAACCATGTAATCGACATCGATGAGGTCGTTAATCCCAACGATTTCAATATCGTTTCTTGTCATTGCTGCTCTAAAAACCAGACGCCCAATACGTCCGAATCCGTTGATACCAACTTTAATCTTTGACATTTGTTTTTTTATTATTTGGTTAATAATGATGTTAACTCTCTCGTTTAATGTCATAAACTCATACAAATGTATGGATAAAAAAATGAAAAACAAAGAACTTTTAGATTAGTTATACGCGAACGTTTTTTTTCTTAAAAAAGTTTGCGCAAACGTTTTAAATATATATCTTTGCCCAGCAATTGAAGGAAATGTTTTTGCTTTTATAAGTGTAGTAAATTTATTGTTAGTGTGTTAAAAAGAGGTCGATTGACCTCTTTTTCTATTTCATGATTATGGCATATCAAATTCTTTTTAGTTGTTTGATAATTAGGACTCTTTTTGTGGCGGGAGATACCTTGTAGCGGTCGTCTATGCGATGACCGACTACCCAAATAATGTCTTTGCCAGATTGTAGAATAAGGCATTCTTTTTTCTGTTTAGCGCTGAATTTCAGGTCTGTGAAAAAGTCACTTAATTTCTTTTTACTACGTTTCATACCGAGCGGACAGAACCAGTCTCCCGTGGACCAGTGGCGTAACACGAGGGGATAGGTGATTTTGTCGAGATCGAAACAACCCGTGTTAAGATCGCAAGGAATAATAAAGGTGTCATCGATGTTTTGTTCATCGAGCTGGAAGATCATGTCATCGACGTGGTATTCTCCACTATCAGCCAGAAGCGTACGTTCGTCTTCTTTTTCTAAGATATTGAATAGACGCCAGTAGATTCGACCTTTCGTGAGCAAGTATTCTTCTGCTTCGAATTGCTTGCCGGGAATAGCATCGCTACTTGCCAGAATATCCTCGATTTGTGTGGCATTAAACCCGTATGGCCGGAGTATTTCGAATAAGAGTGTGTAAGGAGCCGGGGTTGCCAGAGTTTTCTGTATATCAATGAGGATTTCCCCGTTTTCTTCGCTAATCACTTCCTCTTTTAGACGGTCGATGCCATAACGATAAATTTGTTCCACTTCTTTGAGGGTGTTACAGTTCTCTCGAACCGTGTTGAGAAACGAGGGATTGATGTCCTTGCAAACGGGGATGATCATGTGGCGTATTTTATTTCGCACGTAGTCGAGCGAGTTGTTGGTTGAGTCGGTACGATACCCCAGTTGATTTTGCTCGATGTAGGCGATGATTTCTTCCCGGGAACGGGACAAGAGTGGGCGCAAGATACGGTCTTTCACTGGACGGATACCGGTGAGACCCTTGATTCCCGTTCCGCGACATATATTAATAAAGAGGGTTTCAGCAAGATCATCTGCATGATGCCCTACGACAATGTAATCCATTTTCTTTTTTTGACGCATTTCTTCGAACCATTCGTAACGTAGTTCTCGTGCAGCCATCTCTATGCTAATGCCTTTTTGCTTGGCGTATTCTTGCGTGTCAAAGTGTTTCACGCTCATGGGAATTCCATAGGTTTCACAGAATCGTTTTACGAATTGTTCATCCATGTTTGACTCTTTACCTCGCAAGTTAAAGTTACAATGCAAGGCGTATATGCGTAGGTTCAAGTACTTGAACGCATGGAGTAAAGTGATAGAATCGGCTCCCCCGCTAACGGCGATGATAAATCCCGCCTTCTTGTCAATCTCGTGTTCCTTGAAGAACTGTTTTATGGTGTCTAACATAACCTCTCTCTTTAATGAATAGCCTAAATTAGCGATTTTTCTTGAAAGAAGAAGGGAAATAAGAATAAAAATGCGGATTTTATTTTACCAGAAGCGTTGCTTTCTATTTAAGACTGTCATCGGAATCGTGTTCCAACGCTTGTATTTAATTTATTCAAGAATGAATATTAAAAATATTGTTTATCTTTGTTGAGAACCAAAAAAAGAAAAACTTATGAAAAGGGTATTTATTTTTATAGTTTTCTTGTTCGTGTTGGGAGGTTTGACTCGGGTTGATGCCCAAGAAAAGGAAACTTTGGTGAAAGTGGGGGATGATGTTCCCGAATTTGTGGTGGAGATGTTTGATGGACAAAAGATCGATATTAAAGATTTAAAGGGGAAAGTCGTGTTAATTAATTTCTGGGCCACGTGGTGTCCCCCATGTCAAGAGGAATTGAAACGAGTACAAAAGGAGATTATCGACCGTTTTAAAGGGAAAGATTTCGTGTTTCTGGCAATTTCCCGCGAGGAAACGAAGGAGCAGGTGAAAAAATTTCGGGATAGAAATGGCTATACATTCCCGATGGGCCTTGACCCGGAACGTAAGATTTATTCCAAGTTTGCCACGGCATCAATTCCAAGAAATTTTATCATCGATAAGAAAGGAAAGATCGTGGAGATTGAAGTTGGTTATACTAAAGAGTCTTTTGCAAAGATGATTGAAAAATTGGAAAAATTGTTGAAGTAATATTTGTTTATTTTATTATTGTAAGACCTTGGATAATGATGTTGAAAAGTGGCATTATCCTGGGGTTTGTTATGACGGGGTAAATCTACAAAATTATTTGTTTTTTAACTTTAAAGTTTTAATTTTGCTTTTGTATGGCATTATAAAAAGATGGAAAAAGAATATGCGGATATTGATCTTTTATTAAAGCTTTTACAACAAGGAGATGAAAAAGCTTTTCGGAGTTTATTTAAAGAGTTTTATGCTTCTTTGTGTTTGTTTGCTACTCATTATTTAGGAGATCAAGAAGCGGCCGCAGATATCGTTCAAGAATCTTTTTTAAAATATTGGAATAAAAGGGCTGATTTTGATAATTATTGTAGGATAAAGTCTTTTCTTTATGTTGTGGTTCGTCATGCATGTTTGAATCAATTGCGGAGTCAGAATTTGCGATTACACGTTTCAGACGAATTTATAAAGGATTCGGAACAGGATTTTTATAATTACGTGATGGAAGAGGAGGCTCATCGTCTTTTTAATAAAGCAATAGATAATCTACCACCTCAAATGCGTGCTGTGATAAATTTTTCATTAGACGGTTTAAAGAATTCAGAAATAGCCGAGAAAATGAATTTATCTGAAGGAACAGTACATTCTTATAAAAAAGAAGCTTATAAAAAGTTGAAAGTTAGTTTGCGAGAATATTATTATTTGTTATCAATATTATTATTTGCACTCGAATAATAGTTAATAAATATTAAATTATTTTTTGTGACACTCCATAAAATTCAAGTTTTGTGTTTTATGTATAAAAGAACTAAAGACACGTTTGAATTATGGATGATAAATATTTTGATATAGCCCAATTAGTTGGTAAGTATCTGGCAAATGATTTGACAAATTCAGAAAGGATTCGGTTGATGAAATGGGTAGAATTGTCTGAGGTTAATCGTTTGTGGTTTCATTCTGTCACGGAATCAAATTTTGTTAGGTTGAAACGTCAAAATTTAAAATCTGTTGACATTGATCAAGGATGGATTGCTTTGTTGAAAAAGAAACGGCAGGAGTATAAACGAGCATTGTATCTACAAGTATTGAAGTATGTAGGCATATTTATTATTCCTGTTTTACTTGGAGTGTATGTTTTTATGCATGTGAAAGAGCATCAAGTAATAGATGTTCCCGTAATGCAGGAGATCTTGCCAGGGAGTCATAGGGCTATTTTACAAATGGCTGATGGTTCATCTATTGTGTTGCATCCTCAGTTAGAGGAAATAGTAAAAGAGAAGGATGGAACGTTGATTGATTTAAAGGGAGAATGTGTTACATATGAGGTAACAGATAGTTCTTTAGAGCAAGAAGTAATATATAATAATTTGGTAGTACCTAGAGGTGGAGAATTTGCGATAACGTTATCGGATGGTACAATTGTTTATTTAAATGCAGATTCTAAATTGCGTTTTCCTGTGAAATTTGCAGAAGATGTGAGGATGGTGGAGTTGGATGGAGAGGGGTATTTTCAAGTAGCTAAAAATGAGAGTTCTCCTTTTACTGTGAAAGTAGGTGAAATGAAAGTTTCAGTACTTGGGACTGAGTTTAATATATTGGGTTACAAGGAATATGGGGAAATTCAGACGACATTGGTGAATGGGAAAGTGGAAGTTTCTTCTGATAAAAATAAGAAAAATTATACACTTTTACCGGGAGAACAAGCGGTATTTAATAAAAAGGATGGGATAATAAAGGTTAGTAAAGTGGATATTTCTTATGCGATAGCTTGGCGAGAAGGTTTATTGCGATTCAGAGATCGCCCTTTAAGGGAAATTATGGATGTAGTGGCTCGTTGGTACGACATTGAAATTGTATATGAAGATATAGAAGTAAAAGAATATCTTTTTGGATGTAATTTTAATCGTCATGAGACGATATTGCCTTTGTTGGAAGTTCTAGAAAGTACGGGAACAGTTCATTTTAAGATTGAAGATAAAAAGATAATTGTAAGTAAATAAAATAGCGAAGAATAGTTGTGCATTCTTCGCTAATTAATAGCCTCTTGGGGAGGCGTATTTTATAACTAAATCGATTCAAAATTATGAAAAAAAAACGTAGATGTACTCATTTATTGAGTACAAAAGTAAAAAAAATGTTGTTTGTTTTACAAGCAACGGTCTTGTTACTTCTATTTTGTAGCGTTGTTCAAGCTATGACGGACCAGCCGTTAATCAGTCTTTCCATGAAAAAGGCAACTGTAAAGGATGTTATTTGGGCGATAGAGAAACAATCCAAATTGGTATTTGTTTATAACACGAAAGATTTGGATCAGGAGGGAACGATTGATTTTGATGTTAAGAACAAAACGGTATCAGAAGCTCTTGATGTATGTTTAAAAAACACGGGACTTGAATACGTGATTCAACAAAATACGGTTGTTATTAGACGTAAGGGTGGAAAAACTTCTAATGTACAAAAGCTTGTGTTAAAGGGAATTGTTGTAGATAAAGATAGTGTGCCATTGCCGGGAGTTACAATCGTCTTAAAGGGTACGGTGTTAGGGGTTGTCTCTGATCATGAGGGAAAGTTTGTACTGGAAATACCTCAAATGGATCATCCTGTACTTGTTTTTTCATTTGTGGGGATGCAAACACAAGAGTATCAATATGTAGGGAAATCAGATATTCGAATCGTTATGATCGAAGATGTAAAAAGTATGGAGGAGGTAGTGGTGACTGGAATTTTTACTCGGCGGGCAGAAAGTTTTACCGGGGCGGCAAAAACATTTCGGAAAGATGAATTAAAACGTGTGGGTAATACAAATGTATTCCAAAGTCTGAAAAATCTAGATCCTTCACTTAAAATTTTGGATAATAGAAATATGGGATCAGATCCTAATACACTTCCAGATATGCGTTTGCGTGGAACTTCTTCTTTTCCCGCAGGAGATAATGAAATAAATTTGAAAGGGAATTATCAGTCTCAACCTAACCAGCCCTTGTTTATTTTGGATGGATTTGAGACAACGGTAGAGACGGTATTTGATTTAGACATGAATAGAGTTGAGAGTATTACCATATTGAAAGATGCTGCATCAAAGGCTATTTATGGGTCTAAAGCGGCCAATGGTGTTGTTGTGATTGAAACGGTCGGGCTCGGTGTTGAAGGAGTTCGTGTGACTTATACGGGAAATTTAGATTTGGAGATGCCAGATTTGACGAGTTATAATTTGTGTAATGCTGCAGAAAAGCTAGAAGCGGAATTTCTTGAAGGTAGTGTTTATCAAAATACTTATGATGGAATGAGTAAATATTATGAACGGTTGAAAAATGTGAAAGATGGTTTGGATGAATATTGGTTATCAAAACCTTTACAGGTTGGGGTTGGGCAGAAACATGCTTTAACATTCGAAATGGGAAATAAAGAAATGAAGACTCTTTTTACTGTGTCGTATAACAATGTAGTGGGAGTTATGAAAGAATCATATCGAAATACTTTTTCTGGGACAGCACAAATTTCCTATCGTAAATCGAACTTTTTATTTCGTGATATAGCTACAATTACAAGAAATAAAACACAGGATTCTCCATATGGTACTTTTAGCGAATATGCGAAAGCAAATCCTTATTCTCCGGCTTATGATGAAAATGGAAAACCAATGGAATATTATGATCGAGGTACGTACACGGCAAAATCACCATTATATAATGCCTATACAAATATTAAAGATCAGACTTCTTATTTGAACTTTACAAATAATTTTTATATAGAATGGACAATAATAGAAGGATTGAAAGCAACGGGACGTGTCAGTTTCACGACTAAACGTAGTGATGCGGATGAGTATTATCCTTATAACCATACAAGTCAGAGTAATTATGGAAGGGATGTATATTATAAAAGAGGTGCTTATACATTAAATACAGGAAAGAGTAATACGGTATCCGGTGATATTTATTTGAATTTTTCAAGAACATGGGGTAAACATACATTATTCAGTAATGTTGGGTGGAATATTTCAGAGAATGAGTATATGGAAATCATTAATGAGGCTCAAGGATATAAATCGGATAGTATGGATGAATATATTTTTGGGATGATGTATAAGGAGGATGGAAAACCTTCCGGAAATAGTTCTAAAAATAGGAATGTTGGTTTTTTGGGTGTGTTGGCTTATACTTATGCAGATCGTTTTTTGTTGGATGCGACATTGCGAGGAAGTGCTGCTTCTGTTTTTGGAACGGATAATCCTTGGGCAACATTCTAGAGTGTCGGATTAGGTTGGAACTTGCATAATGAAAAGTTTTTTAAAGACTTAGGTTTTGTAGAACAATTTAAGATAAGAGGTTCCATAGGATATACTGGTAATCAGAACTTTCAATCCAATAAGGCTGCGGCAACTTATAAATATTATATGAAAGAAAATTATAATTATTATTGGAGTGGAGCTTATCTAAATAATATGGAAAATCCTGGGCTTCAATGGGAGTTGAAAAAAGATTATAATGTTGGTGTTGACCTAAAAGTAAAGAATGTATCATTAATGTTTGATTGGTATACTTCAAATACGGAAAATTTAGTATCACAAATTACGATTCCTGGTTCAACCGGTTTTACTTCTGTTAGTGAAAATTTAGGATTGATTCAGAATCGGGGATTTGAGGTGGCACTAGGAATAAATATAATTAACCGTAAAGATTTCTTTTTGAATGTCAACGGTAATATAACTACAAATGATAATAAATTGAAGAAATTGTCTGGAGCCATGAAAACTTTCAATGATAATCAAATGGCTTTGGCACAAGCAGAAGATAGGGTAACACCCGTGTTGATGTATTATGACGGAATGCATATGAATACGCTTTGGGCGGTTCCTTCCGTGGGTATTGACCCTTCTGATGGTTATGAGGTGTACATAAATCGTGACGGACGACTCACGAAACAATGGAAAGCGGAAGATATGATTGCCGCAGGTGTTGCCGATTCAAAATATAATGGAAATTTTGGTTTGAACGGAGAGTATAAAGGTTTTGGCTTGAGCGTTGTTTTTACTTTTTTGGGTGGAGGAGAACTGTATAATCAAACGTTAGTGGATAAAGTAGAAAATGTCAATATCACTTATAATGTGGATAAACGAGTGTTGTCTGGAAGATGGAAACAACGAGGAGATCAGACTCAGTTTCGGCGAATTAAAAATTTAGGCGATGATTATATTATGGGGAACATGAGAGAGTCTAGTTATACGCGTGCTACTACTCGTTTTATACAAAAAGATAATGAATTGAATTTATCTTCTTTGAGTGTGTATTACGATCTGCCACGTTCATGGATGAATCGTATCGGATTTGAGAGAATCAGATTACAGGCCAATATGAACGATGTGTATAAATGGTCATCAATCAAAATTGAACGAGGAACATCTTATCCGTTTGCTAGAACATTAAGTGTTTCTTTAACTGCAATTTTTTAACAAGGTATTTTATGAAGACAAAATTATTTATTGTATTAATGATATTGGGCCTTGTTTTTACATCATGTGAAGACTGGTTGAAAGTAAATTCTGAAACAGAATTATCTCAAGATGATATGTTTTCTTCAGATGAAGGATTTCATACCGCTTTAACTGGAGTGTATATAGGTATGACAGCCACGGATCTTTATGGTATGCATTTATCTTGGCATATGTTGGACTATCTAGCTCATTATTATTGTTTGATCTCAGGAAGTAATGATACTTACCTACATAGTCATCAATATAAACATACGCGAGTTTATCCATATATTAAAGGAACGTGGAATGGTTTATATAATTTGATTGCAAATTGTAATAATATTTTAGCCAAATTGGAAGAACATAAATCGGAATTAAATCCGATTAATTATCAACTTGTAAAAGGAGAAGCATTGACGTTAAGAGCTTTTTTTCATTTTGATTTGATGCGTATGTTTGGTTTCGGAAATTTGCGGAATCGAGACGTCTCTTCTAAAAAAGCGATTCCTTATGTAACGACGTTTAGTAAGGAGGTTACTCCGCAGTTATCTTATTCGGAAACTTTTGAACTCTTGAAAAAAGATTTACTAGAGGCGATTGATTTGCTTTATGGAGAAAATGGGAAAAATTGTTATCGAATTACTGGAGATGATGATTTTTTTGATAACGGACCGAATGGTGAAGATCATGCATTCTTTACTTATTTTGATTATCAGACTTCTCCCCGAGTAGATTATTATGTGGCAAAAGCTATTCTTGCCCGAGTATATATGTGGGAGGGAACTGATGAAGGATATGCTAAAGCGGCAGAAATTGCCGAAGAATGGTTCTTGACAGAGGATGATTCTGGACAAGATTGTTGGGATTGGGTTTCTCGCAGTCGTGTGACAAATTCTAACGTTCTTTATCGGGATAGAACTTTTTCTCAGGAGCATATTTGGCATCTTTCAGTGACTAAATTGAATGATATTATAGGAAATTGGCTGGATGCATCTAATCCTAACGCTACTTATGAACGTATATTCCTTACTCAAGAAATGGCTTTTTCAATATTTGAGGTAGGCGAGGGAAATGATGTAGGTGTAAATGATTATCGGTATTCTTATCTACTTCAACCCCAAGGTTCTGGGTTAAATAATTATGCCACGTTGAAGTTGGATCAATGCAATGGAGAAACAAATTATGGACAAAAGATCCCCTTAATCAGTACTCCGGAAATGTATTATATATGTGCGGAAGTATATGCGCAACAAGGAAATCTAAAAAAGGCAATAAGTTATTTGAATACAGTACGTCGAGCTCGTGGAATTACGGCGGATCTAGATGAAAATTTAACTTATCAAGAAGTTAGAGAGGAGATATTGAAAGAATATCGGAAAGAATTCGTGAGTTTGGGGCAATTGTTCTATTTCTATAAACGTTGGGGGGTAGAAAGTGTTGCCGGGTATGCTGACATCATGGATGATACCAAATATGTTTTGCCTTATCCAGATGAGGAAGTTATATCGGGAAATCGAGTGCAATTTTAATGTTTAAAATGTAGAATTATGAAATGTTCGATAAAACAATATGCGATCTTGTTGATAATTATATGTATGGGGCTTTATAGTTGCTCTAAGAGTGATATTATGTATTACGAAGGAGGAAATGCCTTGCATTTCATGAAATTACGACAAGGGCTTTCATTTATGACAAATATGGAAGCAGAGAAAGATACGATGCAGATTAAAGTTTTGCTTGTTGGAAATCCCGTGGATCGCGATCGGGAATTTGCTGTCGAGGTTGTGAGTGATTCAATTACAACGGCTACATCTGATCAATATCGGGTGATAAAAGCTGTTGTTCCGGCTAATGATACGATTGGAACTCTTGTCTTGGAAGTTTGTAATCCTAAATTTCTGGGAATTAATGAGTCCACGTTAGTATTGAAATTAGCTGTAAAAGATAATGAAAATTTTAAAGTCGGAGGATGGTTAAATTACTCTGCTATTATTTTGACATGGACTACGGATTTAGTACAACCGGAAACTTGGAGAGCTATGAGGTTTTTCTTTACATCAAAATATTCTTCTAATGTTTATCGGGCGATTATTGCATCTACAGGATTAACCGAATTTTGGTATTATGATCCTGACCCGGAAACCGGTTATCGATTAGATCAATACGAAGGATGGGTATATGGAAAAATGTTTGGGGATTGGATTCGGGAGTATAATAAAACCCATGATGATGTGTACCGTCATGATGATGGCGCGTATAAAGGAGAAGAAATAGTGCCAATATATTAATTAAAAATTGATGATAATGAAAAAATATATTTTATATGTGCTGTTGATTTTTTTGAATATGAATTTCTTTACAGCATGTTTTGATGATAAAAGTACAGATCCAGATCATCCGATTCCGGATATTGTGATAGATACGATAGGTATTCCCGGGGCGTTTAGAGTAACACAAAATGAACGCTTGACGATTCGACCTAAAGTCCGTCGAGACAATGGCGATACATCAGACTTGTCTTACAAATGGATGTTGAATACGGTTGCGACAACCACGCAAGCGACAGGGGCGAATTATTCTAATTATGTTTGTATAGGTGAAAGTGAAGTATTAGATACTATAATATTTCTTGCTCCGAACGAAATCACTTATTTTTTATGGTTTCAGGTCACAGATAATAAGACCCAGTATCGGAGAGATATTTTATGGAAAGTACTTGTTCAATCAGCTTATAATGAAGGAATATTAATCGCCAATACGAAAGATGGTAGGACAACTGATTTTTCTTTGATTGAAGGACAACAGTTTACTGAAGGATGGACTGGTGCGGATAAGATTACTCATAATTTGTATAGTAATGCAAACGGTAATACCATGGATGGCCTTGTGAAACAAATTTGCCATTCATATAATTCGGTTACTAAATCAAAGCGTTTTTATTGTATAGGAAATGATTTTTATACTTTAGTTGACGGTTTGGAATATAAATTGGTCGGACGGGATTTTGAAGTAATTTATGATAATACGTTATCCATGAAACCAGAACAAATATTTTTTTCTAGTACTGGTTATATTGTTTGGGTGAATGATGGAAACATGTATCCCTTTAATAAGGGAATAGCACGAGATTATCCAAATATCCAGATTCCTATGGGATATGCTGTACAAGAGGGAGAAACACAGAAAATTAAGACCTCGAAAATTGATAAATATGTGGCATATACTCATCAATCCGGTAATTCAAAGTCCGCTTGGGGTGTTTGGTATGACAAAGCCGAGGGACGTTTCCTATGTCAAAAAGGATATCCTTATGTCAAAAAAAGTATAGAAACATTTGTTTCTGATCCTCAAAAAGCCTTTGACCCGAATAATCTGCCTGGTTTAGAAACAGTATATGCTGCAATCGGTGTGAATGGTGATTTTTATATGATCATGAAGAATACAACCACTGGAGTTTATCAAGTATATGTCATAGAAAGAACAACATCTAGTGCAAAATATCTTTACAATATACCAGGTAATGAAATGGATCAGGCGATAGGATATGTCGTGAGTGAAGATGGAAATGTGATTTATTTTGCAACATCGACACAAATATATGCTATTGTGTTAGGAGGAGTATCACCGCAAGTGAATCTGCTTTACACGATTTCTTCTGGTGAAATTACTCATTTTTCCATGTTTAGACAGGCATGGTATTTAATAAATCCTATGACATATGTTTCTGGAGCAGGTTATAAAGTTCCAATTGACACTCATGAGAATCTTTTGTTAACGGGTGTTTGGGATGGAAATAATGGGACGCTTTATACGATTCCGATTGTGAGTGCAAGTGGAGGTTCTATAGATCAGAATAATATTAAAACTTATTCCGGTTTCGGAAAAATCTTAACTGTCGTTTCTCAACAGTAGTACTTATTGTAGTGTGTTTGATTTAGAATGAATCCCCGTCGGTATGGATGGAAAGTGTTTTGAAATTCTCGAAATACTGACGGGGGTCTTTATGTTATAGCCATGCTAGATTTGAACGGTATGGTGTGGATGTATTTGTTTGTGAATTATTGAAAATTATGGAAAAAGCAATTATAAAAGTAGAACATTTATCCCATCGGTATAGTACACAATGGGCAATTCGGGATATTAATTTTGAAATTAATCAAAAAGGTGTAGTCGGATTGTTAGGTTCTAATGGAGCGGGTAAATCGACTACGATGAATATTATTTGTGGCGTGTTGAATCAGACAGAAGGAGAAGTATATATTAATGGAATTAGTTTAAGTGAGCGACCGGTAGAGGCGAAACAAAATATTGGTTTCTTGCCACAAAAGCCTCCTTTGTATGCAGATCTTAATGTAGATGAATATCTGACATATTGTGCCAATTTGAGATTAATGGATGACAAACAGGTGAGGTCTGCCGTGGAAGAAGTGAAACGGAGATGTGGAATCTCTCATTTTAGCCATCGTTTGATTCGGAATTTGTCTGGAGGATATCAGCAGCGCGTTGGAATAGCACAGGCAATCGTACACAATCCGGCTTTTGTTGTGTTGGATGAGCCCACTAATGGCCTCGACCCAAATCAAATTGTGGAAATTCGTGAGTTAATCAAAGAAATTGCGAAAGATCGTTCTGTATTATTGTCTACGCATATTCTTTCCGAAGTACAGGCCACTTGCGATTATATTCGCATGATCGAACATGGGCAAGTCGTGTTTGCCGGAACTATTGATGAATTTGACAATTACATTGAACCCGACACATTTGTTGCAAAATTTGAAAATCAGCCGACTAAAGAGGAATTATTACAAGTAAGAGGGATTATTCAAGTGATTCCATTGTCTGAGACGAAGTATCGTTTCCGTTTTGAAGGTGGAAATGATGTGATGCGACGAATGGTTGAATGTAGTGTAAATAACGGATGGGGATTGAGTGAAATAACATTGGAAAAAATTTCTTTAGATGAAATATTTGCTCAGCTTTCCGGAAAGAAAGAAAATGAATAAAATGAATGCGTATGAAAGTAATATATAAAATAGCCAAGTCGGAATTGAGTATGTTATTCTATTCTCCGGTAGCTTGGTTGATTCTTGTGATTTTTACTTTTCAAACCAGTATGGCTTTTTCCGGATTGTTCAGTGATTTGGTGGTAGATCAAGCAATCGGAAATCGACTTTGGGATGTAACAGAAAGAATTTATACAAATTATCGGGGGCTCCTGTCTCAAGTTCAACAATACTTGTATCTTTATATTCCCTTGTTAACCATGGGATTGATGAGTAAAGAACGAAATAGTGGATCTATAAAACTTTTATTCTCTTCTCCGATTACGAATACTCAAATCATTATTGGTAAGTATTTTGCAATGATGATATATGCTTTAGTGTTGATCGCCATTATATTGGTATATATCATTTTTGGAATCTTTACGATTAAAGATATGGATATTCCTTACACGTTATCTGGTTTGTTGGGAATTTATTTGTTGACTTGTGCTTATGCTGCTATCGGTTTGTTCATGTCAAGTTTGACATCTTATCAAGTTGTTGCGGCAATGTGTACCTTGGGGGTATTGGCCTTATTAAATTTTGTCGGACAGATTGGACAGGATATTCCTTTTTTGAGGGATATTACCTATTGGTTATCTATTCGGGGACGTTCTGATGAATTGATTGGTGGATTGATTTGTAGTGAAGACGTTTTGTATTTTCTTATTGTAATTACGCTTTTCTTGATGCTTTCTATTTTGAAATTGAAAGGAGAAAGAAAAAAGACGGTTCGTAAGATTGCAGTTAGTCGTTATGTGGGAGTTATTTTAATTGCCATATTTTTGGGGTATTTATCATCAATCCCAGCTTTAATGACTTTTTATGATGCAACCATAACAAAGCAGAGAACATTGACTCCTAATAGTCAGGAAGTAATGAAACAGTTGAAAGGTGGCTTAAGTGTTACGACTTATGTTAATTTATTGGAACCGAATTATGAGGCTGGGTTACCTAAAAATATGAATAGGGATAAACGACTTTTTCGCCAATATATTCGTTTCAAACCGGAAATGGAAATGAAATATGTCTATTATTATGACAAAACAAAAAATGAATCACTGGATCAGCGTTATCCGACATTAAATGATCAGGAAAGAGCTCGGGAACTGGCCAATGGATTAGAGTTGAATTTTAAGATGTTTCTTTCTCCTGAAGAAATTAAAAAGCAAATAGATCTTTCTGCAGAGCAAAATCGATTCGTTCGTTTGATTGAGCGGGAGAATGGCCAAAAAGCCTTTTTGCGAATATTTGATGACATGTCAAAGCAACCAAGTGAAAAGGAAATTACTGCAGCTATGAAAAGAATGGTTGTTCCCGCTATTCGAGTGGCATTTCTTGCGGGACATGGAGAACGGGATATTGATCGCAAAGGCGATCGGGAGTATTACGTGTTTTCTCAGGATATTACTTATCGGGAGGCTTTAATCAATAATGGTTTCGATTGCTATAAGTTGTTTTTGACACAAAAAGGTAAAATTCCGGAAAATACAGATATTTTGGTTATTGCAGATGTCAAGACTCCTTTGGCAAAAGAAGAGTTAGATGAGATTCAACGATATATTGATAAAGGAGGAAATGTAATTATTGCTGGAGAGCCAGGGCGGCAGGATATCATGAATCCATTGATGGTCTCTTTAGGAGTTAAGTTTATGCCTGGTCGGTTAGTACAGGAAAGCGAGAATTTTTCTCAAACGTTAGTTTTTGCAAAAGTAACTCGGGAGGTGGCAAAAATATTTCCTCGTTTCAATTGGATGTTACGTTGGAACTATCGGGTTCCTATGCTTGATGCTGTTGGGTTGGATTATAGAACCGACGCTGGCTTTAAGGTGATGGCTTGGTTAGAAACTGATTCAACAGGATGTTGGAATGAGATGGAAACAACGAATTTTGCAGAAAATAAAGCAATTTTTCAGCCAGATGCTGGAGAGAAAGAACAAGTATATACGTTGGCTCTCGCTTTAAGTCGTGAAATTGAAGGAAAAGAACAGCGAATACTTATTATGTCTGATGCAGATTGTCTTAGTAATGGTGAATTTTCTATGAAACGGAGAGGGGTGAATACGGAAAGTCCAATTTTCCCGAATTACGCATTCTCTTGGTTGTCTTATGGAGAGTATCCAATAGATACAACTCGTCCCCGTTCTCCAGACACGAAAATTTATATGGGATTAGAGGGAATCATGTGGATGAACATTGGGCTGATGGGATTCTTCCCGCTTGCCTTGGCGGCTTGTGGTATTGTTATATGGGCAAAAAGAAAGAGAAAATAATATGAAGACAATCTATAAAATAGCAAAAAGCGAGCTGAATATGCTGTTCTGCTCACCAATAGCCTGGTTAATACTTGTGATTTTTATATTTCAAGTAAGTATGGATTACGCGAACATATTGACGGAAGAATTGAAAGCTAAAGCTACAGGTTATAGCTTGATGGATGAAACCGCCAGTATTTTTTCAGGTTTCCGGGGCTTGTATTCTAGAATACAAGGATATCTCTATCTTTACATTCCCTTATTGACGATGGGGATTATGAGCCGGGAATTCAGTACCGGTTCAATCAAATTGCTTTTTTCTTCGCCGATCACGAATAAGCAAATCGTGTTGGGGAAATTTTATGCCTTGATGGTTTATGCCTTTTTATTGCTGGGGGGATTGCTCCTAATCGCTCTTTTTAGTTGTATAATAGTTAAATCGATAGATTTTCCTTTGGTTTTGTCAGGTTTACTCGGACTTTATTTATTGACTTGTGCCTATATTGCTATAGGCCTTTTTATGTCGAGCTTAACCTCTTATCAAGTTGTTGCAGCAATGGGAACATTAGCTATTTTGGCTGTGTTGAATTTTATAGGTGGTGTAGGGCAGGAAATTGCTTTAGTCCGGGATATTACTTATTGGTTATCTATTTCGGGACGTTCTCGCGAAATGATTAATGGGTTGATATGTAGTGAAGATGTCCTGTATTTCTTAATTGTGATTGCTCTGTTTGTCGTTTTAACGATATTGCGTTTGCGTTTTAATCGTAAAAAAGGTTCACAAGCTCTACGAGTTGGTTGGTATACGTTTGTGGTGGGAAGTGCCATGTTCTTGGGGTATTTAAGTTCTCGTCCGGTTTTTATGTGCTACTATGATACAACAGCAATGAAATCACGAACCTTAACGTCCAATAGTCAAGCGGTTATGGAGAAAATGGATGGAGGATTGACGATTACAACCTACGTGAATTTATTGGATGATAATTATTGGGATGCTTTACCCCGTAATGTAAATAACGATTTCAAGCGTTTCAAACAATATGTACGTTTTAAACCTGAAATTAAAATGAAATATGTTTATTATTACGACAAGACGGATAATCCTTCTTTGGATAAACGTTTCCCGGATTTGACGGATAAAGAGAGAGCGCAGGAAATTGCCAAGGGTATTCGGATGAATTTTGATCGTTTGTTATCTCCGGAGAAAATTCGAGAGCAAATTGATTTGTCCTCTGAAGGTAATCATTTCGTGAGAGTGATTGAAAGAGAGAATGGGCAAAGGACTTTTCTGCGAATTTTTAATGATATGTCCAAGCATCCCTCTGAAACGGAAATTACGGCAGCATTAAAACGTTTGGTACAAAATTCTCCAAAAGTCGCTTTTTTGACAGGGCACGAAGAACGGGATATTTATAGGGGAGGGGATGGAGATTATTCTACTTTCACAATGAGTCAATCCTTTCGTTATTCATTGATCAATCAAGGATTTGATACTGAATCTATTTCTTTGGCAAAAGGAAATACGATACCGGATAATATAGATATATTAGTAATAGCCGATCCTCAAGAGCGATTGACAGAATGGGAAATAAACGAGGTTAACCGCTATATTGCTTCGGGACGACATTTGTTAATTACGACTAAACCGGGGCGACAGACGATCTTGAATGAGGTGACGGAACCGTTAGGTGTTCATTTCCAGGATGGAATTATTGTTCAACAGAGTGAGGATTTTGCTCCAGATTTGGTGTTAGGACATTTTACTCCTGAAGCAGAACGTTTCTCTGGAACATTTGCTTACTTGAATCGGAATAACTTTCGAGTTACGGCACCGGGAACTGCTGCAATCCTTTTCCGTCCGCAACAGGGATTTCAAGTATTTCCTTTGGTTGTAACTGATAGTATGGGATGTTGGATTGAGAAAGAGACAACTGATTTTGTTAATGAATTACCTGAATTTCATCCAAAAGCAGGAGAAGAGGAGTGGAATCTACAACCCATAGTTTTGGCAATGAGGCGTCAGATTGCGGGTAAAGATCAACGAATTATGATTTTTGGAAATGCTGATTGTTTAAGTAATGGAGAATTAGCGAGATCGAGAAAAGATATAAAATCTGCTAATTTTAATTTGATTTTAGAAACATTCCGGTGGTTTACAAATGGAGAGTATCCGGTAAATACAAGTCGTTCCTATGGACCGGATGATGATATTAGAATGGAGTACAAAGATATTATCTGGGTAAAAATTGGTTTTATGGGAATATTGCCATTGTTATTGGTTGGTGCGGGGATTATTGTTTGGATAAGACGACGGGAAAAATAGTAAAGCGTATAAATAAATTATATAATATTATGAAAGAACCAATTGTAAGAGTAGAAAATGTTTCTCATCGGTATAATGTTCAATGGGCCATACGAGATATTAATATGGAAATGCCTGATAGTGGGATTTATGGGTTGTTAGGCTCGAATGGAGCTGGAAAATCAACATTAATGAATATCCTTTGTGGTGTGTTGAGACAAACTGAGGGGAATATTTTTATTAAAGGGATGAACACGAAAAAGAATTCTGTCGCGGCGAAACGTCTGATAGGTTTTTTACCTCAGAAGCCTCCTTTGCACATGGATTTAACTGTAGAAGAGTACCTTTATCATTGTGCCGGGATTCGGTTAATGCCTGATGAGGAAATTCCCGAAGCGGTTGAAAATGCTATGACTGAATGCGGTATTTTGCATTTTCGGAATCGTTTAATTCGCAATCTTTCAGGGGGATACCAACAACGTGTCGGTATTGCTCAGGCGATTGTTCATAGTCCTGAACTGGTCGTGTTTGACGAACCAACCAATGGTTTGGATCCGAATCAAATTCTTGACATCCGTAATTTGATAAAAAAGATTGCGGAGAATAGAACGGTCATACTTTCCACGCACATGCTCATGGAAGTACAAGCGATATGTGATTATATTTTTATGGTAGAAGAAGGTCACATGGTATTTTCGGGTAGTATAGACGAGTTTGATAATTATATTATCCCGAATACCGTGTTCGTCTCTTTACTCGATGCTCCGGCTCCAGAAGTATTGCTTGAAATTCCCGGTGTGACAAAGGTCGAAGAATTAGGGGGGACGAAATTCCGCCTGATGGCTGTCGATGTAAATGATGTCATCGATCAAATGGTTGCTTACAGCTATAAAAATGCTTGGCGGCTGAACGAGATACGTGTAGAGAAAAGTTCGCTTAATGCGATTTTTGCAGAATTGTCGAAAAAAACAAAGTAAAAAAATATGAAAGCGATAAAAAGAATTGCCTTGACGGAGTTGCAAACGATGTTTTACTCCCCCATAGCTTGGTTCATTTTGATTATTTTTACCTTCCAAGCATGTATGGCTTTTGTGGATGTATTTAATGGCTACGTGGTTGCCCAAGAGCTGGGACGATCAGTTCGGAATGTAACCTTGGGAACTTTTGCCAATCCTTGGAATAATGGAATATTTATCGTGATGCAGAGCTATTTGTACTTGTATATACCCTTGTTGACCATGGGTATCATGAGCCGAGAATTGAGTAGTGGTTCCATAAAGTTACTTTACTCTTCTCCGGTAACGAATTTTCAGATTGTTGTTGGAAAATACATTGCAATTATGACATACGCGCTTGTCATGATAGGCGTACTTGCTTTATTCGTCATTTATGGTGTTTGTTTTGTTCATAAATTCGATTTACCTGCGGTATTGATCGGTTTGCTGGGGCTCTATTTGTTGATCGGGGCGTACGGTGCGATAGGTCTTTTCATGTCTTCTTTGACTTCTTATCAAGTTGTTGCTGCGATGGGAACTTTTGCAATTTTTGCCGTGTTGAATTATATCGGGGGAATGTGGCAGGACATTGCTTTGGTACGGGACATCACTTACTGGTTGTCAATTAGAGGACGTTCTGGAGAATTTATCAATGGACTATTGTGTAGTGAAGAGGTTATTTATTTCTTAGTAGTTATTGTTTTATTTTTGACGTTTACTATTATCAGACTAACCGTGATTCGTGAAAAGAGAAAATTGCTTGTTAGTGCTTCTTGGTATTTTTCGGCGATATTCATTGCCGTGTTAATTGGTTATTTCAGTTCACGTCCCTCGTTAATGTTTTTTTATGATGCGACTAGAACTAAGGTTAACACGTTGACACCGAATAGTCAAGAAATAGTGTCCAAAATGGAAGGAGGAATGACAATTACTACTTACGCTAATATTCTGGATGAAGATCGATATTTGTGGTATGGGTTCCCGAAGAGCGAATTGAATGATATCAAACGTTTCGAGCAATATGTCCGATTTAAACCGGATATCAAGATGAAGTATGTCCGTTATTATGCCAAAGGGAATAACGAGGAGGCCTTAGATAAGCGTTATCCCACCTTGAATGATCGGGAAAGGATGGTGAAAATTGCTCAAAATTACGGAGTTGATTCTTCAATTTATCTTGATGTGAATCAAGTGACCCAATTGGAGGATTTATCCGGGGAAAATTATCGTTTTGTACGGGTACTTGAGCGAGAGAATGGGCGGAAGACTTTTTTGCGAATTTATGATGATATGTATGTACATCCATTTGAAACGGAAATTAGCGCTGCTTTCAAGCGTCTTGTGATGGATCTGCCTCAAGTGGGATTTGTTGGAGGACACGGGGAACGAGACTGTATTAAGCAGGGAGATCGTGATTACAATCGTTTCGCTCAAGATAAAGTGTTCCGTTATTCTTTAATAAACCAGGGATTTGATTTTAGACAAGTGACCTTGGATAAACCTGTTCCCGAGGATATCAGTATTTTGGTTATTGCGGATGTAAGGGAGCAATTACCGGAATTACATCGGAAAAACTTGGATGCTTACATTGCAAGAGGTGGAAATCTTTTAATAGCTGGAGAAGCTAAACGCCAAGAGTACATGAATCCGCTTGTAGAACAATTTGGAGTTCGTTTTATGCCGGGGCGACTGGTGAGTCCAAGTGAGAATTTCCAGGCCGATTTTATTATTTCTAAGGTGACCAAGGAAGGGGCAGAACTTATGTACCAGTTGAATGAAATGCGTAAATACGGGTATGTGGGAACCATGCCTTCGGTGGTAGGATTGGATTTGCCTGAGGTCGAAAACAAAGGATTTAAGACGACTGTATTGTTAACGACAGATTCTTTAAAAAAGGTTTGGAACGAGATTGAGACAATCGATTTTGTGGATGATACCGTTCGGTTGAATCCTGCTGTAGGAGAGGTCGAATTGAACAAAGTACCGACGATGGTTGCACTTTCTCGCAACGTAGGTGACAAGGAACAGAAAATTATTATCTTGGGAGATGCGGATTGTTTGAGTAATGGTGAAATCAGTATTTCTCGTAAAAAGGTTCGGGCTTCAAATTACTCTTTGATAACCTCTTCTTTCTTTTGGATGTCGGATGACGAAGTACCTATTGATGTTCGTCGTCCGCCTCTTCCGGATAATAAAGTTTATATTTCCAAAGGTGGGATGCTTGTAACAAAAATTGTTTCACTGGGAATATTTCCACTGGGTTTAATTTTATTCGCTATTTTAATTTGGGTTCGAAGAAAAGGACGTTAAATTAGAATTTTATCGTAGTGTGTTTCAATTTCTATACAATAATGCAGGTTTTCCCCTGTGTAAAGCAAAAGTAGGTGCGTTGAAAATTATTTTAGCGCACCTGCTTTATAATTTAACGTAAGTTTGATATAACTTCAAACCACACAATGGTTTGTGAAAAATTAGAAAAGGTCGTCGTGGGAAAATAATTTGGTATTAAGCCCAATTTAATATACCATGTGAGAATGAATACACGTGTAGGAGTGTCATTCAAAATTGAAGGTGAATTTGGTAAATATTTTAGTCAAATATAGATTTTAACGTAATTTTAACCTGTTTCATGAAGTATAAAATTTGATTGATGCTTATATTTGAAAACTAAATTTAGTTTGTGTTTTATATATTATTTATTACGAGATGAAACAGATTTACCGATTATCAATTTTGTTGTGTTTGATGATTTCGGTGATACCGTTGTGCGCGCAAAAAAAGAAAGCGCATGGTAATGCCCGAAACGAGTATGTAGTGTTGGCGTCTAAGGATGTGCAGCAGGATGTTGCTTGGATGCAAGTCGTTAATGCGTTAAAAGAGAAACATGGTGCGGAAATCTTTTTTTACGAAAAGGCACCGCGTGAAAATTTGGCCGATCTTCAACGGGTGAAACCCCGTTACGTGGCGATCGTGGAAAAACCGGAAAATTTGAACCGGGATTACGTGATTGACTTGAATAAAATGAGTCGAGAGGTCGATGAGGATATTTTTGCAGATTTTCTTTGGGGAATCATCACCGGGTATGATGCGAGTGGGGCAATGAAAATGGTGAATAATAGCACAGAGCCATTGGTGATCAAAAATGCTGTAGCTACGATTACTGAGTTGAAGAGTGCCAAATGGTTTGATCGTTACGCGTGGGTTGATGATCAGACTTTGGGCTTGTGGGGAGAGAAAACCGGAAAAGGGGAAGCGGTAAAAACCGACAAGGTATCAGTAGATGGACGGTTAAAAAAACTTTCTGATTTGTATGCGGCGTGTGATCCGGATTTGGTTGTAACTGCTTGGCATGCTACGGAAAAAGATTTGCAGGTTCGTTATTCTACGGGAGATATCCGGGCAAAAGACGGGAAATTGTATTTTAACGATCATAAAACAAAGGCAACTTGGGATGTGCCGGAAAGCGGAAAGCGGAAAGTGTACTTTGCCGTGGGTAACTGCTTGATTGGAAACGTGAACAACACGAAAGAAAGTATGGCTATTGCTTGGATGAATGGTGGTAACGCCACCGTAATGGTCGGTTACGTGGTGACCACTTGGCACGGACGTAACGGTTGGGGTGGTTTGAAATATTGGGTGACTAATCCGGGACGTTATTCATTGGCGGAGGCTATTTACATGAATCAACAGGATTTCTTGTATCAACAATATCAGTGGTATCCTTCTTTGATTAAAGAAAATTATCCTACTTTTGATGGAAATGAATTCCAACTTGCCGGACAGAAAGTGGCAGAAGCGATAAAGGGACAACCCACGGCAGATCAAGTTGGTTTCTGGCATGATCGGGATGTGCTGGCTTATTACGGTGACCCGAAATGGAACGTACGTTTACAAGAAATTCCAGAAGAGACGGATTTTACCGTAACCTCCAAGGTAAAGGGTAAAAAGTGTATTATCACGATTAAAACAAAAGAGAATTTTAGTTTGGAACGTATGAAAGGGGATAAGTTCAAACAGGAACATGTGTTGGACTTACCGTTTAATTACTTTTTTCCTGAACGTTTGAATAATCCTCGTTTGGCTGCCGGACAAGATTGGAAAGCTGTTGTAGATGAAAACTTTTTGATTATTTATAATCCGGAATTCAAGCCTAACATGACATATGAGGTTGTGTTGGATATAGATAAATAGTATTATACCTATTTAGGGGGCTATGTAAAAGGTGTGTTTCGGCACGCCTTTTTTTATTTTTTTGATATAGATCAAGTCTTTCAATAGTTGTCTGTATTATTTTTGCACGATTTTTTATGAAAGCATATGAAACCGACAAAGACGTTACGCAGACAACTATTGCAATTGACCGGACCGATATTCGTGGAGACGTTGCTGATCATGTTACTGGGGGCAATGGATACATTTATGCTGAGTCACTATTCGGATGATACGGTGGCGGCTGTTGGGGTGGTAAATCAATTATTAAACTTGGTATTTCTTGTGTTCGGGGTGTCTACCGTTGGAACTTCCGTGTTGTGTTCCCAGTATTTAGGGGCATCGCAACAAGCAAATGTGCGGCAGGTAATAGGGGTATCATTGGTTTTTAATACCTTGATCGGGGGTATCACGAGTGCTTTCCTGTATTTTCGTGCTGAAGCCTTGTTGAAGATGATGGATTTGGCCCCGGAATTGATCAGCGAAGGGTTGGCTTACATGCAAATTGTGGGTGGTTTTGCTTTCTTGCAAGCGATTGCGCTAACCATGTCTGCTGTATTGCGAAGTCACGACAAAGCGTACTATCCCATGCGGGTGACGCTGTTGATGAACGTGTTGAATATTATCGGAAACTATGCCTTGATTTTTGGTAAATTCGGGTTGCCGCAAATGGGTGTCGTGGGAGCGGCAATTTCAACTTCTTCCTGCCGTATGGTAGCATTGGTATTGTTATTCTACATCACGTTTGGAAAAGTCGTTCCTCGTTTTTCTTTTTCGTGTCTGAAGCCCTTCCCGTGGGATAAATTGAAAAATCTATTGCATATAGGTCTTCCGGCTGCCGGAGAACAGGTGTCGTATAGCTTGTCACAAGTGGTGATTACTTATTTTACGGTCATGTTGGGTACGGCAGCTTTGACGGCACGTACTTACGCGATGAACATTATCTTATTTTCGTATGTATTTTCAGTGGCACTCGGACAGGGGGCAGCAATCTTGATCGGGCATTTGGTTGGGGGTGAACGTACGGATGCAGCTTTTGTGTTGCAGAAATATTGTCTGCGACTTTCAATCGTGGTTTCTATTTGTGTGGCGATTGTCACGGCGGCTTGCAGCAAATTTATTTTCGGCATGTTGACTTCCAACCCGGAGATCGTCTATATGGGAATAATAATTCTTTGTATCGATGTCGTGTTAGAAGTGGGACGTGCGGTCAATATCTTATCGGTGAACGTGTTGAATGCCGTGGGGGATGTCTCTTATCCTTTTGTCACGGGGTTGATTGTCATGTGGGGAGTGGCTACGGCATTAAGTTACGTGTTCGGAATCTTTTTCGGTTGGGGGCTTGCCGGAATGTGGGTAGCTTTCACGTTGGACGAGAATATCCGGGCGATCATTTTCGTGCGTCGATGGAACAGTCGAAAATGGGAAGGTAAAGCGTTTACCCGGGTGGAAAAATTGTTAAAGCAAACCAGCTCGCACTCGGCTTAATGTTTCGGGGGTCATGCCAAGCCGGGAGGCAATGTGGATGAGGGGAGCCCGTTTCACCACTTCCGGGTGTTCCGTGGCCAGCCGGTGATAGCGTTCCCGGGCAGTCTCGAAACGGCAGGCATCAGCCTTTTGTTGTGATTCGATTAAGGAATTTTCCAGCATTTTGCAGTACATGTGTTCCACCTCGTGGTTCCTCCTCATAAGGTTTTGAAGTGGATCATGCGGGAAAGAGTAAATAACAGAAGGTTCGAGAGCTTCGATCATCAGATAACTTGGGGTTTGCCGGAAATAGCTTTCCAGCGAAACGAAAATCCCTTTTTCATACGAGAAGTGTTCCGTGAGATCCCGTCCGTTTTTATTGTAAAACAGACGAATCATCCCTTGGGCGACCATGCTGTAATACTTGCATATTTCGCCTTCCCGGAGAAAAAGATCTCCTTTAGCCAGAGTGAAACGTACGAGAATATTAGCTAGTTGCTCGTGGGTTTCCGGGCTGAATGGGGCTGTTTGTGCCTCGAATTGTCGAATGATTTCTTCCTTCGTATCCATGGTGCAAAAATAATGAAATATTTTATGAACTAATATCGGGGGAATGCATGGTAAAAAAGTATATATTTGAGATGATTTATAATAACGCTAAAATTAAATATATGGGGCTTTTTGATAAACTTAGAGGCGAGTTTATAGACATTATTGAATTTCTGGATAATACTCAGGATACAATCGTGTATCGTTTTGAGAGGTATGGTAACGAAATAAAAAATAATGCAAAACTTATTGTTCGTGCAGGACAAATCTTTTTACTACTGACCATATCCTTGCTATACGCGTGCGAGGAAAAGCATTTTATAACCGATGCTACTTATCGGAAGATGGTAGAAGAGGATTTTCAGAAGAAACAGGAAATCTTTGGAAAAACTCCCGGGGATCTGTTTGCCATATTTGATTCCTCTATGACCGTCAAGGAACGGGAAGCATTGATGTTTCTTTATGCTTATTCGCCTTTGATTGATATCTCTTTTTCGGGAGGAGAGTTTTTCTTGAAAAATGTACGTTTGTCTTTTCGAGCTCAAGAAGAAATGCCTTGGGGAAAGGCTGTACCCGAAGAAATATTCCGGCATTTTGTGCTTCCGGTGAGAGGGGGAAAGGAGAACCTGGACTCGGCTCGGGTCGTTTTTTACGAGGAATTGAAGGAGCGGGTGGCTGCTTGTGGGTCTATGGAAAAGGCGGCCTTGGAAGTCAACCACTGGTGCCATGAGCATGTGATATACAAACCGACGAATGCCCGGACCTCCTCTCCTTTAGCCACGAAACAGCGGGCTTACGGGAGATGCGGTGAAGAATCCGTCTTTACCTTGGCAGCCTTGCGAGCCGTGGGTATCCCCGCACGTCAAATATACACGCCTCGTTGGGCGCATTGTGATGACAACCATGCTTGGATAGAAGTTTGGATTGATGGGGAGTGGAAATACCTCGGGGCTTGCGAACCGGAACCCCGTTTAAATATCGCGTGGTTCACGCTGCCCGTGCAACGTGCGTTGTACGTGGAAGCAGAGGTGTTCGGGAAATATGCCGGGGGGAAAAAATACCTTTACGAGAACGGCAATTTTAAAATCTGGGGAAAGGATGGTGGCGAGGGTGAGGAGATTGTTTCCGTGGGAGATAACAGTACGATCGTGAACGTGACTTCTCATTACACGGATTCGGGGCAGAAAAGAGTAATGCAAACGGGAATACTCCATTTGGAAGTAAACGCGAGGGAAGTGAGAAATAGGAAAACGGTCGTGCAAATACTGGACGAAAAAAAACAACCCGTTGAGCATGCAAAAGTAGAATACAAGATATTTAACTATGGGGAATTTTATCCCGTGGTAACTCTCTACTCCGACGAACAGGGAGAAACCGTTTTGACGCTGGCACAAGGCGATTTGTTAGTTTGGGCCACGAAAGGCGAACAATTTGGGTTTGCCCGATTCCCCGTTTCCCGGCAGGATACCCTTGTGATTACCTTGGATAAAAAGACGGGTGACGCCTTTTCGGGGCAATTCAGCTTGGTGCCTCCCGAACAAAGAGATATCAAGGCTTTGACAACCGCTGAGGAAAGAGCCGTGAATGATCGTCGATTTGTTCACGAAGACTCTTTGCGAAATGCCTATATTGCCACCTTCATGACGACAAAGCGGGCGCGTGAAATTGCCGATGAATTGAAAATAGATACAGCTCGTTTTACTCGATACGTGAAAATGGCACGTGGAAATGATTCGGAGATCGAAAAATTATTCCGGCAGGCTCCGGATAAGGAATTAGCCATGCGGTTGTTGGATGTCGTGACGGAAAAAGATTTGCAGGATACTCCGGCTGACGTTTGGCTGGCACATCTGGTACAACAGGGGGATGGTATTGATAACGAGATGTTTCAAAAATATGTTTTAAACCCTAGAATACAGAATGAATTGATCACGGCTTACCGGGAACCGATCAAGGCGGCATTCGGGAGCGAGAGTCTCGAGGGAATGAAGTCGAGCGATCTGGTTGAGAGAATCATGCATAGGGTAGGAGAATATCGGGTGACGGCTTACCCGGTGAAAGTACCCACTCCCCCCGTTGGCGTCTTACGGGCAGGGATAACCGATGCGCTGTCTCGGGATATATTTTTTGTGGCTGTTTGCCGGACCTATTTTATCCCCGCTCGTTTGAGCCCTATTTCGGGTAAGCCGGAATATTATATCGCGGGGGATTGGCACACGGCTGATTTCTCGACTGAAAAATTTGTTCCAAGGGGTAAATTGATGTTACATTACGCGGGTAAACCCGTGAGAGATCCGAAATATTTCTTGAATTTTACAATCGGGAAAATGGAGAACGGACGAGTGCGTACAATTGATTTGGGAAGTAATGCCGACGTGGACATGGGCGTGGGGGCCTCCTACGAAACGATATTTGCACGTCCGGTGGAGTTGGAAGAAGGGAACTATATCCTTTCTACCGGTAACCGCCGCGGCGATGGGGCGGTTATGGCAACGTTGACCTCTTTCAAGATTGAGGCGGACCGACAGACGGATTTGGATATGTATATTCAGCCTTGCGAGGAGAACACGAAAGTGCTGGGAAAAGTCTCTTTACCTTTATCTTACGTGTCGGAAATAACCGGGAAGTCGGAGAATATAAATATTCCGGGGAAAGGGTACACGGCTATCGCTTTGGTGGAAGCCGATAAAGAGCCCACGAATCATTTGTTACGCGATATGAGTGGAATGAAGGATGATTTTGACCGGTTGGGAATACCGCTGTATTTTGTGTTCCGTGATCCGGAGAACCGGAAGAAATTCAATCAAGCCGATTTTCGTCCTTTCCCTTCAGTCATCATGTGGGGAACCGATCAAGGCGGGAAACTGCACCAGCAGTTGAGTCGTGATTTGCAACTGCAAAACGCGGAAAATTTGCCTTTGGTTGTTTTGTTGAACGCGGAAGGTGACGTGGTTTTCATCTCACAAGGTTACCGGGTCGGTTTGGGTACGCAGATCATGAACGTGATGAATCGAAAATGATGGTATAAAAAAGAAAAAGAGAAACCCGAATAAACGTTTAGTATGAGAAAATTATTGTTATATATCGTCTGTTTCTTCGCGTTACAGGTGAAAATCATGGCTCAAGATATCCAGGTACAACCAACCCCTCGGCAAATAACCGTGAAGGGAGAAAATATGGCAACTCCCGTTACTTTCCGTCTGGAAGGAGAACGAGAAGCTAATCCGCGGGCGGTTAAATTACTGAAAACATTCTTGGGGGATCGCCTTTCATCGAAAGGACTGCCTTTGTACCTGGGAGAAAAGGGCGATAGGGCCGTGCAATCCCGGAAACGTCAGATTCCGGAGCAACCGGAAGGTTATTATTTGGAAATAAACCCCAAAGGGATCACGCTTGCGGGCAATGACGAGCGGGGAACGTACTATGCCGTGCGTACCTTCATGCAGTTGTTTCGAGATAATCATTTGCCTCAAGTTGAAATCCGGGATTATCCCGACGTTCGTTTCCGGGGCGTGGTCGAGGGATTTTATGGTACTCCTTGGAGCCATGAGGCCCGTTTGCGGCAACTGCGTTTTTACGGGGAGAATAAACTGAACACGTATATTTACGGGCCGAAAGACGATCCTTATCATAGTTCTCCCAACTGGCGAAAACCTTATCCGGCCAAGGACGCAGCCCGTATCGCGGAGTTGGTGAAGGTGGCAAACGAGAACGAGGTGGATTTCGTGTGGGCCATTCATCCGGGATTAGACATCCGTTGGGAAACTTCCGACCGTGACTCCCTGATGGCTAAATTTGAGCACATGTACGACTTGGGCGTGCGTTCTTTTGCTGTCTTTTTTGACGATATTTCCGGCGAGGGGGCAAAAGCCGACCGACAGGTGGAATTGTTGAATTACGTGGATGACCATTTCGTGCGGGTAAAGCCCGATGTAACGCCCTTAATCGTGTGTCCTACCGAGTATAATAAAGACTGGGCACGACCGGAAAGCGGGTATCTAGCCACGATCGGTACAAAATTGAACCCGTCCGTGGAAGTGATGTGGACGGGAGATCGAGTGATTTCCGAGATCACCAGGGAAGGAGTGGAATGGATTCGGGAACAGATCAAACGTCCCTCTTACATTTGGTGGAATTTCCCCGTGTCGGATTACGTGAGGGATCATGTATTGTTGGGCGAAGTGTATGGTAACGGGAAAGATATAGCCGGAAGTATTTCCGGTTTCGTGGCTAATCCCATGGAATGGGCGGAAGCATCCAAATTAGCCATATATTGCGTGGCGGATTATACGTGGAATATGCAATCGTACGATCGTTCTCGCTCATGGCACCGGGCAATTCGGGCCATCATGCCGGAAAACGCGGAGGCTTTTACCGTTTTCGCACGTCATAATTCAGATTTGGGGGAGAACGTGCATCGTTTCCGTCGGGAGGAATCCGTGGAGATTCTGCCTGTGGCAGAGCGTTTCATGAAGGGATATCAAGAAGGCCGTTATGACGAGCGGGATTTTCTTGCTTTGCAGGAAGAGTTCGAGCGTGTAGCCGAGGCCGCTGATTTGTTGCTGGTTGATAACGAGAACGAGGCATTGATTGAAGAAATAACTCCGTGGTTACATCAGTTCAAAATATTGGGGGACGCGGGACGAGAGGCGTTGGTCATGTTGAAAGCCGAGGAACGTGGAGATCGTGAACTTTTCCTGCGGAAATATAATCATGTAAAAGCCCTGCGTAAAAGAAGTTACGAGCTGGAAAGGCAGTTTAATCAAAATCCTTATCAACCGGGAGTGAAGACCGGGACGACGGTACTTCAACCCTTGGTGTTGGGTATTTTCACGGAGGCCACAGAACGATTTAATCGTAAAAATGGGATGGATTTGCCTTTACTGGCTGATTATTTGCCCTGCAAGCTGACCACGAATGTGCCGCAATTGGAACACCTCCCCTTACAGGTATATCCCAATCGGGTTCACTTGACACCTTTGCTGGAAGTCGTGAAATGGCCCGCCGGGGGATATCTGCAACTGGAGTTGGATGATCTCTACCGGATTCCTGGTACCCGTATGAATTTTGACGTGAAAGGGGATCTTTCTTGGGGTGTCATGGAAGTGTCTGTCGATGGCGAGAATTGGCAGGTGGTGACACTGACCCGTGATGCTCGTGGTCGGTTGAACGGCAAATGGGAGGATACTCCCGTGAAATTTGTCCGTTTCACGAACTCGGGAAAGGATGAACAGCAGGTATATTTGCGGGAATTCTACGTGGTATTCAGTTAATTTCGTGTTCGTTTTGTTTATCGTTTGGTCTTTTTGTCGACAAAGATATGCATTTTAACTGTTGTATGGCAGTTCGATGGCATATAAGGCAGAGATCGGGACACATGAGAGCGCCGCGGGGGTTATCGGTAGGTATCAAATACGTTTCATCGATCGGCTTTAACTCGGCCGTGTCTCGTTTGTGACTGGTCTGTGTGGATCTTTTTCCCGCCGATCTCGCCCTTAACTCGGATAGGTCTGGAATTTTATTCCGAAAAATCCGTTATGATAGCCGTTTTGTGGATAATATTCGGTGTGTATTTTAATGTTTCTAAACAGAAATAAGGTGACAATTTGTTAGAGAGTTTAAATGAAATTGTTTACATTCGTTACTCTTTTAATGTTCTTGTTCGTGTTAAATTGTATATTATGAAAGAAAGTTCTACAAGTGTTAAGGCTTTATTGCCTGTATTGTTCGGTTTTTTTATCATGGGATTCTGTGACGTGGTGGGGATTGCCACCAGTTACGTGAAGGTTGATTTCGAGTTAAGCGAAACGGTTGCCGGATTCCTGCCTTCGATGGTATTTCTATGGTTTTTGTTATTGGCCGTTCCGGCAGCGATTTTCATGAACCGTATCGGTCGGAAAAAAACGGTATTGATGAGTATGCTGGTGACGATTGTGGGAATGATTATTCCTTTTGTTGATTATAACCTGTACACGTGTCTGATGGCTTTTGCCTTGTTGGGAATCGGTAATACCATATTGCAGGTGTCATTGAACCCGTTGCTGACGAACGTGGTGAAGGGAAACGTGTTGGCAAGTTCATTGACGGCAGGACAGGTGTTGAAAGCCGTTTCTTCTTTTTGTGGCCCGTATATCGCGGCATTTGCAGCAACCGAATTGGGGAATTGGCAATATTTGTTCCCGATTTTTGCGTTGTTGACCTTGATTTCAATGGGTTGGTTGATGTTTGCGCGTATTCATGAAGAAGCCCCTGAACAATCGACGTCTTCGTGGAGTGCAACGTTCGGGTTGTTGAAGGATAGGACAATATTGTTGCTTTTCTTGGGAATCGTGTTTGTCGTGGGAGTTGATGTTGGGATTAACACGGTGGCACCGAAATTGTTAATCGAGCGTTGCAGTTTTAATGTTACGGAAGCGGGAGGCGGATCGAGTGTTTATTTTGCATTCCGCACGATCGGTGCTTTCGTGGGTACATTCTTGTTGACGCGGGTTTCGGGTAACAAGTATTTCCGGGTGAACATTCTGGTCGCTATTGCTGCCATGATCGTGTTATTTTTCATGTCGGGACAATACTCTATTTTAGCATTGATCGCGTTGATCGGTTTCACGTGTTCCAGTATATTCTCGTTGATATTTTCCATGGCTATTCAAGCCCGTCCCGAGAAAGCTAACGAGATTTCCGGATTGATGGTAACAGGTATTTTCGGTGGTGCGGTAATCCCGCCATTGATGGGCTATTGTACCGATTTGATAGGCACGCAGGCAGGTTCACTTGCCGTGATCCTCGGTTGTATGTGTTATTTGTTGTATTGTTCGGTAGGAATTAAAACCCGGAAATGATTTTAGTTTTTATCCTTTATCTTTTAGTTTTTATCTTTTAACTTTTATCTTAATTATGTATCAGTTTGATAAAAGAATAGTGATGACCTTGGATGCCGGAGGAACGAATTTCGTGTTCTCGGCCATCCGGTCTAATGAAGAAATTGTGGAGCCGATCACGTTGCCTTCCAATGGAGATAATTTGGAAAAATGCCTGGAAACGATGGTTACGGGGTTTTCTGCCATTAAATTGAAGTTACCGGAAGAACCCGTGGCAATCAGTTTCGCGTTTCCCGGTCCATCGGATTACGTGAACGGGATTATCGGGGACTTGAAGAACTTGCCGGCTTTTCAGGGAGGTGTGGCATTGGGTGCTTTTTTGAAAAACAAATTTAATATTCCGGTGTTTATTAATAATGACGGGGATCTGTTTGCTTACGGGGAGGCATTGGCAGGTGCCTTACCGGAGGTGAATCGTATGTTGCGTGACGCGGGAAAAAATAAGGTGTATAAGAATTTGATCGGGATTACTCTAGGTACCGGATTCGGTGGCGGTGTGGTTCGTGACGGGGAACTTTTCTTGGGTGATAACGGTGCTGCAGCCGAAGTGTGGGTGTTGCGGGATAAACGCCAACCGATTTACGGGGTTGAGGAGGGTATTTCGATCCGGGCGATCAAAAGAGAATATGCCTCTTTGTCTGGAGATACGCGAAAGTTGACCCCGAAAGATATTTTTGAGATTGCAGAAGGGAATTTGGAGGGGAATCCGACGGCCGCCAGAGAAGCTTTTGATCGTGCGGGAGAGGTGTTGGGAGAGGCTATTGCCTCGATGAATGCCGTGGTAGATGGCATCGTGGTGATTGGTGGGGGAATTATTGCTGCCCGTAAATATTTGATGCCGGCCGTGATGCGCGAACTGAACGGAACCTTGGAAATGTACGAGGGGGCTCCGGCAGACAGGATGGAAATGAAAGCTTTTTTCTTGGATGATCCGGGAGATTGTGCGGCTTTTTTGACTCCTACTTCTAGGCGTATTGTTGTACCCGGAACAACGGAAACAGTCGAGTATGATCCCGTGAAACGCATGGGTGTGATCACAACGAAGTTAGGAACAAGCAGGGCTATCGCTTTCGGTGCTTACGCTTTTGCTTTGAACGAGTTGGATAAATAGAAAAAGTTTAAAGTTTGAGATGGGTGATTTGTGAAAAGGAATCTGAAATTAGCCAAGGGATTGTAATTTATTTTTTTTACTTTTAAACGCTAAAAATTAGTAGACCTATTAAATAAAAAAATATGAATTCAAAATATGCATTGAATCCTCATGCTTTAGTTCGTTTCTTAGAGAAAGATGCTAAAGATTTTACTAAGGAAGACATCATTCGTTACGTGACGGAGAATGGGATTGAGATGATCAATTTTAGATATCCCGGAGCGGACGGACGATTAAAAACATTGAATTTTATTATCAATAGTCTCGAGCATCTGGATAATATCTTGACGAGTGGTGAGCGGGTGGATGGTTCCAGTCTATTCCCGTATATTGAAGCGGGTTCAAGTGACTTGTATGTATTGCCCCGGTATCGCACGGCTTTCCTGAATCCATTCAGCGAGATTCCGGCGGTAGATATCCTTTGTAGTTTTTACACGAAGGACGGGAAACCGTTGGAGTTGTCACCGGAGTACACGATGCGGAAGGCTCATGAGGCTCTAAAGCGAGTGACGGGAATGGAGTACGAGGTCATGGGAGAATTGGAGTATTACGTGGTGAGTGAAAAAGAGGATTTGTTCCTGGCTTCTGATCAAAAAGGGTATCATGAATCTACTCCGTTTAATAAAGGACGGGATTTGCGCACGTTGGCAATGAAGTATATTGCCGGAACCGGAGGATTGATTAAATACGGGCATTCCGAGGTGGGTAATTTCACGAAAGGAGATTTGATGTACGAACAGAACGAGATCGAATTCCTGCCCACGAAGATGGAAGATGCTGCCGACCAGTTAATCATTGCCAAGTGGATTTTGAGAACATTGGCTTACCAGTTTGGCGTAGATTTGACATTTGCCCCGAAAATCACGGTTGGTAAAGCCGGGAGTGGATTGCATATCCATACCCGTTTGAAAAAGGGGGATAAGAATATGATGATCGAGAATGGCAAGCTAACGGATCACGCGCTCAAAGCCATTGCCGGATATTTGGATTTGGCACCCTCGTTAACGGCTTTCGGAAACACGAACCCGACCTCCTATTTCCGTCTGGTACCTCATCAAGAGGCTCCCACGAATATTTGCTGGGGTGATCGTAATCGTTCGGTTTTGGTACGCGTGCCGTTGGGATGGACGAGTGGCGCGAGTGATATGTTACGCGATGCGAACCCCTTGGAAAAAGTGGAAGATCGGGATTTTAGCGGTAAGCAGACGGTGGAATTCCGTTGTCCGGATGGCTCGGCCGATGTGTACCTGTTGATTGCCGGATTGGCGGTTGCCGCACGTCATGGGTTTGAAATGGAGAATGCCTTGCAATACGCGAAAGACCGTTATGTCGATGTTAACATATTTGATGAGGCGAACAAGAAAGTCGCTGATCGCTTGAGTCATTTACCGTCGTCTTGTTATGATTCCGCGTTATGTCTGGAAAAACAACGTGCAAATTTCGAAAAGTACGGGGTGTTTGCTCCCGGCTTGATTGATGGTTTAATTGCCGCTTTGAAGAAGTTTGATGATAAAACGTTACGTCAGGATTTAGGAAATGATGAGGCGAAGATCATGGAACTCGTACATAAATACTTCTATTGCGGATAAAAAGACAAAGGAAAATGGGTTATTCGATTTTACAAGGTGTGAATAGCCCATTTTTTTATTCTTGTTTATAATAAATTCTTTTGCTAAGCTTAAAGGTTAGCTGTGTCCCATCGTCATTGATAAAGGCCTCGTTGGTGAAACTCGTGAGAATATTATTGGAGAATTGGATTTCATTTTCGTTTAAGAGGAACCATTTCCCGGTAGCATCACGGGAGGAATTTGCACCAAGATTATAAATACGGAACGTGTAGGTGTAGTCGGGATGTAGTGAGAACGTGAATCGTTCCGTTGGTTTGATATTGTTGGGAACATAGGTTATGTATTCTCCCGTGAGTTGTGGTGCACGAGTGTTTGTTCCGGGGTGTAGACTGATGATTTGGGTAATGGTAAGGTGGTTCGGGGAGGTATGTTCAACTTCATTCACCGGAGAGAGATGTCCGAGTAGTTGAACACTGACGTGCTTGCCGTCAGGCAGTTTTAATGCTAAATATTGTTTTTCCAGTTCGCTTGCTATTTCCCCGTTGTTAATGATGAGAGTGGTCCCCGTGGCTCGATCCTTCAAAGTCGCTTTGTTCGCTTGGAACAGGTATTCTCCGGCAAAGTAATAATTGTTGGTAACAGTAGGTGTTGCGGCAAACGTGCTGTCCGATAAATTTGCGGTCTTATTTTGGTTTTTGTCCTTACATTCCTGGAAAAGCGTGATGGATAAAACTAACGTGATTAGAATGGTTGTTTTCATATCTTCCTGTTTTACCGTGTTAAACGGAAAAGAGAGAGGAAGGTTCGGATAATCATTCTTACACGAGTTTCATTTTTTCAAGCAGGATGGAGGCATTCATGTTCTGACTGATACCGGGTTTCAGTTTATAGTCGTAGGCAATGTCGTCATCCGTGTGCGTGATTTCGAAACATCGGTTGAAGAAATTGTCCGGCAGCGTGTTGGCGAGTTCTCCCAGTTCGAGGTCATGCGTGGCAACAAGTCCGGCAACAGGTAGCGTGAGTAATTTTTGAAGGAAACGACGGGAACCGTTTAATTTGTCCCGGGAGTTCGTGCCTTTCAGTATTTCGTCCAAAATGATAAACAGGCGTTCTTCCTGTTGTGCCATGTGAACAAGTTGTTGCAGGCGGAGCAATTCGGCATGGAAATAAGAGGTTCCTTTGGCTAAATTGTCAACGGTGCGCATGCTGGTAAAGAGGGCCATGGGTTGGAATTCAAAACTTTCAGCCCGAACAACAGCCCCGCAACAGGCAAGTACGAGATTTACCCCGATTGCACGCAGAAAGGTGGATTTTCCGGCCATGTTCGCTCCCGTGATAATATGGAATTCGTGTAACCGGGCGACCTCAAAATCATTGGTTACGCATTCATTAGCAGGTAGGAGGGGATGCCCGATTGATGTACCTCGTAAAAGCAGGTTGTCACCGGGAGTGGGATGGATGAAATCGGGGTGGTTATACTTGTAGTTGGCCAAGCTGACCAGCACGTCGAGTTCACCCGTGATTTCCACCCAGATCGGGATGGCATTGGCGTAATGACGTTTCCAGGTTACAAGACGCTGAATGAGGTGTAATTCCCGCATGAAAAGCCCGTTCATGAACATGGCAACCACCACGTTGGAGCGTTGGTCGAAACTTTCCTGTATTTTATGCAGGGAACGTAGGGCCTCGTCCGCGTTGTATGTTTCGTTGAACAGTTGTTGATGTAATGTTTGTAATTTGACGGAGAAACAGGTAAACGAGGAAAAGTGTCCGATCAGTTCGTGCAGGTTGCTGAATGAACGGGTGAATTCATCCAGTCGCATGTGCGTCCGCAATGTTTTTTGAGCCGGTAGGTAGCTACAAAAAAGAGACACGCAGGAGAGGAATAACGGGATGTTCAATGTGAGTACGGAGGCAATGTATAATATCCAAGCCGAGACCGTCAATGCCGGCAGTATATACAGGAAGGGGAGAGTCCAGCGAGGTAGCCCGACTTGTTCTTGTTGCCATTGTTCGATTTGTTGCATGTCCACATGGGTCATGCGCTGGCTGTTGCCCTTAGCCCGGAAAACGTGACACCATTCCGGATGGCGGGCAAATTCTTCAACGGCTTGTTGGCGTTCAAGGATGGTTTGTTTGCATTTTAGCGGGTGGAGCAACCATTCCCGTAACTTTTCTTTCCCGTGAGGGGTAACCGTGCGGTTGACGGATTGGAAAAGGGAATCTTCCCCGAATATATCAAGATCGTGAGCGTAAGGGTGGGTCGGGTCTTTGTATTCTTCACCTGTCGGGAGATTTTTAAAGTTTCCTGCAAGATACTCTAACTCTACACGGGAACATTCTTCAAGTTTATGTAGGAATTGTATCTTTTTTAATAACTTGGTTTCGAATATATTCGTGATGACGAATAGTATAATAGCTGCAATAAAAGCTACGAGATAAGGCGTGAATCCCGTGTTCGCGAAAGTATATATGAAATATATGGCTAACAAGAACAAGGTCACTTTCGCGAGCGTGATTCCATTTCGTTGTTGCTTGTGTTTTTTCAGGAGTATGATAAGGTGTGCTATTTGTGTTTGATAGTATTCTTTTGGTTGTTGCATGATATGGCTATTATTTATTGCAAATATAGTTTTTTAATCTTGATTTATTGAAATGATGGGAAAAATGGTTTGTCATGAATTTTTTTGCGTAAAAATCATTGTAGAATTAAAAACAAAGGCTATATTTGCACCCGCAATCGGAAACAACAGAGGTTGTTTTAAATTTGGTTCGGTAGTTCAGCTGGTTAGAATACATGCCTGTCACGCATGGGGTCGCGGGTTCGAGTCCCGTCCGAACCGCTTTTTTTGAAAATATTTTGGTCTGGTAGTTCAGCTGGTTAGAATACATGCCTGTCACGCATGGGGTCGCGGGTTCGAGTCCCGTCCAGACCGCAAAAGTAAATCCCAAAGAATTGAAAATTAGTTCTTTGGGATTTTTCTTTGTGTAATTCGCACCACAAGTGTGATTTTGGGGCTCACGGTTCTGGTTCTTCTATAGTATAGGACAGGAAAAGATCAGTTATTTCGGACCACACATTGTCAACCTCTTTGAGTTTGATAATTGAACGGGCTGCATTTTTAAGAATTTTGTATTTATAGATACAGTTCCTCCACCAACAAAGAAGAACACCTTCTTTCGGTGCGATTAAAAGTCGTATTGCTTGGTCTAATTTTTCTTTCGAGATGGATTTTAATTGAATTTTTCGGGAAGTTTCCCGTATATCATAGATTCGAAATCCACAAGTACCCCAATAAGGAGAGAAGATAATCAATTCGTCTTTCCCGTCCACATCTATGTCGATGAAACAAAAAGTAAGATGCGTAGAATTTCCGTAGTCTATATATTCTTTGGCGGAATCAAAATGCAAGTTGTAGGCCTTGAGGCAAAGACTGTCTCGCGATTCTTTCAAGAGTTTAAAGGAGTGGGGGGTAATGATGTTTCCGCCGGGAACTCCCTCATAATCCATGCTGTCGATCGTGTGTGCTTTGTTTTTCGTGCATATCTCTGCATGTCTGTAACCATCTCCTCCGACAAAGAATTTTTTGTTCCCTTTTTCAAAACATAAGACATACGCATTACAGCAATCATCGTTTAGTGCATGTATTTCCTTGACCATGTAACCGTTTATGGGTTGCGTGTATTTTTTGAAATACAGGGTGTCTTGTTTCGAGAAACCGGGGAAATCTATGACCTTATATTTAAACATGTCTGCAAAGCATTCGAATCCGGGAGGAAGATATTTGAATCCGGTTATAAATTCCGGTTGCTTTTCCAGTGTTCCGTGGATGTGGTTGTCTCTCTCGGCGTGAAGAAAGAGACAACACAATGATAGGTACAAAAATGTTGTGATGATTCGTTTCATTGCTTATCAGTTCTAAGATGGGATATAGATTTTATCTATTGTTTCATAGGACTATGTCTTAAAAGTTTATATTCAATTCATGTTTTGCTTGTTCTTTCAACTCAAGCAATCTTTTCATGTTATGCTTGTTTTTCGTGATTTCTTGAAAGAACATTTCTGCCGTTCTGCTTTTCTCCGGGTTCATCGGGAAACGGTCCGGATGGCATTTGACTTTCAACTCATCATAAAGTTCCTCTGCATGAAAAGCACTGCTGATGGTGTTGTTGAAATCTATTTCATGATTCATGCTTTCGTTTTTGAAGCGTTGCAGCCTTTCATTCTTGGGCAAACTCTTTTTGCTTAAAACAAGAATAAGCAAAATAACAAATTCCGCTATCGCTATCCACATCCACCAATCAACTCTGCCGTCTGATACGTTATTCTGTGTATGTTGCGCCATTATATTCAAAGAATCTTGTATTGTTGTATCCATAAACCTAATAATTTATTCAGGAAGTAAAATAAAGTCTTTCAATTGCCATTTGCAGCCATAAGTCCCTTTGTCTCCATGCACTTCAAGTGTGTCCCAACCTAATATCACCAACTTCCGCACAAGGGTTTCGTCAGATAGAATCACCTTGCCGATGGTTATAATTTCTGCCCTTGTCAAGACTCTTCCCGTAAATACTTGTATCCGAAAACCGCTGTTTAACCAGCTTGAAAACTGATGCTTAAAAGCACTGTCACCTTTTGACATACTCGCTTTCAAAAGGCTGGGCGCAATCCCATTAATAAAAGCATGACGTGCCGACTCATTAAAACTTCTGATGAGTTTCGCCCGCTCACTCCGATCTTTAAACCAAGTAATGATGTTGTTCCAAGTATTTGCAAACATGATGTTTTTATTTTAAGTTTAATTATGGTATTCTTCTAAAGTTGTACGGCCAATAATTATTGGAATTGAATGTATTTGAAGGTTTAAACACATTGTTTTTTGGGGAGGGAATAGGGTAAGTTGTTTTATATAGACCGCCATTTACGTTTATACTTCCAACAAAAATTTTTTGAAGTAATAAATCTTCTGGAGAAGCTTCTTCTCTATCTAAGATATCCCTATATCCGTATACAGATGGACTCCCTTTTAACTTTGTTACTACAACTATTTGATAACTGCCATTAGGAATTGTAAGACTGAAACTTTTTCCTGCTTTAACGATGATTTCTGCAGATACTTTTCCACTATAGCATACACTTAAATCGTAGTACATATTATTAATGAACACAATGGTTGATGAAGTTATATCATATTTATTTATAGAATAGAGTTTTGCTATTGAAGCATATTCTCCTTTTTGCAAAAAATCCTTTACATATAAATCTACACATTTTTTCTTTAATATTGGTGTATATTTTTTTTCCTCGAAATCAAGAGAATGCAATAATGACATACATTCGCTATGTGAAGCAACTTTATGTATTTTGTCCATCATCAGTTCATCTTTTAATTGACTTCTTTGTTTTTGCGCTTCACCTATTAAATAAGGTGGCTTTAATTGTATGAATTCATCCCAACAATCAATAGTGTTAATACTTAAACATTTTGCAAACATTTGCTCACATAAATCTTTTAATTTCAAACTTGCTTGTTTGTATTGTTCTGAGAATTTTCCTGCATCTTTAAAATTAGTTATGAATACTTTCAATGCAGGTATGCCACCTTCAATTGCAGTATTTAAAAAACTGTTACAAATTTCGTCTGTATCATATTTGCTGTTAGGATATTTATGTATAAAATCCACTAATGTACGTTCGGAATATATATCTTTAAATTCCATTTTTTCTTTTATCACATTGTCTAGATAGCAGAATAGTGGTATCCCTATTATGATTGAAATGATAATGGCTAAGGGTATTTTAATGTCTTTGGATGTAAGTGAATCATCTTGGGGTGTATTAACTTGTTCCGTATTCGTGTCTGTAGATTTTGTTAAAGTTTCACTATCTTGCAAATCCATCTCAAACACCTCGCATTCGTAAATCTGCAAATTCCTCTTTATAAGGTTTTGAAATGAGTGTAGCAATTCTTCAGAATAAAGATAAACAAATGGAGCGTGCTCTTTTTGTAATCGATATTTGACATATTCAGTCAAAGTGTTTGTTGGAAAGATATCTCCTCGATTTTCCTCCAATGCTTCAATTTCACAAATTGCATCTTTAGCAGTATATCCTTGTTTTAAATATAGATAATAGGAGGTCACTATATTAAAAATCGTCCCTTCTGGAAACCCCCATATTAATAATTCCGGACAGTTTTTCAATTCAGAGAAGGAAAGATCCCCCGGCTGGGGAGTATATTTCATTCTTTCGGTTATCGTCTCTCGAATTATTTCTGTACGTTGGTGTAATGTCAACATATTATCTAGGTTTAATGTTGAATACTATTTTTTATTTGTAATAGTCAAGACTTGTGCTGACAGTTGTTCTTACTATCGGACAAAAAACTATCAGATGTCTCTTACAACATGGGCTGCAACTCGTTTTGCTACAGAAATCTCTGTTTTAATTTTTTCTTCAGTTTTATCATGCACTTTTTTCAAAATTTCTTCATCTGTTGAATAGAAATCATTTGCTTTTAATTGCTGATAGTATTGTTTAAATGTGGAGTAGAATGAATTTACCGAACATACATGTAACATGTTTCATATCTTTTTAATTATATTTTATTTTGATTATAATACTCTTCAATCTCTTTAACTGCTACTTTTATATCCTTTTGTTTTGCCCAACAAGCGTATTTATATTGATCTAAGATAAAATCAAAATTGCTTTTTACTGGTGATTTTATCCAATCGTCAGAAGAGAAATTCAATCCCGCTTTTATTTGTTTCTTTGTGGCAAGTAAATCTTGTAATGAAACATTATATTTCCTAGCGAAGAGAAGTTCGTTAAAACCTCCAATATTTATCAACGCCCATTTAAAATATTCTTCATCCTTAGACTTCACCTCTTCAGCATTCATTCCCTTATATTTACCAAAGGTCAAGTTGTTATTTTTATCAAGACAATTCCATTTTAGTTCATCAATGTTTTCTATAAGATTTTCAATGAGTTCCCAATTTCCACAACCACAGCATTCAATGATTTCTTCATTGGTATTACCATTCTCTGGTTTCCCATCAGTTAATCTATATCCATAGGCTTCTCCATAATATCCTTTGGGTTTTACTTTTGTTACCATATACGAAAGATGATACCATCCATTCCTTCTTACAATGAAAGGTGTTCCCTTTCCTAAGAATCGCCAAATATCAAAAATATTTTCACTATTCATTAATGTTTAAATATTTCGTTATTTTTCCACCTTTTGCTTTTATACCACTTCTTGCTTAGAGGTGGTATAAAAACTGAAATTTTACATATGCGTAAAGTTATAAAATAATTTTTAATTAAATCTAAGATTGACTGTTTATATCAGCAGACAAAGATAGCGTATAACAGTTTTCATCTATATTTTTTGCAAGACTTGCAAAAGTTTAATAATATCTATATATTAGGTATTCCTTTTATCAGAGCCGATATTATATCCATGTTTTGTCTTGTAATTCGCTGATCATTAGATATATTTTTTAATGCATCGGGAATTTCGACCAATGAACGAGAAAGGGAGATGCGTTTAGGTTCATTGATTTCTCCGAAAACATAATAGTTTTTTGCAATATCATCCGACAAATCTTGTAAAAAGGCTCGCTTGATACGTGAACATTTCTCGTAGATAGAATTGTCGGACGGGTCAGCCAAACGTCTAATGCTTTCGGCCATATCATCTAAATTGCTCCGTCCTGACACCAATCTATAGATTTCTGTCAATTCACAATGATAATACGATAAACTATTCAGGGAAATACCCCAAGGATTACACAGAAAAAGGAAATATACCGTCTTGGACAAAGGATTCATTTTTATTTCCATATTCCGATAATCGGGAAGGAATATCCTGTAATCATCGGTAATATGCAAACGACTCAGTTGTGGCAACAGCATGGGGGCAATTGTCTCGGAGAGCAAATGGAATAATCCCTTCTCTTTCAAATAACGTATTCTCTCATCAATTTCAGAAACAATGCGTGCAATATCTTCATTAAAATGTAGTTCCGGATCCTTGGATGGGGTATCATCCATATCAGGCCATCTATCATCGGTAAGAACCGTACTATATTTACGATTATCCCAAATTTTAGATAATGACGCATGCTCTATTAAAAATGCTTTCATTGTAAAACCTTTCACCATCAACGGTGTAAGCGTCATTGTATTTCCATTACCTGTCCGAGTAAGTAGCATCCCTCCTTGGCAATCCGTAGAAATATTCAATTCTGCAAATAATTTGGTAGTAACGATCGGCGTTATATTCTGACTTGTGACTGTTTCATCAATAACCGCAAGAGGCTTGAAATAGGGTAACAAATCCGTCATCTCCAGTAAAAGGGCTGGAAGATACACAAAAGTTTTACCTGCATCTGCATATATTTTTTCAATAGTAGGCAAGTTTTTCTGAATAACTCTATTCAGATTTGGAGAAAAAACAGTCTCAAGATATACTACAAGAGAAGTTGGAAAATCAAGATTTCTAGCATATCGATCATAATCAAAACTAAATGATTTTGATTCAATTATTTTCTTCAATTCCATAGCCAACCATTTGTCAAATTAACTTTACAAAGATAAACATTTTATCTCCCAAATTATATTTGACAATAGCTCTCAAGTCGCCTTGGAAAAGAAGGGAAAACAAAAGTTACTAAAATAGATGTTTGTAAAAAGACTGCAAAAGGAGGTGGGAAAGATTGAATCTATGGTGGATACACCTGTACATTTTCCAAGTACCACATGTTTTACAATTCCGGAATAAAGCATGAGCAGAATCGTTATGCAAATTTACTTCCGTATTATTACTCAAATCTTACCCAAATAAAGTAGTAAACAAACCCCAATAATCCCACTTACCCAGAGATCATTTGAAGTCCACCCGAAGCTCAACCGTTCCGGAACGGTTGAGCAACGTATGCGCGTTGGTTGAGCAACGAATAAGGGGGATTATTTCCCTAGTATTTCAGTAGGATTTCCCTAGGTTTTTATTATAAGTTAATCGGGTGGAGTAATTTTGCAAATATTCCTTTTTGCTTTTTCAAATATTCTGCCGATCCACTTTCCACTACCTGACCGTCTTTCAGTACGATTATGTTATCGGCATTGACCACGGTACGCATCCGGTGGGCGATAATCAGTACTGTTTTATCCCGTACGAGTTCGGATATCCCGGCTTGAATCTTGGTTTCGTTTTCCACGTCGAGGGAGGCGGTGGCCTCGTCAAGCAGGATGATCGGGGCATCTTTCAGCAGGGTGCGGGCGATCGAGATACGCTGGCGTTCTCCACCGGATAGAGTTTCTCCATTTTCTCCGATAATGGTTTGATAGCCTTTAGGCATCTTGCAGACGAATTCATCACATTGGGCAAGCCGTGCGGCACGTAGTACTTCCTCATCACTGGCATCCCGTTTCCCTATACGAATGTTGTCCATGATGGAGGTGTTGAAAAGAACCACGTCTTGGAACACAACGGAGTAGTTTTTCAACAAGGTTTCCGGATCGATTCGACTGATATCCTGTCCACCTAAGGTTATTTTTCCCGATTGTATGTCCCAAAAACGGGCAGCCAGTTTGGCAGCGGTGCTTTTACCGCTACCGGATGGGCCTACCAGAGCCGTCTTTTCTCCTTGTTTTGCCGTGAAAGAAACTTTATTTAAGATGGGTTTACCTTGCTCATACGAGAAGTCAACTTCTCGGAATTCGATATTGAAATTTTCAGGTTTAAAGTTCGTGTCTCCTTGTTGGATGGGGAGTGCTTCCATTTCATTCATCCGGTTGATACGGACATCCAGATAGAACAAGGCAGCGAGATTGTTCATGACTTCATTTAACGGGTTGTAAATCCGTGAACCGATCACCATGAATATCAAGTAAGTGAACAGGTCGATACTACCGTTTGCCAGCATGTCGGCCCCCACGATGATCACGCTTGCCAGCCCGAGTTTCAGGATACTTTGAGAACCGTTTACCAAGATGCCGAGGGTTAATTCGTTGCGAGTCAATATCTTTTCGTAGGAATCGATTCTCGTGTCCAGTTTTTCCAGGTAATCACGTTCTTGGTTGTAGGACTTAATCTCTTGAATCGTGTCCAGCCCTTCCTGTATATGTTCGGTTACGGCTCGTTTTTTCAGATAATTGGTTTTGTTACTTTTGAAAATTGCATTTTTCGAGATGAGGATAATGGCTATAGCCAATGGGACCACCCAGAATAGGGAGAGGGTTAGTTGCCAGTTGTAGAAAGCCATTCCGATAGCAATCAGTAACAGGCTGATGAGCGAGGCAAACAGTTGGGGGACGGTATGAGAGAACGTGTGTTCCAAATCCGTGCAGTCGTCCATGATCGTGGCGGTTAAGTCGGAAAGGTTTTTCTCCCCGAAAAATGCCAAAGGTAGTTTACGCAGTTTTTCAGCCAAGGAGATCCGTCGGTTGGCGCTTTCATCGTAGACAGTGGTGTAGGTGGCACGATACTGTAAAACGGCGATGATGTACATGACGATCATGAAGAAAATTCCTAGAAGGCTGTAATAGAGAATGTCGTGTGTTACGGATGCCGATGGAGTAAATACCGGACGGAGATAGTCTTCGAGAAACAAGAATACGAAAACGGCTGGCAACATCAGCGCGATGTCAAGCAGAACGGTGAAAAATGTTCCTTTGCAGAAGTCTTTCGCTCCTTGTGTCGAAAGGGCAAAACGTTTTTTTATAGTGTTAAGCATGGGTGACCTCCTTTCCTATGGTCCAGCGAACGGATTGCAGGTATTCGTTCCACATGTGATTGTAAATTCCTTGTTGTTGGATTAATTTGGCATGTGTTCCTTGTTCTGCTACTTTTCCTTTATCTATGACCAGAATATTGTCGGCATCGGTTATGCTCGACAAGCGGTGAGCGATCATCAGCACGGTTTTTCCTTTGGTCAATTCTTTCAGGGCTTGTTGTATCAAGTGTTCGTTTTCCGGGTCGGCAAAAGCGGTAGCCTCGTCGAGTACGATGATGGGAGCATTTTTCAAGAAGGCTCGGGCTAGTACGATACGTTGTTGTTCTCCTCCGGAAAGGTATGTCCCTTCCGAGCCAATTTTCGTGTTTAGTCCCAGGGGAAGTTTATCGATGATTTCCCGACATTGGGCCATGTCCACGGCTTTCTCGATTTCGGGTAGTGTGGCAGTGGGGTTGCCGTATTTAATGTTTTCGAGTAAGGTCGTTTTGAATAATTTCGTGTTTTGGAATACAAATGATATATTTCGCATCAATTCGTTCGGGGCGATATCTTTCACGTTGATGTTACCTATCATCACTTCTCCTTCCGTGGTTTCCCAAAAGCGGGGGACGAGTCGGGCCAAGGTGGTTTTGCCTCCACCTGATGCTCCGACGAGGGCCACTCTTTTTCCTTGGGGAATCTTGAAACTGATCCCGTCTATCGCTTTTTGTGTCGTTCCCGGATAGCGGAATGATACCCGATTAAATTGAATACTGAAGTCTTTTAATGGTTTAGGGGAGGGCGGGACGGGGAGACTTTCGTAAGAAACTAGGTTTTCGAGACGTCCGATGGCCTCACTAGCCTGTCCTAGGGCTTGGTTTAAATACATGCTTTTCATGATGCTTTGCGAGAAGACGGGAGTAATGAGAACGAATAGGAAAAAGTTAAGCAGTACCGGTGTCGGGTTTCCCGCGTGTCCGATCAATAGGATGGCCAACGGGGCTAGAAAGAACACGAAACCATTGATAATGACGGTGTAGAATGACATGGGTTTTTCCCACATTCGGGTGTAGCCGAATACCATCTTATTATAGTTTTGAATGCTTTTGTGGAAGTTTTTGAACGAGTAGATGGTTTGCTGGAAAACTTTTACCACGGGAATTCCTCTCACGTATTCCACGGCTTCCGTGTTCATTTCTTCAAGGGCAGTCATGTAGTTTTGCATGAATTGCCGCCCTTTTGTACCCATCATGAATCCCATCACGGCCATGGATATGATGACGGGAAGTATGCAGGCAAGGCCGAGTTGCCAGTCGAATGAAAAGATGAGTATGGCCGCAACGAGAGGGACGAGGAACGTGGCAGCCAGATCGGGCATCTGGTGGGCTAGAAAACTGTGGGTGATTCCCGCGTTGTCATCAATAATTTTGCGGATGCGTCCGCTGGTGTTGCTATCGAAAAAACCGAGAGGCATGTGTACGATTTTATGCATGGCTTCGCGACGCAGGTTGGATTCGACACGGAACGCAGCCAGATGCGAGGCCATCAGGGCTGCAAAGTAAAGAATCACGCTACCCACGGCCAGACCAACAGCCCACCACGCGTAAGTTGTCGTGTTGTCGGATACGATAGTTTCACCAGGGACGAGTAATTCTCTTACGATAAACCAGATCAGTATATACGGCAACATCCCTGTCAGTGCACTAAGGGCAGATAATGTCATGGATACGGGTAAAAGTGCTTTTCGATTACCCATGTATTGCTGAAGTTTTTTTAATGTATTCATGATATCTTTTCGTTTTTTCCTTCGTCATGTGGTAATATGAATTTTGTTTTAAGCAAAATTACAACTCCGGGAAGAACGGAACAATCCCTAAAAATAGTGAATCCGTAATTGGAAATCCCTGATTTATAGTAAATATGGAACTCCCTATAGGTCATTTCCCGAGTTCTGGTATATAAAAGGGAAGTATAGGATGTAACCATTTATTTTTGAGAACGTATACGAACTAGATCGTGTGGGAAATTTATCCCATGGATTAATAATAAATTAGAAGGTTATGAGAGAACGTGAAGAAAAGAAGAAGAAAGTGGCGAGTGATGATCGACGAGCCCGGGATATTCCTTCAAAACAAGACAAAAGTTGGGTTGGTGAGCAACAGATGCAACAAGAACAATTTGACAAGACCGAATTCGAGAAACGGGAAGCTAAAAGGCATCCGAGAAGAAGGATATGTCACTGATTTAGTAGCTGTTTTCGAGGGTAATATATTTTTATTACCCTCGTGTTGTTTTTACGACGTGGATTATTTGTTTATAAAGAATATTATCGTAGATTTGTCACGATTTTGAGTTTTGATTTGATCGCTACAGAGCGTTTGCCTTCGTCGTATTATTAATGTATCGTTAAGCAGACTTTTCTAGACAATATCCGACCTCAAGTATTTAAATTATTAATTTTAAAGTTTGTATTAATGAACATTTACATTTCAAATTTAAGTTACGACGTGAATGATAGTGACTTAAGAGAGTTATTCGAAGAGTACGGTGAAGTTTCTTCAGCTAAAGTTATCATGGATAGAGAAACCGGAAAGTCAAGAGGTTTCGGATTCGTGGAAATGTCTGATGATGCGCAAGGACAAAAAGCTATCGATGAATTGAATCAAGCTGAATACGATGGTAAGGTGATCAACGTGAATGTTGCAAAACCGAGAACTGATCGTCCTGCCGGTGGTCGCGGAGGTTTTAACCGTAACGGTGGCGGTCGTGATCGTCGCGGTAATGGTGGTGGCCGTGGTTTCGAGAAAAAATTCTAAAAATATCTTGGATATAGAAGAGGGGAGAAAGTAAGTCTTATTCTGTATCACGAGCTACCCCCTCCAACTTCCCCTTACACAGGGGGAGGGTTGATTACCAAGCGGTTTCCCCTCCTGTGTAGGAGGGGTTAGGGGAGGTAGTCGTTAAAAAATAGACTTGTTAGTCCCCCCCCCCTTTTTATTCTATAATCCGATCCGTGAAGAGGGTTGCTGTAGACGAGCGAGATAAGATGTAGGATGCCGGATATACTCCTTGTTTATGGATGAGATGTTCCATGATTTCCTGTTTATCTGCTCCAATAACAGGAATTAATATGGCCGAACTTTTTAAGATTGCGGTCCCTGTCATTGTGATTCTTTGTTGTCCGGTCTTTGGGTGCTGTGAAACCGCGTAAACCCGCGGGTCAGTCAGTAAATCCATCGAATCGTTGAATATGGAGGCCACGTGTCCGTCGGCCCCAATGCCTAGTATTGTACAGTCGAAACGAGGCATGTTCGAGTAGCCGGGAAGTTCCCATTTCACCATTTCCGAATATCGTTCTGCTTCGACTTTAGGTTCTTGTTCTCCCCAGATGCGATGGATGTGATCTTGAGGTATATCCAAGGGCATGAAAAGGAGACGGTCGGCATGTTTGAAATTGCTCTCGTCGTCTTCCGGCGATACGCATCGTTCGTCTACCCAGTAAAAGCGAAGAATGTCCCACGGAATGTCATTCCGGTATTCTTTTACCCATAATTTGAAGAGTTGTTGTGCCGTAGACCCTCCGGACAAGGCGATATGAAAAGGTTTCGATTTACTTTTCTTAATTACCGATATCAAAGTTCCGGTCATTGAACGTAGTGCTTCTTCGGCAGTTTTGTATGCTTCTATTTTCATGGTTATATGTAACTAGTTCGTGCCTGTTTATACGATGCAATTTACAGTTTATTCATGATATAAACAAGAAAAAAAGTTAAACCCGTTACCGATTTATGATTTGAGATTTATGATTTAAGATTCTCGTCGCAAGCGAGTGTTGCTCACTGATTTGTTGAATCTACGGATGAAGAGGGTGGCAGCAAACATGAGGCCGCCACAGAAGCCTGATAGCAGTCCGGGAGCCCCGAAATCGAGTAGGATTCCGGCAATATATGCTAGTGGTACGGCGACAAATAAATAGGAGACGAGGGCATAGATCATGGGACGCTGCACATCGGTGATACCTCGCAAGGCTCCGAGCGCGGTTACCTGTAACCCGTCGAAGATTTCAAACACGGCAACCACGAAGAATAGGTTGCGGGCTACTTTTATCACTTCAGGATCCGGGGTGAAAATGGATGCAATGGGTGCTCCGAAAAGAGCGTAAATTACCGCCGCTCCTGCCATAAAAATGACGGCAAGGCGGAAAGAGGCATGGGCGTACCGGCGCATTTTACCGATATTTCCCCGTCCGAATTCATGACTTACAAGTATGGTCGTGGCTCCGGCGATACCACTGGAAATCATGAAGGTAAGTGAAATCATGGACATGACAATTTGGTTTGCAGCGAGGGCAATGGTGCCTAGCCATCCCATCATGACGGTGATGAGGCTGAGGGATAGAAATTCCACGACCATTTGTCCGGCAATGGGGTAGCCGACTTGTAATAGTTGTTTGATTTTCCGGCTACTTGTGTTGCTAAATCGGAAGAAGCGGAATACTGGGCTATATATTTGGGAGCGATGGATGTATAGAAAAAAAGCAACAGGCATCATCAAACGGGAGATTAGCGTGGCTAGTCCCGCACCTGCAACCCCGAGGAATGGTGCGCCAAATTTGCCATATATAAATATGTAGTTTAGTAAAATATTTAGCACGTTGCATGAAATCGTGATCACCATGGCAACCTTCGTGTTTCCAACTCCTTCCATGTATTGTTTGAATGTCATGAACAGAATAAACGGGATGACCGAGAATGAAGTCAGAATATAATATCCTTTGCATAGTTCCACGACTTCAGCGGGTTGGCCCATCATGGTAAGGTAGGGCATGAGTAGGAACAAGAAAAGAGTGAGTACGAGTGACACGGTCGTGTTCAGTAAAAGTGAGTTTTGGAAAAATCCCGCGATACGTTCTTTGTCATCGAGTGCGTGAGCCTGGCCCACGAGTGGGGTAAGGCCGGTGGCAATACCCATGCCGACGACCATGGTGTTCATGATAATTGCTCCCGCTAATGACACGGCTGCCAATTCCGGGGCCCCGAGTTGTCCGACCATGATGTTGTCTGCCATTTGTACGATCGCCTGACCGGCTAATGATAGCATGATCGGAAATGCAATATTGATGTTCTGTTTGTAATACAGTGAGTTAATTCTCATGACGTAGATCTTAAAAACGGGGACAAAGATGTACATTTATTGGCATAAATAAAAATGTTCAAATGCTTTTGCAAGAAATGCAACTAAGTTCGTCATCGTTTTCGTATAACGAATAAATGAAACGCAAAAATTTGAGAAATTTAACTATATATTAAGTCAAAAAATTGCGAGGATTAGAAAATATGTGTATTTTTGATAGTGTAAATAGAGTGACATGAAAAGACTGATTTTTCGATATTTTTCGTTGTTATTCCTCTTTTTGGTAATTGGGGTTAATCTCTTTGGAAGTGAAAATTCCAAAGGGGAGATTCCTGTTCCAGATAAGGAGAATATAGAAAAAGCATCGGATAAATTTCAGGTTTCGATGAACCCATTCGATCAGCATGGGATCTTTGAACGATCGCTGGAATTTTCAAGTCGGCAAGTCGTTGCTAGTAGTAGTCGGATACAATTTTCTCTTTCATTTCATAAAAGAACAGAACTTATATCACGTAAAAGTGAATTCCAAACGTTAGAAGGAAAAAACTACAAGTATTTTTCCGATCTGTTGGGGCTTCGACATCTTCAAGGTTTTTACGTGTTCGATTTGTGCAAAATTATTATTTAGCCATTCTTCGATTTGTGCTGTCCAGTATCATGAATGTGGTATTGGTGGGTTGTGCTTGCTCATCTGAAAGCGTGTTTTGATATGATATACCGATACGTGGGTAATTTATGTGATTGTGGTATCTTTCTTCGGATACTGATGGACGAGTTATTACCCAATCGTAATCATGTTGATCCTATTGGGATTGGGTTTCTTGGCACTATACGTGGCATTATAATAATTTAAAGTATTAAATATAAAAAAGATATTTCTATGAAAAAGACTACAATAAAAGAAGGGACAAAGAGAAGTTTTAGTATTTCTGCATTTCCGATAATCATTCTGTGTTTTATTTTGGCAATGGTTATTTATCATTTCGTGTATGGTAATCCGACTAATTTTATAAATAATGACCCGAATAATCACCCGGTTCAAGGGAATTTGTTGGGTACAATTTACAAGGGGGGTATTATTGTTCCGGTTATCCAGACTTTGTTGTTCACGGTATTGACGTTAAGCGTGGAGCGATTGATTGCTTTGAAAAGAGCAAAAGGAAAAAGGAATTTGCAACGATTCGTGACCAAGGTGAAGAGTGATCTTGAGGAGGGAAATATCGAGGCTGTCCGTCAGGCTTGTGATAAACAGAAAGGTACCGTGGCAAACGTGATCAAGGCATCGCTGTCCACTTATTCGCAAGTGTCATCATGTGATACGCTGTCGAAAGAAGAGAAACAGTTGGCTGTACGAAAAGATCTGGAAGAGGCTACCATGCTTGAGTTGCCGACAATGGAACAGAATCTGGGTGTAATTGCCACGATCACGACTTTGGGGACTTTGATGGGATTACTCGGAACGGTGATCGGTATGATCAAGTCTTTTGCTGCCTTGTCATCTGCCGGGGGAACGGATTCTATCGCTCTTTCAACCGGTATTTCCGAGGCGCTTGTGAACACGGCTTTCGGTATCGCAACCGGAGCTTGTGCCGTAATTGCTTATAATTTCTTTACCAGTAAAATTGATGGAATCACGCATAGTATTGACGAGATCGGTGCTTATCTGGTACAGAGTTTCACGATTAAACAACGTTAGTATACATATTTATATTATACGTTATGAGTCAGAAAATTAAAAAGAAATCAACGTTTATCGACATGACTGCCATGAGTGACGTGACGGTGCTGTTGCTGACGTTTTTCATGCTGACTTCCACGTTCATTCAGAAAGAACCGGTGCAGGTGAACCCGCCGCAGTCGGTTTCCGAGATTAAAATTCCCGAAACCGATATTGTCTCTATTTTGGTAGAGCCGACGGGGAAGGTGTTCATGGGACTAGACAAACCACAGGATCGTGTTGAAGTGTTGAAAAAAATGGGAGAGAGTTATCAGATCGAATTTACAGATCAGGAATTGAAGAAATTCAGTCTATGTAATTCGTTCGGAGTGCCCATTCAGGGAATGAAGCAATTCCTTGCGTTATCGTCGGAAGAACAGGATAAAGTGATCATGAATTATGGAATTCCGTGTGATAGTACGAATAACCAGTTTAAATCGTGGATGCAATTTGCCCGAGAGGTGAACAAGGATTTGGTGATCGCTATCAAGGCGGATCAGAAGACTCCCTACCCGCTAATCAAGGATATTATGGCAACATTGCAAGATCTGCGAGAGAATCGTTATAACTTGATTACTTCGTTGCGCAATATGCCGGAGGTATGATAGAACCTTATAACTTGTAATTTATTTATTATGGCAGAAATACAACAAAAGGATAGCGGGGAACGCAAGAAAGGGAAACAGAAGAAATTTAATGTCCGGGTGGATTTTACCCCTATGGTGGATATGAATATGCTGCTGATTACTTTCTTCATGCTCTGCACGTCCATGAGTAAACCCCAGACCATGGAAATCAGTATGCCGAGGAAAGATTTGCTGAATGAACAGGAACAGAACAAGGTAAAGGCTTCTAAGGCAATGACTATTTTGCTAGGTAAGGAGGGGAAAGTGTATTATTATATGGGAGAACCGGATTACGAGAATCCCGAAATGGTGCAGGAAACAGATTTTTCCCCGAATGGTTTGCGTGCAATCCTGTTGGGACGTAATCAAGCGGTGATGCAGAAGATTCGGGAATTGAAACAGAAAAAAGCAAATTTGGAGATCTCGAACGAGGAGTATTTGAGAGAATCTGCCGAAATTCGGAAAGCCAAGGACTCTCCCGTCGTGTTGATCAAGGCGACTGATTTTGCAAATTACAGAAATTTAATTGATGTCCTCGATGAAATGCAGATATGTAATATCGGACGGTACGCGATTATGGATATTACTCCGGGGGATTTGCGTTTGTTACAGGATAAGACACACGACGGGTATGCCGATGATTTGAAAGAAGTGATCGAGTACCGGGAGTTAAAACCGTAAGACCATGGCAAAGGATATAAATGTAAATTCGATAGAATGGTGCGATCTGATATTCGAAGGAAAGAATAAAGATTACGGGGCTTACGAGTTGCGCAAACACTCGGCCCGACGGCACTTGACAGCCTATTTCGTGATTATTGGCTGTGTGATTCTGGCAATGGTGCTTCCGGCATTTATCCGTTTCCTGACCCCTGTTAAGACGCAGGAAAAGATGGTGACGGTAACTGAGTTGTCTGATTTGAAGATGGATTTACCGGAAGTGAAGGAAGAGAACAAGATCGTGGCAGTGAATGTTCCGCCGCCACCGACACTGAAGACAACGATTAAGTTCACGGCTCCCGTGATTAAGAAAGATGAAGAGGTGCGAGAGGAAGACGAGATCAAAACGCAGGATGAGGTGAACCAGGCGAAAGCTGCAATTTCCGTGGCGGACGTGAAGGGGAATGACGAGGAAAACGGTAAGGATATTGCCGATTTGGAAGATCACAAATTGATCGTGGCAAGTGAAGACGAGGTTTTTCAAGTGGTGGAACAAGCTCCCGAGTATCCGGGAGGTATGGCTGCTTTGATGAAATGGATCAGTAAAGAGATCAAGTATCCTGCTATTGCCCAGGAGATGAATATTGAGGGAAAAGTAATTGTGCAATTCGTGATCGGACGAGACGGGGCGGTGCGTGATGTACAAGTGTTGCGTACTGTCGACCCGACGCTGGATAAGGAAGCCGTTCGCGTGGTAAAGGCCATGCGTAAATGGATTCCCGGAAGACAGCGAGGTGAACCGGTTTCCGTGCGGTTCACCTTACCGATCACGTTTAGATTGCAATAATGAAACAAAGAATTTACGATTGATGTTTTGGATTAAAAAAAGGCGTTGGTTCGTGCAGTTGGGATCATAAATCGTAAATCATAAATCTAAAAGGTATGAATATTCGAATCGGTTTTTGGCTGTTATGCCTGATCTCCCTTGTGGCTTGTAAAGGAAAGAAGTCCGGGGAACCAGACACCTTGTTTGGCGGGGTAATTCGAGTTGCAGTCGACGAAACGCTGTCTCCCTTGGCAGAGGAAGAGATAGCTGTTTTTGAAGCTCAATATAATCAGACAGGTATTGTCCCGATATACACGAGTGAGGTAGATGCAATCACCTTGTTGTTACGCGATAGCGTGCGCTGGGTGCTGGCAACACGCCCTTTATCGGGGGACGAATTAGAGTCATTCCACAGCAATAAGTTTTTTCCGGAGTCCATTAAGATAGCTATTGATGGTGTTGCTTTGATTGTAAACAGACAAAATGCCGATTCGATATTTAACGTGAGTACTTTAAAGAAAGTATTTTCCGGTGAGATTACACGTTGGAACCAATTGTCGACAGACTCGAAATTGGGAGATATACAAGTCGTGTTTGATCATCGAAATTCCAGTACGGTACGCTACGTGCTAGATTCGATATGTGGAAGAGGTAACTTGTCTGATCGGTGTCATGCCGCCGGGACGAATCGGGATGTTATCGAGTATGTTACCCGGACTCCCGGTGCGATAGGGGTGATCGGGGTCAACTGGATCGGTGACGAACAGGATTCTTTATGTCGGGATTTTCGAAAAGAGATACAGGTAGCACGGATCAGTCGTGCAGAGTTGCCTACTTGCGGGAATAGTTATCAGCCTTACCAGTATTACCTCTATACGGGACAATATCCATTATCCCGCCCGATATACATTTTACTGAACGATCCTCGGAGTGCTCTTCCAACCGGGTTAACTTCCTTTTTCGCTGGAGCGAGAGGACAGCGGATTATTTTGAAAGCCGGATTGTTACCGGCCACGATGCCCGTGAATATCGTGAACGTGCGGGATCAACTTTAACGAATAATTTTAAGATTATGAAAACGAGATTAATTATATGCGGACTGTTTTGTTTGCTGACAACCACGAGTCTGAAGGCAACGGAGAATAAGGTCGGGATAGATCTTTATGAATCGGGGATGATCGGGGCTGCCAAAGCTTTTTTCCTGGATAATTTGAAACAACAACGAGAGGGAATTTTGCAAGCAGAAACTTGTTACTACTTGGGGGAATGTTATTGGGTGTCTGGATTCCGTGATTCTGCCGAGATGTATTACCGGAAAGGGATAGAGTTTATGCCTGACTATTCTTACAATCGAATCGGGTTGGTCGGGTTGAAATTGGGGAAGGATGTGGATGGTGAAGAGTTATTCAAGGAAGCATTTACAAATAAAAAAGACAAGAAAGATGCCGGTGTACAGTTGGCAATAGCTAGAGCTTACTTGCATGCAGGTAATATGGTAAAGGCAATGGAGCACGTGAATCAGGCGAGGGGGGTGGATGATGAGGATGGATTACCGTATTTGGTGGAAGGAGATATTCTGTCTGCACAGGGCAAGGTTGGAGATGCTTGTGCCAAATACGAAATGGCTGCTTATTTTAGTCCGGATTGCGTGGGGGCATGCTTGAAGCAGGCTCGTTTGTACATGTCTACGAATCGTTCTTTGGCACGTGAAAAGTTGGATAAAGCCCGGGAGGTATGCCCGGAGTTTTGTGGTATTTATTGTATGTTAGGGGAGTTACATGAAATGGTTGGAGATAGTAAGGCTGCTGCTGATAATTATTCAAAATTTATTCAGTCGGGGCATTATGATCAAGATAATTTGTTGCGATATGCCGGTATACTGTATTTTGATAAACAATATGAAAAGATGTTGCCCGTACTTCAATCCGTACTGAAAGTGCAACCGGAGAGTTTGGTGGCCAAGCGTTTACATGTCTATTGTCTTGCTAAACGAGAGGAGGGGGAAAAATGTCTGGAGGCCATAAAGTATTTTATCGAATCTACTCCTGAAGAGTGTCAGATTTGTCAGGATTATCTTTGTTATGCGGAGCAGTTGACCCTGAAAAAAGAATACAACGAGGCGATTACTTATTATAAAAAGGCGTTGTGTGCGGATTGTAAACGTCAGGAATTATTGAAAGATATTGCAGATCTTTTCGTGAAAAACAGGGATTTGGATTCGGCCGTGGTCTATTATCGGCAATATTTTGATTTTGTGAAGGAACCGGCCGCGGAAGATTTGTTGAAACTAGGGAAATGTTATTATAATTTGGCTTGCCAGGATTCGGTTCCGGAATTGCAAAAGGAGGAGTTGATAAAAGCAGATTCCTTATTCAAGGAGCTAAGCGTTCAAGTCCCCAATAGTTACGTGAGTTATTTTTGGCGGGCCCGGGTAAATTCCATGCTTGACCCGGAAACGACAAAAGGGTTGGCAAAACCATATTACGAGAAAGTAATAGAAATCGGGTCGGTACAGCCGGAACGTTATAAACGGGAGTTGATAGAAAGTTATAAGTACTTGGGGTATTATCATTACGTGATTGCTGATGCTATCACGACAAAAAATAATGGGAATCCAGATCCGGCAAAAGAAGAATACGGGGAGGCGAAGTTGTTTTTCTCTAAAGTATTAATGTTGGATGCTAAGGATGAAGTCGCATTGAAAGCTCTTGAGAGCATTAAGCTGTGAATCGGTATTTCATTTATTGTAAAATGGTATATAATTACCTTTATTTTTACAAAATGAAAATTTAGAATTTGTAAAAGATGGTGTTTTGGAACGAAAATTGCTTTATAAGGGAAGAGTTGTTTATTGAATATTTAAATAAATGGAATTATGAAGTGGATTTTGCGGGTGATACTAATTTTACTTTTGATGGTTTGTTTTGGCAGGCAAGCTATGCCGGAGGGCATGCCAAGAGAAAGAAGAATGGAGGTTACCGGGGAATCAATAAATAGTTCAGAGATTACAGCTACTTTTTCGACCGTGGATCTGACGGCCGTATATGATTTTTTAGAGAAGTCATTTATGTTGACGGATACCGTGGATTTACCCGAGGATGTGGAAATTCAAAAAGACAAACGAGTGAGTGCTGCAAAAGAGATGCTTGAACAAGATCTCGATGGAAAGAATAGTCATGATGCGTGGCGTGATGAAATCTTTGACTACTTGTCTATAAAGTATATCCAGGGATTTTATATTTATTGGATGAATAAGATGATTATTTAATTGGTAATAATCATACAAACGTGTAAAACGGAGTCCGGTACATGATTTGAGTATAATGTGACCGGAAGGAAACCATTTCGAGTGAATATACGTTAAAGCTAAGAGCTGGTATTTAAAGAACGTTTAAATCATATACTATGACACAGAAAGTCGGATACGTGACACAAGTGATTGGGCCTGTTGTGGACGTTATTTTTGAAGGTGGAGGGGTTGATTTACCTCCTATTTACGAGGCACTGGAGATTGAGAGGGAGAATGGCTCGAAGTTGATTGTTGAGGTGGAACAACACGTGGGGGAAGATACAGTGCGTTGTGTAGCTATGGATACAACCGACGGTTTATATCGCGGTATGAAGGTCTTGGATTTAGACCGGACGTTGACGATGCCTACGGGCGATCAGATTAAAGGACGTTTATTGAACGTAACCGGTGATGCCATTGACTACTTGGCACCATTGGATTACAAGGAGACAAATTCGATACACCGCGAAGCACCGAAATTTGAGGATTTGTCTATTAAGGAGGAGTTGTTACTTACGGGAATTAAGGTGATCGATTTGTTGGAACCTTATTCGAAAGGCGGAAAGATCGGTTTGTTTGGGGGAGCCGGAGTTGGTAAGACCGTGTTGATCATGGAGATGATTAATAATATTGCCAAAGGACATAATGGGTATTCCGTTTTTGCCGGGGTGGGAGAGCGTACTCGGGAAGGGAACGATTTGTTGCGGGAGATGATTGAGTCGGGGGTTATCAATTATGGTGATAAGTTCAAGGAAGAGATGGCAAAGGGCAAGTGGGATTTGGAGAAGGTAGATATGGAGAAGGTAAAACAGTCGCAGGCAACGTTGGTTTTCGGGCAGATGAATGAACCTCCCGGAGCACGTTTACGAGTGGCTTTGTCCGGTTTGACAGTTGCGGAAATGTTTCGGGATTCAAATGCCGGTGGAAAAGAAATTTTGTTTTTTATTGATAATATCTTCCGTTTCACGCAAGCCGGGTCGGAGGTATCGGCCCTGTTGGGACGTATGCCGTCGGCCGTCGGTTATCAACCGACATTGGCATCGGAGATGGGTAAGTTGCAGGAGCGTATAACTTCCACGAAGAATGGTTCAATTACTTCTATTCAGGCCATTTATGTCCCGGCAGACGATTTGACAGACCCGGCACCGGCTACAACGTTCAGTTTCTTGGACGCAACCACCGTGTTGAGCCGTAAGATTACCGAGTTGGGTATTTATCCGGCAGTAGATCCATTGGAATCTTCTTCGCGTATTCTTGATCCGGAAATTGTTGGGGAAGAGCATTATCAAACGGCACAACGGGTAATTGAATTATTGCAGCATTACAATGAATTGCAGGATATTATAGCCATTTTGGGTGTTGATGAATTGTCGGATTCGGATAAAGTTGTGGTGGCACGGGCTCGTCGGGCTCAGCGTTTCTTATCGCAACCCTTTCACGTGGCTGAACAATTCACGGGAATTCCCGGGGTTATGGTTCCGTTGGAAGAAACGATTCGAGGTTTCAAGATGATTCTTGATGGAGATATGGATGAATACCCGGAACAAGCGTTTATGAATGCTGGAACCATTGATGATGTGATCAAAAAAGGGAAAGAGATGATAGAACAAGCGAAGAGTAGAAATTAGGGAATGTAAAATTTGGAGTTTAGAATTTAGAATGAAAAGGTGTTGGACCTTGTGGGTAGAAATCATAAATCTAAAATTTAAAATCTAAAATCAATAAGGTTATGATTTTAAAAATAGTATCTCCGGAAAGAGTGATTTATAAAGGTGAGGTGCAAATGGTGAAATTGCCGGGTACGGTGGGTCAGTTTACCGTGTTGGAAAATCATGCGCCTTTAGTATCTACATTGACACCGGGGCAGATTGTCTATAAAGGGGCAGAGGAGGAAAAGAGCGTGCAGATTCGTGGGGGTGTAGTGGAAGTTCGGGACAATAATGTGGTGGTTTGTATAAATTAATACACCTATGAAGAATGATTTGAAATATATATTGTTGACGCTTGTTTTGTTGGTCGGAACGCTAGTTGCGGGTACGCTTGGAGTGGCTGCAATGGGTGTTAGCGGGGAAGAATCGCAATGGGATGAAAACGAGCTTGCCGTACGAGTGGATTCCGTGATGCAGCAGGAGGAACGGGAAGATAAGGCTTTTGATCCTAAAAAGACTATTTTCGAGCATTTAGGGGACGAGTATGGATGGACGATTATCGGAAAGGTAACCATTCCTCTGCCCGTGATTGTTCGGGATAATGATGGTGAATGGTATTTTTTCAGTTCTTCACGTTTGGCTGACGGGAAAACGTATAAGGGGTTTCGTGTCGCCTGGGAGGGAGCTTATGAAGGAAAGATCGTGGGGGTAGATGCTACCGGAAACGAATATCGTCCGTATGATTTTTCTATTACCAAAAACGCTTTTTCCGTGATGATTAGCGGGTTGGTCACGATGCTGATCGTGTTCTCTTTAGTTCGCTTTTATAAAAGGAAAAAATTTAAGGCTCCGCGTAAAGGAATGGGAGGTTTGGAAATGATTATTGAAATGTTGTATAAAGAAGTTATTGTCAGCGTGTTGGGTAAGGAAGCCAAGCGATATGCTCCCTATTTGTTGACCTTGTTCTTTTTTATATTTATATCCAATATGATGGGTTTGATTGCCGTATTTCCGGGAGGGGCGAATGTGATGGGAAATATGTCGATTACGCTGGTCTTGGCGTTATGCACTTTCGTGGTGATTAATGTTTCAGGAACGAAAGAGTATTGGAAAGATATATTTTGGCCGGATGTACCCGTGGGATTGAAATGTCCGGTGCCTTTGTTACCGATTATCGAAATATTCGGGGTATTCACGAAACCGGTGGCCTTGATGATACGTCTTTTCGCTAATATGTTGGGAGGACACTTGATCGTGCTGGTATTGATTTCGTTGATCTTTTTATTTAGTGTGATGGGCCAGGTGGTGTTGGGTGTTACAACGGTATTTTCCGTATTGTTTGCCGTGTTTATGAACTTGATTCACGTGTTGATCGGGTTTATTCAAGCATACGTGTTTATGTTGCTTTCAACAATCTTTATCGGGTTGGCGAGAGTGAGGAAAGTTAAAAGCTAAAAACTAAAAGTTTGAATTTAAAATCTAAAATCATTAAATCTAAAATTAATAAGTGAGGTTATGGAAAGTTTGATTTTATTGGAAGTTGCAGCAGCCGGGTTAAGTTTGGCTAAGATAGGTGCATGCGTTGGAGCAGGTTTGGCAGCTATTGCTGCGGGTATTGGTATCGGTAAGATCGGTTCTTCCGCGATGGATGCTATTGCGCGTCAGCCGGAAGAAACAAACAATATCAGAACCAATATGATCGTGATTGCGGCTTTGATCGAGGGGGTTGCTCTTTTCGCAATTATTGTTTGTTTGTTAGCATTGTTTGTATAAAAAGAAGCTATGTCATTATTTACACCGGAATTCGGATTAGTGTTTTGGATGCTGGTTGTCTTTTTGATTCTTTTCGGTATTCTGGCAAAATACGCCTGGCCGGCTATTGTCCGGATGATGGACGAGCGGGCTGATTTTATCGATAAAGGCGTAGAGTATGCCCGGGAGGCCAAGAGAGAGCGGGAAAAGGCACAAGAGGATGCCAAAAATTTGCTGACGGAAGCCCGTAAGCAACAATTAGAGGTATTGCAGCAGACGGAACGACTGAAACGGGAGATGATAGTGGAAGCCCGAAAAGCGGCAGAAAACGAGGCTAAACAAGTGAGGGAGGCAGCCAACTTGTCGATTGAGCAGGCAAAACGAGAAGCTGAATTGCAGTTGCGTAAACAAGTAGCATCTTTGTCTTTGCAAATTGCGGAGAAAGTGATGCGTAAGGACTTGGCTACTGATAAGAGTCAGATGGAGCTGATCGGTAAGTTGTTGAACGAGCTTGAGAATAAAGAATAAAGGAAGAGAGTATGGACGAAGGATTGATTGCTCGAAGGTATGCAAAAGCCGTATTTCGATACGCGCAGGAGTTAAATGCTACTGATGCAGTGTACGAGAAGATGAAATTATTCGAGAAGAATTATATCGCTCATCCCGACTTGCAGAAAGCTTTGTTAAATCCGTTGTTATCACCCGAGGATAAGGAAATGCTTCTTTCCACGGCTATTGGGATAGAGCCGGGTGAGGCGTACATCAAGGGAATCCGTTTGCTGATAAGAAACCACCGGGAGATGTATGTCAGGTCAATTTGCTTGATGTTTCAGAAGATTTACCGGGCCGCAAACGGGATTATCCGGGTGAAAATCATCACGGCGATGGAGCTGTCGGACGAGACGATGGATAAAATCAAAGAGTTCGTGCGGCGTCATACTGATAAGACAATAGAGTTTGTCCATAAAGTTGATCCCTCGATTATCGGAGGTTTTATATTGCAGATCGGGCCTCGACAGTTGGATGCCTCGCTGATGAAAGAGTTGAAGGAGATGAGTCTCCAGTTTGGATTTTCAGATTATAAATGAATCCTTTGAGGGATAAAAGAAAGTTAGCCTTGTGCGGCTGGAATTTAAAATCTAAAATCATTAAATCTAAAATCATTAAGGATTATGTTGAAAGCGAATGAAATATCAGATATTTTAGAAATGCAACTCAAGGAGGTCGATACGAAGATGGCTTTCGAAGAGGTGGGAACTGTAATGGAGGTTGGTGACGGGGTGGCCCACGTGTTCGGATTGGATAACGTGCAGGCTAACGAGTTGCTGGAATTTGAGAACGGGGTTCGTGGAGTTGCGATGAACTTGGAGGAAGATAATGTGGGAGTGATTTTGATGAATGCCGGTGATCGGGTGAAGGAAAATTACACGGTAAAACGTACGGGAAGTATTGCTTCCATAAAAGTGGGGGAGGGATTGCTCGGACGGGTGGTCAACACATTGGGAGAGCCTATCGATGGCGCCGGACCTGTTGAAGGAGAATTGCTCCAGTTGCCGTTGGAACGTAAGGCTCCGGGAGTAATCTATCGTCAGCCGGTGAAGGAACCGTTACAGACAGGGATCAAGGCGATCGATTCCATGGTGCCGATCGGACGGGGACAACGCGAGTTGATTATTGGAGACCGTCAGACCGGAAAGACCTCTATTGCCGTGGATACGATCTTGAACCAGAAAAGAAATTTCGATAACGGTGATCCGATTTATTGCATTTACGTGGCTATCGGGCAGAAAGCATCATCAGTAGCCATGTTGGTGAACACGTTGCAGGAGCGAGGTGCGATGCAGTACACGATTGTTGTTGCGGCAAACGCTTCCGATTCGGCTGCCATGCGTTACTATGCCCCCTTTGCGGGAGCGACAATCGGAGAGTATTTTCGGGACAGTGGCCGCCATGCATTAGTTGTGTATGATGATCTTTCCAAACAGGCAGTGGCTTATCGTGAGATTTCTTTGATTTTACGTCGTCCTTCCGGGCGTGAGGCTTATCCGGGAGATATATTCTATTTACATTCTCGTTTGTTGGAACGAGCAGCTCGGATGATATCCAGTGATGAGATGGCTCAGGCGATGAATGACTTGCCGGAGGCCTTGAAACCCATGGCTAAGGGAGGTGGTTCATTAACTGCATTGCCAATTATCGAGACGCAGGCGGGAGACGTGTCAGCGTATATCCCGACAAATGTTATTTCCATTACGGATGGGCAGATTTTCCTGGAGGCCGGATTGTTTAACGAAGGGGTACGTCCCGCCATTAACGTGGGTATTTCGGTATCTCGTGTCGGTGGTAATGCCCAGGTGAAAGCCATGAAGAAGATTGCCGGAACATTAAAGATCGACCAAGCTCAATACCGGGAATTGGAGGCTTTCTCTAAATTTGGAGGAGACATGGATTCTGTGACAGAAATGGTGATCGATAAAGGACGTAAGAATGCTCAATTGTTGATTCAGCCTCAACATGCACCGATGCCCGTGGAGGAGGAGATAGCCGTGATTTATTGCGGCACGCAAGGGCTGTTGCGTAACGTGGAATTGAAGCATGTAGCCGAGTTTGAGAAAATGTTCTTGGAGATATTGCGTTCCAAATACCAGAAAGAGATTTTGGAGCCCTTGCGGGAAGGGGTTTTGGATGAAAATGTATCTAAATTATTAGAAGAGGTGGCCATGGAAGTGGGACAGACCTTTAATTAGTTTATAAAGTAAAAATTATGCCATCAACACGTGAATTGAAAGGAAGGATAAATTCGGTGCATTCATCTCAAAAGATCACCGGAGCCATGAAGATGATCTCTTCTGCCCGGTTAAGGAAATCTGAGAATGCCTTGAATCACGCCCGCCCTTACATGGAACAGTTGCAAAATATACTGGATCACATCGCCAGTGAAATTAATGATTATCAGTCCCCGTTGAGTCAAAATCGTCCGCTTCAACGAGTTGCGATTGTTATGTTTGCTGCAGACGAGGGATTGTGTGGTGCTTTTAACCTACTATTGTACAAGAAATTATTGGAAACATTAAAGGAGTATGATGGTAAGGTTAAATCGCCTATTTTCGTTTATCCCGTGGGAAGAAAACTCGTGAATGATATAAAGCAGACAAAAGGAGTGGAGGTTATGCCGATTCCTGATCTTTTCGAGAAAAAGCAATATGCAGAAGGTGCAACGACATTGGCTGATGAATTAATTCGTAGTTTTTTGAAGAAGGATGTCGATCGGGTAGAAGTGATTTACGCTCATTACAAGAGCATGGGAACACAGATCATCAGTCGGGAGCAGCTGCTTCCGTGGATTCCTCGGGAAACAAAAGCCCTTTCCGATAAAGAGCGGAATAAAGTGTACATTTACGAGCCGGATTGTGAAAAGATATTGGAGACGATCTATCCGTTGGTTATTCATTCCACGATGTACAGGTACCTACTGGAAAATCAGACATCTGAACAAGCTTCTCGTATTTTGTCTATGCAAATGGCAAATGATAACGCTATTAAGTTGTTGAAAAATTTGCAACTGGAATATAACAAGTTGAGACAACAGAATATTACGGCCGAGTTGATGGACATTGTAGGTGGGTCAATCGAGTGATTTATGATATAGTAGTATCTTTACAAAAAATCAGCAACTCTATTGAATATATCTGTAAAAGATTGATAAAGCATTTTGGGCGTCGCTCCCGTGTTGGTTGGAAAGGGATTTTGATGAGAATATTCGTATGGAAAATCCAATTCTTCCAATATGGTGTCAACACATTTAGGACCTAGAGCTTGAATAACTCCTTGTGTTGGCATTACGGTATCCTTTTTGAGCGTGACAATCCGTATACGGTCTTGAATTTGTTCGAAAAATGATTCCCTGTAATTTTTCATAATCTCGGGTCGTATCATGGCTTTAAATGCTTTTTCCATGAAATCTTCTTCATATAAAACGGGGAGCATGCGATGTCCATCATTTTTTGTCATGAAATCATTCAGAAAATAGTCTTTAACTCTTCGATACGCCTCTTGATCCATAATATCTCGGGCGCTTCCGTCCATTTGACTGAATATGGAACCTCCGCAGAAGAGGAATAGTTTACAGTCATCCAATAAATGTTCCGGATTGGCAATCATCAGAATCTGTGACAGAAAGGCGCCGATGGAGTATGCGAAAATATTTATGGATGACTCCTTTTCAAACAGTGGATGCTGTCCGTTTTTTATTTCTCGGAATAGCTGCCATAGATTGAACATAGATTCTTTTCCGGATATGTAAAAGCGTAAAGGGGTGTCCGATAGACGATAGCTTAATGCCACGTTGACAAACGTGGAGTTATCCAGGTGCTTTACTTCTTGTTTACGTCGTGCCACCCAAGACATAAGGGCTCTCGGATTATACCAGTTACAGGGAGTGCGGTTCATGTGGAAAGCTATCGGGAACAAAATAACGGCCTTGCCCGTGGCTGAGGATAAATATTCAGCCCAAGTGAGGTATTTGTCCCAGTTACGCTCGTTCAGCCCGTGCAATAACAGGATGGCTTGGTTTGTTTTTCGTGATCCTTTAGGTGTGAATATGGTATATGAAAAGTTTTTATTCTCTTGAATGCTATTGTCAGGGATAGAACAAAATTCGCTTGTCGGGATCAGTTGCTGAAATTGTTCTATTTCTTTAATTCCCATGTCTTGGATAAAATGGTACGGACGAATTTCCAGGGGTTGATCTTCCAGGATAATTTTCTTATCATAAGAAAAAATAGCCTTTAATTGTTTTGTTCTAGTTGAGATATCCATAACTCTTGCGATTAATTTTAATACAAACAAACGCCACAAATTCTTGTTTTCAAAATTAATGGTGTCTACTGTAGCCTAAAGGGACAGAATCTCATATTTAGGGACGAAATTTGCTCTTTAGGGGTGAATTTTTTTACGGGAAAAATGTATCTTTGTTTGAAATATATAAAAATTAGTGAGAAATGAATGTGCTGACCCGAAAAATACCAGATTACTATTACGAGAAATCAAATTTAATACGCTTGGTATTATTCACGGCTTTTTTTGATCTAATCTTTATCAATATCTACAAGCCTTTCAGTTCTTTGACTTGGTATCCGGTATCGGAATTTAAATTTTTCCTTTTTTCGAGTTTGGTAATTCTTACCGGATTACTTACCGTTGCTATCAGTCGTGTAATCATGTATTTTTACACGAAGAAGCATGCTCTCAATTGCATAGAGTACGGGATCTGGATTGTGTTGGAAATCTTTTTTTTATCGACTTTTTACACGGTCTACTCTTGTGTTTTACGACCAGAGAGGGAGGTGATGGAAACTTTTTGGGAGGCTTCAGAAAACACGTCACTAATCCTTTTATTGCCTTACGCTATTTTAATGCTTTATTTCTCTTGGCGGGATAAGGAGCAAAAATTGCAGATGCTTGGAGAGATGAAGGGAGATGCAGGAGGTGCGAATGTTATTTCTTTTCGGGATGAGAAAGGTGAATTGCGCTTATCTATTAAACATTCGAATTTGCTTTATATAGAGTCCGCGGATAATTACGTGCGGATTTGGTATCTAAATAAAGGAGTGGTAACAAAATTCATGTTACGTAATACTCTGAAGGTAATGGAAGAAACATTTGAAGGAACGAATGTATTGAGATGCCATCGTTCCTATATGGTGAATTTCGAGCATGTTAAGGTGATTCGTCGAGAGAAAGATGGAGTTTATTTGGAATTCGGAGTTGAAAAGGTCCCCGATATCCCGATTTCAAAGACTTACAGTGAGAAGGTGACACGCTGGTTCATGTGTTATTCCTCTTCGAATGAGTAAATATCAATACAGACAGCCTTGTCGGGAGTTGTCCGGGTATGTCCAATATTATTGGATGCTGGATCTGGAGGATGTGAGTCCATCGTGCGAGCCGCATCGCCTTACACCGCAGGGATTCATGGAAATTGTTTTTTATTATAGGGATTCGTACAAACTTATTCTGTCTGATGGAGAAGAATCTCATCCACGGGCAACACTTTACGGGCAGCGAACCGAATTTATAGATATTTTACCCACGGGTAGGGTGGGATTAATGTCGGTCGTGTTTACTCCTGTGGGAGTACGTGATATTTTGCATTTACCGCTGAACGAGCTGACAAACCGCTATGTTTCTCTGGAAGAGGTGTTGGGAAGAGAGGGAAAGGATATAGAGGAGCGAATGATGAATCATTCTAGTTTTGACGAACGGGTTGATGATTTGGAAACATTTTTGTTAGATCGTTTGCAGCGAAGAAATGAATTTGAGAATAACCGGATGCGGATGGTCATGACTCGTTTATTGCGGCGTCGTGGGATGCTCAATGTGGATCAACTGGCAGGCTATGCTTGTTTGAGCAAAAAGCAATTTGAACGGGTGTTCGCGGCTAACGTAGGATTAATGCCGAAACAGTACTTACGAGTGATTCGTTTTCTACATACCGTGGAGTTTCGAAATCGAATGCCGGAGGCTGATTTGGCAACTTTGGCTTTTCATACCGGGTATTACGATGCCGCTCATCTGGCAAATGAAATTAAGACTTTGACCGGCTATACTTCGTCAACTCTTTTTCAATTGATGTGTTTTTCCGAGGATGCCGAGAGTGTTGAATGGTTTCTAGGTGAATAGAATGAAATGAGGGTTTTATCAGAACAGAGAATGTCTCTTTTTTCCAATAATTGAAGGGTGATGAGAAAGTACTTTTGTTGTGTTAATCAATAAAATAAATGCAACATGAAAACATTCGTAGCTTTTTTTGAGATTCCTGCTGTCAATATGGAGAGAGCAGTTCTGTTTTATGGGACAGTTTTCGGAGAGAAACTGGAGATTGTCGAATACGGGGAAGAGAAAATGGCTTTTATTTCTTTTGGTAATCAACACCCGGTCGGTTGTATTTTTAGTTTGAAAGGATATCAGCCAACTTCCAATAGTATTACAATCTCATTTTACACGGAAAATATGGATGAATCTTTAGCACTGGTGAGGGAAGCAGGGGGAAAAATCGTCACGGAACCTTGTGAAACTTATGAGGGAGCAAAAGATTATTTTGCTTACTTTCTAGATAGTGAGGGAAACCGGATCGGTTTGTTTACACGAAACTTTCATCCGGGAGAATAGTAATATCAATAAAGCAGGGTAGGCCATGACCGATTGTAGTAATGGCTCCTGCTTTATAAATTTACTTGGTTATTATTGATTTTAAACTCCTCTCAATAATGAATTATTTTACCCATACATTCAAAATCTCTCCGATAAACATTTTGTGCATGGCTTTACCGGCCCATTGTTTCCTTAGTTCCGGGTCAGAAATTCCGTCAATGTTGATGGTTTGAGAAATCATTTTGCGGCACTCGATAATCATCCACGCTTCTGAGAACGCCTTGCTACCGGAAGGAGTGGTGATCGGGGTTAACCCGGCCTCTTTTACCTTATCCTTGTTCTTACCGGAATTATGTCCGCAGTAATTCAAAGCTTCCCGGTAAGTTTCCGTGTAGAAAGTTAATGTGTAGGTATCTCCTTTATCCATGATGTCATAAGTATAGCGTGCGGGGCTGACAAAACAGAAGGTCACCGGTTTGTTGTACAAGTAACCAAGACCGCCCCAACTGGCTGTCATTGGATTGAATTGTTTATCGTCCCCTGCCGTGATTAACATCCAGTCCTCGGACAACATTTTGATAATATTTCCCGGAATCTTATCAGGAGCGATACGCTTGTATCCTTGTAAAGCATCTCCCGGGGTGGCAGATATGGAGGCCACGGTTTGCACGGGAGTAACTTGTTGGGTCGTTGTGGTTACGGGGGCATTTTGGACGCCGAGGCTTTTTAGTGCTCCTTCGTTTAGACTTTCTACGAGATCAATGGTTTTGATTCTAAATTTGGCAATCCGGTTGATCAGTTTGGTTTGATCTTTATTCATTGCCTGTTTATCCGTGATCCATTCTTCGGCTGCCAGTCGTTCCCGGCTATCTTCCGGGTAGAGGTAGGTGATATTGGTAACTTCCACGTTGCATTTTCCGGGCGTGCAAATAAAATTCATCCGGTAGTTTATTTTTGCCCGGTCTAAAGAGAATGTTTTATCAGCGAAAACAATGTATTCGTTTCCATAGCAGGCAATTTGTCCCTCTTCCTTGTTCGAATAGGCAACCATCCCCCAGTTCCCTTTATCTGTTTTGAAACGAGTGTTTGCCCATGCGAGGATGGCATCAAAAATTTGATCCTTAGAAAGGTTGGGGGCATTAATTTCCTGTGAAAAAACAACTTTTCCGTTTACTTCCGGTACGGCTCCAACCATGTATTTGCTTTGATCTTCTTCCTGAGCTAATGCCCACATGGGAAGAAAGCAAAGAATGAGTAATAAATTCTTCATCATGATATTCAAATTAATGTGTGTTTTAAACTAAACTAATAAAAATCGCACGTCGGCTTTCTCGTGGAGAATTATGCCGCATTCAAAGTTACAGAAATATTTCATACGTTCTTCGGCTTTTAACGAGAATTTGCAAGTGTGGCATTTTTCCTCAATTACTTCATCTTGCAGAATGTAATTACATGAAGTGTAGAGCGAATGATTTGAGAGGTTACGTGTATTTCACGATGTGATATTCATATTTTTTTCTTAATTTAGCCGTCGAATACAATAAATCAAGAAACATGGATAATAAGGTGTTAGAAAAGCTAAAAGAAGAGTATGGGGAGGATGACGACCTGATTCAGCTATATGAAGATTGGGGTGATACTCCCTACTTGCATGAAATATATCGTATACTGGATGAACATTCATCTGATTGGGTGTTGGAACGAGAATTAGGTAGTTGGGCGGCAGAATTTATTCTGGATATTTTGCAGGAACATGAGGAGGAATTAGAGGAGATGCCGGAAGCGGAACGGATTGCGTTATTTAAAGAAGAAATTGAGGAACGATATGCTGATTTCAAAAGCTGTCATCAGTTTGCACGGGTAAATAATCTCTCCATGGCGTACGAAGAAGACGAGAACACGGATTGTGAGACGTTGGATGAGTACATTGCAGAGAACGGGGAGGAGATCGGTTTTCCTAAATATTAATCCTTGCTGATCCGAGGGAAAGATTATTCGAACCTTAATTATATTACTCCTGTCTGATGGCAGGAGTTAATTTTTATGGTATATTGCTAGAATAAAAAAGTGGCAAAAGTACATTGACTTTCACCACTCATCCTTTATTATATTACTAATCCAATCAGATTTCGATCTCGATCAATTTAGCTCCGGCAGTAACGGCTTTTCCTTCTTGAACCAGGATACGTTTTACTTTTCCGGCATAATCACTTGTAATGTTGTTTTCCATTTTCATGGCTTCCAATACAAGCACGTTCTGTCCTTTACTTACAACATCCCCCGGTTTAACGAGAATCTTAAAGATGTTACCCGGCATCGGAGCTTCAACCACTTTTCCTGTTATCGGTTCTTCTTTTTGAACGTCAACGGTCTGTTGTGCTTGTTCCCCTTTATGCGTGGCCATGTAACGGGCTTCTTTCTGTTTGGTTAAGAAGTTTTTAGCGACAGCGGGGAAAAGTTCCATCAAGAGAACTTCTTTCTCGTTTTCAGCCAGTTTTACTCCTCCGAATTCTGTTAAGACAGGATTTTCCTGCATTTGATATTTTGACGTGTCATACGGGGTTTCTTCACGAGTTCCGGCAATTTTCAAACGGAACGCGGGATCCACGGGAACCGGGGTCTTCCCGTATTCACCTTTTACCAAAGCTACGAATTGATTGGACACGTTAGAATACATCGGCTTGTGATTCTTAATATCAAGGGCGCAGTTTACTGCTTGTGCTCCCACGATTTGGCTGGTAGGTGTTACCAAGGGAGGAAGACCGGCTGCCAAACGAACCGTCGGGATTAGTTTCATGGCATCTTCCAGAATATCCATGGAATTCAATTGTTTTAATTGGGCTACCATGTTGGTATACATACCTCCGGGAACCTCGGCTTTTTTCACGAGTTCATTCGGTTTCGGGAAATTGAAATAAGCTTCGATAGCATGACAAGCTTCCAACAATGCCTCTTCGTTGTTGCTCTTCGCTGCAGCGATAGCATTATCGAAGAATTTGTCAATGTTAGCCGGAAGCGTATCGGTAAGCGGGTTGAATGGATCCGGGAATTGTTTAACGGCATCAAATGCTTCCAATTCTTTGCGAATCGTGTACAACTCTTTGTTGATCTTGGCAACAGCTTCCATGTTTACATCCAATTCGATACCTAACTTCTTACAGAAGATGTAGATTAATTCGATAGCCGGAGCGGCAGGACCACCCGCGAAATTCCATATATTGGTATCAACGATGTCAACACCGTGTACGATAGCGGAAAGCACGGCACCTAGTCCGTAACCCGGGGTACAATGGGTGTGAAAATCTACAGGAATTTTTAAGTTGCTCTTGAATAATGGCATCAATTCGGCAATACGAGCCGGGTTAATCAAACCACTCATGTCTTTAATCGTGATCATGTCAGCCCCAAGAGCTTCCATTTCTTTAGCCTTATTCAAGAAATATTCGTTTGTGAACACGGGTGCGGGATTCTTTTTCCCTTTCAGTTTGTCCATCAAACTTAATTTCGGGTACTTCGGATCGATCGTGTAACAAACTGCACAATCGGCGATTCCACCGTATTTTTTCACGTATTTGATGGTCGATTTCACGTTGTTCACGTCGTTCAATGCATCGAAAATACGCATGATTCCTAAACCAGATTCGATAGCGTTTTTACAGAATCCCTCGATAATTTCATCCGTGTAAGGAGCGTAACCAAATAAATTACGACCTCTGGAAAGGGCGGTCAACTTGGAAACATCACCAATAACGGCTTTGATTTTTTCCAAACGATCCCATGGATTTTCATTCAAGTAACGCATTACGGAATCAGGAACAGCTCCTCCCCATACTTCCATCGCGTAGAACTTAGCATCCTTGTAAAAAGGTAATACGCGGTCCACTTGACTTTGGTTCATTCGAGTCGCAAATGAAGATTGTTGACCATCTCTAAGTGTAAGATCTCTAATTAGTAGTTTTCGTGCCATGTTTTATTAAAATTAATTGTTACGTGTTTTTTTATTTTGCATCAAATCTATTCAAAAAAAAATAATTTTCCTAATAATGTACTTGGAATATCAGAGAAAAACTAACAATTTTTTTGAATCGTCAAAAATATGATTTTAATTTGTAACTTGAGATCGGATGTTTTATTCGTAACTCTAGTGAAATTTTAATAAAGTACGTCATGGAGAGAATCGCAGTATTTCCGGGATCCTTTGATCCGTTCACAATCGGACACGAAGAAATCGTGAAACGTGGATTGAAAATGTTTGATAAAATCGTTATTGCCGTGGGGATTAATGCGGTTAAAAAAGAGTTCTTGGATGTAGATACCCGGATTGCCATTATTCGTAAAGTTTTTGAAGGTGTTGATAATGTTGTTGTTATGAGTTATTCCGGTTTGACAGTAGATTTTTGCGAGCAAATGGGAGCGAATTTCATTATTCGCGGTTTACGTACGGCTGCTGATTTTGAGTATGAACGTGCTGTCGGCCAGGCAAACAAAGCGATGGATTCTTCCGTGGAAACCGTATTCCTTTTAACTTCTCCCGAACATACTTTTATCAGTTCCACCATCGTGCGCGATATATTCATGAATGGTGGAAATGCCAATAAATTTTTACCAACGAACGTAACCATAGAGGATTTGTGTCAATAAAAGATAAGTTGGAACATTTTAGGGTGTTTTTTCATATATACCAAGAGTATTAGATACTGGTACGAGGAATTTGTCTTGTCTTTTGGAGAATAAGAACGTAGTGGTCTGCTGGTATGAAACCTCAATAAACGATCGTTTATTGATATACAAATTTATATTATTTTTTGAAACCTGTAAAAAGATGCTGTTCTTTTTAATAGCTAATTATTAACACGTTCAAAATTTTTTATTACAATAAAATAGGTGAACACATGCCCCTCAATAAACGATCGTTTATTGAGAGTGTATTTATATAGTAATGAAGTTAGGTATAATGGATGACCGAGTTAGATAAAATATTGCAACTCTTGAAAAAAGGAGATCGACGAGGGTTAGAACTATTGTTCAACCATTTTTATAAACCATTGGTATTTTATGCCATGAATTTTCTTGCGCAACAGGAGGAGGCTGAGGATGCCGTACAAGAAGTTTTTATTAAGTTTTGGGAAGGAAAGCGTTTTCACGCTATAAAAAATAGTCTGCGTCCTTACCTATATCAATCCGTGCGTAATTATTGTTTAAATTTGTTGCAAGGGAAAAAAGTGGTTCTTACAGAGTCCATCGGTTCGGGAATGGATATGGCTGAAAACGAATATTTGGATGAATCGGAATGGAATACCCGTATTGATCAATTATATAAAGCGATAGATCGTTTACCCGATCGGACGCGAGAAATTTTTAAAAGAATCGTGCTGGACGGGAAACGGCATAAAGAAGTTGCAGAAGAATTTGAAATTTCTGTAACCACGGTAAAAACTCTTTTAGCAAGAGCATTAGCGGTTTTACGAGCCGAGTTAAACGAAAAAACATATTCGATTTTGTTACTCTTCGTGTAATTTTTTTGATTTTTTCTTCAAATTTTTGTCATCTATTTTTTCTTTTCTCCTGTCATAAGTATAGAACCAATGGAGAATAAATCATCATGTTACCAGAAAATATAGTACAATTGGCTTTGAAATCTCGTAAAGAGGGATTGACTGCAGAAGAACGAGAGTTTTTGAATCAGTGGCTTTTGGAGAACGTGGAATTGCAGGAAGAACTTCACCAGTTGGTAGAGTGTGGTTCTGTGGTACAGGCTGCTCGTTTGTTTGAGAATATTCAGATTAGAAATGCTTGGCAAAATGTGGAACAAAAACTTTCTTCCCGACCGGGTTGGAAAAAACGTCATTTGACTATTCGTTGGAGTGTCGCTGCAACAGTAGTGATTATGCTGACTGCGGGATGGTTTTTGTTTAGACAATCACCTGTAAGAACCGAGCCGGAGAAGTTAGCGCGAATAACCCCGGGGAGTTTGAAAGCCATCTGGGTGTTAGAAGGTGGTGAGAAATATGAATTAAGCGAAAATCTGGGACGTGATATCACGAACAGCGGAGGAGTCACGATAGGTAAAAATTCTTTGAATACATTGGTAATTCAAGAGGGAAACAGCAGACAAAGGAGTACCGTGAGAGTTCCGGAAGGGGGAGAATACCGCGTGGTTTTGAGTGATGGAACGAAAGTATGGATCAACTCGGGAAGTGAATTGACTTTCCCAATGAACTTTGAAAAAGGAGAACGGGTGGTGGAATTAAAAGGAGAGGCTTATTTCGATGTGATTAAAAGTAAAGAATGGCCTTTTATCGTGCGTACTTGTCGCTCCAGCGTGAAAGTATTGGGAACCTCTTTCAATGTTTGCAGTTATGAAGGAGATGCTCTTGAACAAGTAACCCTGGAACAAGGTGGTGTGGAAGTGAAACATCACGACGAGACATACCTTTTACATCCGGGAGAGCAGTTTGAATTAGACACGAGAAACGAAGAGATTGAAGTGAAACCTGTAAACGTGAAACTATATACCTCATGGATTGATGGTATGTTCCGTTTTCATAATATGCCACTGGATTTATTGACAGTGAAATTGGAACGTTGGTATAATGTGCATTTTGTTTTTTCGAATGAAGTTTGTAAAAACTACCGTTTCACTGGGGCTATTCGAAAAGACGTAGACTTTAATGAATTTATCCGTTTGATAGAACGGACAACAAATGTAAAATTTATTATAAAGCAGAAGAATATAATAATACAAGAAAAATAAAAAGCAGGAAGTACGGCCATACTCCCCGCTTTATTTAAATAAGATTCATGCTCTTTTTCAAAAGCATGAGAGTACTAATTTCAAATACAAAAGTATGAAAAAAAAGAGAAACACTTGGTATCGTTACGGGAAAATACCATGTAAAAAAAGTTTATGTATCATGAGATTAACATTATTACTAATGATCGGTTTTGTGTTTCAGCTATCAGCGACGGGAGTGGCACAAAGCGTGAAGATCGAAAAGCAGCTTCAATCCTTAGAAACTGTATTTGAACAGGTCGAATCACAGACAGGTTTGTTGATCATGTTCAGTAATAACGAATTGGACGTGAATCGTAAAGTGTCTCTTGATATTCGTAAATACACCTTGGAAGAATTATTTCGCAAAGTGTTAGAGGGTACGAACATGGATTTTGACTTGGAACAGAATTACGTGGTCATCCGTCCGGCTCGTCCGGTTGCTGTACGTGATAGTGTGGTAAAGACGAATCAAATAAAAGGAGTTGTCGTGGATGCCCGCGGGGAACCTCTCCCGGGTGTAACCGTTGTGGCCAAACGCGGGGAGATTCTCGTTACAGGAGCGGCTTCCGACGGGAGTGGTCGGTTTGAGATCGTGGTTCCGGTTGATATTCGAGAACTTTCTTTCACTTTCGTGGGGTATAAAACTGCGGTTGTTCCGGTAGAATTGAATAAGGAAATGACCGTACGTATGGAAGAAGAGGTGAGCGAGGTCGATGAGGTCGTAGTGACCGGTTATTTCACGAAATCTAAATCCAGTTACACGGGAGCCGTGAAAAGTGTTACCGCCGAGCAATTGAAAACGGTCTCCGGGACAAACGTTGTTGCCGCTTTGGCCGCCTTGACACCCGGTTTGAATCTAGTTGAAAGAAGTGAACTGGGGTCAAACCCGAATCATGTTCCCGAATTATTGTTACGGGGAATGAGTTCATTTTCGGATGGTTCCACTCAAGTGAATCAACCAACGATCGTGCTGGATGGAGTTGAAATCAGTATGCAGGATTTGTACGATTTGGATATTAACGAGATTGAAAATATTACCGTATTAAAAGATGCATCAGCAACGGCCCTTTACGGATCACGTGCTGCCAGTGGGGTAATCGTGGTGGAGAGAAAGAAATTGGCCGAGGGGAGTATGCGGGTATCTTATAATTTTACGGGAAACGTGCAATTCCCTTACTTGAAAGATTATAATGTGTTGAATGCCGCCCAGAAACTGGAATACGAACGTTTGGCGGGATTGTATTCAACCGAGGTGCAAAAAGATCCTTGGGGAAATATTACAAATGAGGGAGAACAATATGCATTGGACAAATTGTATAATGAACGTTACCAGGAAGTGCAACGGGGTGTTGACACGGATTGGTTGTCGCAGCCGGCGCGCACGGCTTTCTCTCACGATCACTCCCTACGTTTGTATGGCGGGGCTTCCAATGTCCGTTACGAATTATCCGGACGTTTCAATAACGTGCAGGGAGTGATGAAAGAAGACTATCGTCGTCGTTATAATCTGGGGTTTAAATTGGAATACCATCTACAGAATAAGTTGACCATGGCCAACCGGACGACCTACAGTGAGGTGAATTACAAGCAATCTCCTTACGGCTCTTTCTCCAAGTACGTGGAAATGAATCCTTACGATCGGATCTATAACGAGTTCGGGGAGTATAACAGGAATCTATCTTGGGATATGGATAACCCGTTGTACGAGGCTAGTTTAGGGAATTATGATATTTCTAAAGATAAATCATTCTCGAACACCACGGATTTCCGTTTGGAGATCAACAAATTGTTTCGCTTGTCGGGAAACTTTAATATTACCGTGTCCAATTCCAACAACGAAGTGTTCAAATCTCCCGATTCTCAGGATTTTAAAACGGAAACCGAACTTTCTAAAAAAGGTTCATTGACCCAGAAAAATGAAAGTGGCGTGTCTTATGCCGGAACGCTGACAGGTGCGTTTAATTTGATGACCGATAATAATAGTTTATACAGTGTGAATGCGGGTGTGGAAATCAGGAAGGAAACCAGCGAGTCTTCCACCATGACAGGAGTGGGCTTTTATGATGATGCGTTGAATTTCATGGGGCAGGCCGCTGGTTATTCAGATAAAACGGATCAAAAACCGACCGGAACTCAAGCTATCAGCACGGAATTGGGATTCTTCGTGAATGCCAACTATATGTATAATAACCGTTATTATGCAGACGTGGTTTATCGGGTGACCGGATCATCCAAATTTGGAGCCAACAACCGTTATGGTAACTTCTGGTCGGCCGGATTGGGATGGAACATACACAATGAAAGCTTTGTTACTTCCAGCAAAATTGATATTCTGAAAATCCGGGGAAGTTTGGGATACACGGGTAAGGTAAATTTCTCTCCTTTCCAGGCAATGACCATGTATCAATTCTCCGGGGATCTGGAATATTTAAACGGGATAGGAGCTGTTCCGCAAGATATCGGTAATGAAGATTTAGGTTGGGAACGGGAGTTATCGTATAACCTCGGGACGGACATCAGTCTTTTCAATCGTCGGTTGAATTTTACGTTTGACATTTACTTGAAAAAAACTACCGATCTGGTATTGGATGCCTCTCGTGCCCCCTCTACCGGAACAACTTCAGCCAAAGAAAATATTGGAGAGATGGAGAACAAAGGATTGGAATTCCAAGTGGATGGTATGCTTGTGCAGAAAAATGATTTCTATTGGCAGGTTGCTGCTACCGGAAGTATGAACCGGAACCGGATATTGAAAATAAACAGCGCCCTAAAAAAAGCGAATGAAGATGCCAATAAAGTGGACTCAAAAACTCCGTTGGCACAGTATGAGGAAGGGGAATCTACCACGGCATTGAAGGTGGTTAAATCGGCAGGGATTGACCCGGCAACAGGACAAGAAGTATTTATAAAATTGAACGGGGAGAGAACTTTCGAGTATTCAGCGGATGACAAATTTGTGATCGGGGATACCGAGCCGAGATTCCGGGGGACAGTTTCCACCAATTTGTTCTACAAAGGTTTCAGCCTCTATCTGTTAGGTCGTTACGAATGTGGTGCTTACCTGTACAACGAGACTCGTGCCACGAAAGTGGAAGGTGCAAACCCGAAAAAGAATGCGGATAAACGGGTGTTTGATAGTCGTTGGAAGAATCCGGGAGATATTGCTTTTTACAAGGATATTGCCGATTCCGACGGGTGGGGGACGAATCCGAAACATTCCGATCGTTTCGTGGAAAAAGAAAATGTATTCACGTTAGAAACGGTAAATTTCGGTTATGAATTCGGACAGAATATCTGTTCCAAAATTGGGGTTCGGAATTTACGTGTTGGAGTGAATATGACTGATATTGTGCGTTGGTCAAACGTGAAAGTTGAGCGGGGAACAATCTATCTATATAGTAACGGGTTTGAATTTACGCTTAGTACAACATTTTAAAAGGAAAGATGATGAAAATAAGATTTAGAAATATAATGATACTTTTAGTCTTGTTCGTCGGGGGAAGTTCTTGTGACAGCTTTTTGGACGTGCAACCTAAAGGAGAAGTACTGGAAGGCGATTTGTTGAAAGATGCGAAGGGATTTGAGAATGCCCTCTATGGGGTTTATGCCAAAATGGGGACAGCAGGACTTTACGGGCAGAATTTGAGTTATTACGCCTTGGACTTGATGGCTCAATATTATACTTCCTCAAATAATGAAGAGGCAGAGCCGCTCATGCTATATGACTATAAAAATACGAAAGTGGAAGATCGTTTCTACAATATCTGGTGTGAGATGTATTCCAATATCGCGTATGCAAATAATGTCTTGGAGCATTTGGAACATTTTTCTCCTTCGGATATGCAATTTTATAATATTTATAAAGGAGAGGCTTTGGGACTACGGGGATTCATGCATTTTGACCTCTTGCGTATTTTCAGTGAGCAGATCACGGAAAACGAGGGGGCTGACGGGATTCCTTATTCTACCCGGTTCTCGTTGTTCGCTCCAGACATGCTGAAAGCTAAAGACGTGTATAAACGGATTGTCGCGGATTTGAAATCGGCAGAACAACTGTTGGATGACGAGGAGTTATATGCATCGGCCTCTTCGAATGCCAATTTCCTGAAAGACCAAAATATCCATTTTAATTTGCAGGCTGTGCAAGCAACACTAGCAAGAGTTTACCTGACAGAAGGCGTATTGGATAGTGCGTTATATTATGCGCGACAAGTGATACAGACTCCCGGACTTTCTTTATTGGATTACACGGAGATCACCGGGGATATGGCGGGAAAATTGTCATCCAAGGAAACCGTGTTCGGGATTTATTCCAAGAGCTTTGCTGAGCCGGTGATCAAGGTATTACACAATTCTCAAACGGCATATTCTCTTGAAATGCGTTACAATATTCAACAATTGTACCAAGTTGATGGGATTGGGAATGATTATCGTTGGAGCGCATGGTACACGTATAATGACGTGACTAAAAAATGGAAGTTAGATAAATTGACGGATTCTTACGTGTTGAACAATAACGAAAATTCCCGTCCGGCGGGACAAATTCGCGGGATCAATATGATTCGTTTGTCTGAAATGTATTATATTGCGGCAGAGAGTGCTTTGAAATTAGGACATTATGACCAAGCCCTCGATTATTTTAATGAATTGCTGGAAAGTCGGGGGCTGGTAGCTCTGGACGAAAGAACCCCGGCTGAAACTTTGACGATTGACAAGATCACGGATGACCGGTATAAAGAGTTTGCCGGGGAAGGCCAGTCTTTCTACCATATGAAACGGTTGAATCTGGATATTTTGAACGTGGAGGGTAAAATTATACCCGCTGACAAGAAAGTTTACGTGGTGGATATTCCGTCACAGGAGTTTGAATTTAGAAGATGAAATCGTAAATAAGAAACATATGAGAAAAATAACATATATAATTACCAGTTGCTTGTTCGTGTTGTTCGGTACAGGACTGACTTCTTGCAACGAACAAGATTATAAATTGTTCGACTCTTCCCGTACCGGAATTTACTTCACGGAGGATAGCGTGGTATACTCTTTCGGGGTGACAAAATTGGAAGTCACTTCCCATGAGATGGAACTTCCCGTGAAAATAATGGGGGCTCCGGTGAAAGAAGAACGCTCTTTCAAGGTGGAGGTTGTGGCCGACAAAACGACAGCTAAAGCGGGAGAACATTATATGATACCAACGGAGTTAATTATTAAAGCGGATTCTGTGAATGGAGTACTTCCGGTGACTATCTTGCGAGAAGATTTAGGGAGTGATACCTATTGGCAGGTAGCTTTCCGTTTGGTATCAACAGATGATTTTGAGCCGGAAAATGAGATACTGACCGTGGCAATAGCCTCTTTCAATAACATCGTGGAACCGCCTCAATGGAAAGATTGGCAAGGTAATTTAACATGGCCTAATCATAAATTAGGAGTGTGGGACCCGGTGAAATGGGTGAAGTTCATGGAATACTTCCGGGCGATGGAGCAAAGTGCCCCGGCCACGTATAAAGGCATGGTTGAAATGTACGGTCCGGATTTGGAAAAAGTTCAATACGGGTGGATGGACGAGTATAATTACGCGGCAACCAAGTATATCTTGATTCCCATGTATGATTTCTTTGAAGCAAATCCGGAATTATTGGAAAGCGGGCGAAATGACATCCCGAAACCGTATTGATAGAATGAATGATATATGTAATAAAAACAGATGATTATGAAGTTGAAATATTTATATATATGGTTAATGGGCCTATTGGCAATCGGTTGTTTTGATGATGACACGACGGTTGACACGGTTCGGATATCCGAAGTGGCTATTGATACCAATAGTTTGCAGAAAGAATATAACCGGGATAAAAATCAGACGCTGGTGATTGACATCACCCCTTATGTAACTCAAAAGGAAAAAAATCTTCCTTTGACATTCCAATGGGATATGGATTACAAGTTTTATTCAGATTCATCGGTTTTGTACGTGGACTGTCAGGAGTTAGGTACTTTCCCGATGCGGGTAAAAGTAAGTAACGAACATAGTAGTGCCTTCTACGAGTTCAAGTTGCATATTAATTCGCCTTACGAAGAGGGAATTGCCGTGTTGAGTGAAAGTAATGACGGGACGGGGATGCTTTCATTCATGCGTCAGATGGCTGATGGAAGCATGGGGGATTTTGAAATGCGTTGCTTGTCAACGAATAATCACGGAATTGTATTCCCGAAATCACCCACGGATATGTCGAAAAGATTATCCCAACTATTTATCAGTTATAAAAATGATCCATCTATTTATATGGTAAATGCCAAAACGCTCGAACTGGAGAATATCGTAACAGCTACCGAGTTTTCAGATTTTGTCCCCGTGGCAATGATGATGCTGGACAACACGGCTCGTACGGCAATCGCTCTGTCCGAGAATGGAAAAGTGTATAATTTGGCCAGTATGGAGGGATTAATACTCTCTCATACGGTGTTGAAATCTACCTATTCTTTGGTACACCACGGTTATTTTGACGACTATAACCCCGCGTATTATCTGTGGGATACGGATTTGCATACAATATGTTATTATAACGGATATACGGTTAACGATTGTTCCCAATTCGGTGCAATTTGGGATGAAAATCATGAGGTGGTTGCAATATTTGAGAATGAGAAACGATCGTCATTTACCGTATTGACACGTAAGAATGGTGAGATTTGGAAAACCTCTTTAGGTAATTATATCTACCTGCAAGATCCTGATACTTATCAGTCTGTAGGTATTGATTATCGAGATGTACAAAGAGTGATTGCCAATCCGGTTCTTGAAAAAGAGAATCCGAAAGTAGCCAGTCCTTCTTACCAATGCTTGTTCTACGCGCAAGGTAATAGGATTTATCGTTGGTACTACTCTTCTTCTTCCTTCCCGACCGAATCGTGGGCGACAATTGATGACACTCCTAATGCCGAGATCACGACAATGGCAGTTAGCCCGGATGAATCTCAAGTGTACGTGGGAGCTTATCGCTCGGATGAATCCGGTGAAAACGGGTATATCTATATCTACGACACGAGGACCGGGCGTTTGATCAATTCTTACAAAAACGTGGCCTACAAGCCGATAAAAATAATGTATAAAGTAAAATGAAACATATAATCAGTATTCTTCTTCTGCTTGCAACCATCGGTTGCGGGCAGAAAGGACCCGCCGAGATTACCGGAAGGGTAAGTCCGGGAGAATATTCGGAATATCAATTATTTTTGATTGATGGAAACAAGAGAGATTCTTTATCGGTTGAAAATCAAACAGGACTTTTTTCACTCCAACTGGATGGTGACACATCTCGGATCGTAACATTGATGGGAGTCGTGGGAACCGGACAAAATAAGTGGCCGTTTGAACAGGCATTATATATTGAACCGGGAACAAAAGTTGAACTTGATATTCAATTCAAAAATCGGAGGGTAGAAATGGCCGTGGATAAAAAGGATCGGAACAACGCGGCATTGATAACCTATAATCGTTTTTACCTGGATAAAAGTCGATCGATATGGGATAACCCGCCCGTTGCGAACGAGCTAAAAAATAGTATGGGTGAAATCTATATTCGTGTGAATGACGTGATAGAAGAATTCCGGCCTGCCAATATGACGGAAAGCTACCTGCGAATACAAGCTTATTTGTTTTTTATACAAGCTCTGGATGGAGTGACTTATATGTATTCCCGAAATGGAGAGGCGTTACCCGATGGTATGAATGAACTGATTCCCCCGGTCTACGAGGTTTTGGATGATCCCATGGCTTTACGTTTTTATAACACGAATTCTTTCGTGTTCAATTACCTGAAAAAAGAACGTGAGACACCGGAGGAACAGATTCAACTATTGAAAGAACGTTTTACAGTACCATCTATCGTGTTATCTGTGAGTCGTTTGGTGTTGCAAAATTTCGTGGCAAATTATAACTATAAAAACAATTTTGAAGAAGGTTTGCTGCGTTTGAAAAATATGGCGGCAGAACTAGGGGAAGAAGGGGAGAAGCTGGTAAAAAATTTCGAATCCAAAAAGTATTCCATGGAAGGAGCGGCTTTGCCTGACGTGATGCTGGAGGACGTGGATGGTCAAATGCATAAACTAGCGGATTTTCGGGGAAAATACCTTTACATAGACCTGTGGGCTTCATGGTGTGGCCCGTGTTGTCAGGAAGTTCCCTACTTGCAGAAACTGGAAAAACAGCTAAATAATCCCATGGTGGAATTTATCAGTATCTCGCTCGATACGAACAAAAAAGCATGGAAGGAAAAGATGAAACAATTAAACATGCACGGTCACCAATATATCGTGACCGGAGATCAATTTGCCACGATGATGAATATCAAAGGAATACCCCATTTCCTGCTTTATAGTAAAGCGGGTACCTTGATGCAGTACAAGGCGGAGCACCCCTCCTCAGGCGATAGAATACGAAATGTATTGGTCCGGTTAAAATAAAAAAAAGGTTCCGTAAGGAGCCTTTTTTCACACGAATGTGACTGAGTAATTGAATATTAAACGAGAATCTTTCTATTGCTTGCTTAAAAACTGAATCCACTCTGGAAAATGTTTGACTGGCTGTAAGGAACCAAGTTCCCGGAAAACGTTAACTCGTTTCCATTCGTGTTTGAATTTACGGTTACTGTAGAGTAATTACTCCCGTAGCCGAGGCGAACGGTAACTTGAGCGAATAAAGCGGCGCCCATCACGTTGAACGTGTAAGTGATATTCCCGTTTTTGTCAACTCTTTCGTTAATACTGGAAGGCCAGCCGGTGAGCGTGATCCCGCCTAAGCCGTTCGGTCCGGGGTTAAACCCGTTAAATGCCAGCTGCAAGGAAACTTGATTGTTGTCCATGGCCACGAAGTTCAAGTTGTTCGTTACGGGAATGGCTGCCCCGAAATTGTTGAACAACGTGTTGGCTTGTAATACCCAACTGTTACTTTTAAGGGCTTTTACCGCATCTTGGTAGGCGATCATATTTTGTTGTTCGCGTACCATTCTGTTATGCATCCTCATGCATTCCCTGTGAGCTCTTCTTTTTGCCCGTAGTTCTTTTTTGCTTTGTGCTTGCATCGCAAAATCACTGAACAGGAATGTAGTCATTGCCAATAAAAAAATAATTTTTTTCATAGCGTCTCTTTTTTATTTTATTTTGATTAGTTTAGTTTACGAATTGACATATCCTCTCACCATCTTCTGCTAGTCCTTGAAAGAATGACTAATAGAATATTCAAATTCTATGGCGTATACGTCACGAAATCGGACAGGGTTATCCTTATCTCTTTAAAAAAGATTAATTTTATAAAGCTGGTCTTACAGGAAGGTTATCTTGTTACTACTCTTCACTTTTCAACACGCCCAAAGTCGGGGAGGACTTTTGACCGTCAGCGGTGGTTGCGAAACCGTAAATTACCAGATGATGGGAATCCCAATCTTGGGGAGCTCCCAGGTTGCTTCTCCGGCCTCGGCTCTGGTTCCCAATATCACTTTTCGGCTCCGACCAACCTGGGTTTCGTAGATTGCCCCGTGTAAACAGTCGTTTTTATACATATAAGGCATTAACGGCTGTTTTTTCCACCGGAAGATGACCCGGTGGCCGGCATGGTCAATTTCTGCCTCGATTACAGGTAAAGCCAAGGGACCGTCGGAAATGGCCAGTTGTAGCGGGTCAATCGTTACGTTTAACTCGTCATCGACTTCAACTTTCCCCATATTTAGAGCCAAAAAACGGTTAGATGCATCCTTTCTTGAAGAAGTGCAGAATCCGGAGGCTAAGATCGGGGTCAGGTGGTGTTTGAAGAGCGATATGGTTTTCATGCGGGTTCTTTGCTTTAATTGTTGAAGCGTCTTTGCGTCTTTCCGGGAGAAAATTTTCGCTCTTGCCACTTGTTTGCCTTTCAGCTTGTAGCTGGTCACGTTACCCACGGTTCCCGATAGGTTTTCGAATATAGTAGATTCAAAAATTGCCATAATACCTTCGTGTTAAGATTTCGTCACTTGAAAATGAATTCCGGGAGAGAAGTTTTTCAAATCATCCCGTCCGAAGAAACAGTATAAATGTGCGGTTTGCCATTCACCTTCCGGTAGGGTAACCCGTGCGTAACCATCTTTTCGTAGAGTATTAGTATCTTCCAGTAATACTGGAGTATAAGGCTCGTTGTCAAATATTACGGCCACCATTAACCGGTCTGTGGATTGTGCGGTGATCGAGCTGGAGTTATCCGTCCAATACAGTTCTGCAACATGGGGTTGGGTCTGTTTCGTCGTGATCCCGAAAGGTAATTGTTGACTACCGTCCGAAAACTCCAGGCGGGAATAGTCGATGTAATGGTTCGCCCCGAACAGGTTCATGTTTTTACCCAAGAACCAGTGATACCCTGAACGTTTCTCGTTATACCGGGCCGCTAGGTTACAAATTTCTTTTAGTAGGCTACCATCCAGTGCTTTATACATGGTTTGCGCTCCCGGAAGTTTTGCCCGTTGCATCTGTTGTTTCTCGCTTTTCGGATTGCTTACCTTTTTTGGCCTTTTCCGGATAAACGTTTCGTTACCCACCCGGTAAATGATGTATTTATCCAGCTTTCCAGATATGCCGTCCAGTAAAGAGTCTTTCAATGATGCCATACTTTTTTATTTTTCAAGTTCGGTTTATAAACGTGACCAACCCTAGTTCACAAAGTGATTCAATCTTTATTGTAATCTATACATGTATATAAATCGATATAAAGATAATATATTAAATTTATAAAAACAATAAAATAATAATTTATTTTTATTATAAATAGAGTTGAATGGGAAATAAATGGGAGTTGAATAGGAGTTGGTATATTAAAAATACGATAAAAATTCATGTAAGATATCATATATTTTATGGAATAGGGGATTAAATGTTTTAGATCGTGGGAGTTTTGGCGTATCAAGTAAAAAATCCCCGGACAAATAATTCCGGGGATTTTAATATGCTAGTTATTTGTATTTTGGGGTTGTATTTCTTTTAAATGAGGGTGAAATTTCTGGTTTAAAATGGGAGTTCTTCTTTTTTTAATCCTGTTAGTAAAAGAATATTTTCGATGGACATACCCATTTCTTTTGCTTGTTTCGCTATCGTCAAGGCTTTCTTTTTTTCTCCTTCAGCCAACCCTTCAGCCAACCCTTCAGCCTTTCCTTCGGCTAACCCTTCGGCTTTCCCTTCTGCTAATCCTTCAACCTTTCCTTCCGCTTTTCCTTCAATCCAACCGGATTGGATCACGCTGCGTTGATATTGTAGGGCGCTCAAATGTGCTTCATAGTTGGCACGTTCTTTGGGACTAAGATGGTCAAGACGTAGTAATTCTCGGGCTTCGGATAATCCGCTAGTCTTTGTGTTGTCGGCAATTTCACCTGTTTTCAGGAAAGCAATCCATTCGTCAAGGGGAGTTTTAGCCAGTTTATCAAACTCGTTGACACGTAGCACGTAGTATTCAGGAAAAAGATCTCCAGCATTTTCTCTGATGAATTGTTCTCGTTGTCGTAAAGATAGTTTAAGGGTGTCATGTTTATGAATTCCCTCGAAAGAAGTGTTCCCGTGATACACGTAGTCTTCCCCTTGTCCCAGGTCAAAGTACACGATGTTTATGGAATATACTTTTTTTACTTGCGAGTAGGGTTCTCCTTTCGTGATGTATTCGGTAATAGCCTTTGATACTCCATACAACATACGATGAAAATAGTCCAGCTCCCGGTTGTTCTGTACTTCGATAATAACGAGTTCTCCTTTACTGTTTTCAGCCAGCATATCGACCCTGTTGAATTTATCTTCAGCATGTTGCTGGTTGCCCTCGCTTTCCAGCATACGATCAATTTTGATACGTTCACCCAGTAACGTGGAGAGGAATCCCTCGAGAATCACGAAGTTTGATTTTTGTCTTAACAATCGTTTGGTTGCCCAGTCGAATCGTACATAATTTTCTCGTGCCATGGCAGATAGGTATTTTATTTGAATATATGACAAATATACGCATAATTGTAACACGAAAGGTCACGGCCGAGTGATAATATTTTTTGATAGAGCCTATCGCGAAACTTGGAACGTAATGATAGCAAAGAAGAGGGGAAATCCTAAAATCCCCTCTTCTGTTTTCCCATAAGCATATTTTTATTTGTGCTTTTTGTTTTTTAGAGGTGTTTCGTGTGTCATTTCTTCAGCTAAATAAGACGGAACATCTTTTTTGTTCTTGCTTTTTTTCGGTTTTTTGTTTCCGGCTGCACCCATGATAAAATCTCCTATAATTTAAGTGTTAAATATTTAAGTGATCGAATGAGTAGAGATCGGTTATTAAAAAATAGCTGGTCCTATTCATTTGATGGAATAGCAAAGGGTGTGCCAGACGGCTTGTCAGTGACACGATAAGACGACTTGTCGGTTTCGCGTGTCGGATTGGCAGTACACGGAAATGGACGGAATGGATAAAAAAGGTCTTTTTTTAGCAGACCTTTTCCTTTATCTTTGCACTCATAAAATAGATTGACATGAAACATAACTGGAAACCGGGAAATATGATTTATCCTTTACCCGCCGTGTTGGTGAGTTGCGGGAGTGAGCCGAGTGAATATAACGTGCTGACGGTGGCATGGGTGGGAACATTGTGTACGAATCCTCCCATGTGTTATATTTCGGTGCGGCCGGAGCGATATTCGTACCCGATTATTCAGAAAAATATGGAGTTCGTGATTAACTTGACCACGAAGGATATGGCATACGCCACGGATTGGTGTGGGGTACGTTCCGGGAAGGATTATAATAAGTTTGAGGAGATGAAACTAACACCGGGAAAGGCAGAGGTGGTGAAGGCCCCGATTGTTGAGGAGTCTCCGGTGTCGATCGAGTGCCGGGTGAAGGAAATTATTCCTTTGGGATCACATCATATGTTTGTTGCAGAGGTGGTGAACGTGCAGGCAGATGATTGTTATTTGGATAAGGATAGCGGTAGGTTTGAGTTGGCGAGTGCTGATCCGTTGGTGTATCTGCATGGTGGGTATTTTGAACTGGGAGAAAAAATTGGTAAATTCGGGTGGTCCGTGGAGAAGAAAAGGAAAAAGAGATAGTAAATAGAATTGCCTCTAACTCGTGTTTCACATAAATCTCTTTCGTTGGTTTCACTGCCACCTCTTTTGAGATATTCCCTTATTTATTCAATTCTTTCTAATAAGGCTTTTTTCTGGGGAGAATCTTTTAACATATTCACGAAATATGATGCATCGCATTTATTCATGAATGTTGGATTCTTTTCATACTCTTCTATAAAATGTGTGGCATGTTCAAGAAGATATTTGCGGCAATCAATATTTATCATGAGACTTTCTTTATAGTCAGCCCATGATAACCCTGTGATTGTATTATCAGTTGTGATTGATGTGATGTCTGTTTGGGATATGCCTTCCAGGTTTAGAGTAATAGAGGGGTAATAGAAATAGGCTCCTGTTGGAATATCTATTTTTATTTTTAGGGTGTGCGCGTCAATTTGTATTTTTTGTATGGTACTGTGTACACGGTAATAATTGTATTCATAATATTCCTCTAGGCTGGTGAACCACATCGAATCGTTCCCGTCTTTACCATATTGATCGTTTAGCCATAAAAAGAATTCGACCCAGTCTGTTCCCGTGCCATGAACTCCCACGCAAACGGCCTCTCGCTCTTTTTCATCCCGTGATAATTGTGATTCAATGAATTTTTTTGTATCTGCAATGCTTGAAAACATTCGGTTTATTACTTGTCCTTGTAAATCATTCTCTACTCGGGAGGGGTATAGTTTCACTGTTTGTGCCTGTGCCGTTATGATTTGAATTGGGCTGTATTTTTGTGCGGCTATAATATAAGCCTTATTCCCGTTGGGTTCAGACAGCATTTTGCAACCTCTTCCAGACAGGTGTAGCAGTATGCTGTCCTGGCTATATTCAAAATGTGTGACGATTGAATCTATATTGCTAATAGTATTTGTGTTAACATCATGAAAAGCAATACTTGTTCCATAATTTATCATTTCCGCGAGATCTTCCCAAATTAATCCGGATTTCATGGAAAAACGATAATTATTTTGTGTAACCTCTGGCGAGACATTGGGAATTACATTCATGAAAGCCCATTCCGGTGCTAGTGTCGTTGTAAAAGAAAATCTTACCTCGTTTCCGGCTCCATCTGTAGAACCTAGTGTTTTTCCAAGGTAGTACACGTCAGGTGGTAAATCTTCGTTTAAATAGTGTCGAGTATTATAATAATAATTCTTACTTATTGGGCGTCCGTTTATTGCAGCCCAAGTGTAACAGTATGCAGCGTGTTTGCAGTCGTCTTGAGTTAGGGTGAATAACCAAGATTTGTTGTATTTCAAATAAGGAATTGAAATATTAGCATGATTGGGGATGGTTGTTTTAGTTTGGATCGTGATTTCTGTCGAAAAATTTTGACTTTCTTTGTGAAATGGATAGAGATACTGGGAAATTTTTAAATTTTCAGGATCCTTTTCTTTATATAGTTTATTGCGCTTTACACACGAGCAGGTTATAAATGATACTAGTAAAAAGAATATTATTTTTTCCATAATGCTGCCCCTTTTTATTTGCTATTGTTTTTTTATTTGATTGAACGTGTTGGTAGGCTAAAGACAACCTAGGAAACTTAATTCCGTTTACCAAGAATTAAATATGGGATATTTAAAGCATTACAAATATGAGAAAAAACGCTCAAACAAACAAATGAATTGTTCCAAAATTGGGTAAATTACAACTAATTTTAATGGAATTGCTTGGCATTGTTTGTTTTTTATAGCTGTTATTGCAACTATGGTTGGTGTGTTCTATTGTTTTCGCAACCTGGTAATCTGTACCCGATCCGGTTTCTTTTTTTGAGGGGCTGATCTTTTACTTGCAATTGAGCCAAGGTTTGATTTATTAATTCGAGTTGAATTCGGGTATCATCGTTAATGTCGTTGTAATCTGCAAACACGTCTTCAAGGTATTCCTTGAGTTCTTTCATCTCTTGTTGAAGGAGCGAGATTCTGTCCGTAGGTGGGGTAAGTACCATTTTTCGAACAGCAACAAATGCACGCATGATTCCCCTATTTATTTCAATAGCGGTCTTAGAATTGAGGACGCTACTAAGCATTGCTACTCCTAGTTCTGTAAAAGCGAAAGGGGGATATTTTATATTGACTCCTCGTCCTTTTTTCAAGGTCGCAAATTGCGTCCTTGAAAGTTCGGTTATTTCTTCTTTTGTGAGCTCAAACATAAAGTCATCACCTTCAAATCTGTCCATATTTCGCCTTACAGCTTCTTTGAGCCGCTTTGTTTCTGTCCCGTACATTTCTGCAAGGTCGAAATCCAACATCACCTTTTGTCCCCGGATCTCGTATATTTTACTTTGAATAACTTGTAAGTTGCCCATGCTTAAATGATTTCTATTTTTCCGTTACACATGAAAATTGATTTATATATCCCGTCAATTATTGCGGAGTGTTGTTTTATCCGGTAGCCTTCATCACTCGTGAAATAGTCTACGAGTTCGGCGTCTAGTTTATAGAATTCTTGTAAGGTCATATATTTTACGATATAAATTTGAACTGAACAATTATGAGTATATTTATTTCTTATAGTTAGCTTGCATTCTTTTTATAGAATGCATAAAACCAGTAAATTTCATCCTCGGAATGAAAAGAATATTGCGAACAGTGTGTCTTCTTTGTTATATATTTTCATTCTCCAACCTTGTCTTGATTTATATGTATCAGCACAAATTAAAGCTTTTTTTATTTATCTCTCTCTATTGGTTTTGAGAGAGAATTTTGTCGGTATAGAAATAGCTTCTGTATTTGCAGAATTATTATTAAAGTTTGAAACAAAGATAACATAAAATAGGGTTTTAGCAGCATAAAATAAATAATAAAAGAAATTCCATAAATATAGTAGATGTGACTAGAAAGAGAGAAACATGGACGTTCCGTGAATTTACAAATCCAGTGAGCCATTGAAAAAGCAAGAGTTCGAGACGAAGATCGTCCTATTGTGCATGAATTAAATCCTTGTATTTATAGCTGTTACTGCAGCTACAGCTGGTGTGTTATTTTCTCTTTCATCAGAATTTGTAGGATTTGCTTTGATGTACCAGTTGAGAAAATCATATTTTCTTATACCTTTGTAGTAGATCTCAAGGTAAAGGCTGATAAATTCATTTTTGATTTTTTTCTGTCTAAACTTGATGGGTTCTTTGATTTTCTTGGAGGCGTTTTGTTATTTGGTTTTACCGAGTGACAAAGTAGTAATTTTTGACAAGAAATAGTGAATTTTATTATTGGTAAATGAATGATATTCAGAGTAAAATAGAAAAACACCCATTGCAACCCTTCCTACCGGCAAATGCTCGATTACTCATGTTGGGAAGTTTTCCACCACCAAGAGCACGTTGGTCGATGGAGTTTTACTACCCGAACTTGCAAAATGATATGTGGAGGATATACGGGTTGTTGTTTTTCGGGGATAAAGATTATTTTTTAGAAAAGGGGAAAAAAGCGTTTAGCCGGGAACGGTTAGTCGCTTTTTTGGAAGAAACGGGGGTAGCCTTGTTTGATACGGCGATGGAAGTGATTCGTCAACGGGGAAATGCTTCCGATCAGTTTTTGGAAATTGTTACTCCCGTGGACTTGGAGGCTGTTCTGGAACGAATCCCTGAATGTAAGGCAATTGTGACCACGGGACAAAAGGCGACAGATACGTTGTTGGCTATGGTGAGGGTGAAGGCGCCTAAGGTGGGTGGTTTCAGTGATTTTGAATACAAGGGGAGGGCTTTACGGTTGTACCGGATGCCTTCGTCTTCACGAGCCTACCCGAAGCCTTTGGGGGAGAAAGCGGCAGAATATCGGATAATGTTTCATGATTTAGGAATGTTGTAAGGAAATGAAGACGGTATTGTTGATAGTGGATATGCAAAACGATTTTTGTCTGCCTTCCGGTTCGCTTTACGTGCCTGGAGCAGAGAAAGACGTGGAGAGGTTAAGTCGGTTGATTAAGAAAAAGACGACGGTTATAGATAAGATTATTCTTACTGCAGATGAACATCACGTGATGGATATTGCTCACCCGTCTTATTGGAGAAACAAGCAGGGTATGCATCCGGCACCTTTTACGACTATTTCGTGGTGGGAGGTGTTGTCGGGTGAGTGGATTCCTTTCGGGGATAAAGATAAGGTCGTTGATTATTTACGCCGATTGATTGAACAAGGGGAGTACAAGCATACGATTTGGCCGGAGCATTGTTTATATGGAAGCGAGGGGGCGGCTATAACACCCGTGTTAATGGAGGCCCTGACGTGTTGGGCTAGAGAGGGAAAATATTACGAGGTGGTAGAGAAAGGATTGAATCCTTCGACTGAATTTTTCGGTGCTTTCCGGGCAAATATTCCTTTGGCGGGTGCTGTCGACACGGAATTTAACGTGAAATTGAAAGATGAGCTTGAGATGTATGATGTGATTTGGTTGGCCGGAGAGGCAAAGAGTCACTGTGTGGCAAACACGTTGAAGCAAATGTTTGATTATCCTGAAATTATTCGACGTTTGGTAATTTTGGAGGATTGTATGAGTAATATTTCGGGTTGCGAGGATTTAGCTATCTCCATTTACGAGAAGGCTGCTTGTATGGGTGCTCGCTTTGTGACATCAGAATCTTTGTTGTATTCATAAAATAGATGCGGATGATTATTCATGATTTTTTAGATAATGATTTGTACAAGTTCACGGTGATGAATGCAATACAAAAAAAGTTTCCGGATTCGGAAGTCGTTTATCGTTTCGTGAACAGGGGAAATACGAGTTTTCCTCCCGGTTTTGCCGATGCTTTAAGAGAAGAGGTGGAGTCTATGGCGGGAGTGGTACTTTCCAAGGAAAACGAAAAATTCATGCGAGCGAAGTGTTATTATTTTGATTCGGTATTTTTTGATCTTTTGAAAGGTTTTCGTTTTAATCCCGCCGAGGTACAGGTGAGTCAGGAGGGGGGAGAGTTGAACGTGGAAATTCGAGGTTTGTGGTACCGAACCGTGTTGTGGGAAGTGCCTTTGATGGCGATGATTTCTGAATTGTACTTTCGGATGACCGGACAAGTGGCCCGTGATTTGGAACGAAATGCCACGGAGAAAGCAAAAGCTTTTGCGGGTATAAAAGCGGAGATTTCAGAATTCGGTACTCGACGAAGATTTTCTTTTGACGTACAGGATCGGGTGATCGGCATTTTAAAGGAAAATATGAAGGGCTTGTTGAACGGGACGAGTAACGTGTATTTTGCCATGAAATATGATCTGACTCCGATGGGAACTCACCCGCACGAATGGTTCATGTATCATGGAGCACATTTCGGTTACCGGTCGGCGAATGCTTTGGCATTGGAGAATTGGGTAGATGTTTACGATGGTTACTTGGGAATCGCTTTGACAGACACCTATACTTCTGATAATTTTTTCAATAGTTTTGACACGAAGTATGCCAAGTTGTTTGACGGCCTGCGCTGGGATAGTGGCGACCCTTTGGAATTCACGGAGAAAGCATTGAAACATTATCGGAAGCATCGGGTGGACCCGAAGAGTAAGACGATCGTGTATAGTGATGCGTTGGATTTGGACGGGGTAAAGAAGATTAAGACTTTCGTGGACGGACGTTTGCACGATGTATACGGGATTGGAACGTATCTCACGAATGACGTGGGGGTTACACCATTAAATATGGTGATTAAGTTATTTGAATGTCGTCCGAAAGGGAGTGAGGTGTTTTTACCTGCCGTGAAGTTGTCGGATGTCGAGGGGAAACATACAGGCTACCCGGATGAGGTTGATTTATGTTTGAAAATGTTAAGATTGAAATAATAAAAGAATATTTATGTTAGTTACGTACGAGGATATACGAAATGACGAGAGTATAAAGTGTTATATCACGGAGGCGGATAAGGCGTTGTCTGCTTTAGGATACACGGAACATTCATTTCCCCACGTGGTGAAAGCGGCGACAATGGCGGAGATGATTTTATTAACTTTGAATTACCCGAAGCGGACTGCCGAGTTAGCTAAGATTGCCGGGTATATGCACGATATTGGAAATATCGTGAATCGGATTGATCATGCCCAGAGCGGGGCCGTGATGGCTTTCCGGTTGTTGGATCGGATGGGAATGGACCCCGCGGAGATTGCCATGGTCATCAGTGCTATCGGTAATCATGACGAGAGTACGGCTGCTGCCGTGAATCCGATCGCTGCCGCTTTGATTTTAGCCGACAAAACAGACGTGCGGAGAAGTCGGGTGCGTAATCACGACTTCGCAAGTTTTGATATCCATGATCGGGTGAATTATGCCGTGGAGGAATCCAAGATTTATTTTAACGAGGATAATTCGGCTATTATTTTGGATTTGAAAATTGATACATCTATTTCGGCAGTGATGGATTATTTTGAAATATTTTTGGGTCGAATGATGTTGAGCCGGAAGGCTGCCGAATTTTTGAATATTAGTTTTGAACTGGTGATTAATGGTCAAAGGTTGTTATAGATAAAGAGCCCGATTTCCCGGGCTCTTTTTTTATGATTCCAAATTCTCGTAGAAGAATTTCCAAAGCGTGTCGTTCAAGGGTGGGGGAGCGACGATGGTGATCTTTTCTTGTTTCACCGGGTGGGTGAACGTGATGGATCGGGCATGGAGGCTGATTCCACCACCTTCATTGGAACGGGGAAAACCGTATTTCAAGTCCCCTTTGATGGGACATCCTATCTTGGCCAGTTGGCAACGAATCTGGTGATGGCGTCCCGTACAAAGTTTTACTTCCAACAAATAGTAACGTTGGCCGCATCCCAATAATTTATATTCGAGGATGGCTTCTTTTGCTCCACTTTTGGGTTTATTATAAGCGTAGGATTTGTTTTTTTCAGCGTCTCGCACCATGTAGTGGGTTAGTCTGGCATGGTCTTCTTCTGGAAGATTGCCAACAATTGCCCAATATATTTTGGTGATTTCCTGATCATGTTCCTGAAACATTTTGTTCAGCCGTACTAATGCTTTGCTGGTTTTGGCGAACAATACAACTCCGCTTACAGGGCGATCTACCCGGTGAGGAATCCCGAGATAAACATCTCCCGGTTTGTTGTACTTCTCTTTGATGTATGCTTTAACACGCTCGCTGAGAGGTTCGTCTCCCGTTTGGTCTGCCTGCACGATATCGGAATTCTTTTTATTGATGGCGATAATGTGATTGTCTTCGTATAATATCTCCAAATTCTTCATGTTGTGTTAATTTAGAATTTAGAATTTAAAATTTAGAATGAATACTTATTTTCATTTTAAATTCTAAATTCTAAACTTTACATTTTTAATATTGTTCTCTCTCGTTCGGGAAATTACCGCTTTTCACGTCGTTGATATAATTGCCCACGGCCCCCGTTATTTCGGCGTATAGGTTGTGATAACGACGTAAGAAACGGGGCGAAAATTCTTGATTGATACCTAACATATCGTGAATTACAAGAACTTGTCCGTCAACGCTACCCCCGGCACCGATTCCGATGATCGGGATGGTTAGTTCTTTGGCAACCTGCGCTGCCAGTTTTGCCGGAATCTTTTCCAGTACGATGGCGAAACATCCGGCCTCTTCCAAAAGGTGTGCGTCTTCGATCAGTTTTTTAGCTTCCGCGTCTTCTTGGGCGCGTACCACGTACGTGCCGAATTTATGGATGCTTTGCGGTGTCAGTCCGAGATGTCCCATGACCGGGATTCCGGCAGACAGAATACGGGTTACGGATTCAACGACTTCTCGTCCTCCCTCCAGTTTCACCGCGTCGGCACTCGTTTCCTTCATGATACGGATAGCCGAACAAAGAGCTTCTTTGCTATTTCCTTGATAACTACCAAAAGGCAGGTCTACGACAACCAACGCACGATCTACACCTCTCACCACGGATGCCCCGTGATAGATCATCTGATCCAGCGTGATCGGTAGGGTTGTTTCGTTCCCGGCCATCACGTTAGAAGCGGAGTCTCCAACCAGGATCACGTCGATACCGGCGTTGTCAATAATTTGAGCCATGGAGAAATCATAGGCCGTTAACATGCTTATCTTTTCACCCTTGAGTTTCATTTCTGATAACACGTGGGTTGTTACTCTTTTTACTTTTTTTTGAACAGACATAGTGATAATGATTTACGAATCCTTGAGCTGATTATTTGGATTCGGGTTTTTGAAACGTTCCGATAAGGGTTTGTGATCCGGTTACTTTTTGGCCGAGTTTGACATCGATTTCAGTTCCCAATGGCAGGTATAGATCTACCCGAGAACCGAATTTGATGAATCCGGCATGTTCGTCCTGACGGGCTACACCCCCGACCGGAGCGTATGAAACAATACGTTTAGCCATGGCTCCGGCAATTTGTCGCATCACGATTTCTTGTCCGTTGGTAGTCTCGATGGCAATGGTTGTTCTTTCGTTTTCCGTGGAAGACTTGGGCAGGTATGCTGCCATATATCTTCCCGGGTGATATTTGAAAAATTTGATTATTCCGTTAACAGGAAACCAGTTGATGTGAACATTGAAGATGTTCATGAAAATGGAAACCTGTATACATTGTTTTTTCAAGTATTCGGGTTCGAAGGTTTCTTCTATGACCACGATTTTCCCGTCAGCTGGAGCAAGAATTGTATTATCTTTTACAATAATGTGTCTATTGGGGAAACGGAAAAAGTTAACCATCAAGAGATACAAGATGCTACTGACGATTAGTACCGCCCGGAAAACAATGATGTTCGGGATGAAGGCATACACGAGTACATTGATGAAAGCAAAAAGTACAAATGCTTTAAACAATAATATATGACCTGCTTTATGTATCTTCATAGTTATTTCGTTACGTTAGTAAAACAGCGGGCAAAGTTAATACATGAATTCCATATAAACAAAAATAGCAGGAATTGTGAATATAATTGCGTCGAATCTATCCAGTATTCCCCCGTGTCCCGGTAGTATGTTGCCGGAATCTTTGATCTCGATACTGCGTTTGAACAAGGATTCCAGCAAGTCTCCGTATATTCCGAAGATGACCACGATGCACGAAATTATAGCCGTATCCCGAATCGTGTACCCCTCGATGTAAGGAGATACGCATAAACCCACGATAATGGTCATTAGTCCTCCACCGATAGCTCCTTCCCATGATTTTTTAGGTGATATTCTGGGAAAAAGTTTATGTTTCCCAAGCAATGAGCCGGAGAGGTAGGCGAAAGTGTCGTTTACCCATACGAGCAGGAATGGGAAGAAGATAATTTCCGGCATCCATTTCCCCGAGGTCATGTATGGGAGGTAAATCAGCAAGGTAAAAGGTAAACTAATATATAACAAGGCGTAGTAAGAGAACGCTATGTTTTGGAATCCATTCCCTTTTTTTCGATAGAGTTCACAGATGGACATGATGAAGGTCAGCAGGAAAAAATAGAGATAGCCTTCTTTATAATTCATGTAGTTGTGTAGAAAACCCTCGGTGAAAAGGACGCTTCCGCAAAGAATGCAGAAGAACAGGTTCACGTGGATGTTCATGTGTTTCGCCATCCGGCTGAATTCCATCAAGCCAAGAATGTTGATAATAAAGAACAGAATATAAAAACAAATGGGGTGTATGAAAATACACCCTGTTAGTACTACGACAAACAGCAGGCCGCTGATTGCTCGTTTTAAAAAATTACTCACGATCATAATAGTCTTTAATAACTTTCTTGGCTTCTTCCTGATTATCCCGGCTGACCATCACGTTGATGTCGCCGAAGGTTTTGTAAGAAGAATCTTTTTGATTCAAAATTACGGCAGGAAATCCCGCCTCGTCCAGCAAATCTTTCACGATTCCTGCATCGAGTTCTTGCGTTGTTGTGAAAACAGATACCCAATTTTCCATAATCTTCGGTTTTTAGTTTATACTGTTTTTTCTTGTCGGGGAATCCTGCAGTCTTACTGTTACAACTCTTCCGGCTGTTGAGTTTCTTCTTCCTCTGTCCACGGACGTTTCCCGAGAATATTCTCCAAGTCATCACTAAAGATCACTTCCCGTTCAATCAGCAATTCTGCCACTTGACGATGTTGTTCCCTATGATCGTTTAATAGTTGCTTTGCCCGTTCATAAGCGGCAGTAACCATATCTTTTACCTCGGCATCAATCAATTCTGCTGTTTTCTCTGAATAGGGCTTGGTGAAACTGAAATCGCTCTGACCTGTGGAATCATAGTAACTCAACATACCTACTTTGTCGCTCATCCCGTAGATGGATACCATGGCGTAAGCCTGTTTCGTTGCACGTTCCAAGTCATTTTGTGCCCCCGTGGATATTTCCCCGAACACGATTTCCTCGGCAGCTCGCCCACCCAGCACGGAACACATCTGGTCAAGCAATTGGTCTTTCGTGGTAATTTGGCGTTCCTGCGGCAAGTACCAAGCGGCTCCCAAGGCTTTCCCTCGTGGTACGATGGTTACTTTCAATAGTGGATGGGCGTGTTGTAGTAACCACGATACGGTGGCGTGTCCGGCTTCGTGATAAGCAATCGCTTTCTTTTCACTTGGTTTGATGACTTTGCTGCGGTTTTCAAGTCCGCCCACGATACGGTCAATTGAGTCCAGGAAATCCTGTTTTTCCACGGCCGATTTATTTTTTCGGGCTGCAATCAAGGCTGCTTCGTTTGCCACGTTAGCTATATCTGCTCCGGAGAATCCCGGGGTTTGTTTTGCCAAAAAGGCGTAGTCAATGTCTTCGGCGAGTTTCAATGGTTTCAAGTGAACCTTGAAAATCTCTTCCCGGTCTTTTAATTCCGGAAGATCCACGTATATCTGGCGGTCGAAACGTCCGGCACGCAACAAGGCGCTGTCCAAGATGTCAGCCCTGTTCGTGGCTGCCAGTATGATGACTCCCGAGTTTGTTTCGAAACCGTCCATTTCGGTCAACAATTGGTTCAATGTGTTTTCTCGTTCATCATTGGCTCCCATGTTCGGGTTTTTGCCTCTTGCCCGACCGATGGCGTCAATCTCGTCAATAAAGATGATGCAAGGAGCTTTTTCTTTGGCCTGTTTGAACAAGTCTCGTACACGGGAAGCCCCCACTCCGACGAACATTTCCACGAAGTCCGATCCCGACATGGAGAAGAACGGTACGTTAGCCTCTCCTGCCATAGCTTTTGCCATCAAGGTTTTACCGGTTCCCGGAGGCCCTACTAACAAGGCTCCCTTTGGAATTTTTCCTCCTAATTTGGTGTATTTATCCGGGGATTTGAGAAAAGATACGATCTCTTCCACCTCTTGTTTGGCTTCGGCTAATCCGGCAACATCTTTGAACGTAATTTTTATATTGGATTCTTTGTCAAACAATTTTGCTTTGGATTTCCCGACATTAAAAATGCCACCGCCACCACCGCCACCGGCTCCCTTGCTCATGCGTCGCATGAAGAATATCCAGATTCCCACGAAAATAGCGATGGGCAGGAATAGTGTGATGACTTCTCCCCACCAGTTAAAATCGTCTTTATAATCGACAAACACGTTGGATGCCTCTTCCGGGTATTCTTTTTGCGCGTCTTGTAAATTCTTTTCGAATTGCTCCAGTGTTCCGAAAGGCACGTAGTATTGCGGACCTACACTTTTCTGGTTAAATCCTTTTGCCACTAGGTCGCTGTGGGCTTCCACTTTCTCTGGTTTTAAGGTGATTTCGGCTTTACCGCCATTTCTGACGATGTAAATATCTTTTACCTCACCTTTCGCTAAAAGATCTGTTTTGAATTTCTGCCAAGAAATCCGTTCCGGATTCGAGGGCATACTGAAAAATTGAATCCCGATAATGAAAGCGGCGATGATGATAAATGACCAGTAGCCGCCGAATTTCGGGCCTTTATTGTTTTTCCCACCGACAGGGGGAAAGTTGAAACTATCCTTTTTGTTATTTTCTGCCATATTTAATTTTAATTTTCTTCTACATTCGTTATTTCCGCATCAGCCCAAAAATCTTCAAGTTGATAATAATCTCGTTGTTCTTTTTGAAATATATGTACAACCACATTTCCGTAGTCCAATACAACCCACTGGGCTTGTTGTTCTCCTTCCACGTGTAATGGTTTTTCTCCCAATTTTTCGTTGGCTTCGTCGTAGACAGAGTCTGTAAGACTGGTCACGTGTGTGTTGGAAGTTCCATGACATATTACGAAAAAACTACAGAAACAGTTCTCAATTCTTCTTAAATCAATTTTTACAATGTCAACAGCTTTATTTTCGTTCAGCGTTTCAATAATTTGTTCCACTAATTTTTCTACTCCACTCATTCTTTCTTTAAAAACTAATTTCTAATTAAAGTACAAATATACATTTTAATATTTAATCCAAACGTGTTTTGCGAGTACACTTCATTGTTTTTTATACAAAAAATGTACCTGTAATTTGCGTTTCCAGTTATTATGACGAATTGGCATAAAATAAGTTTGTTTTTTTGTTTTGATTTCCTTTTCCGCGATAAAAGTATAATATATGTTTTCATCTTGGGTTATATGAAAAGTATTAACGCGATAGAATTACAAATCATTATTACTAGCGGATCACTTCCGGGTATAAAGTTTTCAGTAAGCTTATAAATCCTTGATAAAACGCTATTCCGTATAGCGTTTTAATAGGGTTTTAATAGCGTTCTAATAGCGTTTTACATGGTAGTGATCCGGATGTAGTCATGTATTTATTTTCATTTAGTGTATAAAATCGGGTTTAATGCCGGATTATTTTGCTTTGATTACTTGTTCAGATTTTTTCTAACTCTTTGAGTGGTAACTCTTCTTAGGCGACTTGGGGTTATATCGAATTCTTGTTGCCATGTATTTTTATTCCGGAAAAAAGTTGGAAACATGATAGAATCTGAAATTATTACTATATTTGGAATGGCGGAAATAATTCGGTACGCGAAAGTGCTAGAAGATGTTTTTCTCCATTAATTTGTTGAGTAATACATGTTTGTTTCCTTGTGTTTGGGAAAGGATGGAATGAAAAAGTGAATGATTAAGAGTTAAGAAAATTAAATATTAGTTCAAAAGAGATGGAAAAATATCTTATACCGTTAGTACCGGGACCTGTTGCTGTTCCCCAGGAGATTTTGAAAGTTGCTGCCACGAATTTCGGGTCTGCCGATTTTGAGCCGGAGTATCTGGCGCTGTACAAGGATACGGAAAAATTGTTGCAGAAGATGATGGAAACCCGTAATCGGGTGGTGATTCAGACGGGAGAAGGTATGTTGGTGTTGTGGACGGCCTTGAAAAGCACGTTAAAACCGGGGGATCGGGTGCTGGTGCTTTCTACCGGATTGTTCGGTGAGGGATTTGGCGATATGGCCAAGGCGTTGGGGTGCGAGATTCAGGTGCTGGATTTTGGCTATGATGAAACGATCCATGATTTTGATGCCGTGGAGAAAGCGATCGTGGAGTTCAAGCCCAAAATGATCACGATGGTGCAGAACGAAACTCCTAGTGGGACGACGAATCCGGTGAAAGAAATTGGTGATTTGAAAGTGAAGTACGGTGTACCGTTGCTTTGCGTGGACATCGTTTCCGGTCTGGGTGGAACCCCGATTCACGTGGACGATTGGCACGTGGATTTCGCGTTGGGTGGTTCGCAAAAATGTCTTTCGGCCCCGGCTAATATGTCATTCCTTTCGGTGAGTGAAGAGGCGTGGAAAATTGTGGAGGAGGTGAATTATGCCGGGTATGAGGCATTGTTACCTTTCCGGAATGTAACCGAAACCGGGTACTTCCCGTACACGCCCTACTGGCAGGGAACAGCCCAATTGCATAAGGCTTGCGAGCTGATTTTCGAAGAAGGGTTGGAGAGTTGTATCGCTCGTCACGAGAAGGTGGCTGCCTACTGCCGTGAACGGATTAAGGAGATGGGATTGAAGATCTACCCCGTGGAAGGAGCAGTGTGTTCTCCGACCGTGACTGCGGTTTACGTGCCGGAACATATGACTTGGGAGCGCTTGGATTCGGAATTGAGAGTGCAGGGGATGGTCGTGGGAGGCAATTATGGTAAATTGGCCGGGAAAGTATTCCGGATCGGTCACATGGGCTCTCAAGCGAATATTAACCTGATCAAGGAGGCGATGGATATATTGGAAACGGTGGTTCATGATATTTAAAATTTAAGGAATAAATCGTGGGGGGTGACGGAGAAAGGAAAGATTTACCGAATACCACGGCTACGCTTGTTTAAGGGGCGTTGTCCGTGGTGTTTGTCGGTTGTTATCCTAGTTGTCGTTTTTGCTGTATGTGTTTCGTAAACCCTCCTTTACTCGACATGATGGATGTATGAATTGAGTTTTTGGGCATGGTTGGAAGAACATCAATTACCTTGTTTGTTAAAGGGTGTTTTCGGGATTGAGTGTCCAGGATGCGGTTTCCAGACTGCGGTGTTATTGCTCTTGAAAGGTGAGTTGTGGGAATCCGTGAAAACCTATCCGGGGTTGATTCCCTTGGCCGTGTTCGTGGGGCTTGCCATAGCGCATTTTATGGGAGTAAAAAAAATTGCCCCCGGTGTAATAAAATTTGCAGGTTTTGTTTGCTTGCTAATAATTTTAATTTCATATTTGCTCAAATTAATAATTCATTAAAATTGTGACCATGGAGATAACGGAAATGAAGAAAAAAGATCTTCCTAATGCTACAGCGGTGCTGGTTTTGGGAATTTTGTCTCTGGTGTTTTGCTGGTGTTACGGATTTGTCGGGTTGATACTGGGAATCCTGGCGGTGGCTATTGCTTCCGCTCCTAGGAAAGCTTATTTGGAACACCCGGAGGAGTACACGGAGATTTCCTATAAAAATCTTAGTGCCGGACGAGTTTGTGGTATTATTGGAATCTGTGTGGCGTTGGCTGTTGTTGCTTTCGTGATTTTAGTGGTACTGGGTGTAACGGCGCTAGGCGTCGGTTCGGCATTGATGTTAGGTTAAAATGAAATAACATATGGACTACAGATTTGAAATCAGTTTACCGACTAGTTCGGATTTTAGATGTGAGATTGCTGTTGGCGGAGAACAGACATTTCAACAATTTCACGATAAAATAGTTGAAACGTTGAATTATGACAGTTCTCAAATGGCTTCTTTTTTCACGCTTGATCGGATGGGAAACCGGGTGAAAGAGATTGCATTGATGGATATGACGATGGAGGACGAGGAGAGCGAAACGCTTGTCATGGATAACACGAAGATCAGTGATATCATCAAACCGGGATGTCTTGAATTGGAATATGTGTATGATTTCTTCTCTAACAAATATTTTAAGGTAGAGTATGCCGGGGAATACATTCGTGATTCTTCCGACGTGATGCCTGTTTGTATTGCTTGTGAAGGGAATATTCCAGAACAGTTCTCTTATGAGGATGGACGTGCTGATTGGGAGTTTGACAAGCCGGAAGAGGAGTACGAGGGCGATTACGATGATAGTTTCATGGAAGAGTTCGGCAATGGAGATTATGACGACGAGGATCGTCAGGACCGGGGTGGTGATGACGATTACTATCGTGACGAGCGTTACGAGAGTTTGGATGATTATATAGATAGACTTTAATAATTTTAGATTTTAGGTTTTAAATTTTAGATTGCGGCCGCACAAGGCTTATTTTTTCAATTTAAAATCTAAAATCATTAAATCTAAAATTAATATGGGGACGTTAATCGTATTGCTTGGGCCGACAGGAGTGGGGAAAACAGATTTGAGTATTGAGTTGGCCAAGATGTATGGGACGTCGATTATTTCATGTGATTCCCGACAGATTTACAAGGAAATGTATATAGGAACTGCCGTGCCGGAACGAGAGCAACTGGAGGCAGTTCCTCATTTTTTTATACAAACGGAGTCTGTACAGAATTATTTTAACTGTTGGGAATTTGAGCAACAGGCTCTCGGGAAGATACGGGAGTTGTTAAAGACGAAGAAGGTGGTGATCATGGCGGGTGGTTCCATGATGTATATTGATGCCGTGTGTAAGGGAATTGATGAAATGCCTACGATTGACGAGGAAGTTCGTTTTTCCGTGAAGGAGATGTTTGAACGGGATGGAATCGAGGCGTTGCGGTTGTTGTTGAAAAAATTGGATCCAGTGTCCTATACCACGGTTGACTTAAAGAATGCCAAACGGATTATGCACGCGTTGGAGGTTTGTCTGATGACCGGAAAGCCTTATTCTTCTTTTTTGACCGGAAGCGTGAAGGAGCGGGAGTTTAACATCGTGAAGATCGGGTTGAACCGGGAAAGGGAAGAGTTATTCGACCGGATCAATCGTCGGGTGGATCAAATGGTGGATGCCGGGATGGAGGAGGAAGCCCGCGAACTTTTTCCTTTGCGGCATTTGAATGCCTTGAATACGGTCGGGTATAAAGAGTGGTTTGATTATTTTGAGGGTAAGTTTGATCGAGAGGAAGCCATCCGGCTCATAAAGCGAAATACTCGCCGATATGCTAAAAAGCAACTTACCTGGTATCGTAATGATCCCGATATTCATTGGTTTCATCCTGATCAAAAAGATGAAATCAAACGATTTCTTTCAAGTGTTATTCCTTAGGTTTTAGATTCCAGTCGTGCGGGGCTTGTTGATTTGGGATTTTAGATTGAACCCCCTCTAGCTCCCCCTTGGAAAGGGGGAGGATGCGCTCCATTGTTACATTGAGTGGAGAAGTTTTTTATTTTCAATTATTTAGTCTGTCATGTATTGTTTTGAACGATTTTCTTCTACTCGTTTGGGTGGCATGATTAAAATTAGTAGGGAACCTAGGATAATGATGCAGGCTAGGATGTAATCTCTCGTGTCCAAATCGGGGCGTAGGTCAATGGAGTAGACTGCGATCCATGCCTCCAAACCGAAAGTTAACATGGGTTGAAATGCCCGGAAGGTCATGAAGATTTCTGCCGTTGCTGTTTGTAGGGTGGCGTAGTATAAATAGGTGGAGAGTGAGGTGAGTAAAAAGCCTGTCACGCAGGCGGCTATAATCGTCATTGGATGGAATATTGCCGAGAGTTTAGGCAGGTAGAGCATTGAAAATGGAACAGCCATAAGTTCTTTGGCGAAATAGTGTTCCACAAGGGCAATTAGGATTAGAAACAGTATTGCTGATATTCCACCCCAGAACATGGTGAATCCGGAGATTCCACATTTTTGGCGTACGGAGGTGTTGGGACTGGCAATCGTGGTTTTCTCGACAACGACGGCTCGAGTACAGCTTGCTAGGACGGCGAGGAAAATGAGAATGGAGACTCGTAGTTGCATGGTTTCCGGGAGGGTCCGAATGAATAGGATAATACCAATTGTGATCACGAGCATTCCCGCGATGTCACTGCTGTGAGGTTTTCTCTTGAAAAAGATGTAGGCCAATATTGCCGTTATAACGACTTCAACGTTGATTAACAGACTGGTTTCGGTACTGGAGATATATAGATAAACCGCTGCCAGAAAGAAATTCCGGAATATTTGTAGCAGAGTGTATAACCATGAATAACCGATGCCTGCTTTCCAGCCTTCCACGGTTACGGGTTTCCGGATAAGTAATAGCGCGACTCCCCCGGCAAAAATTTGCATGGAGGCGAACACGAGAATGTTGGCCTCGTAGTTTAACAAGCAAAAACGGGTGATGACACTGATTATTGACCATGTTATGACTGATAGTAAGGCATATAAAGAACCAATTTTCATATTTTTTGTTGTTTCTCTCCGGATATAACGATTTGGCGAGAAAAAGGTTTTTTATCAAAATAAAATATACCTTTGTTTTAGTATTTATAACAACGTGGTACGGGGTTTAATACATGATAGTATTGAAACCTAAAAATAAGAAGACATGATTTCCAGTCGGGAATTTTTTGATAACCATTTTCGTGATGCCCCGTATAAATACTTAAATTTATTGAAAAAATTCATGTGATGTATAGTGAGTTTATTTTTTTTGTTGATAACTTTAAATAATGAAGACTATGAAAAAGTACATTTGCACAGTATGTAGTTATATCTACGATCCGGCAGTTGGTGATCCAGATGGTGGAATCGCACCTGGAACTGCATTTGAGGATATTCCGGAAGATTGGGTTTGTCCGCTTTGTGGTGTTGGTAAAGAGGATTTCGAACCGGTAGAAGAGTGAGAAAGTTGAAAGCTAAAAATAGAGGCGAATCTCAGGATTCGCCTCTATTTTTATTAGTGTGCCCATTCGGCAAAGAAGTCATTTCCCTTGTCATCCACGATGATGAACGCGGGGAAGTTTTCTACCCGTATTTTCCGGATTGCTTCCATTCCCAATTCTTCAAAGGCAACGATTTCTACTGATTTGATGCTTTCCTTAGCCAAGATGGCTGCCGGTCCACCGATTGATCCCAGGTAGAATCCACCGTGTTTTTTACAAGCGTCTGTAACGGCTTGTGAACGGTTTCCTTTGGCAACCATGATCATTGAACCGCCATGGTCTTGGAATAGATCAACGTAGGGGTCCATGCGTCCTGCCGTGGTAGGTCCGAAACTTCCGGAAGCCATTCCTTTCGGGGTTTTAGCAGGTCCAGCATAGTAAATCGGATGATTCTTAAAGTATTCCGGCATGGGTTTGCCTTCATCTAGCATGGCTTTGATGCGGGCGTGTGCGATATCGCGAGCAACGATAAGTGTCCCGGATAAGTTCAGACGGGTTTTAACCGGATATTTTCTTAGTTCTTTCAATACTTCTTCCATCGGTTGGTCGAGATCGATGTTCACGGCAGGTGCTAATGCGGGGTTCTCTGCCGGTAAGAAACGAGCCGGGTTCTTTTCCAATTGTTCCAAGAAGATACCGTCTTCCGTGATTTTAGCTTTGATGTTCCGGTCTGCACTACAACTTACACCGATACCCACGGGGCAGGATGCCGCATGACGAGGCATACGGATGACACGCACGTCGTGTACCCAGTATTTACCACCGAATTGGGCCCCAATGCCCATGTCTTGGCAGATTTTCTGAATTTTGGATTCCCATTCCAGATCGCGGAATGCCTGACCGCCATCATTTCCTTCGGTCGGAAGATTGTCGTAATATCCCGCGGAAGCTTTTTTCACGGTTGTCAGACAGGCCTCGGCAGAGGTCCCACCTATAACTACTGCCAAATGGTAGGGAGGACAGGCTGATGTCCCCAAGTCTTTCACTTTGTCCTTGATGAATTTGGTCAGTGCTTCCTCGGTCAACAGGGCTTTGGTTTGTTGGTACAAGAATGTCTTGTTTGCAGAGCCACCGCCTTTGGTGATGAAGAGGAACTCGTATTTATTCCCTTGAGTGGCATATAGGTCGATTTGAGCCGGTAGGTTTGTACCACTGTTTTTCTCGTCGAACATGGTGTAGGGAACTACTTGGGAATAACGTAGGTTATGATCTCGGTAAGTTTCGAAGACTCCCTTGCTGATGGCTTCCGCATCATTACCATCGGTCCACACGTTTTCTCCTTTCTTGCCGATTGCGATAGCGGTACCCGTGTCTTGACAAGTGGGGAGTTCTCCTGCAGCGGCAACCACTTGGTTCATCAACATGGTATGCGCTACGAATTTGTCATTATCACTGGCTTCGGGATCTTTTAGTATATTGGCCAATTTTTGCAAGTGTGAGGCGCGTAGGTAAAAAGAAACATCTGTATAGGCTTCACGGGCAAGTAATTCAAGCCCTTCTTTTTGAATTTTCAATATTTTGCGTCCTTCCACTTCAATGGTTTTCACGTAGTCTTTTGTCAGTAAGCGATATTCAGTACTGTCTTTTTGAATTGGAAATGGTTCTTGATACTTGAATTCTGCCATAATTCTTTATTGTTTTAGTGTTGTTAATATTTTTATTTCTATAACAGAAAAATTTCTTTAATATGTCGCAACGAAATTAGAATTAATAAATGAGAAGTCCAATAAAAAAGCCGGACAAATTTGGTCCGGCTTTTATGGATATTAGGCTAATGGCTAGTCTTTGAATAACTTGTCGATAGTCATGATTTGGTAATCATAGAATGCACGGGTAGTGGCATTTCCAGTTCCCCGTTTTTCCTTGTAAAGAGCTTGTACTTTTTTCAACAATGATAACATGGCAGGACGTCCTACGGATGCAGGAAGTGTTGCAGCATTCATTGTCAAGCGGAAGTAGTCATATTCTCCCAGGTTACATGAAGCATGGCTACAAAGTTTATGTTGGCTATTTACGCTGTTTTCTAAAGTTGCCAATGCCTCGGTCGGATCGATAGAAGTAAGTCTTTTCGGTGCTGCGGCTGCGGGGGCAGCTTGAAGGCCACTCAGTTGGCTGGCAATGCTTACTAAAGCTGTTTGCAAGTTCATTTCTTCGTGTGAAAGTGAACGGGATGCAAGAGTCGGAGCCATGAGTAATTTGTAAGCGTCATTTACATAAGCATCAAGTTTGTAAGCGTCTTTTTGACCGGAACGTTCTCCCTCGTATATACTACCAAGAGTGCCCGCGTTGAAGATCTTACCTACCACTGCGTATTGTAATTTATCATACATGTTCGGATTTAATTCCAATTTTTCTCTCAGGTCATTCGTGATCAACCACTTCGTGCAGGTAGTTACCTCGTTTACTAACCATTTGATTGCTTCTTGCTGTTTGTCTTTCGGGATGTATTTTTTAGCTACACCACCTTTGCCGTCTTGTACGAGGTCTGAGAATTCAACACCACCGGGGTAGGCTAGTACGTGACCGAGCATCCGTTGGTACTGGCTTAGGATTCCATTATAATACATTTTTATGTCTTTGTAGGAGGCTCCCGGCTTGCTACACCATTGTTCCAAGTTGCTCATGATGATTTTGAGGTTCTTGATGCAAAGTGAATTGGCTTTCACGTGATCATTCCCTAAATCTTCAGTCTGGTCTGTCGGGTCAAGTGTCTGCGGGAATTGCTGTGCCCCAAAACGATACATCGGATCGTCAGATTTTTCTTCGATCCAGCTGTTTAATGTTGCCACTTCGGCTTCCGGGGTGTTTGCGTTCGGAATGATTCGGTAACCCCAGTTGATAGCGTAAATGTCATATACTCCTAAAACGGGCGGAACTAGGTTTACACCGCGTTCGTAGTCACCGGGTTGAGCCACGTAGTTGTTACGGGCATAGTCCATGATACTCGGGGTGGTTCCGTATTTTTTCGTGAACGACGGGCTGCGCAAAGAGTCCACGGGGAAAGAGTAGCTTGCTCCCATGTTGTGCATCAGACCTAACGTGTGTCCGATTTCGTGTGATGCCACGTAACGCAAAGATTCATTCATCACATCATCGCTGAATACTTCTGTACGAACGCGAGGGTCAACGGCTCCTGTCTGAACGAAACGCCAGTCGTGTACAAGAGAAACCACGTTGTGATACCAAATCACGTCAGCCACGAGAATCTCACCGCAACGAGGGTCCACATAACTCGGTCCCATTGCATTAGCAGTAGGTGTTACGGCGTAACGCACGCAGTTATAACGAATGTCGTCCGGGTCGAAGTTAGGATCATCGGTCGGGTAATCTTTGGCGATAACTACATTTTTGAAACCTGCTTTTTCGAAAGCGATGTTCCAGTCCTCGATACCTTGTTTTACGGCACCTCTCCATTTTTCAGGGAAAGCGTTGTCCACGTAGAATACGATCGGTTTTACCGGTTCCACGAGTTCTCCGCGCAAGTAGGCGGCCATGTCTTTTGGCTCGATTCTCCAACGGTGGATGAATTCGAAATCTTCCACGCGGTCTTTGTCGCTCGTGTAGAAGTTCCGGGGAGTGCTGAAATAACCGACACGTCTGTCTTTGTAACGCATGGGCATGGGATCTTTGTCCAACTCAACAACAGAACGACGAACAACAAGGGTAAGAGGGCTGTTTTGTCCGTTGTAGTTCATTTGAGAGGAGATTTCCATGTTGCGGGGGAAGTTTTTCACCTCTTTTATACGAGATGCGGAAGGGTCGAACATGGCACTTGGTTTTTTACCTGTCATTGGACTGGAAGCCATCGGGGTAATACATTTTTCATCTCGTCCGAAGAATGCAGTCACGTCGATCAATAACGTGTCTCCCTTGGAGGCTTTCACTTCGAACGTTTTCATGATCGGATCATTGAAGTTTCGTTTGAAAGAGGGAGCAATCGGATCACCTTCTCTTAGCACGTCTTCGCAAAGCACGGAGTGCATGTACACGTTCGTGGAATCTGTAGAGAAACGTACCATGAACGGATCGTCGATCATCTGACCTGCCACGAAATCGGTGGGGGCACTGGTTTCAGAAAGACGGTTGGCGATCAAGTAAATTTTGTCCAAGTTACGAGCTTGGATAGCCCACATTAAAATTCCTTTCGGGGTGTAATAGGCATCAATAACACCCGGTAGGTGTTTAGCTCCTTTCACTTGCTTGTCGAAAGCGGATTCTTTAGGTGCAGGAGGTGTTGCGGTTTGTTCGGTTTTCGCTTTTTTCTTTTTTTTCTTGAATGGGAAAGCTTGTGCCGTGGATCCTGCAAGTAATGACAGGGCGACAACCGCGAGTAAAATTTTCCTCATAGTTCTCTTCGTTTAATTAATTATATCTCGTTTATTAGATTTGTGTGCCTACATTTTATGTGCAATGTTTTCAATAGCGGACGAAGATATGTAAAAAAGAATTGAATTTATCTTACCGTTTTGTTAAAGTTTTATTTGAAAAGCGATTATTATTATACCTTTGCAGGTGATGAATCTTAAAAACAGATAAAATGAGTTCCGAAATTATATTTTCTATCATTGTTGTTTTCCTGTGTTTGGATTTCATGTTGGAGAGAGTATTGGAGTCTTTGAATTCCAAACACATGTCTCCCGTCTTACCTGATAGTTTGAAGGGAATTTATGACGAGAAGGAGTACAGTCGTTTTCAATCCTACAAGCGGGAAAATGGGCGGTTGGATTGTTGGAGTTCCGGGGTCGGATTTGGCGTGATGATTGTATTTCTTGTGGCAGGAGGTTTCGGGTGGTATAATAGTTGGGTGGTTTCTCTGACGGATAGTGTGGTTTGGCAAACGATTTTTTTCGTGATGGGGCTTTCCGTGGCTTCTACCGTGTTGGATATACCTTTTGATTATTACGCGACTTTCAGAATAGAGGAAAAGTATGGTTTTAACAAAACGACGAGGCGGGTTTACTGGTTGGATGCGGTGAAAGAGTTGTTCCTTTCGTTGGTGCTGGGTGGGGTGTTATTGGCGCTTGTGGTGTGGTTCTACACGTGGGCAGGGACTTATTTCTGGCTGTATGCTTGGGGAGCTGTTACTCTGTTTTCCGTGTTTATGGCCATGTTTTACTCGCAGCTGATCGTGCCTTTGTTTAACAAGCAGACTCCTTTACAAGAAGGTTCGTTGAGGGATAAGATACAGAATTTTGCGGAAAAAGTCGGGTTTAAATTGGATAATATATACGTGATTGACGGGTCGAAACGCTCCACGAAAGCAAATGCTTATTTCACGGGGCTGGGGCCTAAGAAGCGGGTCGTGTTGTATGATACGCTGATTGACGAGTTGACGGAAGAGGAAATTGTGGCCGTGTTGGCTCATGAGGTCGGGCATTACAAGAAACGGCATACGTTGCGTTCTATGGTGGTTTCCGTGATACAAATGGGGGTGCTTTTCTGGTTGTTTTCCTTGTGCGTGAATAACGCGGCATTGTCAGAGGCACTGGGTGGAGATCGGGCATACTTCCAGTTGGGATTAATCGCTTTTGCCATTTTGTATTCTCCCGTGAATTTGATTTTAGGAATCGGTATGAACGTGTGGTCTCGGAGTAACGAGTACGAGGCAGATGCTTTCGCGGCCCGATATTACGAGGGTGATTATCTGGTGTCCGGTTTGAAGAAAATATCGGTGAAGTCATTAAGTAACTTGACGCCCCATCCCTTGTACGAGTATATCTATTATTCTCACCCATCGTTATTGAAACGGATAGATGCAATAAAACGTATTCACAAATAAAAATATAAACGAATGAAAGCTATTATTATTACTATCGGGGATGAAATTTTGCTGGGGCAAATTCTGGACACGAATTCACAATATATTTCAAAGCAATTGACTCGCTTGGGTGCCGAAGTGGCGAATGTTTTGTCTATAGCCGATCAGCGGGAGGAGATTTGGCGGTGGGTGGATTACGCGATGAAACAGGCGGAACTGGTTATCGTGACCGGGGGATTGGGACCGACAAAGGATGACGTGACGAAAAAGGTGTTGGCAGAATATTTTGATACACGCTTGGTGATGAATGAAGAGGTGTTGAGATGGATCGAGAAGTTGTTGGAGAACGGGGGAATGAGGATGAACGAGGGGAATCGTAGTCAGGCTATCTTACCGGAATCGGCCAAGGTGCTATACAATCGCAAAGGAACGGCTTCCGGGATGTGGTTTGAAAGGGACGGAAAGATATTGGTGTCTCTGCCGGGTGTTCCTTTTGAGATGGAGGATTTGATGATTCAGCGTGTGATTCCGGAATTGCAGCGTTTGTACCCACATTTGCATCTGGATTACAGGATGTTGAAAGTGTATGATATCCCGGAATCGGAGTTGGCTCTTTTGTTGGAGAGATGGGAAGAACATTTGCCGGAAGGGTTCAGCCTAGCTTACCTGCCGTCGCCGGGATTTGTGAAGTTGCGTCTGACGGCTAAGGGAGATCAGGTTTTTAACTTGGATGCTCGCTATGATAGCTTGAAAGAGGCTCTTGAAGGACAACGTTATACGGAAGGAGAGAATGGTGGGACGGAACGGGAACTTGGAGAATTACTGATGTTGAAAGGAAAGACGATTGCCACGGCAGAAAGTTGTACGGGTGGAAATATTGCGACTCAGCTCACGTCGATAGCTGGGGCTTCGGCGTACTTCAAGGGAAGTGTGGTGGCGTATGCCAATGACGTGAAGGAACGAGTGTTGGGAGTTCGTCCTGAAACTTTAGAACAATTCGGGGCGGTTAGTGAACCTGTAGTACGACAGATGGCAGAAGGAGTTCGTCGTTTAATCGGGACGGATTATGCCGTTTCTACTTCCGGTATTGCCGGGCCAACCGGAGGTACGGTGGAAAAACCGGTAGGAACCGTGTGGATTGGGGTTGCCGGACCGGAAAGAACGATTGCCCGCAAGTTCGTATTCTCGTTTACCCGTGAAAGAAATATTGGTAAGGCCACGATGAAGGCAATTGAAATGGTTATCGAAGAAGTGCGTAACGGGGCTGTAAATAAATGAATTATATACAAGTTTATAGTCCATGAACACCCTTTCCCTCCTTTCGGGGTGCTCCCTCTATAAACGAGGGAGAGTTGAGCTATGGGGGAGGGGTGATTACCAAGCGGTTTCCCCTCCTGTGCAAGGAGGGGTTAGGGGAGGTAGTCATTAAAAGAGTGACTTCTTAGACACTCCCTTGGAGGGGTTAGTGACAGAGGAGTTTGAGTGTAAAGACAAAGTTCGCGCTTATTTGCTGTAAAATGGTATATAATTACCTCGTTTTTTATACTATCACTGCAAAGGAATTAGAATTATTTTAGGTAGTTATATACGCTTTTGTTGTGAGATGTTAACTCCTACATGCAAGAAGGAATATTTACCATTCGTAATCCAATGGATAAGGAATCCATTTCCAAGACAAGCGCCAATCAATTTCGCCTCGAAGACATATCGCGGACGTTCCCGAACGTCTTTGTAACGTCTTTGATACGTCTTTGATGCGTCTTTAATCCCTAAGAACATCGAATATGCCACGGAAGATAAACGTGTATTACTTAGGAAAAGTTTACTTCATATTTCGTTGTGAAGTGGTATATAAGTGCCTAAATGAATTGTTTATAAAGTGGATTTGCCGTGAATCATTGTGAAAAGGCGGTTCACGGTAAACTTTTTTGTGTTTCATGTCCCTATTTTGGGAATATAAATTGCATTTTTCACTAAAATAGCAGGGCCGTGACGGTTACCCGCTTTTTTGTATTTGGCAGGATTTTTTCTATATTTGATGTAGTCTGAAGGTATTTAATTGACTACAAATAGATTAAAAGAAACTCGCATGAGAATAGGCAACGGATAAGAAATTGGTAAAGTGCTTTGATACACTATATTTCTCATGCTGTCAAACAACTCTTATTTGTTTGCAAATATAATATTATTGCAGGTAAAAATCAAAAATAACGAGGTTTATTTTCATTTTTGCCTGCTGATATTTGTTCCGGATTGTCGGATGCGATATATTTGTAATTAGGATTCGTACCGTGTTCCAAGCGGTTCATAAGTAACGACTTGCGGAGCTTTGGCAACAAGGGGATGCGGCTCCGTTTTATAGAAATGACTTATGCAAACCGACTTATCCATTTACAACAGTCTTCGCCCTTCCTTTATAGAAGGCGTTCACGCCGTGAAGTTCAATGCTTTGTCGGCGGTCATATCGCGTTACCGGGATTATGCCCGCAGTTCCGAACAAATAAAAGCGTACTCGGGAGATTCTCTTCTGATGCGGGACATTGCCTCCTTGCTTGACGAAGCACCCCGTCCCATAACGGGGGAATACCAGGATTTCACCCCGTTCCTGCTTCTTCTGATGCTTTCGGAGGAGTTTCATGCCGTCCATTACGTCGAGCGTCTTGTAACGTGGTATTTCGGCTACTGTTGTGTCGATGAACTGCGGACGGTCTGCACCATTCTGTTCCAGTGTTCCTACCCGCATCACGACACGCTGCGGCTGCGGTTTAAGAATTACCTGCGTGAAGCCCGTAAGACATTGGGTATGCCCGTTGAATGTAACGCTGCTGTCATGCTGAAAATGCTCGACGCCTCTTATGAACATCTCACTCCCGCCGATGTCGGGGAGTTCGAGGAGCTGTTGCACCTGGGGGACGATTACGAGTTCATCTCCCGTGTCAAATCGAATTATCTTGCCTCGGATAACGTCACGGAACTCGCCGGGGTTTGCGGGTATTCCAGCACGATTACCTTCCGCCGGCGTTTCCAGCGGGTTTTCGGCTGCTCGGCCTCCTCGTGGTTACGTCAGCGCCGTATCGAACGTATCGGGGAGTTGCTGCGGACGACACACTACACGTTGCAGGAAATAGCCTACATGTGCGGTTTCTCCGCCCAATCCCACTTTACGGACTTTTGCAAGCGGAATATGGGGAGCAATCCCACTTCCATCCGCCAGGAAGGCCGGATCTGACATTAAAATCGGCCTCGTGATAAAAAAACGAAGAGAAAGATAAAAATCGTAATCCGCCGGTTTTTCGATTCGCTAACTTTATACGCGAAAGTAACAAGACGGATTATGATTGCATTTATAGAAAAATTAAACAGCGAAGTCCTGCGGAGTATCGAACGTATCGAATCGCGGGATACCGACGTGTTGAAAAAGTCGCTTGAAGCGTCACGTGTCCTGGGAGAAGCGTTCGACCGTTTGAAACAATATATCATCGGCTACCGTTTTCAAAACGATGACGAGGAAATAAAGTTCTTCAAAGAAATCAAACCCCGTCTTTTTTGCCGTCTGATCTATTACCGCAAGCTCTACAATATCGAGATGAACCGTCCGGTAGGAAGTATCGAGGCACAACGGGAGTACCTGGACGCCCATGTTCGGGCCATCAACGCGTACACGCAGAAACGCCTTGACTTTATCCGCTATTTCCGCAGCGGCGCTACACACCTGGACAGCCTCTATTTCCTGCGCGGGCAGACCGACACGGAGCAATACCTGGAAACCTTCTACTATGAACTCGACCCGCAGTTTTCGACAAACGCGGATTTCAAGGTGGCGAAAATCCTGGCCAACGATATGTTGTCGGTTTATCTTATGGGCGAATTGGAATCACTGGAGAGCACGAACCTCCGGAACATGGTTCTGCCATTGTCTGACGTGCGTCCGACATGGCAGGACTCGAAGACGGATCTGACGGAACTTATTTACCTGCTCGACAGTAAAGGCTGTTTCGGCAATGTGCCACTCACGCAACTTGCCAGCTACATTTCCAACGCTTTCAACGTACACCTCGACATGAACCTTTCGAGGACATTCTGCGATATGAAAATCCGAAACAACCCGACACCGTGGCTTGACAAGGCGAAAGAGGCCCTGCTTAAACGTATGCAGACGTGGAAGCGAAACAAGAAAAACGGCAATTCCGAGTAGAATATGAACCGGTAAAGCACTCTATTCCTTATAGAAACACTGATAATCAGCGTTGTATATAACAAAAGAACCGAGGTCGGTTTTCCCCCGTAACTCTCGAAAGGAACTTTCCCGAACGCCCGTATTTGCACCCGTATAAGGAGCCGATACGGGTGTTCCGTTGTAGCCCCGTCCGGATTAGAACACCGTTAAGCGTTGAATCACAGTATTCTATCGCATTTCTGCCCATAAAAATACCGAGTACGGGCCGCGGATTTCGGTAAAAAACACTGCCTTCTTCACCGCATGAACCGTTGAGAATCAGTTCACTGCAAATTATCAAAAAAAAGTCGTACCGACCTCGTTTTAAGCTGTCCATATAAGCCCGACCTTTGTAACAGACTAAAAAACAAAGGAGTATGAAAATCATAGTGATCGGTTCGCGAGCCTATAACGAGCTTGTCGGGCGTATAGAGAAAATAGAGGCTGCAATCGCCTCTCTCCCTGAAAAGGGGCGTGCATGGAATAAGGAGTATATAAACGACGAATGGATGGACGGCGAGCAGGTCTGCCGTTACCTGGGTATCAGCGGGCGTACCCTTCAACGCCTCCGCTCGGATCACGTGATCACCTATTCGGCCATCAACCGGAAGCTGTATTATTCCCTCACGGAAATCCGCCGTGTGCTGAAGGAGCGTTCCGTGCGGCGCAAGAACCAACCAAAGGAGTAGGCCATGTTTCTGGACAAGGAATATTTCGACGGATGGATGCAGCGGCTCTCGGAACGGCTGGAACGTATCGAGAAGCTGTGCGCGGGGGACGTGGAGCAACCGCTTTCCATCCTGCCTGACGGGGAGCGTCTTCTGGACAATTACGACCTGTGCCGTATGCTCAATATCAGCAAGCGCACACTCCAGCGTTACCGCACCTCGGGAGAGCTGCCTTACGAGATGATCTATCACAAGACCTTCTACCGGGAATCGGACGTCCTGCGGTTCATCGAGCGTAACTTCAGTAATTTCCGCAAGCTGAAAAAGGATCGTCCTGCCGGTTCCGGTTAGGCCCTGTCCCGAGAGTCCGGCGTCATGGAAAAACGCGGAGATACATGGAATAAGGCACGACAAGGCGGTACAACCGCTCGATATTTGCCGTAAAATCAGTATGTTTGCTGAATGAAGCCTATATAATAATGAAGCAATGAAAGAAACTGATAAAATATATCCTGCCGACAAAGGGGAGGAAGAGCTGCTGCATAATGTGCGCCATATCTTGCAGGAAGCGCGCGCGAAGGTGATACATCATGTCAATTCGACCCTCGTGAGGGCTTACTGGCAGGTAGGGAAATACATAGTGGAGTACGAGCAGCAGGGAACCGACCGTGCCGGATATGGCAAGGCTGTCATCAACACCCTTTCCAGGCGGCTCGTGGCGGAGTTCGGAAACGGGTTCACGGCCACCAACCTGCGGTACATGAGGCAGTTTTACCAGTGCTACCCGAAATATCACACGCTGTGTGATAAATTGAGCTGGTCGCATTGCCGCACGCTTCTCAAGGTGTCGGGCGATGCCGCCCGTGATTTTTACCTGCACGAGTGCGTCAAGGAAAACTGGAGTGTCCGGCAGCTCGACCGCCAAATCAACACGCTTTTCTATGACCGCCTGCTGGCCAGCCGAGACAAGAAAGCTGTGAAAGAGGAGATTTCCCGTACCGAACCCGGACGTGTCGAACCCAAAGAGATCATCCGCGACCCGTATATCCTGGAGTTTCTCGGTATCCCGCAGGGAGAGCATTTTCTGGAAACCGATCTGGAGCAACTGCTCATCAGCCGCTTGCAGCGCTTGATGCTCGAACTCGGGAAAGGCTTCGCCTTCGTCGCGCGACAGAAGCGTATCTCCTTCGATGACAAGCATTTCTACATCGACCTGGTCTTTTACAATTACCTGGCCCGTTGTTTCGTTTTAATAGACCTTAAATCCGGGGAGCTGACCCATCAGGATTTGGGGCAGATGCAGATGTATGTCAATTACTACACCCGTGAGTTGATGAATCCCGGGGATAACCCTCCGGTGGGTATCGTCCTCTGCGCGGAGAAAAACGACGCGGTCGTCCGTTATACGCTGCCCGAAGATGAAAAGCAGGTCTTCGCCGCCCAGTACATGACCTATCTTCCCACGCAGGAGGAGCTGCAAACACTCTTGCAGGAAGTGTGACGACAACGCTCACGGACATATGAAAAAAGCCGATGGAAATCTGTACTTCCGTCGGCTTTTCGTTTACATCTTGATCCCTTTCTTCGCAGGGCCGTTCTCCGGCGGGCTGCCCACGCCCGCGATCACGATGCGCCCCCCGGAGGCGTCGGCAATCTGCCGCAGCCGGGAAGGAATACGGGCCGCCGTGTTGTCTTCCTTCGGGAGCTCTTCCGCCGTGTCATGCCGTTCCCGGCACACGTCGTTATCCTCCTCCGCCTCCTTTCCCTCGCTCTCTTCTATCGGTTTGAGGCTTTGCTGTATCCTGCGGTCTATTTCCGTCAGGTCAGCTTTTAGGGCCGTCAGTTCGGGCTCCTTGCGCCAGGAACTTTCCACCACTTCCCGCAGGACGGGAATATCTTTCTCCAGTTCCTCATTCTTTTTCCGGAATTTCTCCAGTGTCGGCTCGATGGTCGCGAGCGCGTGGATGAAGTTCATCGCCGCCAGTCGCGGGTCGGAGGCGATATTCCCGTAGTTATACTGGTATAGATAATCCCCTTCACCCCGGACATAAAAACGGTTCTGCACCAGGTCGAGCCCGTCTTTCCCGGTCGTTTCGCTCTGGACGAGCAGCTCGAACCCGTAGAGGCTCCCGATGGGTTCGAGCCTGTCGAGCGTGCGTGCCGTTTCGGCGATATGGTTGAGCTGTTTCCCGATGAGCTTGGGGTCGGAGGTTTCCAGCCCGTTCAGTTTCACGGGATTGCGGTACGAGCCGTCCTCGTTGAACTCGACGCGGGCCTTGAAGTGTTCCAGATCCTTGCCGATACGCCGTATCAGGTCGTTGTTCTTCTCTATCTTCTCCGTGATCTGCTCCAGCTTGTAGCGGCTCGATGATTTGCCGCGCACGAATGCCTGGCGTTCGCTTTCGAGCGTGGCAATCTTCTTCTCCAGGCGGGCTTTGTCCAGCAGGTCTGTATTTCCCGAGAGGACGGCGACATACTCGGAAAAATTCATGCCGCTCTTTTCGTCGATGGCCCCCTCGTCGATGGTACGGCTTCCCATGTTGTTGGTCTTGAGCTGGCGGATGAACAGTTGCTTGTTGTGCAACAGCCCGAACTTGTAGGCGTCGAGCGACTTCTCGACGGCGTATAATATCACGTCCACCTTGTTGTCGGCATGGAGTTTGGCGATCTCGTTCCCGGTGCGTATTCCCCGCCCGTCGCGCTGCTCCAGGTCGCTGGGACGCCAGGGGCAGTCCAGGTGGTGTATCGCCACGCAGCGTTTCTGCGCGTTCACTCCCGTCCCGAGCATCTCGGTCGATCCGAAGAGTACGCGGATTTTTCCGGTGTTCATACCGGCGATCATCTCCTTGCGCGCTTTTTCCGAGGTCGCCTCCTGGATGAACCGCACCTCGCTTTGGGGTATGCCGTAATCCTCCGCGAGTTTACGCCGTATCTCGGAATAGACGTTCCACCCCGCTCCGGGTTTGTAGGTTCCCAGGTCGGAGAATACGAACTGCGTACCTTTGTACGCCTCGAAACGGCGGTAGTAACCGGCAATCATACGGGCGCAGTGGCTCGCCTTGTTGTCCACGTGGTCGCTGTATAGTTCGGGGTCTATCATACGCATATCGAGCGACATCTTGCGGGCGTAGTCTGTGGCAATGAGCATTTTCGCCTTTTCCTCCCGCTCCGAGAGCGGCAGGCGGCCCAGGAGCGTGGCATCGCCCGATTTGGCGAACTGCACCAGTCGTTCTATGAACTCCGTCTGCTGGGGTGTCGGCGGGATATTGTGCAATATCTCGTTCTTTTGCGGTCGGTCGATCCCTATATCCTCCGCCGAGCGGTAATCTGTAATCTCGGAGTAGAACATGGCCAGTTCGGGAACCTTGATGAAATATCGGAACCGTTCTTTCTGCACGACCTCGTTGGTCACGGAAAACTCGTAGTCGATGGTTTTCTTGGCAAATATGGCCGCCCAGGCATCGAAGGTGCGGATATTCTGACGCTCCAGCTCCTTCGGGCGCAGGTACTTGAAAAGCAGGTACAGTTCCGTGAGCGAGTTGGAGATGGTCGTTCCCGAGAGGAACGTCGCCCCCAGGTCGCGGCCCGTGCGCTGCTGTATGGTACGCAGCGCGAAAAGCATGTTGAGCGCCCGCTGCGACCCCTCGGGATTTCCGAGGCCCGCCACCCGGTCATGCCGGGTCGTGAAAGTCAGGTTCTTGAATTTATGGCTCTCGTCCACGTAGAGGTGGTCGATACCCATGAGGCGGAAGTCCACGGCGTCGTCCTTGCGTGTTTCCAGCGCGTGCGCCACCTTCTGCAACTTGGCTTCCAGGTTGGCCTTGCGTTTCTGACACCCTTTCATCATGGCGCGGGAAACGTCCCTGCCTTGTGCTTTGAGCACTTCGAGGTTCTCCTCCACACAGTCCAGCTCGGCCTGCAATATCTCCTGCTGTATCTCCGGAGACTGGGGTATCATGCCGAACTGTTCGTGCGAGAGGATCACGGCGTCCCAGTCGTTGTTGCGTATCTCCCGGAAGATGCGCTCACGCTTCCGGGGCGTGAAATCCTCCTTGCCCGGGTAGAGGACTTTGGCCATCGGGTAAGCGGTACAGAACGTCCGGGCTATTTCATGGATGTTGGCTTTCAGCCCGATAATCATGGGTTTATTGGCCAGCCCGAGGCGTTTCTTCTCGTAGGCCCCGCAGCACATGATGAGGGTCTTTCCGCCGCCCACCTCGTGGTCGATTATCCCGCCGCCGAGCAGTTTGTCCATCCATATCGCGTCCTTCTGGCTGTCATACAGATTGTCTATTCCCAGCCCCTTGAGGTCGAGGTCGGGGAATTCCTGGTGCGTCCCGTCGTACTTCGGGCGCACGTAACAGTTGAAAGTACGGTTATAGAGGTCTGTCAGGCGGTCTTTGAAGTCGGACGACTGCTCGCGCAGCCATTCGGGGAAAGCACCCCGGATCTCGTCTATCTTGCTGTTGGCGAGCTGTATGGCCTCCCCGTCACGCACTTTGACCTCCCGCCGTTCGCCGTCCACCCATTTGAGGACGGTCTTGGTGATGTCGGGCGAAGTGTTTTGCAGGGCGTGTTTCAAAAGGTGCAGGCCGTTGTACTTACGGGTCTGCGCGCTGACGGCATACTGCTCCGTGATCTTCACGTTCGTCGCTTCCGCCTTCACGCCGTACTCGTCCAGGTTGGAGGCGAAGGTGATCTTCACCTCCGTATCGAAGAGCGAGGAGGCGAAACGCTCGTAAACACCTTTTGGAATCCACCGTTCGCCCAGGTTGAAGTCCAGGTCGTCGAAAGCGATGGGTTTGGGCGTCGCCTCGCGCAGAGCCTCCAGCGATTCCCGGGCCGGGGCGTGGTCGGGATTCTCCCGCAGGAACGCCTCGATCCGTTCGGCTTTCCCGATGACATTGCCGGCGATGAACTTGTCGGCAACCTCGTAGCCGTCCGTTTCCGGGTTGTAATAGATACGTCCTTTCAGTTCCCCGAGTATTCCCTCCACGGTAGTTCCCGTGAGCGAGGCCATGTAGTGCGGTTCCACCCGGCCGTACTTGTTCAGGCTGGCCACAAGGGCCTCCGAAGCGTCGTCGGCGTGCGTGATCTCATCGGGATTGAAGGCCACGGGACGCTCGAAGATGTCGGCTTTGCGTGCCTTGCCGTCGATGTAACGCTCCAGCGATAGAATCTCCGTCCCCCGCGCGTCCATCTTGATCAGGTCGAGGTTGCGTTTGTCATTGAGCCGTCCGAAGCGTTCGGTGAAATTGTCGTAAAGCCGGTTGAGCATCTCCCGCAGGGCGGGGTTCGCCGTCAGCGTTTCCGCCTCGTTGTTATAAAGGTGGTAATAGGCATCGCGTATCTCGATATACATGGAGGCTTTCGTCCGTTGTGCAGGCGTGAGTTCCAGCGGGTGGAACATGGGTTGCAGGGATTCAATCCCCCGCAGGTAGCCGACCCGGTTTTGTCCGTCCGTGACGAGTGTCCCTTCGCGGAAATAGGGGGCGACCTCACCCTCGAACGGGCGGGGTTTCATATCCGCCTCCCGTATCTGCGGCATTTCTTTACCGGGTTCTTCCTCCTCCGGATTGTCCGGCGTGTCGAACAGGCTGCCCGTTCTCGGCGTACCGGCGGCTTGTTTCCGTCTGTCTTTCGGGGCTTCCGTCGGGGGGCGTACCGCCTGCCGTTCCCGCTGTTCCGGGGTTTCCTGCTGCCGGGCGTTTTGCCGGCGCAATTCCGCCCTCCGTTCCGGGGTAAGCGACATCATCATCTCGTAAAAGCCGTTGATCGGCGGGTTGTCCTCCCAGTTCAGGGAGGCATACAAGTCTTCGGGATCACGCTCCGGTGGCGTCGTTTTCGGCATTTCGCTCTTCTGTTCCTCCGGAGAGGAGGCCGGGGCGAATAACGAGGGTTGCCGGGGCGTCTTCCGCTTTGCTCCCCGGCGGCTGTTCCTTTTCTTGGATATACCGAGTTCTGCCTGCCGCCGCTCCTCGGCGCTGAAGCCGAACAGATCGTAGAGCGTCAGCAACGGTTCCTGCTGCACGTTTACCGGTTCGGCAGCTTGGGTGGCAGGTACGGGAGCCGCCGTTTCCACCGTGTCGAAAAGCGACCCGGCGAAGCCCTCCTGCGGTTTCGGTTCCGTTGTTCCGCCCACGTGCTGCACGGGAGTATCTGCCATGCCGAAATCTTCGGGTTTCGGCGGGTGCTGCTCCCACAAGCGATTCTCCCGCTCTTTCGACCAGGCCCCGAAGTCGGCCAGATCCTCTCCGGTCGGTTCTCCGGCGGGAGTGGCGGCAGAATCCGGTAACGCTTGTCCGGGTTTGTTTTCGATTCGGGTAATCTCCCCGGTTTCGGTATCGACATGGTAGCCCTGCGCCGCCATTTCGGCGACGACGCGGCGTTTTTCCTCCTCTTCCCGCTGCTGCTGAAGGTTACGGGCGTCGGCTATAATCTCCTTGACGATTTCTCCGGCAAGGCGGGGCTCGTGTCTTTCGGCACGCTGGCGTTCCGCCTGACGGGGACGGGACAATTCCCGCTCCGGTGTACCGGGTGTCTGTTCCGGAGCATGTTCCAGGCAATAACTCTCGTTGAAATGCCGGTTGAAATCCTCTGAGAGCATACGCCGCATCTCCCGGTCGATGCCGTCCACGCCCTCCGCGTGGGTGAACTCCATCGCCGGTTTGCCGTAGGGGTCTTTGCCTACTTTGGCCTCGGTATGGATCACCCTGTCGAACGACTGGAAAAGGTTGTTTATCCGGATGCCGTTCGACAGCTTGCGGGATTCGATGAAATCCCGCTGCCGTTCGGACAGTTCCCCCGTGGCGGCTTTCTTTTGCAGGATAACCAGGTCGCTGCCGACCTCCGTCCCCGCGTGTTCTGTAAAGAGGTTGTTCGGCAGCCGGATGGCCGATACGGGCTCGCAGCGGTTCATCAGCCACTCGCGCACGGGGCGTCCCTGCTCGGCGTTCAATACTCCCTGCGAGGTGATGAATGCCACCAGGCCGCCCTCGCGTACCATATCGACGGACTTCATGAAAAAATAGTTGTGCAGCGCCCGTGTGCCTTGCCGCCGCACGGGGTCGGTATGGGTGGAGAAGAACGGGTCGAAGAGCGCCACGTCCCCGAAAGGGATGTTGCTCACGGCCACGTCGTAGTAACCGGCGTATTTGGGTTCGATACGTTCGAATCCCTGTACCCGCACCCGTTTTTCGGGGTGCAGGTGCTTCAGGATCAACCCCGTGGCGGGGTCTTTCTCGAAGCAGGTGATCTCCGCGTAGGGGTCGTGGAAATCCACGGCATTGACGAAAACCCCCGTTCCCGCGCTGGGGTCAAGAATACGTTGGGGGGCGATCCGCGTATCCCATATCGCCTCCACGATGGCGTCTGCCACTTTCGGGGGCGTGTAAAAAGCCGTCAGGACGGAGTTCTTGATCCCGTCCATGTAGCGCTTGTATTCCCGTTCGTCGGGGGTGTTCGCCCTGATGACCTCTTGCAACTCGGCCACGAGCGTTGCCATGCCGTCCTTGTCCGGTTTCCCGGTGGGGTTTTCCAGCACTTCCTTGATGGCGCCGAAGCCGCTGTATGCGCCGAGTGTCCTTTCTTCTTCGGGAGTCGGCGCCCGCCGTTCCCTGTCGAGCGTGAAGGCCGTCTTCAGCGCGTCGATATTCTGGCGGAGGTGGGTTTTCTTATTGAATGCCATCTTCGAGAAGTATTTGGACGGTTCCCGTCAGTTCGGTATAGAACAGTTCATAGTCGGGCGTGTCGGCGAAGTCGTCCGTGAGGTCGTACTTCTCCAGCACCCCGCGGCAGAGGGGCAGCAGGCGTAGAGCCGCCTGCCGGGCGGTATCCTCGGGAATCTCCGCCTCGAATTCCCTCCAGAGGATGTTTACCAGCGTGTTGTAGGGTGAAAAGTGCAGTCCGCGGCAGAGTTCCTCGCGGGCAATTTCTTCGGCCTCGATGTGGTTGCAGCCCGAACGGATCGCCTCGCTGTACGCTTGGGCGGCGCTGTCGGCCCGCTCGGCGATGAACTCACTTTCGGCGATGAGTTCCGGGTGGCTGTCCTTGAGGTAGGATAGTAACGAAAGTCCGTAATAGGACAATTCCCCCGTGGGGGTATGGTGTTGCTTGTCTGGCATGATAAGAATTTTTAGTGGTCGTTGATAATCGGGGAAGAGAAAGGCGCCCCGGGTTCCCACCCGAAGCGCCGACCACTGAAAAAATCCTTATCAAACAAGCGTATCTCGTTATGACAGGTCTTTTCCAGTGGCAAAGGTAACGATTATTTCCGTTTGTTCCTCTTTCCCTGCCTGGGAGTATCGCGCGGTTCGAAAACGAACGAGGTCTTGAACTGGTCATCGAGCGTGAGGGCCGCGTCGAACGTCCCGCCGCCGTTTTTGACGAATCCCCGGATCGTGCCGGTTTTGCCTTTGGTCAGCAGTTCCGCGAGCTGCTTGTCGGTCAGCTCCTTGCGGGCCACGGTTCTCCATACGGTCAGGCCGCAATCGGGATTCTGACACTTGGCGAGTTTGGGATAGAACACCACGGGCCTGCCGCAACGCGGGCAGGCTGTGTCACTCTCCGCGCCGTCGATTCTTGCTTCCAGCAGTTCTTTGGCGATTTGCGAGGCGAAGACCTCGATACCGCGATGGAACGTCGGGGCGTCCATCTCCCCGGTGGCGATCTTCGAGAGGGCCAGTTCCCAGCCGCCCGTCATGGCGACATCGGCGATCTTCTTGTCCCTGACCACGGCATACACGGCCAGTCCCTTGTCCGTGGGTACAAGCGACTTTTTCTCTCGCCTGACATACTCGCGGGCAAAGAGCGTTTCGATGATGGCGGCACGGGTGGCGGGCGTGCCGATGCCGGCATCCTTCATCGCCTCGCGTTCGGCCTCGTCGGACAGTTCGCGTCCGGCGGTTTCCATCGCCGCCAGCAGGCTCGATTCCGTGTGAAGGGGGCGCGGCCGGGTCTGTTTCTGTTCCGTGACGCATCCCTTGACGGGCAGCTCGTCGCCTTGCACGATGTCGGGAAGGAGGGTCATGTCCTCCTCTTTCTCCTCGACAGGTTCATTCAGGACGGCCCGCCAGCCCGTCTCGACCATGATACTGCCGCGGGCCGTGAAATCATGTCCCGCGCTTTGCAGGGTAAGGGAAGTGTTTTCTTTCACGCAGGCCCCGGAAAAGGTTTCGAGCATCCGCCCCGCGACCATCTCATAGACGATGCGGTGGTCGGCATCCAGTTCGGAAGGGAGGTTCTCGGTGGGAAGCAGCGCGTGGTGGTCGGCGATCTTTTCGTTGTCCACGCTTCGGCGGGAGAGAGATGCGGTATCCATCCTGCCCGCGTATTCCGCGAAACGGGGATAGCGTGTCATGTTCCCGATGAGTGCCGGAATCTCCTCGGCCACATCTTCCGATATATAGCGTGAGCCGGTACGGGGATAAGTGATGAACTTCTTCTCGTAAAGCGACTGGGCGATGTCGAGCGTTTTTTCTGCCGAAAAACCATACCGACTGTTGGCCTCTTTCTGGAGTGTCGTCAGGTCGTACAAGAGAGGCGGCTGTTCCCTGGCCTCCTTGCGCTCCACGTTCACGACGCGTACCGTTCGGGCGCCGATAACCTCGGCGCGGGCTGCTTCCGCCTTCTCCCTGCCGTCGAATTTCTCCGTGGAGAGGACGGTGAACTCCGTGCCCTCCTTTGCCGTGGAGAGCTTCAGCCGGAAATAGGCGGCGGGCTTGAACGCCTTGTTCTCCAGGTAACGGGAGCAGATGATCGCCAGCGTGGGGGTCTGCACCCGTCCGAGCGACCAGACACCCCGCCCGGCAGCCACGGCAAGCGCTTGCGAGGCGTTGATACCGACGATCCAGTCGGCTTCGCTGCGGGCTTTGGCCGAGAGGTAGAGGTTGTCGTATTCGTTGCCGGGGCGGAGGTGTTGTAACCCCTCGCGAATGGCCCGGTCGGTCAGGCTGCTGATCCATAACCGCACGAAAGGGGTGCGGCATTCCAGGTAAGAGTAGATGTAGCGGAAGATCAGCTCCCCTTCACGCCCCGCGTCGGTCGCGACGATGATGCGCTCGGCCATGCCGAACAATTCCCGGAGAATACCGAGCTGCTTCACGACACCCGGGTCGGCCTTATACTCTTTACCCTCCCGAACCTGCCGGGGCAGGAGGATGAACGATGATGGCAGGATAGGCAGGTTTTCCCGGCGGAAACCCGCGATGCCATACTGTTGGGGCATTGCCAGCCCGACCAGGTGGCCGAAGGCCCAGGTTACGGCGTAGCCGTTTCCCTCGATAAAACCGTCTTTACGGTTCGTGGCTCCCACGATGGCGGCGATCTCACGCGCCACCGAGGGCTTTTCTGCGATAATTACTTGCATGATGATTCGGATTTTTCAGTGGTTGTTTTCTTGTTGTTCTTCTTCTTTCTCTTTTTCCGGACGGGCGATCAGCCGGCGGTCGTAATAGACATGGTTGCCGTTCCCGTCGTAATACAGCCGTCCGTCGTCCGCCTTCTCCGGGGGGCTGCGTTTACCCGGCCGGAGGTACAAGGCAGCCAGCGCCGCGATCAGGAGCGGCATGGCTCCGGCCTGCATGTAGAACCATTTCATACGTTATACCTTGGCACCTTTGGAGTTGCTCTTTTTGCTGCTGCGGTAATTTTTCTTCTGCGCCGGGGTGGCCTCCTGCTGTCCCTGCTTGAGCGGCTCTTTCACACCTTTGACCGCTTCGACGGTCTTGCCCTCGGAATTGACGGCGACCTGGGTACGGCTTTCAACGGCGGGTTTGACCTCCGCCCCCTGCCGTTTCGCACGGTCGGGATTCCAGCGGAAGAAGTCCATCTTGTTACGCTCGAAGTTGGGCTTGACCCAGGCGTTGAACGGCTCACCCTGCCCGTCCTTGACCATGCCCTTGATGTAGAAAGCCTTGACATCCGCCCGCTTGGAGGGATCATTCACCGCTTCCGTCCACTGGTCATAAGCCTCTTTGGGCACGGAGGCTTTGAGGATTGTCCGGTGAATCGTGAGCGTGGGCTGTCGTTCGGAGGCCGTAGTTTCCTGCCGTCCGTTTTTCTCGGCGGCCTTCTGGCGGTAAATCTCCTTGTTCTCCTGGGCGTAGCGGTTGCGATCCAAACCGTCGTAGGTAAAGGAATAGTTACGTTCGGCCGCGTCGATTTGGATATAGGCATCCCGCTTATAACCCGCGCGGGTGGTATATCCTTCGAGCAACACCTTGCCGCCGCCGTAGAAATCCATCTGCTTGCCTTCCGAGAGGTCGGCCTCCTTGATGCGGGCACGTTTTTCGAGTAACGAAACGGGCATGGGTTCCAGCGTGTTCGTCCATTTGTCTATCGACACGTAGCAGGGCGTGAGCTTGCCCGGCTCCAGCTCCAGGTCGATCACTTTCCCGGCATGACGGGTGTTCATCAGGTTCGTTTTCGCCTCCTCATCGAGCAGCACCCCGTGGAAGGGGGCGTCGAGGTCGGGTCGTTCCTGCCAGTAATGCGGCACGACGCGCAGCGAGCCGTCCGCCTGCTCTTCGAGCGACACGCGCCCTTTGGTGGAAACACGCATCCCGTTCTCCAGTTCGGGGTTCATCTCCACCAGCCCGTTGGATTTATGTCCGTAAGACATGGCTTTCAGGTGCGGCTCGATGTCCTCCATGCGGATACCTTTCTTCTCCATATCCGCCAGGTCTATCTTCGTGACGTCCAGCGGCTCGAACTGCCGCTGCTCCTGCGTCTGGAGCCGTTCGGAGGGGTCGATACGGTAATTTTCCAGAATCTCCGGGTCGAAGTCGATGCGGATAAGTTTGTTCAGGGCATTCTCCGTCATGACGAAGATACCCGTGTGGACGGGGTTCTGGGCCTGTTCCATGAACTTTTTGAAGAAGGCTTCGAGGGCTGAATCCTGCGTGTTCACGTTCAGCAGGCTCGCCACGTTCTGATCCGTGGGGTCGGCGGTCTGGATATTGCCGTCCTGATCCACGCCGGTAACGGCTTGTAGTCGTCCGTCGTCGGCATTCTGAACGAGCATGACTTGTTTAGCGTCGTTCTTTACGTTTTCGTCCATAATTACGAGTGTTTTTAGTTAGCACCAATAGCGATGCGGGAACGAAAGTAAGGGGAACCGGCTGAACGTAAAAGAGTTGGAAAGGCTATGGAAGCATCGGGCACAGAAGTGGCCGCTTGTGGCGCAGGGCAGAGGAAATCGGAGAAACGGAGTGCCGGGAAGGACGGATTTGGCAGAGGGTATTTTCGTGGCTCCTCACCTTATTTGTCAGGTAGTCGGGATCTATTGTTAAATGTCAATAAAGCGCATGGATAACCCGTGTTTTTTTATAAATTTGCGAAAACGGGTTTCAATATCCGACAAAACGTGAGGCATGGAAATATATACCCCAAAAACCAAGATCAAACTTTCTCCGGTGATAAGAAACGGGAGAGAATTTGTCGAAGTGACTTTCGGTAATGACAATGACATCCGCTTGTCGCTGTCGAAGGAAGAAAACGTACTGCTTGTCGGCGGCAGGGCTTATCTGCCGGCAGAAGATTTCGTGCTTGCCGAGTTCTTCGACCGCTATGTAAAAATGGCGTTTATAGACTATTCTGCCATCAAGGAAACCGCACCCCGTAAAGAGGAAGACAAACGGCCGCCACTGCCGGAAGGCTATCTGGAAAAACTTCAGCAAGTGCGTTACAGTGACCATACCGTAAGGGTATATACCTCCTATTTCCGCGATTTCCAACAGCATTTCGAGGGGCGTAAGATTGAAACGGTTACTCCCGGCGAGATAAACGACTACCTGCTGTATCTCATCCACGAGAAAAACATATCCTCCTGCCAGCAAAACCAGCGTATCAACGCCATCAAGTTCTATTACGAGAAAGTTCTCGGTCAGGAACGGCGGTGTTACAAGGTGAACCGTGCCAAACGGGAGAAGACGCTGCCCGACGTGTTGAGCAAGGAGGAAATAAAGAAAATACTCGACGTGACGGTGACAGACCTGCGTTTCTTCTGTATGTTCTCCATACTCTATTCCGCAGGGTTGCGCATCAGCGAACTGCTGGAACTGAAACCCGGCGACATCAACGAATCCCGCTCCCTGATACGGGTGCGGCAGGGTAAAGGGAAAAAAGACCGCTACACCCTGCTGTCAAGACCGTTGATGAAAAAGCTGACGGAATATAACAGACTATACAAACCGAAAGTGTGGCTTTTTGAACACAGACCGGGAGAACCTTTCACCGAGAGTATCGTGTCGAAACGGCTGAAGGCAGCGGCCCGGGAAGCGGGAATCACGAAACGGATTTATCCGCACCTGCTGCGCCATTCGTTCGCCACTCACCTGCTGGAGCAGGGAACCGACATCAAGATAGTGAAAGAGCTTATGGGACATAACAATATCAAGACGACAGAAAGGTATGTCCACATAGCCGACACTTTCAAAAGCAATATCAAAAGCCCGTTGGACGATCTGTTGATGGAGGAAGACGAGGTCTGATACTTAAAGAAAATAACAGCCAAATCGGCTGATAGTATAACATTATCAATAAATTAAACAATAGGAGAATTAATTATGTCAAGATTAGGTGTTTTATATGCTTTGAAAGAAGATGAACTGAACAAACTTCGTTCCTTACCACATGACGAACGATATGACTATATGTTAGAGGAAATAGAGGAAACTTTATTGGAAACGCCTCGTGGTTGTGAGTTGGATAAAGCATGGGAAGGTATCCAATATTGTCTTGGTGGTGGCGAGTGGGATGAGGAAAATTCTGTTCCGACAAACATTGTGTTCGGTGGAGAGTTTTTAGTTGAAACAGAAGATGAAATCATTACTCTGAAAACTCATTCAGAGGTAAAACAAATAGTTGTTTATTTACATCAAAATAATCTGCAAGAAATTATACGAAAGAATTTTCCATTGATAAATGAACAAGAATATTCATTGCCTAAAAATGATGATACCTTGAATTATCTTTTAGGTTGGAGTGGAGATATTCAATCGTTTTATGAGAATGCTCAAAAAGAAGGTTGTTCAGTTATCTTTACGGTTGATTTGTAACAAAAACAGAAAATATTGATAACAAGCACCTATTCCGCCTAAACGGCGGCAAGCTGCATCCCATTAGTCGCTTGAAAAATAAAAAAAGAAAATGAGTAAGATAATGATATGGGTCGGTCAATTCGATTCCGAAGCTGACGTTGAGAAATATATGGATCAATCGGCTTTCCGTCAATGGTGGAAAGATTATGATGAAGACAATAAGGAACTTCGTTGCCAGTTCTGTAAGGAGCTTGGTGTAATGAACTATGATGAGGATTTTCTTATTATGAAATTCACATCTGACGGCTTGGCAGGATTACTTAACCTTATTCCTGCTGATACCCAAAAGATAAGTCTGTCGATGGCTGATAAAAATATTACAATGGCAAATGCTGTTATCTGCTATAATTGTCGTGAGGGTATATCTCCTAAGAAGGCAGAGAATGCCACAACCATGACTTATCTTGGTACGTTTGAGTTTGAACTGTCGCCTGAAGGTGTACAAGGGTCTAATGCTGGATTAGAATATATGATTTGGATTGGCACAACCGATAAAAGTCGGGAAGAATTTATGGAGTATTTCAATCAAGATGAATACATGAAAGAAATACGAGATTACAAAGAAAGTCGTACAAAGAAACGCCCAAATCCGGAACATCGCTGTCAGTTCTGTAAAGACATTAATATAAAGTATTACTATCCAGAATTTCTAACTGTGGAAATTAAGGATGAACCCGAAAATCCTTTTAATCTTGTTAGAATGATGATTGATAACAAACTTGTCCTTGACTGGTATATTGAGTCCGATATTGATGAATACCACATAAAGCCATCAAATTGTATTGTGTGCTATATACCCAATGGTTTCAAGGACAACAAAAGGAATCAGAAAATCTTTATTAAGAAGAAAAATTATGATTCATATGAAACACCTAAAAAATTTGTGGATGAATTAGACAGTTACAACGGTATTCAATATTTGGAAACTTATATTGCAGAATAAAGCGACTAACAAACGGATAATTTCCCTTAAAGGTCGATTATCCACTGGACATTACCGATTAACAATGACAATATGAAATGGTATAAAATATACTTGAATGGAGAAAATCGAATATGGAAGAAATGTATTACATATTCGTGGGAGTTTATATATGAAGATAAAGAAATTAATTTTCAAAGAATTATAGATTCATCTTCATCGGAAAGGTATCAGATAAAAGCTCTTATCAAAGGTAAGGGGCTAATCGCTAAAAGTATATCTGGATTTGGGCAAATAAGAATGCCAGAATTTGCTGAAGTCAGCCATTTGTTTCTTGTCAGAGAAGATATATTGAATATAAACGAATTGTCCTCCATAAAAGGAATTTCTTTAAAAAGGGTTTCAGTATATGGAGATTTCCCACTTGATTATATGGCAATTATTTTTAATGAAGTAATTGATTGTGTTGACAATATTCATTCCAAACGAGAAGAATTTGAATGCATGAGTACACTTGTGTTAGATATGTCTAAAATACCTTCATCTGTAGATGGGTTCTTTTTAAAAGGGTGGAATAAATACGGTTTTTATAAAAACATTGTCAATGAAAATATGAAAATGCAATTACTTCATTTGTATAAGGCAAATGAGTTTTTAAAATTTAAAGAAATAGAAATAAATGGCACATCGGTAACAAATGGATAAATCTCCGTAAGAGAGATTATCCGCCGAACATTATAAACTCAATAGATGAATAATAAAGAAATTTATATAAAACTGGAAAAAGCAGTTGGCGATAACAACGTGCAGGAAGTGTCGAATATACTCGACCAACATTCAGATCTAGATTTGAATGATGAGAATTTATATACGCTTCATCCACCTTTATGCCGAGCTGCAAAGAAAGGTTTTTATGAAATTTGCAAGACTTTAATTCAATATGGAGCCGATGTAAATTGTATTAAAGATAGATTATTTTCTCCTTTATGGGGTGCTTCGTCTGGAAACCATTTAGAAATAGTCAAATTATTGATAGAAAATGGCGCAGATATAAATGCTTATGAAAGTTCTACAACAGCAGCTTTGAATGAAGCTGCCGCTAAAGGGCATTTTGAGATTGTTCGCTATCTTATAGAGAAAGGTGCGGACATAAATAGGCTTACTACAACTCTACTTTTTTCTCCTCTTGATTGGTCTATTAGTAGTGGACATAACGAAATAAGCCTTTTTCTGAAGGAAAAGGGTGCGTTGTCCAATATCAACCACGATTATGTATGGTCTGAAGTAGGTGGTGGCATATCCCAACATATAGACTGGAATATTGGCAGAGTTATTCCTAACAAATTCAATGAAACGGAAAATGGTGTATTCAATAGGCTTGCGGTTGTTAATAGAGGTAACAATTCGTTATTGTTCAGTGTAGGAAATTTCCAATATACCCAGCCTTATGTGGAGTTTGTTATTGTGCTTCCGTTTGGCTGGAATCCATACTCTAAAATGGAGAAGACACAGTTCCCTTATATGGTAATGAAAGAATTGACGAACCAAGTCCGTAACGGAAGAACATTCTCTGATGGAGATTTTATATCCAAAACAGAGAAAGGGTTCAACGCAATCTCTTGGTCGGAGAAATTGGCTGGATTCTATGTCGTAGATTATAACTACTCTGATACAGCGAATCAATATGATAACAAAGAGGATATGGTTACTCTTTATACGCTTATTCCTGTAAAAGCTACTAAAAAGGGATATAGCGAACACTCTTTAGAAAAATTGAAGTCTAAGAAATTGAAAGCGATTGAATTGAGTTTATAACAAGCGGATTAATCTTCTAAAAACTCGATTATCCGCCAGACATTATCGGTCAAACAATAAAAAGAAAAAGTTTATGAAACTACGAGAAGAAATAGAACCTAAAATTATTCAAATAGAAAAAATATGTCCGCAAATATCGAGGTTACTACGTGGGTATGATAGTGAAAAGGACAATAAATGTTTGAATATAATAAAGAAAATTTCTGAATTAACTCACAAAGTTATTACTAAAGATATTCTTTCTGAATATATGGAAGATGACTCTATTTGTATGGTTACTCTTAGGCTTTCAATAGGGACTCCACCATTACTCCATATTCCATTATCGTGTGACGAACTTCTTGAAATCATACAAAGAATACATTCTAAGAATTATGTCGAATATAAAGTTAAGGCTTTTCCTGAAGATGAACTTTGGTGGGTTCTGTCACACGATTATTATGTTCCGTTATTGGAAAAAAACATGGAATTATCAGAACCTTCGCTTATTCGTGAAATGCTATATCAAGAAACTGTATTTGACAGTTTGCGGTATAAGCCGGAAGAAGTACTTGAAAAAATTTTAGGTGTAATGAAATAGACCGATAACAAACAGCAAACCGACTGAATAAGCGGAACGCTGTCAAACATTACCGTTCATAAAAAATAAATGGAATGAATAAAATAGAGTCATTTAAATATATTCGCCCAATTTCTCCGGGTACAACATCATGTTACTCTGTTGGAGATATTCTTCCTATTGAAATTTTATGGGAATGTAATGGAAAGGTGTATAATCGGAAACAAGAAAAAGGTGGTTTGTGCGCTATTTTATTAGAACATGATAATGTAGTCGGTGTTGTTGAGAATCCATATACAGGTGGATTCAATTTAGCTTATGTATTGAACGGAGCAAATCAGGTAGTTTGGAATGTGTCTGATTTGTTTATTGCTACTTACGGGAATCTATATTATGGTAGAGCACTACATTTCGTTGATGTGAGAGTTGAAAATGGAATTTTATACTTTTTCATCAATATATCAAATTGCGATTTTCGCTTTTCAATTAATGTAAAAACAGGAGAAATAGGGCAATTAATAGAAACAAGATAACAGAACGATAACAATCGGCTAAACCTCCCTTAATGGTCGGTTAGCCACCGGACATTATAATAAATAAAAATCAAAGCATTATGGCAAAATATGAGTTGGGGGCAATTTATAAAATTAATGGTCGAAGTGGTGAATTGTATTATGTAAGACTTTTGACAAACGACTGTTATGGCGTTTTTTCATCATTAGAAGGCGAACTGAATGAAGAGACATTTGCTCAAACCCATTATCGTCTCTATTTTAGCTGTAACTCTTTTCCTATAAAACGAGGTATATGGGAAAAAGTCGTATCATCTCCAAACTGTACAGATATTGCACGGTGGCAACGCCCTCAATATTTAGCTAATTTTGCTAATTTCAACATGAAATTATTTCTTGATCAATGTAGAGTTTTTCATGAAGATGGGAACCTTTATCAATGTGAAAGTAAAGAGGAGTTTATTAGATTAGTAAAATCCGGTAAGATTTTATTTTGTTTTAATACTTATGAAATTATACCAGACTTTCTAATGAGGTATTACAAGGATTTCCCCAATAGCTATATTGTAAATAAAGATTTTATCCATAGTGGAACTTTGGAATACCAAAAAGAACAAACAAATGTATTAAAAGAATTAGGCTTTGATATTGGAAACTTATTATAACAAGCGGCTGAACATTCCTATAAAGGTTAGTTAGCCACCAAACATTAGACACCTCTAAATAAAATTATATGGTTGATAAAAAAGAAATATTGAATCAAATAGTGAATGTGTTGGAAAAACCTTTCGTTACACATGGTTTTCGATATGTACGAGGTGGTCGCTTTGTACGAAAGCTATCTGATGGAAACACAGAACAGCAATATCATATAACTTTCAGGAAGAAATACGGCTGTTTTCTTATGTCAATCGAGCTTATTGTTCAAAATAAAGTGCTATTAAAAGATTTTGATGTTTTATACAGAGAAACCTTAATCTTTGGATACCGGAATTTTGAAGATAATTTTCGGGATGAATGTATAAAAATGGTATTGAAACAAAAGTATGTAACTTTATGCGGACTTGGGGATTGGAGAGAACTTAAAGAGGAAAATGAATCGCTGGAAAGTTTCAATGCCAGATTTCGCCTCTGGTCACCCCCTTATTTTGAAGATTTGAAGGATTTGAATAACATTTTGGAAAAAGAAGGAAGTCCCACATGGCAAGAGCAATGTTTGACCAGCATAAATCTGTCTTTGAAATTTTTCAAGAAAACAGAAGATATAAACTGGATTATAAACAATACAGAATATCAAGGACTGTTCCTATTAAAGCAAATGGGGCGAGTTGAAGAAGTTGAAAATAAGTACAATTCGTTACTTGAAAAAAGAGGAAATATGGGAATAACACAGAAAGCATAGAGTATTTCTATAAATTATTAATGAATAAAGGTGTCTAACAAGCGGCTCAACCGCCCCAAAGGTCGGTTATCTACCAACCATTAGTTGCGGTCAAAAACGAAATAAAAATGAATGTAATATCAGAAAAAGAATATTCGTTTTCAAATGCGCTTTTTTGGAACGTAATGTTACATCATCATATTCGAGCCTTTGATGAAGAAAGGGATGCGAATTTTGATGAAGTATGGGATGAAGAACTTGTACCAACATTGTTGGATGAAAAGAAGTACAAGAAATATTGGTGTTGGCTATCTCAAATTGATTTGAAAACATCCGAAAATCAAGGTGAAATAGAAAACCCAAGAACTCTAACACTTCCTATCGGCAGCGATATTGTATTGACAATAGAATTTCATCCTTGCTGTACATATTATTTTTTGAATGACACTTTAATCGGGGAAGTTAGTGGCAACTTTCACTTGAAGTATCTCACATATTCGGAATTAATGAGGATTACAAAAGAGATATATGGAGATGTACTGTTTCATTTACTCTTACCTTTGTCTGCAATCAAAGAAAAGGAAAAAGATACAGCACTTTTTGAGATTGTCCAACGATTGCAACAAATTCCCTTATTTAAGGAACATTCCGAATATATAGGTAAATGTATCTTGAACGGATTATTAGTATCCAACTCTGACATACAGGAAAATTCCAAGATAGGAACGATATGTACAAGTAATCATTCGTATAGAAATGCTTTGATATATAATGATGAAAAGCAGGAAATAAAGGAGCTAAATATTCTTTTGTCAAAGTTATAAATTTGCAACTAACACGTGAATAAATCTCCCCGAATGGTCGATTATTCACCGAACATTATCTGCCCAGAATAATTAACAATAAAAAAGAAAAAAACAATGATTAGGTATATTGAAAAAGGCGACATATTCCGTATTGATGGAGTGAGCAGTTATGCGCATGGTTGTAATTGTGCCGGTGCAATGGGTAAAGGCATTGCCGTACAGTTCAAAAGCAAATATCCAGATATGTATCTTGAATATAAGCAGTTGTGCAAAGAAAATAAGTTTTGCCCCGGTGATGTTTTTGATTATGATTATGGCAATGGACATATATATAACCTTGGTACTCAAGCAACGTGGCGAACACGAGCTAAAATAGAGTATATCGAAAAGGCACTGATACAGATGCTTGAGTTAGCCAGTGGTGATAATGTAACGGCAATAGCCTTACCTGCAATCGGTGCTGGATTAGGAGGATTAAAATGGGATGATGTAAAAGCAATTATAGAGACAGTTTCAAATGATTATCCTAATGTTGATTTGTATGTAGTTGAAACTTATCAAAGCGAATAAAGGCAGATAACAAGCGTATCAATCTCCCTAAAGGACGATTATTCGCCGAACATTATCGTTTAATATGGTAAGTAGAAAAGAAACAGTAAAAAGTTGTTGTGTGAATATACTTGATGATGTAAAAAGAATATTAGCGCAACCTTTTGAATGTAGGAAGACTTCTCTTCCTGATGGTGCATTACATAATGTACAAAAAGAATTGGAAAATATGATTAATGCGATTGATAAAGATATTTACTCGTTTACACCAAGTTATGGCAAATATCTAATAGATTGTTGGCTTGGAGATGAATTAGTAGATAAACTTCTTGATGTTTCTTGTCAATATGAAAAACTAATTAAGTTGAAATAAACGATAGCATACGGATTAATCTTCCAAAGGTCGATTATCCAACAAACATTATCGGTCTAAAAATTAAAATATGGATAGTAAACTTCAATTATTCGCTAAAGTGTTATTAAAAGAACACTATGATGAATTTTTAGAAATGATTCAGTTGTTCAATATAGATAAGAGAACCTTTGTCCTTCAACATAGGAAAATGTTTGAAAAGGGATGGTACGATACAAGCTCTGAAGACAATGAATTTAGTGAAGTAGATATTATGCTTTGTTTTGCTATAGTTTCTCACAGAATGGCAGTTATTGATTGGAGTGGTGAAGAATATTCAGGGCAGGTTAAGCGTTCCATTACGATGATGTTAAAGAATTATGGGATAGAACGTTTCTTATGGAACACTAAAAAGTTTGAGGATTCTTTGGATTGGGACAAAATTCGCCGAGGTGACTATTTGCCTTTGTTGTTCCAAGCTATGAACAAGCAACTTAACAGAGGCGGTTATTCCATTGTGTTTTGTGATACAAAATCGGATTGTTTTCGTTATGCAATATTACCAACTGCCGAGTTTGTGCAATTTGAGAATACGGAATTAGATGATTATCTGACAATCATTAGTCCTAAGATTTACAATATATATCTTGCAGACAAGGGAAATGAATTGCCTAAAATTATGCTGTACTTAAAAAAGAAATTTTCTGTTCCACTAAGTGAAATCAAGGAATTTTGTTCAAGAGATAAAATTTTACTTGGAATAGGGAACTCTATAATTGTGGATGAATATCGAAAAGAAATTGAACAACTTGGAGGCAAGATTGAAACAGAAGAAATAGACCGATAACAAACAGCAAACCGATTGAATAAGCGGAACGCTGCCGAACATTAGCAACCCCAAAAAGATGAAAATGATTGGAGAAACTATAAGAACTGAATTTGAAGCATTGAAAAATGACTTTGAAACCATAAGGCAACAAATAGAAGACGATGTTGTCAGGACTGAGTTGTATAAGGGCGAGTTTTATGAACTTACTCCATATTCCTATCAGCGTAATGGTTGCAAACAAGGAAAACCTGTAAAGCGTCCTGATACAATAAAAAGCACCAAAAATCTTTGTATCTACGGATTTAATAACCAAAATCAAATCGTAGAAGTTAAGGTTGGTTGTTCTATTGAAAATCAGTTTTATCACACTTTCCTGTATTATACAGACAATCTTGTGAAAAGTATTCTATACGATAATGGAAAACATTTGATGAATGTATGCCATTACTTTTTTGAGGGCGGAAAGCTGAAACGGTCACAGTTATGTGGTAGGTATGGTTGCCGTGAAGAGAATTATATCTATAAAGAAAATGCTTTGACACATATTGAAGTCAAACAATATGATATTGAGGGTAATAGTGGTAATGATTTAATTCATATATTCCAATATCAAGACGATGGGGCTTTAGAAAGTATTACCAAATCATTTCCAAATGGATATTCTGAAATAATCTATAAAACGAAAAGAGGTTGCTAACAAGCGGCTTAACTACCCCTGAAAGGTCGGTTAGCCACCAAACATTAATATTAAAAGGAAACACTATGATACCTGATAAATTGAAAGATGATTTTAATTCATTGAGAAATATGTTTGATGAATTGAAAAGAGAAATTGATAAGAATGTTGTAAGGGAAGAGAATTACAAAGGTGAGTTCTACGAAATATCCCCTTATTCTTATCAAAGAAACAGGTTTAAGCAAGGGAAAATAGTTGGAAATGTAACTTCTCTCAAAACAACTAATAACCTATTTACTTATTATTTCGATGTAAAAAATCAAATTATAGAAATCCGAGAGGGCTTGGAACTTAAAAATCAATTCTATTACACCTTTTTCATTTATGAAAAGGAACTCATGAAAACTATTGCATATGATAATAGCAAACGTATTGTGAATGTCCGATATTATCTATATGGAAGTAATGGTAAAATAGAGAAAATGTATTCAAAGGGTTCTCGTGGAAGTAGAGAAGAAACATATTTTTATGAAAATGACCGCCTACAAAAAATAGTTATAAGACAATTTGATAGAAATGATATTGAACAGGATACGTTACAACATTCATTTGATTATAAGTCTAATGGAGAATTAAAATCTATTATTCTTTCGACAGAATTATATTCTGAAACAATCTATCAGGAAACATAAATTTAATATTAACAAGCCGGGATAACGGACTAACGCCGTTCCCCGTCAAACCATTATCAATTACAGTACGACAATATGAACTTTTACTTAATAGGTAGTTTAGAAGGATTTAACGATTTACGTTTTCCAAATGTGGAAGATTGGCAAAATTGTATGGGACATGCTGAAGGTTTACTAAAGCAGTGGAATCCTCCTGAGATGGAATATATATGGAAAAAAAGTAATAGACATAAACATTTTGATTTATCACAATTTTGTAATCCTCTATTAACTATTAGCGACAAAGCATTAAGTATTTTAGAAAATATTCTTATCAAAAATGGAGAAATTCTTGATATAAAGTCGCCAAAAGGTTTTTATTTTTTTCATTGTACCAATATAATAGATGCTTTGATTGAAAAAGAATCAGATATAGTGTGGTTAGATAAAGAAAGAGGATGGGTGAGTTGTATAAATAAATTTGTGTTGGATAAAAATAAAATCCAAGAGCAAACTATTTTCAGACTTCCGAATGTAAATTGTCGCTATACTTTTTATGGGGAGGAATTTAAGAACCTTGTATTGAAACATCATCTTCAAGGAATACATTTTGATAGATACGAAACTATTATTATAAAATGAATGATTGTTTTAAAGTTTGTAGTTAAAGTATTGATAACACGCACATCAATCACTTAAACAGTGATTATCTGCATCCTATTAAACATTAGAAAATGAGAACACCAATCATAATCCTGTTATTTGTAATCCTGCTTGCCGCAAGCTGCGGAGAGCCTCCCATGCCGCCGTCGGACGAGGAAATGATACGCCATTTCACCACGCACGAGGTGGCGTTCCGTAAGGTGTACGAAATCATGGCAGAGAGTTCAGAAGGTAGTTTTCACTACCCGCCGCTTTCTCCGGAAGAGGTCATTATACTTGATTCAACAGAACAAAGCGATACATTCCATGAAACGAATGACGAACAAGACATTCCGGTATATGGACTGTTGAAGCCGGAGCGAATCCTACTCGACTCCTTGTTATCAGAGATTGGATGCGGTTTTATCCTTGTTGATCGCAGGGAATGGGGAACGGCAGATTCGGTATATGTGAGCCTTGTTATGCCGTACTACTCCCACGGCATCGTGGATGCGGGAACGTCCAAGAGTTTCGTTTACGATCCCGGATTGAGAAGCCGTCGGAATATCCGTATCACCGAATATGGCGACCTGAACGAGATCTACCGCAGGACGTACAACGACACCACGCTTTACAAACCCATCAAGGGAAACTGGTACATCGAGTTAGACCATTCGATATAACGGCCCGGAGTTCGTATCAAAGCTTGTTTCACTTTTTGTCAAGAAGATACATCATAAAGCAGATAATGGCTATCGCAAGGAAAAATAACAGAACCGCAAGGAGTTCGTTAAACCTGCACTTGGCATAGTGAGACATCACTGCTTTGCCTCGCCATTTGTAAATCCTGCTGACGAGCGACATAACGGCAAATGTGACAATGCTAAAAACGACACATGGCAACAATGCCGACACACCTGGAAAAAGCCGGATAGTAACAGTCATCATAGGGAATATCAAAAGAGCGAAGATATAAATCGAGAGCATCATTTCGCCATCGACCCTGCCTGTTCGTCTTGCTTGTTCCAATTTCTCCCCCATCCACCAGAGGTAGTCCCAGAGATAGAACCGTTGCTTATTCTCCTGCCGTTTCATCATGCCCAATGTATAAATCCGAGGTGGAACATCAGCGCTACATTTGCCACGATCAGGGCGATAGCGATAAGAACTATTTTGGCGAGCTTCCTGCCGGGATGTTTCATCTTCCCGTAATGTTCACGGAGCGCTTCACGCCGTCCGGCTGTATAGCGTAGCTTGCAGAATAAATCGGGAAGAAAGCAGAGAGGAATCACTATGGCCAAACCAATCATCCAGCCGAAAAGGCGCAATATCGGCGGAACCCCAAGCGGTATGAGTAGGACGAAGAGCCAGCACCAAAACAGTAGCATACGTCCGTTGAGATTGGTACGCTCCCTTTCGTGCCATATCTCGGCTACATACCACATATAGTCGATGAAGCAGATCCGGTATTTGCGATTGTCCTTTTCCATACCGTTATCTCCATACAAAGAAACCAACCAATATAAGTATAATCAGAACGCTGACCAACACAATCTGAACCCTGCGGCGTGTTTCAGGCTTGCAATCGTCAAATAACCACAGTTTGCTGTTAAACTGCCAATGACACGCCCATTTCCAACGGAACAGCAACCCTGCAAGCCATAGGGCAAGCAACCCGACACCAAACAGCAACCCGTATTTCGGGTGAGCCTGCAACCACTCGAAAAACGCTTCCGCCTTGCTGTTCATTGCTTCGTATATATCGGTAACTGTCATACTTATAATTAAAAGGATTCCGAACACAAAAATAATGTTTTCTGTTCACATAATCACTACTTTATGCTCCAAAACACCGGCTGTGCGGTTATAAAACCAAGAAACAGCCCCCGTTAAGGTAACGGAGGGTGTTTGCGGGGGTGTTTGTGTTCATTTAGTTCTGTTCCGGCAGGAGCTTGCAAAGCACCGGGTCGTTCTTGATACGTTCCAGTTCCTCGGCGACGATGCGGCCGGCCTCTGCCTTGATACGTTCGTAGTTTTCCTGCACGACCTGTTTCATGTGATCCGTCCCGTTCTCGTCCGTGAAATCGGTAATTTGTGGTATCTTCTTGTACCGGGCCGTTTCCGCTTTCACTTTTTCGTTGTCCACGACAATCTCGCAGTGGAAAATCTTCTGCTCGATACGTTCGTCGAAATTGTCCGCCACAGCCCCGACGAACATTCCCTGCGTGAGCGTCGAGATCTTCGAGGCCGGGATCAGGCTGTCCAGCTGCGTGGATATGGATGTCGATTTGTCGCTGCGGCTCAACGTCATGCTCTGCCGCTTCTGCAATACCTTACCGAACCGTTCCGAGAGTGTCTTGGCCGTTTCACCTACGACCTGCCCGGAGAAGATGTTGCCCACCGTGTTCATCACGACGGCGGCCTCCTTGTCCCCGTAGTCCCTCTTCAACTGTGAAAAATCCTGGAAGCACAGCAGCACGGCGACCTTGTTGCTTCTGGCCGTGGCGATCAGGTTGTCGAGTCCCTTGAAGTAGATTGTCGGCAGCTCGTCGATGATGATGCCCGATTTGAGCTGGCCTTTCTTATTTATGAGCTTGACAATCCGGGAATTATACAATCCCAAAGCCGCTCCGTAAATGTTTTGCCTGTCGGGATTGTTCCCCACGCAGAGTATCTTGGGATCGTTCGGGTTATTGATGTCGAGCGTGAAGTCATCGCCCGACATGACCCAATATAGCTGGGGCGAAATCATGCGGGAAAGCGGAATTTTGGCCGATGCTATCTGGCCCTGGAGCTGGTCTTGAGCGCCTCCGAGCCAGGCATCCATAAAGGGGCTGAGGTAGTTTTCGAGTTCCGGGTAGGATGTCAGAATCGGGAAAATATCCTCGTACCGCTTGTTCAGGAACTCGATGGCGTGCGGGAAGGTACAATACCGCCCGTTGTCGTAGATGCGCAGGAACCAGATCACGGCCGCGAAAAGGATAATGGGGCTTTCCACAAAAAAATCGCCCTGCTTCTGCACCCAGCTTCGGTTCAGGTTGAGCATGATGGTATAGGCGCTCTCGTAGGCGTCCGAAATATCGGTCATGAAGTCCGGGTGAATGGGGTTACAGCGGTGCGAGCGGCGCGGGTCGTCGAAATTTATGACGTAGAAAGTCGGGATTTTCTTGTAACCTTTCTGGTGATTCAGCAGGTGGTTGTAAGCGATTTCCGAAAGATCGGGAAACTTGTAGTCATAGATGTATTGGGTATAGCCCTTTTCGATTTGCTGTTTAATAAACTGGTTTACAACACAATAACTCTTCCAGCTGCCCGGGCTTCCCATGCAGATGCAAGCCCTTTGCGGGTTTACAACGTTGGCGAACCCGTTGTTCCACTGTTTGTTATAGTAAAATTTCGTCGGCAGATTTATGGAGTACTCGTTCTCGATCAGGCGTGTTTCCTGCTGGAATGATTCGTTCTCGTTATTGAAAGGGTCATCCATGAGATTGTTCTTCAGCAGGCGGGACATCCACACGCCGCCCATCAAGAGGCAGATATACCCGGCCGATAGGGTCAGTATGTAGAAAGCCGCGTTCGCCGCTGCCGTCAGCGGCAAGTCCAGCAGCCACCAGTTGAAGAAGAACAGCACGCCTCCCGTGGCCAGCGATGCCGTGATTTTCCGCCAGGTAATTTTCTCCTCTTTTACTCCTTTTGTCCCGAGGCATGAAAGGGCGAGGAACACTACGGCGAAAAGTTTCGTCCATAGTATATTCCGGAACAGCCCCGCGGTGCGGTCGAAGTTCAGCAGAATCCTATCGACCACGCCGATATTGATTCCCCATTCCCGTATCTGCCCGTAGCAGAACCAGTAGATGTTGATAACCACGAACAAGATACTCAATGCCCGCATGAAATCCATTGTTTTAGCAAGACCCCGAAGGTCGTCTTCCTGTTGCATAACCGTAAGATTTAATAAATGAATGATAATTGAGATGTTATACTTTCCTCCGTCGTGAGGTATTCCGCTTCCGTTGCCCGTCCCGTCCGGCAGGCGCTTGTTTCGGGGACAAGCCCCTCGTGTTTTCCCCGGGATTCCGTTTTCCGCCGAAGCGCAGCTCGAAGGCGTTGGCCGAGTATGCCTTTCCCAGCCGTGATCCGTTCACGACCGTCCGTGTTTCGTGGTCAATGAACGTCACACCCACGATGCGGCCGTTTTCGTTGCGTCGTATGTAGAGATCCACCCGGGCTCCCCGCAGGCGTTCGCGCAGTTCTTCCTCCGTGGGTTCTCCCCGAAGCGCTTTATCGACCCGGCCACGGATTTGCCTCCTCGTGTCGTCCTTCCCGAACCGTTCGGCGCTACGCTCCATGTGCCGTTCCAGCCCGTCATACCCGACCTCTTTACCGAACAGTGAGGATTTGAGCGGCGCGGCCACTGCCTTGTCCCCGTTCTCGTCCAGCAGCGTGTAGAGCAATCCCCGGTAGGGGGTTCCGTTCCGCTCTCCCCGGACTTCCTCTATACCTATATTATATAAGGACAGCAATGCCCGGAACTCGCCGAGGGTCTGGAAGCGGTATGTCGCCACGGCCGGTTTTATTACCGCTGCCACCTGGCGTTTCAGGTCGCCCCGCGTGTAATCGGCGGGGACGATCCCTTGCCCTTTCTCCCGCCTTCTCCCTTTGGCGGGATGCAGTCCGTACTCCCGTTCCAGTTCCTCGGTAACGGCCACGCTGCGTTCGTTGCGCCTGCTGTCGTTTATCTTGCGCCCGTCCTGGGCCACCTGCACCGACACGATATGGATATGCTCCCGTCCGATGTCGGTATGCTTGAATACGATATAAGGTTGTCCTCCCCAGCCCATGCGCTCCATGTAGGCCCCGGCTATCTCCGCGAGCTGCCCGTCGTCAAGGCGGTCTTCGGGAGCCGGGTTGAGCGATACGTGCACGACGGGTTTTTCCGTCCGGTAGTGCGAGGGCATCCAGCGCAGGAGGTCTTCTGCCGTCGCGGCCACGTTGAAGCGCCCATCCGCCGGCTCCCTCACGATGTGGGTCAGCAGTACTTTCCCGTCGCCCCGATCGACTTTCTCCTGGTTGTACGCCAGCGCGCCGTACACGTCTTTTCCGGTGGTGATATTGGCTACCATCGCTGTTTGAACTCTTCGGAGAGCGACACGACCTGCTGCCCGACGGCCGCCAGTTCACGTGTCGCTCTCTCCAGTTTATAGAGCAGCGCGAGTGTTTTCTTCTCGGAAAAATGCGCGTGCAGCTCCTTCACCACCTGGTTGTAATTCGTTCCCACGGCACGGAATTGGGCGTGGAAAGCGGTCAGCTTCGCCACGTATTCGAGCGTTCCCCGGTCGGTCTTTACCACCCGGAACGCCTCGTTGAACACTCTCGCTTTGATAAAAGCGGCTTTGGACAATAGCCCGGACTGCTCGTAAAGGTCGAGGAAACGGGCATGTTCCACGGCTGAAAAGTTTACCGAAAAGCGGTAAACGGCCGGGTCGTTTTTCGCGGGTCGTCCCCCTTTGCCCCCTCGGGGCTTTCTGTTCTTTTCCATCGCATCGAAATTTTAAGGAGAGGCCAGAGCCCCACCGGTTCCTGAAAATTCCGATCCCTTCGCGGCCTGCCGCCCTTCTGAAAAGCACCGACTCCGGAGGTGCTTTCTCCCCCTTGCGGGCAAGCTGTTTTCTGCTGCAAAACGAGAATCGTGCAGCAGAAAACACAGCTTGCTATTTGCCCTTTGCAAATACCTTCTGCCCGCTCGCGGACAGAACATTGAAAGAGCCGCCGTAAAACGGGGCAAGGACGGCTTCATTAGCGTCGGGATCGTTCACGAGGCAAAGATACCGACCTATTCAATCACTTGTGCCATAAGCGATTACGCCACTTGCGTCCACTTTGACGCCACACGCGGCCATAGCGGAAAAAGAGCATACAACCCGTGTTTTTAAGGGTTTACTTTGCACGTGAGAACGGATACGGGCAATGACACATCCCCCTGTCCGCACACGTGTGGACGGATGCAGAAAACATCGTGTGCAGAGGAAAAAGCGGGTCTTTGTCCGGATAAGCAAATGCGGTTGCGCATGAGTATAAAATCGGACACGCGCCCATGCACCGGCATACCGGCGTAACAGCCTGCCAGCGCACCAGCATATATGCGTGCCGGCATACCAGCATAAAATCTCATGCCGTCACTTGTCCGGATACGTGAAGAGATGAACGATTACCCGATTGTATAACTAAAAACGCATGGAACAATGAAAGAGAAAACGAAATTCGTGGCCTTCTCCACCCAGAAAGGCGGAGCGGGCAAAACCACCCTCACGGTGCTGGCAGCCTCTTACCTGCACTATGTAAAGGGTTTCAATGTCGCGGTCATCGACTGCGATTATCCCCAACACTCCATCGTGGAGATGCGGGAACGTGACCTGAAGCTTGCCCTCGAAGACGAACATTACAAGAGGTTAGCTTACGAACAATTCACCCGGCTTCAAAAGAAAGCCTATCCTGTCGTGGAAAGCAACACGAAAGAGGCGTTGGCCGATGCCGACTACCTCCTGCCGCAAGGTGATTTCGATTATGTGTTCTTCGACCTTCCCGGTACGATCAATAACGAGGATCTGATTCATTCCCTGGCCGGAATGGATTATCTCGTCGCCCCGATCAGTGCCGACCGGGTTGTCATGGAAAGCACCCTGAATTACGCGGTTGTGGTAAAGGAGCATATCATGGGCCGCGAGAAGTCCCGGATGAAAGGGCTGTATATGCTATGGAACATGGTGGACGGACGTGAAAAGACAGAGTTATATCAGGTTTACGAGGCGGTAATGAAAGAGCTGGGTCTTCCTGTTCTGAAGACCTTCCTGCCTGACACCAAGCGTTTTCGTCGTGAGCAGAACGCCAGCCGTCGCTCTGTCTTCCGCTCCACGCTCTTCCCGGCAGACCGTTCTTTGATCCGGGGCAGCAACCTGGATAAACTCGTGGATGAATTGATCGAACTGTTAAAGTAGGATCTTATGAGCGGAAAAGAACATGACGACGGTTTGGACGCTTCCTTCATCATCAGCCAGGCCAAAAGCCGAAACCGGCCATTACATCCTTACACGCCGGAAAAAGAGGAGGAGGCATCGGCTCTATCGGAACCGTCCGGCGAGGCCGCCGCCTCGCCGGCTACGAAAGAGGAGGGACGCCGCCGAAGAGGGAAAGGCCAGGATTACGAGCGTCTTTTTATCCGGAACGCCCCCTCCAATACCCGAAGCGGCAAAACGGTGTATATCCGCAAGGAGTTTCACGAGCGTATAACCCGGATAGTGCAGGTTATCGGTAAGAACGAACTCTCGCTGTATAGCTACCTGGACAATGTGCTGGAGCAGCATTTCGCGACCTATCAGGAGGAAATTTCGGAACTCTACAAGAAACGGAACTCCGATATTTTTTAGTTATGAACCCAATATTTACAACCTATTAAAAACAATCCATCATGTCAGACAAAGCAATTATTTTATCTGTTATCCTGGCGGCCGTCCTTTGCGTCGCCGTGCCCTTCATCTTCCGCGTGTGCCGCTACCGGCGCAGGATGAAAACCCTTATCGTCCCCGACGGCCCTTCGGGGGAGGTCGCCGTGGGGACTGTCCCCACCCCCGAGGCCGAGTACCTGGCCCGTTACATCTGCCTGCTGCGGCTGCCTTTCGCCGGTAACAAGCACGTGAAGATACGTCCGTCGTATCACGAGCGTATCCGCGAGATCACCCGTGTCATCGGTCGTGGCGACGTGACGATCACGGCCTACGTGGACAAGGTTCTCAAGGCGCACCTGGACGATAACCGGGAAACCATCGAGCGGCTTTTCGAGGAACGCGAGGCCGTGGCCTCCCGGCAACCCAAAGCGGAGGAGCGATGAACGGGGCGTTGTGGCTGCTGCCCCTCTTTGCCGTGGGGTATGCCTTGTGGGCGTTTTTCCGCCTGCGGCGGATGGAACGTAACGAACCGGCAGACGGGATCGTTGCCGAAGACACGCCCTGCCGGCAGGAGATCATCGGCAGGAGCCGCTTTGTCCTCGACCCGCGCCACTCCCGGCCACAAGCTGCCGTAGAATCTGAAACTGAAAAAGTTACGGAAAAAGCCGATATATTTGTGCCCACGAATGTACCCGAACACCCCCGGCAGATTCCGCCGGAAGACCTGGATGAAGTGTTCGGTGTCGCTCCCGAGGGGGAGCCTAACGAACCTCTGGAAATCGACTTTCCGCTGTACGATGAATCTTTCCCGGATGCGGACGCGGAGGAGCCGGATTATGACGAGGATGAAGACGACACCGAAGAGCTGCCCCTTTTGGGCCGCTCGCTTGCCCAGGGGGTTAGTTTTGAACAGATGGGCGAAGCCTACCGCCACGTGGTACATGATCCACCTTCAACAGACGAGCAAAGGGAGGAAACGGGACGTGTCCTCCTGGGCCTGAAACAGACCGACATGTTCGAGGTCATCGTTTCGGGCCGCCCCGACGGGAACGACAGGGTAAAATCCCTGATCGACACCTACCTCTCGGCCTTTCACCGGCGTATGTCCGAGAGGTCTGCGGAAAGCCCATCTCCGCAGGGTTCGGTTCCCACGGGTTTCGACGTCCGTGAGTTTGTTTAACCCCATAATGACATCACGATGAAAGAAAAAGACTACGGGTAGCACGTGAGGCTATCCTCGAACCACTGAAAAAATCCGAATCAAGAAGTTTAACCCGGTGCGGGGCCTATCCATCCCCGCGCCACAATTCAAACATTATCGAGTTATGAGAAAGAACAAGATTCTTCTTCCGGCGGCATTTCTCTTTGCCGCCATCTCCTCCGCTTTCGCGCAGGGCAACGGCATCGCCGGCATTACGGAGGCTACCAACATGGTAACCAGCTACTTCGATCCCGGAACGAAGCTCATCTACGCGATTGGGGCTGTGGTCGGCCTTATCGGCGGGATCAAGGTCTATAACAAGTTTTCGAGCGGCGACCCCGACACGTCGAAGACCGCCGCGAGCTGGTTCGGCGCGTGTATTTTCCTGATTGTCGCCGCGACGATCCTACGCTCTTTCTTCTTGTAGTCCAACCTGTCATGCAAATAATTATGGAATATGGAATCAACAAGGGAATCGGCAAGAGCGTGGAGTTCCGGGGCCTGAAGGCGCAGTACCTCTTCATCTTCGCGGGCGGCCTGCTGGCCGTCTTCGTGGTGTTCGTCATCCTCTACATGGCAGGGGTCGATCAGTGGGTATGTATCGCTTTCGGCGTTGCGGCGGCTTCGGTGCTGGTCTGGCTTACCTTCCGCCTGAACGCCCGTTACGGGGAACACGGGCTGATGAAGCTGTTCGCCGCGCGCCGGCATCCCCGCTACCTGCTCAACCGCAAGTCCCTGCGCCGGTTGCTGAAAAGAAAGGGGGGCCGCGTATGAGAAACATCTTGAAAGCCACCACGCTGGAAAGCAAGTTCCCGCTCCTGGCCGTGGAAGGCGGTTGTATCATCAGCAAGGACGCGGACATAACGGTCGCCTATCGGGTCGAACTCCCGGAGCTGTTCACCGTCACGTCCGCCGAGTACGAGGCGATCCACGCCGCCTGGTGCAAGGCCCTGAAGGTCTTGCCCGAATACAGCGTGGTACACAAGCAGGACTGGTTCATCCGCGAGCGTTACCGCCCGGCCACGGGCGAGGGGGACATGAGTTTCCTCTCCCGCAGTTACGAGCGGCATTTCAACGAGCGTCCGTTCCTGACCCACGCCTGCTTCCTCTACCTGACGAAAACGACGAGGGAGCGTATGCACATGCGTTCAGACTTCTCGACCCTCTGCCGGGGCAACATCATTCCCAAAGAGGTAAACCGGGAATCGGCGACAAAATTCCTGGAGGCGGCGGAACAGTTCGAGCGTATTCTGAACGATTCGGGTTTCCTGACCTTTGTCCGCCTCACGGGGGACGAGATCACGGGTACGGCGGATTGTCCGGGCCTGCTGGAACGGTACTTTTCCCTCTCGCTCTCGGAGACGACTTCTCTTCAGGACATCGAGCTGGGGGCCGAGGTTCTGCGCGTGGGCAACAAACGGGTGTGCCTGCACACGCTCTCGGACACGGAAGACCTGCCGGGGCGCGTGGGTACGGATACCCGTTACGAGCGTCTTTCCACCGACCGTTCGGACTGCCTGCTGTCGTTCGCGGCCCCCGTGGGGCTTCTGCTTTCCTGCGACCACCTTTACAACCAGTACGTGTTCCTGGAAGACAGCGACGAAAACCTGCGTATGTTCGAGAAACGTGCGCGTAACATGCAGTCCCTTTCCCGCTACTCCCGCGGAAACCAGATAAACAAGGAGTGGATCGACCAGTATCTCAACGAGGCGCACTCGTTCGGTCTTCAATCCGTCCGGGCCCATTTCAACGTGCTGGCCTGGTCGGACGACGTGCAGGAGCTCCGGCATATCCGCAATGATGTGGGCAGCCAGCTCGCTCTGATGGAGTGCCGCCCGCGCCACAACACCGTGGACGCCGCCACGCTCTACTGGGCGGGTATGCCGGGCAACGCGGGGGATTTCCCCGCCGAGGAATCGTTCTACACGTTCATCGAGCCCGCAGTCTGTTTCTTCACGGAGGAAACCAACTATAAATCCTCGTCCAGCCCTTTCGGCATCAAGCTGTGCGACCGCGTAAGCGGCAGGCCCCTGCACCTGGACATCTCGGACGAACCGATGAAAAAAGGGATCATTACGAATAGGAATAAATTCGTGTTAGGCGGCTCTGGGTCAGGCAAGTCGTTCTTTATGAATCATTTAGTCCGCCAATACTGGGAGCAGGGCACGCATGTCGTGCTGGTGGATACCGGTAACAGCTACCAGGGTCTTTGCGAGCTGATCCGGCGTAAGACCAAAGGTGAGGACGGCGTGTATTTTACCTATACCGAGGAACATCCCATCAGTTTCAACCCGTTCTACACCGACGACTACTATTTCGACGTGGAGAAGAAGGACAGCATCAAGACGCTGCTGCTGACACTCTGGAAAACCGAGGACGACAAGATCACGAAGACCGAGAGCGGCGAGCTGGGCAGTGCCGTGAACGCCTATATCGAGCGTATCCGCGCCGACCGGAATATCGTGCCGTGTTTTGACAGTTTCTACGAGTACCTGCGGGACGACTACCGCCGCGAGCTGGAGGAGCGGGAGATCCGGGTCAGCCGCGAGGATTTCAACATCGACAACATGCTCATCACCCTGCGGCAATATTACAAGGGCGGACGCTACGACTTCCTTTTGAACTCCCGGGCCAACATCGACCTGCTCTCGAAGCGCTTCGTGGTCTTCGAGGTGGATTCCATCAAGGAAAACAAGGAGCTTTTTCCCGTGGTCACCATTATCATCATGGAGGCTTTCATAAACAAGATGAGACGGCTCAAGGGGGTACGCAAACAGCTCATCGTCGAGGAGGCCTGGAAGGCGCTCTCTACGGCCAATATGGCTGAATATCTGCGTTATATGTATAAAACCGTCCGCAAATACTACGGTGAGGCCATCGTTGTGACGCAGGAGGTCGAGGACATCATTTCCAGCCCGGTGGTCAAGGAGGCGATCATCAACAACTCGGACTGCAAGATCCTGCTCGACCAGCGCAAGTTCATGAACCGTTTCGACGCGATTCAGTCCTTGTTGGGGCTGACCGACAAGGAGAAGGCGCAGATTCTCTCGATCAACCAGTCCAACAACCCTTCCCGTAAATACAAGGAGGTCTGGATCGGTCTGGGCGGCGTTCAGTCGGCGGTCTATGCCACGGAGGTCAGCGTCCCGGAGTACCTGGCCTACACGACCGAGGAAACGGAGAAAGTGGAGGTACAGCGGCTTGCCGGCGAGCTGGGCGGTGATATAGAACTGGCGATCAGGCAGCTCGCCGAGGGCAAACGTTAAAGGGAGGGCAGGCCATGTATCGCAAGTGTATCGGATCAGACCCCACGGCGGCGCGTTTGGACTTCGCGCTGTACGAGGTGGCGGGCGAGTGGGAAAGCCGCTCGGGTTCTCCCCGGGTTCGCATCTACCGCAACCCGGGACGCCGGGGCGGCGGTTTTTACGTGGAGGTGTCCTACAAGGACGGGACACGCTTCTCCCGTCCCGTGAGGAAGTATTGGGGAGGTATCCGTTACTTCGACCTCTACGGGTATGTCGCCCTGGCCTACGATGTGGGGCGCGAGGTGCTCCAGCTCTCCGCCTACGGGGATTATTACCGGGCGTCGGAATGACCGCCCAAGTATTCACGAATTAAATAATGAAAAGGATGAAACGATTGATTTTAACGCTGTTCGTGGGGCTTCTTTGCTTCACGTACCAGGCAAAAGCGCAGTGGACGGTCATCGACCCGTCGAACCTCGTTCAGAACATCAAGAGCGCGGTTCAAAGCTCGACCACGGCGACCAACATGGTCAAGTCGCTGCAAGAGAGTATCAAGATTTATAACCAGAGCAAGGCTTACTACGACGCCCTCAAATCGGTGCATAACATCATCAAGGATGCCCGGAAGGTGAAGCTGACGCTCGAAATGGTCAGCGAGATCACGGAAATCTACACCTCGGGATTCAACCGTATGGTTTCAGACCCGAACTTCACGGTGGACGAGCTGGCGGCGATCTCGGCGGGTTACGCCCGGCTGCTGGAGGAGGGCGGTGCGCTGGTGGCGGAACTCAAGACGGTCATAACCGGCGGCAACGGCCTCTCGCTCTCGGACAAGGAGCGGATGGACGTGGTGGATCAGGTTTACACGAAGATGCTGGAGTACCGCAACCTCACGCGCTATTACACGCGCAAGACCATCTCCGTGTCCTTCATCCGCAGCCGCGAAAAGGGCGACGCGCACCGGGTGCTGGCACTTTACGGGAACCCGAACGACAGATATTGGTAACCTGAAAACGGAGGCAGTCATGGATTTCGACAATTTACACCAGGTTCTCCGGAACCTGTATCAGGAGATGATGCCGCTATGCGGCGACATGATCGGGGTGGCGAAAGGTATCGCCGGCCTGGGTGCGCTCTTTTACGTGGCTTACCGGGTATGGAAGGCACTGGCCAGCGCGGAGCCTATCGACGTGTTCCCGCTCCTGCGGCCTTTCGCCATCGGCTTGTGCGTGATGTTCTTTCCCACCGTGGTTCTGGGGACGATCAACGCTGTGATGTCGCCCGTGGTGCAGGGCACGCACGCCATACTGGAGGGGCAGACATTGGATTTGCAGGCATACCAGCAACAGAAGGACGATTTGGAAGCCGAGGCCCGCAGGCGCGAGGGCAAGGCTTGGTTAGTGGACGACGAGGTGTATGAACAACGGCTTGCGGATATGGGTATCACGGATTTGGGCGAGATTATCAGCATGTGGGCCGAACGCACGTGGTACGACATCAAGGCCGGTTTCCGGCAGCTTGTCCGGGACTTCTTCGAGTTGTTGTTCAACGCCGCGGGGCTTACCATCGACACGCTGCGGACATTCTTTTTAGTCGTGCTGTCGATTCTGGGGCCCTTGTCGTTCGCCCTCTCCATTTACGACGGCTTCCACTCGACGCTCGCGAGTTGGATTTCCCGCTATATCAGCGTGTACCTTTGGCTTCCCATCGCCGACCTGTTCTCCGCGGTGCTGGCCAAGATCCAGACGTTGATGCTCCAGGCGGACGTCCTGGCCCTGCAAGACCCCAACTACATTCCCGACAGCGGCAGCGGTGTCTATATTATCTTTTTGATTATAGGTATCATAGGCTATTTCACGATCCCCACCGTTGCCGAGTGGGTGATCCAGTCGGGCGGAGCCGGCGGGGCTATGGGCGGTATCAACAAGGCCGGGGCATTCGCCACGGGTGTCGCGGGCGGTATCGCCGGCAACATGATCGGCCGCACGTTCGGGCGTCGCGGCGGTGGCGGTTCCTCCTCCGGTAACGGCGGCGGTGGCCCGGCTTCGGGCAGTGCCCCCAACGGGCGCAACCTGGCAACACAAGGTAACAGTAATCATTCATAACAATTTGGACAATGGAATTCAAGTCATTAAAAAACATCGAAACAAGTTTCAGGCAGATTCGGCTTTTCGGTATCGTGTTCCTCTGCCTGTGCGCGCTGGTATCCGTGTTCAGCGTGGTCGCGAGCTTCCGTTTCGCCGAAAAGCAGCGCGAGAAGATCTACGTCCTGGACGGGGGCAAGTCGCTGATGCTGGCGCTATCGCAGGATTTGAGCCAGAACCGCCCCGTGGAGGCGCGCGAACATATCCGGCGTTTTCACGAGTTGTTCTTTACCCTCTCGCCCGACCGTGCGGCCATCGAGAGCAACATCAACCGCGCGCTGTTCCTGGTCGATAAGAGCGCCTTCGCCTATTACCAGGACATGCAGGAGAAAGGTTACTACAACCGTGTGGTGTCGGGGAACATCAGCCAGCGTATCGAGGTGGACTCCGTGGTGTGCGACTTCAACGCCTATCCCTACCGGGCCATGACCTATGCCCGGCAAATGATTGTCCGCGAGAGCAACATCACCGAGCGTTCGCTGGTCACGCGCTGCGAGCTGATCAACTCGGGGCGTTCGGACAATAACCCGCAGGGTTTCATCATGGAGAAATTCGAGATTCTGGAGAACCGCGATTTACGTACATTAAAAAGATAAGGCTATGGCAAAGAAGAGAATAAAGGCTTTCGGGGAGTGGGTCGAAGACCACCTGCGCCGCGCTTGCGGGGCACTCTCGCCCGATAAGCGGATTATCGTGATCCTCACGCTGCTCTTGTTCTTTTCCGTCTTGTCGCTCTACTTTACCGTGTCTTCCATCTACCGCTTCGGCAAGGGAGCCGGGGAACGGATGCAGATACGGCATATCGAGCGGCTGGAACTGGAATTAAGACAACGGCAGGAGGCCGACAGTGTAAAACATCTAAAAGATTTCAATTATGACGACGAACGAAAAACAGAATAAACAGCCGGAGGCGGGGAAAAAGGAACTCACGCCCCGGCAGATACAGATGCGGAAGAAGATGGTGGTCTTCCCGCTCTTTTTCCTGGCCTTTGCCGGGTGCATGTGGCTGATCTTCTCCCCCGGCGAAAAAGAACGGGAGGAGCCTTCGGCGGGTTTCAACACGGAGCTGCCGACCCCGGAATCGGAGGGTATCCTCTCGGACAAGCGTGATGCCTACGTGCAGGAGGAGATGCGGCGCAGGGAGCGGGAAAAGATGCGCTCCTTGCAGGATTTCGCGTTCGGGATGGAGGACGAGGAGGAAGAGCCCGTCATGCCCGCTGCCGTGCCGGATAAGTCTTCCGGCTCTGCCGGCGGTTCGTCGGGAGCTTTCCGGACTTCCCGTGCCGCCTATGCCGACATCAACCGCCAGTTAGGCAGTTTCTACGAGGACACCGCCGGTGAAACGGGGGAAGAGCGCGAGATGCAGGCCCGCATCGAGGAACTGGAACGCCGCCTGGAAGAACAGCAGGCGCAGAAAACGGCCCAGGAGGAGCAGGTGGCGCTGCTGGAGAAGTCCTACGAGATCGCCGCCCGCTACATGAATGGCGGTCAGGCCCCTGAAGCCCCGCGTCAGAAAGCCTCCGTTTCCGGCAAGGCTTCCGTGCAGCCCGTGCGCCAGGTGCGCCGTAACATCGTGTCGCTGCTCGCCGCCCCGCTGCCCGATTCGGTCTTCGCCCGTGAGTTCGTCAAGCCCCGGAACTGGGGTTTCAACACGGTGGGGAGCGACCTTCGCGAGCCCGAGCGCAACAGTATCCGCGCCGCCGTGCAGCAAACCGTGACGCTCACCGATGGCGGGGAGGTTACTTTCCGGCTGCTGGAACCGATGATGGCGGGAGATCTGCTCATCCCCTCGGGTACGCCCGTAACGGGGGCGGCGAGGATCAACGGCGAACGGCTGACGGTCAAGGTCAGCGCTGTCCAGCACGGCGGGGCGGTCGTTCCGGTCGATCTGTCGGTCTATGACACGAACGGCAACGAGGGTATTCCCGTGCCGGGGTCGGAAGAACTCAATGCCGTGAAGGAGATCGCCGCCAATATGGGCGCGGGCATGGGCAGCAGTATCACGATCACGGACGATGCCGGTTCGCAACTGCTCTCCGACCTGGGGCGCAGCGCCATCCAGGGCGTGTCGCAATACGTGAGCAAGAAGATGCGCTCGGTCAAGGTCACGCTCAAGGCCGGTTACAGCGTCCTGCTGCTCCCGCCCCTTCAATAAGGGTACAAACGACGTACTTCCGTACACCACTGAAAAAATCCATTTTTATCAACAATCAAAAAATTATCGAGTATGAAAAAGATTCTTCTGGCACTCGCTTTTATCGGGTGCATGTTCGCTGCCCACGCGCAGGAAAAGCCCTCCACGGGCGATTTGTACGACGGTCTTACCCGTCCGCTGACTTTCAACCGGGTTATCCCGCCCTACGCGCTGGAGGTGACGTTCAGCAAGACCGTGCATGTGATTTTCCCCTCGGCCATCCGTTACGTCGATCTGGGGTCTTCGGATCTTCTGGCGGCGAAAGCCGATGGCACGGAAAACGTGCTGCGTGTAAAGGCGGCCCTGCGTGATTTCTCGCGCGAGAGCAACCTTTCGGTCATTACCGAGGACGGGGCCTATTACAGCTTCAATGTCAAGTATGCCGACGAGCCGGTGAAACTGTCGGTCGAGATGGCGGACTTCCTGCATGACGGGGAGGCGGTAAACCGCCCCAATAACGCGCTGGACATCTATTTGCAGGAGTTGGGATGCGAATCTCCGCTGCTGGTCAAACTGATCATGCAGTCCATTTACAAGAATGACCGCCGCGAGATCAAGCATATCGGTTGCAAGCGTTTCGGGGTACAATACCTCCTCAAAGGTATCTACGTGCATAACGACCTGCTTTATTTCCACCTCCAACTGAAAAACTCCTCCAACGTGCCTTTCAACGTGGACTACCTGACGTTCAAGATTACGGACAAGAAGGTGGCCAAACGCACGGCCATCCAGGAGCAGGTCGTATGGCCCGTGCGTGCGTACAACAACGTGCAGGTCATCGGCGGCAAGCGTACCGAGCGCATGGTCTTCACGCTCCCGAAGTTCACGCTGGCCGACGACAAGCAGCTGGTCGTGGAACTGCACGAGCAGCAGGGCGGGCGACACCAGACTTTCACGGTGGAGAATGCCGACCTGGTGCGCGCACGTGTTATCAACGAGTTAAAGGTAAAGTGATATGAAACGGGCGATATTCATTCTCACGCTGGGGTTATGCCTCCTCCTTTCGGACGGGGCGCACGCCCAGCGTGCCCTGCCCGCCATGCGCGGGCTGGAAATACGGGGAGGCATGGCCGACGGCTTCTATACCCGGGACAGCCGCAGCGAAACGGGCTACTGGTTCGGGCTGGCCATGAGCCGCTACGCGAAGAATGCCGACAAGTGGGTGTTCGGCGCGGAGTTCCTGAACCGTTATTACCCCTACAAGTCGGAACGTATCCCGGTGGCGCAGTTCACGGCCGAGGGAGGTTACTATTACAAGTTCCTCGCCGACCCGTCCAGGACTTTTTTCTTCTACCTCGGCGGCTCGGCGCTGGCCGGTTACGAGAGTGTGAACCGGGGCGAAAGGCGGCTCTATGACGGCTCTACGCTCCGCCACCGCGACCGTTTCCTCTATGGCGGGGCCGTCACGCTGGAGGTCGATGCGTACCTGACCGACAGGATTATCCTCTCGCTGACGGGGCGTGAGCGTATCCTATGGGGCACTACAACGGGACATTTCCACGCGCAGTTCGGCCTGGGCGTGAAATTCATAATCCATTAAACTTGCAAGCGACATGAAAAAGATGAAAAAGATATTGGCCCTGGCGGTCTGGATCGCCGCCCTGGGTCTTTTATGCGCATCCTGCGACAACGGGCTGGATATACAGCAGGCGTACACGTTCTCTCTGGAAACGATGCCCGTTCAGAAGCGAATCTCCGTTGGTGAAACCGCTGAAATCCGCTGCACGCTCGTGCGGGAGGGGAGATATGACGGCGCACGTTACACGATCCGCTATTTCCAGCCCGACGGGCGCGGTGAGTTGAGGATGGACGACGGTACGGTGTTCCTGCCCAACGACCGCTATCCGCTCGACCGTGAGGTGTTCCGCCTCTATTACACATCGCGCAGCGATGACCAGCAGACCATCGACGTCTATGTCGAGGACAACACGGGTCAGGTCGTGAAGACCTCCTTCACGTTCCAGAGCGAGAACGGGACGGAGGAAACGGAACGATAACGGAATATGTCTAACCAAGAGAAGCGCCCGTCACCCGGGCGCTTTCCATAAATACTGAAAACCATGACAGAGCAAGAGAGAATAGATATAGCCTATCTCGATACGGGGGTGTACGAGAACCCGTGGCGTGAGAACCTTTTCGAGACGCTGCCCGAGGATCGGAAAACGGCGGAGGTCTGCCGTTTCGCCATCAAGAAATCGGCTTTCAACATCGAGTTCGTTCCCGAAGCGATGAAAACGCCGGAACTTTGTCTTGCCGCGGCCGGCTACCGGGGCGAAACACTGAAATTCGTCCCTGACCGTCTGAAGACACCGAAAATGTGCCGTGCCGCCGTCGATAGCAACAGCTACGCGCTGTATTACGTTCCGGAGGGGTTGAAGACCCCCGAACTGTGCATGGCGGCCGTGAAGCGCAACGGCCTGGTGCTGGAGGCCGTTCCCGGGGAATTGAGGACGCCGCAAATATGCCGTGCGGCGTTGAAAGCGGTGGACAGTGCCGATTACAAGATACTCCCTTACATTCCGTATCCCGATATATGCCTGGAAGGGCTGAAAAAATTCGGGATGTCGTTCGTGGACAAGTTCGAGATTTTCGCCTCCATTGCCCCGGAGGTCATGACCGGGGAGCTGGCCCTTCACGGCGTGGGGATGGACGCGTCCTGCCTTTCGCTCGTGCCGGTGGAACTGCGCACGGAGGCAGTCTGCCTGCGTGCCGTCAGTGGGGACGGCATCCTGCTCCATGAAGTGCCGGAGGAATTACGCACGGAACGGGTCTGCGAGGCTGCCGTGTCCTCGAACTACCTGGCACTGGAGTACGTTCCGAAGCATCTGAAAACCGACCGTCTGTGCGAGATAGCGCTGGAGCGCGATCCCCTGGCCATCCGCTTTTTCAACCCCGAACAGCTCACGCCGGAGGTCTGCAACCGGGCGTTGGCCCGTGCCGACGACCTGCGTGTCCTCCGCTATATCCCTTTCGAGGATATACACATGAAGGCGTTGGGGTTCTATTGCACGAATTACGAGAAGACCTTCGATTTTTTGCAGCACATGAACCCGGCACACGTCACGCCGAAAGTGGCCCGGGAAATTTTCGCCCTGGAGCCGGAGCTGTTCTACAACCTTCCCGACCACGCCAAGAACGAGGAGATGTGCCGCCGGGCCGTCGGGCACGACGGGAGCTACCTGCAATATGTCCCCGAGAAGTGGAAAACGCCGGAGTTGTGCATGGAGGCCATACGGCGCAGTCCCTATGCCATCGCCCACCTGCCCGAGAGCATGAAAAGCCCGGATCTATACATGAGCCTGGTGCGGGAGAACCCGCAAAACCTGAAAGGCGTCCCCCGCGAAGCCCGGACGCCGGAGATGAGCCGGGAGGCTTTCGAGCGTACCTACGGGAAGGACAAAACCGATTTCTCGGTTATCAGCGCGTTGAGCGACCCCGCCCTGGTCTTGCAGGTGTTCCGCGAGCAGGACGACCCGCAGAAGATACACCGGTTGATGAGTGTCCTGCACCTGAACCGCCGGCTTGTAACGGAGGAGGTGGCGTTGGAGGCCGTTCGCAAGGATGCGGGGGTGCTGTATGACATTCCCCAGACGGCCATCACGCCGCTCGTGGCCGATACGGCCGTGCGGGGCGACCCGAGGATGATCCAGTGGGTTCCGAGGGAGCTTCGCACGGCGGATCTGTGCCTCTATGCCGAGGCCGCCCATCCAGAGTTGCGGGTTTACGTTCCCGACGAGATAGCGAAGGGACGTAATATCTATTCGTTCCACCGTCAGGTGGACGCGAAATTGCGGCAGCCGCTCGAATACGAACAATACAAGACCCTCTACTCGGGCGGCGCGGTGCGTGTGAACAACGTGTGGACGTCGGTTGCGGGTGAGATTGATTGCTGCGAGGTGCGTTACGACCGTAAGACGGAGAAACTCAAACTGCGGATCGTCGAACCGCCCAGGGAGAAGAAGGCGCAGCCGAAGGTCGCGCCCCGCAAACCCGCCCGGGGGCCGAAATTGTAGGACGGCGGGTAGTTCTTTGGCAGGAAGGTTGTTAAAAATCGCACGTGTTGTCGCCGATACCCGGATGAAATCGTTATATTTGCAATCGAATCCTCCGGCGGCGTGCCGCCGGGCGATTTACATACGGAAGGAACACATTATGGTGGGGCATTGAAAACAGCCAAATTTTAATCCGCTCGCAAAATAATGGGTAGTTCTCTTCTTTATCGTCGTGTCTATATGCGTCAAGCGTATGCGATAGCGGCGTGGGGAGAAATTATCTATCGAGTGGATGGGTGCTTGGCTGTACCTCAATGCCGGTATTTAACGTATTCTCACGCCTTTTTCGTATGGTATTTGTCTGAACCTAAAGAAAAGCGATATGGAAACGAAATCGACAAATGAGGTAAAGGGTGATTACGACCGGGTATCGGCGAGTGAATGCCTGGGGTCGCTAATCGAGTTGCACGGGATTGTTATGGAAGACGATCTGTTCGTCATTCCCGATGCGGATGGCACGGCAGTATTATACAATGACGGGAAGATACGTTTTGACGAGATCGCCGACATCGAGGTCGGCTCGGTGTTCGTGGGCATCCTGCTCCGCAACGGCTATCTGTTCTACCTTTCCCGTACCGAACCGCTCAAGACGTGCATATACACGCATGGCGGGTGGGGTTCAATCTCTGAAATTTCTCCCCGTGGCATTGCCGGACATATCGGGCGTGAACTGCACGGGAAGCTGGGCGACCATACGGCGGTCGATTGACGGGAAACAAAAAAATCGGACGGTTGTTATCGTCCGATTTTTTTCGCGTCGTATTTTCACGGCCGTTGCCTGCCGTGTTCCCGTTTCCGCCTTTGCAGGGCGAGCAGTTGCCGCAACATGTAGGCATGGTTTTCCCCCACGGTATGCCCCGAGGGCATCAGGTAAGGACTTGCGAGGCACTCCCGGCATTGGCGTACCGCCTCTTTTAAGTCGGTAACGGTTATTTCCGCTCCCGTGATGTCTTTAATCTTTGTTTCCATTCTTGTCCTGTTTTTTGGGTTCGTACCAACTGTCCCGGTAATTTTCTCCCACGAGCGAGAAAATTCCGCTCATGCCGCTTTCAGCGGCGAAATTTTTGGCTTCCCATATACCGGAAAACTCTCCCAGCAGCCGGTAGCCGATGAATAATTTGTACTTGCGCATGATTTTATCGTTTTTCCAGGTTGATAATCGGTGTGTTCTTTTGCAGCCATTCCTTCACGCTGTCCATGTTGTATTCGGATGTGATAACCGCCGTTCGGTCGTCGATTTCGGTGAAGCGCGTAGTTTCATACCCGTCGATCCACTGCTTCAGCGTGGCAACGCCCCACACCTGCGGGTCGTCGAACATGGTGTTGAGCCGCCCGATACCCTCGCCGAAGGTTACGAGCAGCGTTTCATAGGAGATTTCCTTGTTTACTTCATTCGTTTTCATATTCTCGCTTTTTACGGGCGGCTTTTGCCGCCCCGAAATTTTTTAATCAGACAAGTTCCACTCTAACCCTGCTCATGTTCGCCCAGAACACGCCGTTGCAGTAGTAGGCGTAGCCGTTATGCCAGTTGCTCCTGCGGCGTATCACGTCCTGCTCGGGTGGTCGTATCTCGATACTCGTGGTGTAGATGTTGTGTCCCACGGTAATGACGAGGTTGCACCTTCGCCATATCTCGGAATGGGTTTTGAACCCGTTTTTCCCCTCGACGAGCGCAAGGGCCGTCTTGACTGCTTCCCGAACTTCCCAATCCCACTCCCCGAAGGGTTTGAGCGGGCGTGCCATGTAGCTTTTATAGATGATTTTCATTGTTATATTTTTTTGTAGGGCGGCTTTCGCCGCCCCGATTTTATAATTCGACAATCCTTTCCACTCTGCCGTACAACATGGAGCGTATGCTCGTCTTGTCCACGCCCTTGTATTCCGTGTAATGCCCGTACTGCTTTACCACGAATGTTTTCAGTACATCGACAAAGTTGAAACGATACCCTAAAAGCGGAATGGAGTCCTTGAAATAGGTGTTATGGTTTACCTCACGGGTAATCCAGTCTTTCTCCTCACGGGTGAGCGTTCCCCCGTCATTGAGCCGTTTGCGTAATATGTACGCTTTTGAGCCTGCAAGGCTTTCGAGTGCGGGAACGTCCCACGACACGAATTTATATGCTATTTGGTTCATTCTATTTTGTTTTTGCGGGCGGCTTTCGCCGCCCCGATTTTTATGCTGTCATTCGTTTCCGTATAAGGGACATGTTCCCCTTCATCAGTTTCAGTATTTGCCCGTGGTATGGGGTATTCTTGTTACACACGCCACGGCTCTGCACGACCTCCATGCGTTTTAGGGACACCTCTATCGTTTCGATACGTTTGCCGTCGATTGTAGCCGAGAGTATGAGCGAGTCGGCTTTCAGATAGTATTCGTTGGTAAACACGCAGTGGTGCATGGCCTCGCCCTCCTGCCGTATGGCTTCAACGCTGTCCAATACCTTGATGCGGATTTCCCCGTCGGAAAACTCCACTCCGAAAAACCGTCCTTTGGCTTTGACAAACGAGGCTTCCTGTTCCAACGCCTTGCGCCGTTCCTCCTGCCGCCGTTCCATTTGCATGTGCCGCCGTTTTTTAGCCATGTAGAGGTCATGCGCTGCGGGCAGGTCTGCGGGACACACGAAATGGGCGTTATGCAGGTCTTTCCCGAAAAATCGCAGCAGATCGATGTAGTCGCACCATTCCGTCGGTTTCCCGATAGCGTACCCGTTACGGATGGCGATACGGATGGCCGGCCAATAGTCTGCGATATTGCGGGAGGAACGGGCGAAAAATCGCACGAGTGCCGTTTGTCCCGCTTTAAGCAGCGTTTCGGCCTTGTTCTCCGAGAGCAGCAGGTGGATAAGGTCGAAAGGGGTTACATCGGGGAGTTGTTTGCCGTAACCGCTTCGGCGCAGTTCGGGGATAAGCCGTTGCCGGGGATAGATGCGTGTGGGCGTGATGTTGTATTTCCCGTCGTTCTCCGCCCGCAGTTCCAATGCGCTCGACCAACTCCACCCGTGAACGAAGAAGCCCATCGGGCGCAGCCGTGCGAAGGTTGCGGAGCGTCCGTCGGGGGCAATCCACCGCTGTACGGCTTCGATATGGGTGTAAACGGGCGTCTGTCCCACTTTCGCCCAACACTCGATATAGACGAAGCGCAGGACTTGAAAACCCTTGCAGCGGGTTACGATGCACAAATACTCGTAATCGTTGAACTTGCGGCGCAGGGTGGTTTCCACTTTCAGCGTGGTGTGGCAGTGCGGACACTCGCACCCTAACAGATTGTCCGTGAGTTCTCCGTTTTCGCTCTGCCACGTGTGGCCGCACTCGGTGCAGGTGATAAGTCCTTTCGGCGTGCGGCGTCCGATATGCTCGATGCAGTTCTTGTACCCCCATTCGATTTGTGCGGGGGTAAGCGGCGGCAGGTGTTTGCTTGCCGCCACGACGTTCTGTTGGAATTTTGTTCTCGGTTTCATAACTAAAATAGACTGGGCATTAGTTTGTTATCTTCGATTTTCTTGGGTTTGGACTTGGCTTTCGCCAACTTGGCGTAGGCTTCGCTCTCGGCCTTCCGTATGGCGTTCCGCCGTGCCTCGGCTTTTTCCTCCTCGGTCAGTTCGACGGTGTGATTGACCACTACCTTGCAACTGACGGGTTTGCCGATGTCGATGTCCTCCTCGTCGTAATAGTGGAGTGCCATAGAGTATATTTCCTCGTCGGCAAACCCGTTGCAACCGCTCTGCCGTACTTGGTTGATGATGAAAGTGCAGCAATCGTCAATGTTCTTTTTCGGGTTGGCGTATCGGGGTGCGAAAAGTTCGTCCTCCCGTGCCCGTGCGTCGAGATAGTTCTGTATCGTCAGTTTGAAATAATCTGTTCCTTGTGCCATGATTTTTTGGTATTGTGGGGCGGCGAGCCACCCCGTGTTCAACATTTATTCGTCCTTTCCGAGAAGCCGTCGCACCTCGTCCTCTTTGGTCTTTTGGAAAATCCATCCCGCTTTCTTCTGCCCGTCATGCGTCAGCCGTGCGTTGAAGCGTCCCCCGAGTGCGTGAAGGGCGTCCTTGACGGGCTTGGTGTCCCCGAATACGGCTATCGCCTTCTCGGAATAGTCCACGATGATAAACCCGCCTTGCACGCTCGTTTCAGTGCGTTCCGCCCGTTTTTCGTCTTTCGGCTCGGGCAGACATATATTCTCCTCGTTTCCTGCGATATATGCCAGCCTGTCGATGTACCCTTCACGGGTGTAGTGGGTCAGTTTGCAGACACTCCACCCGTATTTCGGACTTTTGCCGAGCGTGAAAACGGGATAGCGGTGTTCGTTCTTGGGGTCGTATTCGGAGAGGTGCGCCGTTTGCGGGAAATTGGCCGCCGCCTTTCTCAACTCCCCGAAGCCGTTGCGAGAGGTGGCCGAAAAGCCGAGAATGACGGTACGCACGCTTCGGGTGGTCGAACACTCGTAAGAGGGGTCAGTGTATTCCGTTTCGTTGAGTTCGGCGATGATTACGCCCTGCACCCCTTCGGGCATGATGCGGCGTAACCTCTGCGCTCCTATTTCCGCTATGCGGTCATGCTCGGCTTTCTCTTTGGCGGCGGCGATGGCCTGCGCCGTGGCTTGCTCTTCCGCCTGCCTCACGAGCAAAGCCACCTCGAAAGCGTCCATGAACTCGGGGTTCACGTCGTCGTAGTACCTGCCGATACCGAATGTTTGCGAGAGGGGTCGCAAAATGTCCGTTTGGCTGATTTCCTTTGTTTCGGTATCGACCATGTGGTACACGTAGCCACGGGCGGTGTGTTCCACCTTGTAAACGACGTAACGCTTTCTGCTCGCACCCGCACCGATACCGATGATTACCTGGTTTTCCTTGACTACCTGCACCTGCGTGTCCGTGGTAGTCGCTCCGAATAATGAAATGTACTTTGTCATACCTGTAAAAATTTAGAAGATGTGAGTGAATAGGAAATAGAAAAAGCCGGTTAGAGCCACGAGAGAAACAAGGCAGGAGAAAATGCCCCGCAGGATGTCATAACAGAACGTGAAGCCCAAAACGACCCAAATAAAGTCGATACCCCACACGTGGAAGCCCAAAGTCACCGCCCCGACCTTTACCGCCAACCCGACCTTTGCCTTTATGCCAAGTGGAAGGTTGGAGGATTTCTGTTTCCATTTATTTTTCTCTTCGTTTCTCATAACCTTTGACTTTTTTTTATGCCGTAGCGGAGCCGGTATGGATGGAATCTGTTTCGGTAGCATCAAAAGGTGTCGGGGATAGCTGCTGCAAGATTTTGTCGGAAAATACGCTCGCCCGCAGGGAAAGAGGAAGATTTTGCGGCAAACCGCCCCGCGGCCCGATCTTGCAGCAGCGTGAGCCCCGTAACTACCTTTGCTACTGACAACAGATTTCCATACCGCGCTCCGCGGCATGAAAAAAAAGAGAGGAAAAGGTTATGGGGGAGAAACGGGGAGAAAACGATATGCCGTGAACGCTCGCGAAAGTCGGTTCACGGCTCACCCTGCATGGAATGATAAATCGCCCGCGAACATTTCCTTTCACGGGCGATTGGCGTATCGGAACGTGCCGATCCCGTATCGGCGGAGGATCGTTTCCGCCGGACGTGGCGCCACTCGCTGCCACTTTTAAGACGGATACGTCCATATACCACTGGCTGATAACAAGATACTGTTCATTTGTGTACTTTTGGGCATCCGGGAAACAAAAAATGAAACAGAACATGGAAATAATAAGTATGGACGTGAAGGCTTTCGACGCGCTGGCAGGGCACGTGGAAGCCATTGAAAGAAAAGCCGAGGCGTTATGCCGCAGGCAAGAGGACGTGAGTTTGAAAAAATGGCTGGACAACCAGGATGTCTGTGACGTGCTGGGTATATCGAAACGTACCCTGCAAACCTACCGGGAGAAAGGGTTGCTGCCTTTCAGCCGCATCCGTCACAAAATCTTCTACAAACCGGAAGATGTCGGGAAACTGCTGCAATCGTCGCACTATCCTAATACCGCCGCGTTATGAGCCATTATTTCATCGACAAGCACGATCCGCGTGTGGCGGATCTCTTCCGGCGCTTGGAAAAGGCCGGCAAGGCACTGGATAAACTGGAATCCTCCGGAGGCCGGACACTCAAGGGAGAGCGGTTCGTCACCGACGAGGAATTGTCCCGGCTGCTGAAAATCAGCAGGCGTACATTGCAGGAATACCGCACGGCGCGGATCATTCCCTATTATTTGATTCAGGGCAAGGTACTATACATGGAATCCGAGATACAGAAATTCCTGGAAGATTCCCGGAAGAAATGTATCGGGGGACAGGAATGGGTATAAAAGAAGAACGGCCAAAACGTTGGCCGTTCTTCTTTTTCAGTTCAATATCGTGTTCATGCCGGGGAGCTGCCAGACGACAGCGGTCGTCGTGGCCCTTCGGACAAGCCACCGTCGGAAGGCTTCGGCATTCCCGGATTTTAAGCGGAAAGCCAGCGCGGCGATCATTTCGAGCGAATACAGCTCGACAATACCGCCGTCACGGTTGCGCTCCCGGCGGTAAACCCTCTCCTCACAGAGTATGCCGCTTTTGAGTATGGAGCGGATGTTGCTCCCCACGGCAGGAACGAAGACTCCGAACAGGTCGGCAATCTGGTGGCGCGTGAGCCATACACGGTTCTCCGGCGCGTGGATTTCCACCCGCCCGTTTTCAATGCTGATAGGTTCTCTTGTCGTCATAGTCATACAAATTTATCAATTTTTGTTATACTGTTCAACCGTTTACCGTTATAATATCTGCCGTTTCCGGTTCGTCCTCCTCGTAGAGATTTATTTTCCGGCCTTTGGTCTGTTCTTTCAGCCGTTTCATGTCCTCGTCCACCTTGCGGTCGGTCACTTTGGCGTAAATCTGCGTGGTGGAAATGCTCTTGTGTCCCATCATGCGGCTGACAGTTTCGATAGGCACACCCAACGAGAGCGTGATATGTGTCCCGAAATTGTGCCTCGCGAGGTGGGAACTCATTAGCATAGCAACATCAAATAGAACAGCGCGTTAGAAACATAATCTGTTAGAAATGAGCTACATTTCATTATCTGGCACACCTTTCTGAAACGGATTCAGACGGAATGCCGAATCGGTTCCGTTTCTTAACCGTTAACAGGTTGTTTCGGAAACCTGCCGTGTTAACCGGATGATTGAAAAAAGTTCTCCGACGGGTTGTTTTTCTATGATACTCAGTATTTTGCGTAGCGATGAACGCTTACATTCATAATAACTTTGCACTCAAAAAAATGTAGGCGTATGAAAATTGAGAAATTCAAGGTCTTGCTGTTTTTGAAGAAGACCGAACCCGACAAGTCGGGCAAAGCTCCCATCATGGGACGCATCACATTGAACCGGACGGTGGCGCAGTTCAGCACCAAGCTCTCGTGCACGCCCAAGCTGTGGAACGTGCGTGAAAACCGTCTGGAAGGAAAGAGCCGCGAGGCGGTGGAGACCAATGCGAAAATCGAGAAACTGCTGCTGGCCATCCATGCGGCATTCAATGAATTGCAGGAACGGAAACGCGATTTCGGCGCTGCGGACGTGAGGAACCTTTTCCAGGGAAGCATGGAAACCCAGATGACCCTGCTCCGGCTGTTCGACCGGCACATCGAGGAAACGAGGGAGCGCATCGGCATCGATGTGTGCGCGTCCTCCATGAGCACCTACCATTATGCGCGGAAAACGCTCGGCGAGTTTGTCAGGAAAAAATACAAGGTGAAGGACATCGCCTTCGGTGCGTTGAACGAACAGTTCATTCGGGAATACCAGTCCTATATCGAAGTAAAATGCGGGTATTCCAACCAGACCTCACGGCATCATCTGGCCCTGCTGAAACGGATCTGCCGGATAGCGTACAAGGAAGGGTTCTCCGAGCGGTACCATTTCCTGCATTTCAAGATACCCAAGCAGAAGGAGACCACCCCGAAGGCGTTGAGCCGCGAGGACTTCGAGAAGCTGCGTGACTTGGAAATCCCGGAAAAGCGCCGCTCCCTCGTCCTTACGAGGGACCTGTTCCTGTTTGCCTGTTATGCCGGAACCGCCTATGCGGACACCATATCCATTACCCGCGAGAACCTCTTCACCGACGATGAAGGCAGCCTGTGGTTGAAATACCGACGGAAAAAGAACGAACTGACGGCGCGCGTCAAACTGCTACCCGAGGCCATTGCCCTGATAGAGAAATACCGGGACGATTTGCGGGAGACCCTGTTCCCTAACCAGCTGTACAGTACGCTTCGGGCGAACATGAAAATCCTGCGCGTGCTGGCCGGACTGACGACCGAACTCGTCTATCATATGGGAAGGCACTCGTTTGCCTCGCTTGTCACGCTCGAAGAGGGCGTGCCCATCGAGACCATCAGCAAGATGCTGGGACATAACAATATAAAGACGACCCAGATCTATGCCCGAGTCACCCCGAAAAAGCTGTTCGAGGACATGGACCGCTTCATTGAGGCGACCAAAGACCTTGAACTGGTTTTATGAGAAAGGGTTGTAAAAACGAGATTGGAAAAAAATAAATGTAGAACATCAGCTAAAATGAACCATCATGCGTAGCACTTTCAAGATATTGCCCTATATCAATAGGAAAAGAATCAAGTCCGACGGCACGACCGCCGTCCTTTGCCGTGTGTCCATCGACGGCAAAAGCATCCTCATCACGACCGGCATCTTCTGCCGTCCGGAGGATTGGAACAGCCAGACGGGAACCATCCGCCAGCCCCGCGAGAACAACCGCCTCGCAGAATTCCGCCTGAATCTCGAACGGGCTTATGACCGCCTCCTGAAAGAACAGGGCGCAGTCAGCGCCGAACTGCTGAAAAACGCCGTGACAGGTGTGGCGACCATTCCCCAGACCCTTCTCAAAGGCGGCGAAGCGGAGCGGGAACGGCTCAGGCTGCGTGCCGAACAAATCCATTCGACTTCCACGTTCCGGCAGTCGAAGACCACGCAGCTCAACCTGCAACAGTTCCTCCAGTCCCGTGGCCTGGAGGACATCGCCTTTTCCGACATCACGGAGGAGTTCGGCCATTCGTTCAAACTGTTCCTGAAAAAGGAACTGGGTTATGCCTCCGGGCATGTGAACCACTGCCTGTGCTGGCTGAACCGCCTTATCTATATTGCGGTGGATGAGGGCGTGCTCCGGTGCAACCCCTTGGAGGACGTGCATTATGAGAAGAAGGACCCGCCCAAGATGCGCCACATCAGCCGCAGCGAGCTGAAACGCCTTATGGCCACGCCGATGCCGGATCCCAAGGTGGAGCTGGCCCGCCGCATGTTCATCTTCTCCTCGCTGACCGGTCTGGCGTACGCGGACGTGTATAACCTGTACCCCCGACACATCGGCAAAACTTCTGAGGGCAGGCTCTATATCCGCAAGCCGAGGGAAAAGACCGAGGTGGAGACCTTCGTCCCCCTGCACCCGGCCGCTCGGCAGATTCTGGAACTGTACAATACCACGGACGACACCCGTCCCGTGTTCCCCCTGCCCAAGCGGGACATCCTTTGGTACGACATTCACGGGCTGGGTGTCATGCTGGGCATCCAGAAGAACCTTTCCCATCACGCCGCAAGGCACACCTTCGGTACCCTTTTGGTCTCCGAGGGCATTTCCATAGAAAGCGCGGCGAAGATGATGGGCCATGCCGACATCAACAGCACCCAGATTTATGCGCAGATTACCGACTGCAAGATATCGAAGGACATGGACCGTCTGATGGAACGGCGCAACAGCCGGAACGAAATGCCAATGGATGAATAACAAAAAAGTCAGGAATCATGGAACGTTACATTATCACTTTGGACGAACACGGCACACTTCACGTGCCGGATGTTTCCGCAACAGCCATCTGGATGAATGAACCGGAACTGATGGAACTGTTCGGCGTGGTTGCCCTCACGCTCCGGGCGGCGATAAAGGCCGTGTACAAGAGCGGCATCCTGAATCCCGGCGAAGCGGAACGTCGTGTCCGCCAAGCGGACGGGTACGGGATGGACGTGCTGTACGGCCTCCCGTTGGTCATTGCCCTTGCCTTCCGCCTTCATACCTGCGGGGCAAAACGTCTGCGAGAACGGGTCATCGGAAAATTCACTTGCCACGGTGGACGGAATACCGCCCGCCTGTTCATCTTTCCGGTCAGTCCGCATTGGCAAATGGTGCGGAATTGACCGTATTATCAACTCACGCACAATAAAGCGGCGCATCATGAGAGGATTATCTCCCGTGATGCGCCGCTTTCGTACATTCCTACAGGTGGCCGGGTCATTTGCAAGTGTTTTTTGCAAATACCGGAAAGGGTGGTCCACTTTTCAATGCGTACACGACTTCTACCGCCACCTACATTTTTCCCATGTCCTTCTCAGGTTCCGATACGGAATGCCTCCCGATAACCCTCCATCAGCAGCCGTTCGATATCCGACTCCCGGTACAGGATTTTCCCTCCCAGCTGGATATAAGACATGCGCCCCGCATCCCGGTATTCCTGCAATGTCCGGCGGCAGGTCTTCAACAATTTGGCCACTTCCCGGTCTGTCAGGTAGCGTTCCCCGCCCAATACGGGGCGGTAGTTTTCGGCCAATAATTCAATGTGGTCCAATGCGTGCTCCAGCATTCTGAACAGCGCGGCCATCTGTCCGCTTTCCCTTGTCATCAATTCGTTCATTGTCAGTCTGATTTAAGTGATACTCATTTAACCTTCCTCAAATAGTTTTTCCTTTCAAGGCCGCCAGGGTGCGGCGTTCCTCCACCAGCGGCACGATGCGCCGCACGTCCTCCGCCCGGTAGAACATCTTGCGCACAATCTGTGAGTAAGCCAGCGTGCCGTTGTCGCGCAGCGTCTGCAAGGTGCGCGGGCTGATTTGCAGGATCTGGCACACCTCCGTGCTGTCCAGCCATTCACTGAGGCGTTTCTCCTCCGCCTTGCGGCAGAACCTGTCCACCATTCCGGCCAGCCGGTTGAAACGCGCCATCAATTCCTCAAAAGTCTTTTGCTCGATTACGATTACATTTTCCATAAGATTACCGTTTAATTGTGATTATGCCGCAAAGTAAACGGAATTACGGGCAGAGTCCACCGCTTGTCAGGCGCGTGGCAGCATTTGGCGTTGTCGTGGCAGCCGTTGGCGTTCTTCGGGTACATCTATCTCCCCATCATTCCTGTTCCAGTCCCTGCCCCACACCTTATATATAATATATGGTAAGGCAAGACACCTTATGTACCTTGAGGGATGGAAACAGCGGCATAAAAGCTTTTTCAGACCTGCCGGACGGGACTTTTCAAAAAAATCATTGCCGACTCGGTAACGACTATGGAAAACGCCTCTTGCACAATACCGATTTTTGCAGCGTAATCATCAACAAGGAACGATATGGACACAGAGAAAGTGAAACAGAACCCGGCCGTGGAAGCGGCGGGAAGCAGTGGCGGGCAAGCCGCAAGAATCTTCAAGAAGGAGAATATCCCGAAGACGGCGGAAACGGTCGGGCGGGACACCTTCGAGGAATGGATGGGACGCATCATGGAACGTTTCGACCGCCAGGACCGGATCATCTCGGTGCTGGTGAACAAGGATGCCGCCGGAGTGAAGTACCTGGACGGGGAACGGTTGTACGACAACCAGGACCTGTGCGAGATGCTGAGGACAAGCAAACGGTCGCTGCAACGCTTCCGAAGCAAGTACAGGCTCCGTTACCAACGGATTGGTCACAAGACCTATTACAAGGAATCGGACGTGCTGGAGTTCATCAGCCAAAATATGGAGGAAGTGCTGCAAGGCGGTACCAAGGTGCTCCGCATGAAAGAGCAACCCGGCATGGAAGCCCCAAAGAACAAATCCGGCAAAAGACCGGGCCACAAGAAGTATTCACCTAAAAAATAAAAGTAAAAATGATGGCAACGGAAAAAGAAAACATGGCCATGACGGCTGAAACCAGAGAACAGAAACCGAGTATGGCCACCTGCAAGGAAGCCTTGGCGGATTACAGGCGGATTTACCTGCCCGTGCCTGCCATTGAAGACCGCAAGCCGGTATTCCTCAGCAAGGAGACCCGTGACAGGCTGGACCGGATAGTCCGGTTGTTCGGTGAGCGGAAAATGAGCGTTTCAGGATTGACGGAAAACATCGTCCGCCGCCACTTGGAAATATATGAGAAGGAAATAGACGAATGGCGCAAGCTGTGATTTTGATAACCCATTAAAAAACATCAAAAAAAATGGAACAGAAAAAGAAAAAGCAAGAGGACGTGCTGGTCGTCCGCGACGAGAAAACGGGCGAGATCAGCGTGGTCGCCGGGCTGGACGGCAAGGGCTACCCCAATACGAAGCCCGCGAAGCCGGAACACTCGCAGGACTTCCTGCGCTTCGACCGCCACGGGGACATGGTGGACAATTTCTTCAAGAACTTCTACCGCCAGTGCAAGGAGCCGACGCGCTTCGGCTTCTATCGGGTGGCGGCGGATGCGGTGGACACGCTGCTTCCCGTCATCAAGGACTTCCTGAAAGACCCCGTGGCAAACGCGGAGATACTTGCCTCGCACAAGGTGGACACCGCCAAGTACCAGCAACAAGCAGAAACAGAGAATGTCAAACAAGAAAAAAATAACAACGAACCCATTAAAAAGACAGAAGAAATGGAAAAGAAAGAAGAACTGAAACAAGAGAAGGATGTTCAGCAGCCACAGGTAGCTGAAACACAGGAGAAGCCTAATCTGATAGCGGACGACCAAGTAAACTGGGAGGAACTGCGCAAGTGCGGCATTGACAAGGAGAAACTCTCGGAAAAGGACCTAAAAGCCCTGATGAACTACGGCAAGACGGGATTAGTGACGGTAAAGCCGACCTTCGGCTATGAGAGTTACGAATTGCAGGCCCGATTGTCTTTCCAGAAGATGGAGGACGGCTATCTGAAGCTGACACCCCATTTTATCCGCAATGAACCACGCCTTGACATCCCCCACAGGGGCTACACCTTCACCGAAGAGGACAAGAAGACGTTGAAACGCACGGGCAACCTCGGCAAGCCCGTCAACTTCGCCAACGAGAAGACAGGTGAAATCAAGCCCCACTACATCAGCATCGACCGCCTGACGAATGAAATCGTGGACATCCCTGCCGACAAGGTGCGCATCCCTAACAAAATCGGACAGACCAACCTGTCAAGGGAAGAGCAGGACATCCTACGTGCGGGATTGCCTTTGCCCAAGGAAGTGATGCTCTCCAACGGGCGCAAGTTCCAAGCCTTGTTGCAGGTGAACGCCGACAAGCGCGATGTGGAGTTCGTGCCGGGACAACCGAGGCAGCAGCAATCCCAGCGTCAGGGAAACGGCCAAGGTAAGGCGCAGGACAATTCCAATTCGCCCCAACAGTCACAAGGTGAAGAAGATGGGAATAACCAGCAACGCCGTAACCGCTCGTGGACAAACGAGGACGGGAGCATCCGCCCCATCAAGAAATGGAAAGACGATGTGTTTACCGACCAGCAGATAGCCGACTACGTGGCGGGCAAGACGGTGGTGCTCGCCAATGCGAAGGACGACCAAGGCCAGCCCTGCACGAAGTACCTGAAGTTCAACTTCGAGAAAGGCCGACCGCTGACCTACTCGCAGAACCCCGACCTCGCGCAGACCGTCGCACCGTCCAACGAGAGCCGGACACAGCTCGCCGTGAACAACGAAGGGAAGACCAACGAAGCGACCAAACACGTGAAAGAGCCGTTGCAGCAGGGTCAGACCACGCCGAAGAATGATGCGCAGCAGAAGCAGCAGGCCAAGAAATCCAAAGGCATGAAAGTATCTTCCTGATTGCCGCCACTAAATCCATCCGATAAGTATTGACGGGCTGAAACGGGGAACATGCACCGCCTTGTGCGCATATCCCACAAACAATGCCGTGCCCCGTTTCATCCCCATTAAAGACAAAAGTATCAACGAATAAAAAAACAGAGAAAGACATGATTACCATATTGGCAGAAAAACCGAGCGTCGCCCGTGAGATAGCACGGATTGTCGGCGCGATGAAAAGGGAAGAAGGGTATTTCACCGGGAACGGCTACCACGTGACATGGGCGCTGGGGCATCTGGTGCAGCTTGCCCTGCCAGACGGCTACGGCATCAAGGGCTTCCGGCGCGACAGCCTGCCTGTCATTCCTAAAAACTTCGAGCTTATACCCCGACAGGTAAAAACGGACAAGGGCTACAAGGCGGACGCGGCGGCGGTGAAGCAAATCAAGGTGATAACCAAGCTGTGGAACGAAAGCGATGGCATCATCGTGGCGACCGACTGCGCCCGTGAAGGCGAACTGATTTTCAGGTATTTGTATTCCTATATCGGCTGCACCCTGCCGTTCCAAAGGCTGTGGATAAGCTCGCTGACAGATGCCGCCATCCGCAAGGGATTAAAGAAACTGAAGGACGGCCGCGAATACGACAACCTCTATCAAGCCGCCAAAGCCCGCAGCGAAGCCGACTGGCTGGTAGGCATCAACGGCACACAGGCGTTGTCGGTGGCCGCCGGGCGCGGCACGTATTCCGTGGGACGGGTGCAGACACCCACGCTGACGATGGTCTGCCAACGTTTTTGGGAGAACAAGCGTTTCCAGCCCGAACCGGTATACCAGCTCCATTTCACCACGCCGTCGGTGAGCGTGGATGAGGTCGTGAAGTTCGCCTCGGTGGAGAAATGGAAGGACAAGGAGGAAGCCGCCATACTATATAATAAGGTAAAGGAACAGATGGCAGCAACCGTTACCAAAGTCGAAAAGAGGGAAAAGATAGAGAACCCTCCGCTCCTGTACGACCTGACCACGCTACAAAAGAAGGCGAACACGAGGCACGGCTTCACGGCGGAACAGACGCTCGCCCTCGTGCAGAAGCTCTACGAGGCGAAGCTCGTCACCTATCCGAGAACATCAAGCCGCTACATCCCGGAGGACGTGTTTGACGAAGTGCCCATGCTGTTCGACCGTCTGGCAACCCATTCTTCCTTTGCGGAGAAGATTGGAGCCTTGGACGGACTGAACCGCCGCAGCGTGGACGCCTCGAAAGTGACCGACCACCATGCCCTGTTGGTGACACCCAACCGTCCATTGGCGCTCTACAAGGACGAGCAGACCATCTACGACATGATTGTGGGGCGCATGGTGGAAGCGTTCTCCCCGGAGTGCGTCAAGGACACGACCACCGTCCGGGCGGAGTGTGAGGGCATAGCGTTCGAGACAAAAGGCTGCATCGTGCGCAAGGCGGGCTGGCGGTCGGTCTATGGCGAGGACAACATAGACACCGTTTTGCCCGACTGGAAAGAAGGTGATATATTGGCAATGAGCGGCTGTTCGATGAGTTCGGGCATGACACGCCCGAAGCCGTTGCATACCGAAAGCACCCTGCTGGCGGCGATGGAGACCGCCGGGCGCGAGGGCTTGGAGGACGAGGAAGCGCGGCAGGCGTTGAAGGACTGCGGCATCGGCACGCCCGCCACCCGTGCCGCCATCATCGAGACCCTGCTCAAAAGGGAATACATGGTGCGCGTGAAGAAGTCGCTCGTGCCGACGGAGAAAGGGCTTGCCCTGTATTCCATCGTCAGGGGCATGGACATCGCCGACGTGGAGATGACGGGACGCTGGGAGGCGGAACTGGCGGAGATAGAAAAAGGCAGGATGCCGCACGAGGCATTCATCCGCGACATTGAAAGCTATACCCGGAAAATCACCACGGAACTGCTTGCCTCGGACAAGCTGTTCGGGCACAAGGCATCGGACTGTGCCTGCCCCAAGTGCGGCAAGGGTACGATGCAGTTCTACGGCAAGGTGGTGCGCTGCGACAACCCGGACTGCGCCCTGCCCGTGTTCCGCCAGATGGCGGGCAGGACGCTCACCGACGCGGAAATGAACGAACTGCTGGCAAAAGGCAGCACGGGTGTCCTCAACGGCTTCAAGAGCAGGCAGGGCAAGCCGTTCAGCGCAATGGTCACATTCGATGCGGATTTCAATACAAAATTCGTGTTTCCCGAAGCCAAAGGCACAAAAAAATTCACTAACAGGAAAGGAGGAAGAAAATAATACGTACCTTTTAATAAAGTAAGCTGCATCTCGGAATAAAAAATAAGCGAGCTTATTTTGTTCTCCCCTCGATTTGCATTACTTTTGCCACTGATTCATGTCATAATCTGTTTCAATTCGTTGATACTCGTTATTCACATGGATTTAGTGGCGGCACTCGGAGGGATACCGGGTGCCTTTTTTCTTCTTTCCTATCCATTCCACAATCTGATTTTTCACCACTAAATCCATCAGAAAATGAAACAGAACAAGAAAACCGTCCCAGCGGAACTGTCCTACTACGGGCTGTACCTGCTGGACTACCTGAGAAAATACCATCCCGACAAAGTTTCCGACACGTACCTTATTGCAGAGAGGGAGGAAGCTGCCGCCACCACCTTTGAAAAAGAAAGGTCGGCAGGAAGTACGGTCGAGTATGCCCACGAGGAAGCCATGCGCGTCCTGCTGCACGGGCTGCACTTCTCGCCCTACGCCCTGCTGCGCGAGGTCGTGGAAAACGAGTTCGCCGACGAGGTGGCGGAATCCGGCCGCGAGGCGTTCTGCAACGAGCTTTATCCCTACTTGACAAACCTGTTCGCCGGTTACGACACGTCGGACGACACCTTCGCCCTGTCGCCCGGACACGACCTGCTCTACACGGAGCTGGTGGGAACCGTCATGCTTTATCTGGAGTCCTATGGCGTTCAATAGGAAACAGAAGATGCGCGACAACATCGAGGCGGTACGCACGGCGTTCACGCTGGACCGGGAGCGGCGCACACCCACCGAGAGGGAACGTGCGCTATTAGAGCGTTACTGCGGCTTCGGGGGCCTGAAGTGCATCCTGAACCCGGCAAGGGAACTGGCGGACGCCGCGCGTTGGGCGAAGTCCGACCTCGAACTGTTCGCGCCTACGGTGGAACTGCACCGAATCATTAGAGAGAACAGCAAGGATGAAACGGAGTACAAACGCTACGTGGACTCGCTTAAAGCCTCGGTGCTGACGGCGTTCTACACCCCGAAAGCAATAACCGACACCATCGCGGACGTGCTGCACGACAAGAAGGTGCGCCCCAACCTCGTGCTGGAGCCGTCAGCGGGCATGGGCGCGTTCATCGGCTCGGTGCTGTCGGACAACCCGCAGGCGGAGGTGATGGCCTTCGAGAAAGACCTGCTGACGGGCAAGATGCTGGGACACCTGTACCCGCAGCAGAAGATACGCACGGAGGGCTTCGAGAAGATAGAAAAGCCGTTCCTGAACCGTTTTGACCTTGCCATATCCAACATCCCTTTCGGGGACATCGCGGTGTTCGACCCGGAATATGCCAACGGCTCGGTGTTCAAGAAGATAGCGGCAAGGAAGGTGCATACCTATTTCTTCCTGAAAGGGCTGGACGCGGTGCGTGACGGCGGCATCGTGGCGTTCATCACCTCGCAGGGGGTATTGAATACGGAAAGCAACGGCGGCACACGCTACATGATGACAAGGAAAGCGGACTTGGTGTCCGCCATCCGCCTGCCGAACAACCTGTTCACGGAAGATGCCAACACGGAGGTGGGGTGTGACCTGATAATCCTGCAAAAGAATGAAGGCAAGGAGGAACTTTCCGAGGAAGACAAGAGGTTGGGCGATGTGGTAAAGAGCAACCACACGAACATTGTTTCCAACGGGTATTTCCTCGACCACCCGGAACGCATCATCCATACCGACGCGAAAAGGGACACCGACCCTTACGGTAAGCCCGCTATGGTTTATACGCACAGCGGTGGTGTGGAGGGCATCGCAACGGATTTGTACCAAATGCTGTCGGCGGACTTGTCGGCACGGCTGGACTTGGAACGCTATAATGGCATCAAGGAAAAAAGGCAGGAGACTCGGCAGACGATTGTCGTACAACCTATGCAGACGGAGGCGAAAAAAGAAGAAAAGTCGGTACAGTTGAAAGCGGAACCGGTGCAAGCCGTGGCTCAGGAGGTGGAAAGCAAACGCCCCGAAGCCCCGGTTATGGACTTGTACGACCTGTTCGGCTACACGCAGGAAGAGCGGCGGTTGGCGGAACGGGGGCTGAAACCGGAACGGAAGAAAAGCGGTAAGTCCAAAGGGAAGAAAGCCGTACAGCCAACATTGTTCTCCCTCCCGAAGAGCGGAAAGGAGGAAGCGGCGAAAAAAGAAAGCGGAAAAGTGAAAGCCAAATCCACAGAAGCGGCTTCCGACATCACGTCCTTGACTCCGGAAGAAGCGCAGGAAATGGAGGAAATTATCCGCAACAGGATGGATGTGCCGCAAGCGTCCCGACAGGAAACCGTTTCTGCCACTTCACCCGATGTGAAAGACGCTTCCGAAACCACAGAGGACGATGACCCGGAGGATGCCATCTACCGCAGTCTGGACTGGGAGACCAACCCGCCCATCAACGGCTTCTATGAAATGATGATGTCGCTCACGCCGGAACGCCGGGCGGAACTGCGCCGCCTCGGTCGGGAGAAGATGGATGCCAATGCAGCCAAACAGGCGGAAAGGGCGGCGGAGGCGAAAAAAGAAGAAAGACAGGCTACGGAAATGGAGCAACCATCGTCCGTGCGCCCATTTTATCCCGTTGAGAACGGTTTTGAGGCGGAAGGGAAAGCGCAAATCGAGCGTGTGGAAAGGGAAATGCGCGAGGAAGAAGCCGCCTTGACACCCGAAGAACGGCAACGCCGGAAAGAGGAAGCGATGATGCCACGCCCGTTCAAGGGCATCATGGAGCCGCACTTGAAAGACGGCTCTCTGGTATGGGAACACACAGGCGGCGTCCGCTTCCAAATCGGGGTGCTGAGGGATGTCACCAGGTACGGGGCGACTTTCCAGCCGCTCGACATGGAGGGGATGCAGGCGCAGAAGGCACAGTTGTACATCGACCTGCGTAACACCTACGAGCGGCTCTACGTCCACGAAGCGGAGAACCACGAGGAAAACGCCCTGCTGCGCCGCAACCTGAACACCTACTACGATGAGTTCGTCATGCGCTACGGCAACCTGAACGCCAAGCACAACGCAAAGTTCATCCTGATGGACGCTTCGGGGCGCAACATGCTCTCGTTGGAGCGCGGCGAGGACGGGCAGTTTGTCAAGGCGGACATCTTCGACCGTCCCGTTTCCTTTTCGCAGGAAACATTGGTCGAAGTGGAATCGCCCGAAGAAGCCCTGTCCGCCTCGCTCAACCTGTACGGCGGCGTGAACCTGCCCTACATGGAATCCCTCTGCGACCTGCCGCAAGCGGAGATGCTGGAAGCCCTGAAAGGGCGGGTGTTCTACAACCCGTTGGCGGAGGGCTACGAGATTGCCGACCGCTTCATCGCCGGGAACGTGGTGCAGAAAGTCGCCGACGTGGAGGGCTGGATTAGGGAACACGAGGGACACGCAATGCTGCCGCAGGCGCAGGAGTCATTGGCGGCTTTGCGCGAGAATGTGCCCGAACAAATCCCCTTCGAGGACTTGGACTTCAACTTCGGGGAGCGTTGGATACCCACGGGCGTGTATGCCGCCTACATGAGCCGCCTGTTCGACACGGACGTGCGGATAACCTACTCGGAAAGCCTTGACGAGTATTCCGTGAACTGTGCCTGCAAGACGATGAAAATCACAGACGAGTTTCTGGTAAAGGGCTATTACCGCAACTACGACGGCATGAACCTGCTGAAACACGCGCTGCACAACACCTGCCCGGACATGATGAAAAGCATCGGCAAGGACGAAAACGGGAACGACATCAAGGTGCGCGACAGCGAGGGCATCCAGCTCGCCAACGCGAAGATTGACGAAATCCGAAACGGCTTCACCGAATGGCTGGAAGAACAGTCGCCGGAGTTCAAGAAACGCCTGACAGATATGTACAACGGCAAGTTCAACTGCTTCGTGCGCCCGAAGTACGACGGCTCGCACCAGAAGTTCCCGGGCTTGGACCTGAAAGGCTTGGGCATAAAGGACTTGTACCCCTCGCAGAAGGATTGCGTATGGATGGTGAAACAGAACGGCGGCGGCATAGGCGACCAGGAAGTTGGCGGCGGCAAGACGCTGATAATGTGCGTCGCCTCCTACGAGATGAAGCGTCTGGGCTTGGCGCACAAGCCGATGATTATCGGGTTGAAAGCCAACGTGAGGGAGATTGCCGAGACCTACCGCAAGGCTTACCCCAACGCCCGCATCCTCTACGCCTCGGAGAAGGACTTTTCCGCCGCCAACCGGGTGCGCTTCTTCAACGACATCAAGAACAACGATTGGGATTGCGTCATCATGTCGCACGACCAGTTCGGAAAGATCCCGCAGTCGCCGGAGTTGCAGCAGCGCATCTTGCAGGCGGAACTGGACACGGTGGAGGAAAACCTTGAGGTATTGCGTAGTCAGGGCAAGGACGTGTCACGCGCCATGCTGCGGGGCTTGGAGAAACGCAAGTTCAACCTGCAAGCCAAATTGGAAAAGGTGGAACACGCCATCAAGACGAGGGCGGACGACGTGGCGGACTTCAAGCAGATGGGCATCGACCACCTCTTTGTCGATGAGAGCCACCAATTCAAGAACCTGACGTTCAACACGCGCCACGACCGAGTGGCGGGGCTGGGCAACTCCGAGGGGAGCCAGAAGGCGCTGAACCTGCTGTTCGCCATCCGCACCATACAGGAACGGACGGGCAGGGATTTGGGAGCCACGTTCCTCTCCGGCACGACCATATCCAATAGCCTCACGGAGTTATATCTGCTGTTCAAGTACCTGCGCCCGAAGGCGTTGGAGAAGCAGGACATCCGCTGTTTCGACGCATGGGCGGCGATATTCGCTAAGAAGACGACCGACTTTGAGTTCAACGTAACGAACAGCATCGTGCAGAAGGAACGTTTCCGCTACTTTATTAAAGTACCCGAACTGGCGGCGTTCTACAACGAGATAACCGACTACCGCACGGCGGAGGACATTGGCGTGGAACGTCCGAAGAAGAACGAGATACTGCACCACATTCCGCCCACGCCCGACCAAGAGGTGTTTATCGGAAAGCTGATGCAGTTCGCCAAGTCCGGCGATGCGACTATCTTAGGCAGGCCGCCGCTGTCGGAAACAGAGGAAAAGGCGAAGATGCTCATCGCCACGGACTATGCCCGGAAGATGGCATTGGACATGCGCATGATTGACCCGAATTACGAAGACCACCCCGACAACAAGGCGAGCCATTGCGCCAAGATGATAGCGGAATACTATCATAAATACGATGCGCAGAGGGGTACGCAGTTCGTGTTCAGCGACCTCGGTACATTCCAGCCGGGCGGCGGATGGAGCGTCTATACCGAAATCAAGCGCAAGCTGGTGGAGGACTACGGCATACCCGCCCATGAAATCCGCTTCATTCAGGAGTGCAAGACCGAGAAGGCAAGGAAGGCGGTCATCGAGGCGATGAACGAGGGGCAGGTGCGTGTGCTGTTCGGATCGACGAGTATGCTCGGCACGGGTGTGAATGCCCAGCGCAGGGCGGTCGCCATCCATCACCTCGACACGCCGTGGCGGCCGTCCGACCTCGCCCAGCGTGACGGACGGGCGGTCAGGAAAGGCAACGAGATTGCCAAGCTGTACGCGGACAACAAGGTGGACGTCATCATCTATGCCGTGGAGAAGTCGCTGGACTCGTACAAGTTCAACTTGTTGCACTGCAAGCAGACGTTCATATCGCAGTTGAAGTCCGGCGCGATGGGCGCACGAACCATCGACGAGGGGGCGATGGACGAGAAGTCGGGCATGAACTTCTCAGAATACATGGCGATACTGTCGGGCAACACGGACTTGCTGGACAAGGCGAAGCTCGAAAAGAAAATCGCCTCGCTGGAGGGTGAGCGCAAGTCGTTCAACAGGGGCAAGCGCGATTCTGAACTGAAGCTGGAAAGCAAGACAACCGCTCTGCGCAACAACCAAGCCATTATCGCCGCCATGACGGAGGATTGGGAGAAGTTCACCGCTGCCGCACAGATCGACAAGGACGGAAACCGGCTCAACCTGATAAAGATTGACGGGCTGGACACCACCGATGAAAAGGCCATCGGAAAGCGGTTGCAGGATATAGCCAAGAACGCCACGACAGGCGGAGTACCCCAGCGTATCGGTGAATTGTACGGCTTCCCCATCAAGGTGGTGAGCGAGCGGACGCTCAGCGAGGGGTTGGAGTTCATCGACAACCGTTTCCATGTCGAGGGTAACTACAAGTACACCTACAACAACGGGCATTTGGCGATGGCGGACACCCATGCCGCCGCCTTGAACTTCCTCAATGCGTTGGAGCGTATCCCGGCGATTATCAAGCAGTACGAGGAAAAGAACGAGGTGCTGGAGCGTGAGATACCGCAGTTGCAGGAGATAGCGGGCAAGACGTGGAAGAAGGAGGAGGAACTGAAACAACTGAAATCCGAACTTTCCGCTCTTGACCGCAAGATACAGTTGGAACTGGCTCCTAAACAAGAGCCAGTACTGGAAGAAGACGGAAAGGGAAAAGAATCCCAGAAAGAAAGTCTCCATGCCGGGGTATCTCATGAAATCGTCCCGACTCCGCCATCAGACAGGCACACTTGGCATATCCGTCCGGAAATGCAAACGGAGGCACCTTTACCGCAGGTAAAGAAAGTGAGGATTTGAGGCGCTTGGATAAAAACAGTTAAGGGGCATACGGGAGGACAACCGTATGTCCCCGGCTCACTTATATTTTATCAGCAAAAAAAACGATTATTATGGCAACAATAAAAATCAAGTTCAGGTCCTCTTCGGTCGCAGGCAAAGAGGGCACGTTATGTTATCAAGTGATACACGGGCGGCAGACCCGCCTGATTAGTACGGGGTATAAATTGCACCTTTATGAATGGGACAAGGAAGCGGGCAAAATCCGCAGCGTGAAAGGCAATCCGGACCGGGAACGCTATCTGGAAGCCTTGCGTTTCCGTATGGAGGAAGACCAGAAACGGTTGAACGGCATTATCCGGAAGCTGGAACAGTCAGGGAAACTTTCTTCCGAGCAGATAGTCCTTGCCTATCACAGTCCGGAAGGACATGACGACTGTTTCTTTGTCTATGCCCGGAAAGTCATCGACCAGACCAAACGCATGGGGAAAGAGCGGACATCCGAAGTCTATGCCAGTTCACTCAACAGTTTCATCCGTTTCCGGGGCGAAGCGGGAGATGTACCTTTGGATGCGATGGATTCCGTCATGATGATGGAATACGAGGCTTACCTGAAGCAGAACGGGAAATGCCCGAATACGGTATCTTTTTACTTGCGCAATCTGCGTACCTTATATAATAGGGCATCGGAGGAAGGATTGGTGGAAAACCGCAGTCCGTTCCGCCATGTCCATACGGGAGTTGAGAAGACGGTCAAAAGGGGCGTATCCTCAGAAATCATCGGACGGATCAAGAATCTGGATTTGGAATTATATCCGGCCTTGGCTTTCGCCCGGAACCTGTTCCTGCTCTGCTTTTATCTTCGCGGCATGTCTTTCGTGGACTTGGCTTTCTTGAAAAAGAAAGATTTGCAAAACGGCGTGCTTGTCTATCGGCGGCACAAGACCGACCAACAGCTTTGCATCAAATGGGAGCAGCCCATGCAGGAAATTGTCCGGAAATACACAAATCCGGATTCTCCTTACCTTCTTCCCATCATCAAGGTGCCGGGAGAAAAGGAAAGACGGCAATACCTGAATGCCTCGCATGTGATGAACAAGCGGTTGCAAAAGATTGGCCGGATGGTTGAATGTCCCATCAAGCTCACGTTTTATGTCGCAAGGCATGGGTGGGCCAGCATCGCCAAGAGTCAGAATGTGCCCGTGCCTGTCATCAGCGAGGCGTTAGGGCATGATTCGGAAGATACGACCCGCATCTATTTGGCCCTACTGGATTCTTCGGTGGTGGACAAAGCCAACAGCAAGGTCATCCGGTCTATTGGCAGATAAGAATGATTGGGTACCCCCAAACACATTTTGTAAGTTGAGAGATTCCCCTTGAACCTTTCCCGTTCAGGGGGATTTTTGTTGGACAAAGTGGTAAATCTCTCTTTAAGAGATGTTTCGCACGCCGCAAAATTACAAAAAATACTGCAATCCACACAGGATGAATCCTGAAAATTACGTTTTGGGCGAACCTTCCCACAGGATTTGTTCGACAAAAGAAGAAGAATTGTTTGACAAATAAAAGTGTATGAATTAACAAACTGTTTATTTTCAAATAAATAGCAGGTTGGATACATCTCTTAAAGAGAGATGTACCGATTCAAGGCCTGAGAGCGCGATGTACATTCTGTAGTGGTAGCCTCATTAAAGGTACAGCTATCCTTTGTATATAAGCGGATTAGGGGGGGAATAAAATGCGAATCGACAAGAAAACCGTTGGGAAAAAGGCTTGGCGGTAGAAAGTGGATTTGTTCGACAAATCGGTGTATCTCTCCGTAAGAGATGTATTTCGCATGCAAAGTTACACACAATTGTTGGGAAAACGGTGATAAATACCAAAAAAGTTAAGAAATGAATAGTTTCCAATACGTCCTTAAAAAGGATTTGTCGAACAGTTGTTTGACAAATTGTAATTATTACATTTTATACTTCATTGGATATCACCTAATTATCTCCAATTGCTAAACATGATACATCTCTTACGGAGAGATGTACCGATAATGTACATGATTTCGAGTCTACCAAAGTACGATTGAGGTCATGCCGAAATAAGATAATGATAGCATATATAATGCTGGGGAATTTCCCCGAACTTTTGGATAATACCGTTGTAACTACATGTGTTTCAATATATAATAAACACTTGGAGGAGTCGGAAATGTATCCCTTCACCAACTAAGGCGTAAGGCTATCCATTTATTATCATGGACGAAATACTACCTATAGAGGATAAACTGCACTGGTATGCCATGCGTGACCTCAAACGCAGACATGCCAAATTGCCCGCCTACAAGATGTTCGAGAACTTGAAGGTGCAGTGTTTCACTCCTATGGTGCATCGTTTGGTCGTAGTTGGTGGCAAGCGGGTGGATCAGGAAGTGCCTTTCATGCAGGACTTGCTTTTCGTGAAAGACACGAGGGAGCATCTTGATGCCATTGTGGAGAGTACCCCCAAGCTTCAATACCGTTACAAGCTCGGTGTACAGCACACTCCTATCATCGTCCCTGTCGCAGATATGGAACGTTTCATCAAGGCGGTAGAAGCCAGTGATAATCCTAAGTTCTATTCCCCTGACGAGGTGACACCGGAGATGAGAAACCGGAAAATCCGCATCATCGGCGGGCAGTTGGACGGATATACGGGCACATTGGTGACCACACGTGGTTCGAAGACAAAAAGGCTGCTGGTGGAACTGCCCACCTTGTTGGCTGCCTCCATAGAAGTAGAAGCGGAGTATATTCAGCTTATTCCATGAGGATATGAACCGATTGTAAATTTTTCCCTAACAAACAGGAAAAATCAATCCCCCTTGCGACCGAAAATTAATGCTATTATAAATTGATTTAATCACAATTTCAATGAACAGGTTCGGCATAGAGCTTGGCAAGTTGATGGAGAATCATCTGTCAGACATACTTTTCAGTGAGCGTTCCAATAGAGAGCATATTCATCTGTACCGTGTTGATAATTATTGGGTGGCATTCGAACGTTCTGCTTTTCACCTTTGTCACATCTATACGAAATCGGTTATTAATGCGATGAAAGTGTTTCGTGTGCCCCTCCCTATTGTTGTGACAAGTGTAGAGGACAGGGAAATGCCATTTGCCGTAGGTGACATGGAGTGTATGAAAAGAACATTTGTAGAAAGGATATACAAGACAGGAAAGCCAGTTGACGGCAAATCATTCAATGAATGGCACTACCAAAACACCATAGTATTTCAAGACACAGGCTATAGAAGGTCTTAAACAAAGAAAAATCAGGAATATGAGTATAAATAAAGTATTTTACATCTTGCTCATTGTCGCAAGTACAGTGACACTGGGCTCGTGCGGTTCTTCCAAGGAAGTAGTTTATTTCCAGGATTTGAGACCCGGGGAAACAGAAATCAAGTTGCCTGAAGTGAAAGCCATTACAGTCCGACCGGAGGATAAGATTTCCATTATCGTCAACAGCCGTGACCCCCAGTTGACGGACTTGTTCAACCTGCCTTATGTGTCCAGGCAATTGGGTCAGTCTTTAAGGACAAATGGCGTGACGGCTTCAAGCAATCAAGGAGTATCCGCTTATACCGTAGATGCCAACGGTAAGATAGATTTTCCTGTACTTGGCAAGATACACGTGGCCGGAATGAAGCGGGAAGAAATCGCCGAATGTATCAAGAACGAATTGATAAAGGAGAATTTGGTGAAAGACCCTGTCGTGACCGTGGAATTTGCCAATCTCTGCATATCCGTGTTGGGCGAGGTGAACAGTCCGGGACGTTTCAGCATTGACCGGGACAGGCTGACCATACTCGATGCACTCAGCATGGCAGGCGACCTGACCATCTACGGAAACCGTTCCAAGGTGATGGTGTTACGGCAAGAAGGGGATGTGCAACGGGTGTACGGACTGAACCTCACTTCCGGCGAACACATCTATTCTTCACCCGCCTATTATCTGCAACAGAATGACGTGGTGTATGTGGAACCCAATGAAGTGAAAGCCCGTCAATCTACCGTCAACGGCAACAACGTGCGTTCCACCTCGTTCTGGATTTCGCTGGCATCGTTGCTGACTTCTGTGGCCATCCTCATTTTTAATTAATCACGTCCAATCTAAATATTGTATATCGTGGCAACTCAAAACAATATATCCAAACCTAAACAGAAGGAACTTGCGGAGAAGATAGGTGTTTCCGCTTCCCAGTTGAGCCGCATTGTCAGCGGCGAAACGAGAACGGTCAGCAGTGATATTCTCATAGGTGTGGCAAAGGAATTTAAGGTATCGACAGACTATATACTGGGCTTGTCCACCGTGAGCGTCCGTAAAAGCTACGATATTTCTGAATTAGGCTTGTCCGAGGGAGCCGTGAGGGGGCTCGTGACGGGTGCTGTTGATGTGCAAATCCTCAACCGCCTGTTGGAACACAGGAATTTTCCTAAGCTGATAGATTTGATACGGATTTATTTTCAGGACACAGCGGCAAAAGGCATAACAGCAAGAAACCAGCTTATCGAGATAGCAACGGCTTCCCTGTCCGACCTGATGAAAGAACACCCGGAACACCGGGCGGAAGCAAAGCAGGATTTACAGCTTTTGAACGCCCAGAAGATGGGGGAACATGAGGCGGAGATTGAGAAAATCAAAAATGTGTTCCTGGCTATCCTGCGGGATATTAAGAAAGATATTGAAAACGGGGAACAGCCGGGAGAAGCTGTGACCGCCGCGATGTTCCAAGCCATGCGGGACGCATTGGCGGAACAGAAGCAAAACCCGCTTTCCATTGACGATGTAGCGGCGATGGTTGCCGGACAGATCGGACAGCTTACGCCGATGGATGAAGAAACTGCCGACCTGTTCAAGCAGTTGGCAAAAAAGATGATGAAAGGAATAGAATAATAGCCTGTTATTCGAGATAATAATATGCCATTAGTAAAGCATGACTACCCTGTTTTAGAGTACGATACCGCATCAAAAGCTGTTTTTCAGCCGGGAAATGGGAAAAAATGTTTTCCTGCAAAAGCAGTGTTTGCTTTTTTAGGAGACGAGGTTGAAAATTATGCACATACCCATGATGGAATACAGATAGATGAATTTGAAAGTGCAACAAGACGATATCCTATTTATGAATGTCTTTATAATCAGGAGAAAATATGTCTATGTCCGGCTCCTGTGGGAAGTGCTGCTGCCGTCCAAGTTTTAGAATATTTAATTGCAGGGGGTGTAACAAAGATTATTTCCGTCGGCTCCTGCGGCGTATTGGAAGACATCCCGGAAAATAGATTTTTGATACCTGTTTCTGCATTGAGAGATGAGGGAACATCTTACCATTATCTTCCTCCCTCCCGAGAAGTAGAGATTTCAAAGGCTGGTATAAATGCGATTGAATCTGCTTTAAGCCAAAAGAATATACCATATTGGGAAGTTAAAACATGGACAACAGACGGTTTTTATCGAGAAACAGTAGAAATGGTTCAGTATCGGAAAGAAGAGGGATGTCAAGTAGTAGAAATGGAATGTTCCGCATTGGCGGCGTGTGCAAAATTTAGAAAAGTTACATGGGCTATGCTGCTTTTTTCAGCCGATACTCTTGCAGACCCTCATAAATACCAAGAAAGAGAATGGGGAAAAACAAGTATATCCATAGCCTTAGAATTAGCCTTAGACGCTGTTTTATCAGTTGTTGAGGAGTAAAAATAAATACATATAGGAGTTACAATGAATATAAATGAATTTCCACAACAAGTAAATCAAGTTATTTCAATAGCAGAAACCATATTACAAGGTCAAATATTGGGGATATATTTATATGGTTCAGCAACAATGAATGGGCTGCGTCCAGATAGTGATATAGATATACTGATAATTACTAAACAAGAATTGAGTAATTCAATCAGAGCAGATCTAACAAAGCAATTATTGAAAATTTCTGGCTCCGTAGGCTGTATTGAAAAAAGACCTTTAGAGGTAACTATTATCAATCAATCTGATATTGTTCCGTTGCAATTTCCGCCAAAATGTCAGTATATGTATGGTGAATGGCTAAGGGGAGAGATGGAAGCAGGAGAATATCCGCAAGCCTGCAATGACCCAGATATAATGATTTTATTATGGCAAGCAAGAAAAAATAGCATAACTTTGAAGGGGGCGGAAAGCAAAGAGCTTATTCCCGCTATCCCATTTCACGAAATTAAAAAAGCAATTCGGTTTTCTTTACCTGGTTTGATTTCCAGCTTTAAGGGTGATGAAAGAAATGTGTTATTAACCTTATCACGAATGTGGTTTACTTTAGTAACAGAAGAAATCACGACAAAAGATGTTGCCGCAAAATGGGTAATTTTAAAATTGCCGGAGAGATTTCCCCCCCTGCTAACAACGGCAAAGGAAGCTTATTTGGGAAATTTGTCTGATGAATGGGAGACAGTAGAAAAGGAAGCGATGGCACTTGTAGAATATATGAAAAAACAAATTGAGGAATTACTTAGAACAGAGTAGCAAAGTTAGCGGGGCCAATCAACGGTCAAGATGAACGGCGCATAAATGCGCCGCCGTTGACAGTCCCGCCCGTCTTTGTTGATGGGCAATCAAGGCGGGAAAGCCCTAAAATGGCTTCCCGCCCATTTCAATCTTGAGAGAAGAAACGCTCCAAAATCAGAAAGAGAGCGGTAAATCTGAATTGCGAGGGAGAATGTAGATGAATCAAGGAAGAATTATTGTGATTACAGGTTCGCCGGGAACAGGAAAGACAACAACTGCGTCGATTGTCGCAAAAGAATCGAACATGGATAAATCTGTGCATATGCACACAGACGACTTTTTTCATTATTTAAGCAAAGGAGCAATACCGCCGCATTTACCAGAGTCCAACGAACAAAATTTAGTTGTCATTGAAGCCTTTTTAGAAGCTGCAAAGCGCTATGCCCGCGGCGGATATGATGTAATTGTAGATGGAATTGTCGGGCCGTGGTTTTTAGAACCATGGAGAGCCCTTGTTCGAGAAGATTATGAAGTACACTATATTGTTTTAAGAGCCAGTAAAGAAGAAACTATGAAACGAGCTGTGGAACGTTCAAAATTAGACAGAAAAACAAATGTTGAATTAGTAGAAACAATGTGGGAGCAATTTTGTAATTTGGGGATATATGAATCGAGTGTTGTAGATACGACCAATTATTCCATTCAAGAAACTGTTTCCGCAGTACAAGAAAAAATCGCAAGTAGGGCAGCGTTGTTGTCTTAGATTTTTTTGCTTTTTTGTGGTATATTATCCTCAGACAGAGCTAAAAGAGAGAGCGGAACATGAAAAGCGATTATTCAAAAGAAAGCATCACAGAGTTTTTAAGCCGAAAGTACGGTGAGGATATAAGGCTTTTTCCGATAAAAGAAGGGCAGGAGTCACAGGCGTATTGGTTTTCGCGTGGCGGCAGAGAATATGTCGTGCGCATAAATTCAAATATGGAAGGCTTCAAAAAAGACAAATACGCCTATGAGCACTTCCGCTCGGATAGAGTTCCTATTCCAGAGGTTGTTGAAACAGGCAACTTTGACGGCACGCACTACTTCTGCATCAGCGTAAAAGCGGACGGGATTACATATGAGGACTCCGATGAAGAAACGGTTGTGCGACTGCTCGGCGATATTACGGATGTAACCGAAGCAATATCGCGAACCGATATATCAGGCACTTCCGGCTGCGGCGTGTTTGACAGCGATACGGGAAACGCTCCGTTTTACAGCTGGAGAGAATATCTTGCGGAGGTATTCGAGAGAGACTGGACGGCGGTAAGCAGGAGCTATGTTAACCTCTCACTCATCGACGAGCTTCTCGCGGCATATCGTGAGCTTATATCTTATTGCCCGGAAGAAAGAGCGCTGTTCCACGGGGATTTCGGCTCGAATAATGTTATCGTAGGCAAAAAATCGAGGATAAGTGGCGTTATAGACTGGGACTGCGCGGCTTACGGGGACTTTCTTTACGACATCGCGACCGCGTATTTTTGGCGGACATGGCTCATGTGCATGGAAAAAACTGCGGCGTATTGGGAGAGAAAATACTCTCACCTGCCGAGATATACCGAGCGAATTTTATGCTATGAGCTGCGGATAGGGCTGACGGAAATATACGAAAACGCTGTCGAAAACGATACTGAGACAACAGAGTGGCTTCAAAACAGGTGCCGCGAGATTTTGAGAGAATACAGACAAAGAAAGGCATGATAAAATGAGAATACTGTTCACAGGCTTTGACCCGTTCGGGGGAGAGAAAATCAATCCTGCGGGAGAAGCCGTAAAAATGATGAAAAACGAAATACAAGGCGCGGAAATTTTAAAGCTCGAAGTGCCGACGGTGTTTGGAAAGGCAGGAGAGGTTCTTAAAAAAGCGGTGGAGCAATACAGACCCGACGCGGTGGTGTGCGTAGGTCAAGCCGGAGGGAGAGCCGCCATTACTCCCGAGATGATAACCGTGAACATAATGGACGCGCGCATTCCCGACAACGCCGGAAACAAGCCGTGCCACGAGCTTATAATAAAAGAGGGAAGAGAAGCGTATTTTTCCTCACTTCCGGTGAAGGATATCGAGAAAAATCTAAATGATAACGGAATTCCGTCGTCGGTATCGTATGGAGCGGACAACGAGTAAAAGAGTGACCGCCGAGATAACCCATTGCTCGGCGGTGTTCCTTTCCAAGTTAATTGCGTGATATAGATTGAAAAGTGGATAGATTTATGATATAGTGGATAGATTTATGATATAATGAGTTATCAACAAATCGGAATTTGTGGAGGTAAAATATAGATGAATCAAGGTAGAATTATTGTAATCACAGGTGCGCCGGGGACAGGAAAAACTACAACGGCATCTGCTGTTGCAAAAGAATCAGATTTGGAAAAGTCTGTGCATATGCACACAGATGACTTTTATCATTATTTGAGTAAAGGGGCAATACCACCGCATTTGCCAGAATCAAATGAGCAAAATTTGATTGTCATTGAAGCGTTTTTAGAAGCTGCGAAGCGATATGCTCGTGGGGGATATGATGTAATTGTTGACGGTATTATCGGACCGTGGTTTTTAAAGCCGTGGCAAAGTCTTGTTCGGGAACATTATGAGGTGCATTATATTATTTTAAGGGCAAGTAAGGAAGAAACCTTAAAGCGGGCTGTTGAACGCTCAAAGTTAGACCGAAAGACAAATATCGAATTGGTAGAAACCATGTGGGAGCAATTTTGCAATCTGGGAATATATGAATCGAATGTTGTAGATACGACCAATTATTCCATTCAAGAAACTGTTTCCGCAGTACAAGAAAAAATCGCAAGTAGGGCAGCATTGTTGTCTTAGATTGTTTTGGTGCAATTCCCATTTATCGAGCAGATGAAGTTGGGGAGCCGCCTGGAGGCGGCGGTGCCGAAGGATAAAATAGGAGATGTTAAGGTTATGAATAATGAATACGATAATGAGAAGTTTTTTGAAGAATATGCAAAGATGTCCCGCAGTAAAGAGGGGTTAAAAGCTGCTGGTGAATGGCATCAATTAAAACCTTTGTTTCCTTCGTTAGAAGGAAAATCTGTTCTTGACTTGGGGTGCGGATATGGCTGGCACTGCAAGTTCGCAGAAGAACAAGGAGCTACAAAAATATTAGGGATCGATTTAAGTAAGAAAATGATTGAGGAAGCCCAAAAGCGCAATTCAGGAAATCAAATTGAATATCGTATTAGCGGATTAGAGGAATATGACTATCCAGAAAATGAATGGGATTGTGTTATATCTAATTTAGCTCTGCACTATATAGAGGACATAGTGGAAATATTTCAAAAAGTGTATAGGACATTAAAACCAGGTGGAATTTTTCTTTTTAATATCGAACACCCTGTTTTTACCGCAGGAGTTGGGCAGGATTGGATTTATACAGATGATGGGAAACCGCAATATTGGGCGATTGATAATTACTTTATAACAGGAGAACGAAATACACATTTTTTAGGATGTGATGTAGTAAAACAACATCACACACTTACACAGATTATAATGGGATTGCTGAACAATGGGTTTGAGCTTAAAGTTGTAGAGGAAGCAGACTTTTTAGAAGAATTTGATCCACGCTATAACGAAGAAGGTGTATCAGAACTTGATGAACAATTTGAGCGGTTGCCAGACGGACACGAAGCAAAACGCAGTTACTATTTAGGCTTCCGACAAGCACAAAGTGAAGCAAGACCAAACATTGTTATTAGTCTATTGAAGTTAAATTAGATGCTAAAAATTTGTAATTAAGAAGGAGTGATTACATGAACAAAAATATAAAATATTCTCAAAACTTTAATATAAAATATTCTCAAAACTTTTTAACGAGTGAAAAAGTACTCAACCAAATAATAAAACAATTGAATTTAAAAGAAACCGATACCGTTTACGAAATTGGAACAGGTAAAGGGCATTTAACGACGAAACTGGCTAAAATAAGTAAACAGGTAACGTCTATTGAATTAGACAGTCATCTATTCAACTTATCGTCAGAAAAATTAAAACTGAATACTCGTGTCACTTTAATTCACCAAGATATTCTACAGTTTCAATTCCCTAACAAACAGAGGTATAAAATTGTTGGGAGTATTCCTTACCATTTAAGCACACAAATTATTAAAAAAGTGGTTTTTGAAAGCCATGCGTCTGACATCTATCTGATTGTTGCAGAAGGATTCTACAAGCGTACCTTGGATATTCACCGAACACTAGGGTTGCTCTTGCACACTCAAGTCTCGATTCAGCAATTGCTTAAGCTGCCAGCGGAATGCTTTCATCCTAAACCAAAAGTAAACAGTGTCTTAATAAAACTTACCCGCCATACCACAGATGTTCCAGATAAATATTGGAAGCTATATACGTACTTTGTTTCAAAATGGGTCAATCGAGAATATCGTCAACTGTTTACTAAAAATCAGTTTCATCAAGCAATGAAACACGCCAAAGTAAACAATTTAAGTACCGTTACTTATGAGCAAGTATTGTCTATTTTTAATAGTTATCTATTATTTAACGGGAGGAAATAATTCTATGAGTCGCTTTTGTAAATTTGGAAAGTTACACGTTACTAAAGGGAATGTAGATAAATTATTAGGTATACTACTGACAGCTTCCAAGGAGCTAAAGAGGTCCCTAGCGCCTACGGGGAATTTGTATCGATAAGGGGTACAAATTCCCACTAAGCGCTCGGGACCCCTTGTAGGAAAATGTCCTAAGTGTGGCAACAATATTGTATTAAAAAAATCGTTTTATGGTTGTTCAAATTATCCTGAATGTAACTTTTTTATGTTTGAAGCAGGGTTCTCTTTAATGTTTGTAAAAGCAAATTCGGGAACAGACGATAAATATTATATTGCGGGTCATGTTTTTCGTATAGTTTCATGTTTAAATCAAGTGTTATTTGCATGTAATAATGCTTATTGTATCAACGAAAAGAAAGCTATAAAACTGCTTGAAACTTTTGAACATAAACCTGAAAAATATACCGAGAAGGTATCATAATTGTGGTTTCAAAATCGGCTCCGTCGATACTATGTTATACGCCAACTTTGAAAACAACTTTGAAAAAGCTGTTTTCTGGTATTTAAGGTTTTAGAATGCAAGGAACAGTGAATTGGAGTTCGTCTTGTTATAATTAGCTTCTTGGGGTATCTTTAAATACTGTAGAAAAGAGGAAGGAAATAATAAATGGCTAAAATGAGAATATCACCGGAATTGAAAAAACTGATCGAAAAATACCGCTGCGTAAAAGATACGGAAGGAATGTCTCCTGCTAAGGTATATAAGCTGGTGGGAGAAAATGAAAACCTATATTTAAAAATGACGGACAGCCGGTATAAAGGGACCACCTATGATGTGGAACGGGAAAAGGACATGATGCTATGGCTGGAAGGAAAGCTGCCTGTTCCAAAGGTCCTGCACTTTGAACGGCATGATGGCTGGAGCAATCTGCTCATGAGTGAGGCCGATGGCGTCCTTTGCTCGGAAGAGTATGAAGATGAACAAAGCCCTGAAAAGATTATCGAGCTGTATGCGGAGTGCATCAGGCTCTTTCACTCCATCGACATATCGGATTGTCCCTATACGAATAGCTTAGACAGCCGCTTAGCCGAATTGGATTACTTACTGAATAACGATCTGGCCGATGTGGATTGCGAAAACTGGGAAGAAGACACTCCATTTAAAGATCCGCGCGAGCTGTATGATTTTTTAAAGACGGAAAAGCCCGAAGAGGAACTTGTCTTTTCCCACGGCGACCTGGGAGACAGCAACATCTTTGTGAAAGATGGCAAAGTAAGTGGCTTTATTGATCTTGGGAGAAGCGGCAGGGCGGACAAGTGGTATGACATTGCCTTCTGCGTCCGGTCGATCAGGGAGGATATCGGGGAAGAACAGTATGTCGAGCTATTTTTTGACTTACTGGGGATCAAGCCTGATTGGGAGAAAATAAAATATTATATTTTACTGGATGAATTGTTTTAGTACCTAGATTTAGATGTCTAAAAAGCTTTAACTACAAGCTTTTTAGACATCTAATCTTTTCTGAAGTACATCCGCAACTGTCCATTTATTAAACCAATTAAAGCTTGCAAAACGTGTAAATCTTTTTGATTATTCTTTAGAAGAATTACAAGCCGTTCATGAGTATTGGCGGTCAATGAATCGCTATTCAAAACAAGTTTTGAATAAAGAGAAAGTGGCTTAATATGGCAAATATAGTCAATTTTACTGACAAACAATTTGAAAATCGCTTAAATGATAATTTAGAAGAATTGGTTCAAGGAAAAAAAGCGGTTGAATCGCCAACCGCTTTTTTACTTGGTGGGCAACCAGGGTCAGGGAAAACGAGTTTGCGATCAGCAATTCTTGAAGAAACACAAGGGAATGTTATTGTCATTGATAAAGAGGGGTTAAAAGCTGCTGGTGAATGGCATCAATTAAAACCTTTGTTTCCTTCGTTAGAAGGAAAATCTGTTCTTGACTTGGGGTGCGGATATGGCTGGCACTGCAAGTTCGCAGAAGAACAAGGAGCTACAAAAATATTAGGGATCGATTTAAGTAAGAAAATGATTGAGGAAGCCCAAAAGCGCAATTCAGGAAATCAAATTGAATATCGTATTAGCGGATTAGAGGAATATGACTATCCAGAAAATGAATGGGATTGTGTTATATCTAATTTAGCTCTGCACTATATAGAGGACATAGTGGAAATATTTCAAAAAGTGTATAGGACATTAAAACCAGGTGGAATTTTTCTTTTTAATATCGAACACCCTGTTTTTACCGCAGGAGTTGGGCAGGATTGGATTTATACAGATGATGGGAAACCGCAATATTGGGCGATTGATAATTACTTTATAACAGGAGAACGAAATACACATTTTTTAGGATGTGATGTAGTAAAACAACATCACACACTTACACAGATTATAATGGGATTGCTGAACAATGGGTTTGAGCTTAAAGTTGTAGAGGAAGCAGAACCGCCTAAAGAGATGATGGATATTCCGGGTATGGAAGATGAACTTCGCCGCCCGATGATGTTACTTGTAAAGGCGATAGCGAAAAAATAATATCTCTATTAGGAAAACTGATATACCCCAATTTAGAGAATGGCATAGTAATTCCTAGTGATAAAGAGAAAATGATTGCACTGGCAAATAAATACATTGAAAAAGAAAATGTAGATGCACTCATTCTCGCCTGTACGGAGCTGCCACTTGCCATAAAGCCCGAAGATGTTAATGTGCCAATCGTGAATACAACCCAAGTACATATCAATGCAATTTACCAATATGCAATTCGATAAAAATAGCAAAGCCAGCCGAGCCAGTCAACGGTCAAGATGAACGGCGCATTTCATGCGCCGCCGTTGACAGCCCCGCCCGTCTTTGCTAAAGGGTAATCAAGGCGGGAAAGCCCTAAAATGGCTTCACACCTATTTCAATAATTGGAGGAGATAAAAATGAGATCAGAAAAGGAAGTTTATGATATTGTTTTGAATTTTGCAAAAACAGACAAACGCATTCGCATGGTTACTTTGGAAGGATCTAGAACAAATACAAATATTCCGCCTGATGATTTTCAGGATTTTGATATTACTTTTTTTGTTACGGATATGGACAGCTTCACAAGTGATGATAAATGGCTAGATATATTTGGTGAAAGGTTGATTCTGCAAAAGCCGGAAGATATGGAATTATTTCCAGCTGTAGAAAAGGGATTTTCATATTTAATGCTGTTTACTGATGATGTTAAGATAGATTTAACTTTGCTGCCGCTGGAACTGATAGACGAGTATTTTACATGGGATAAACTGGTAAAGTTACTGTTGGATAAAGACAACCGTATCGTAAAGCCGCCAATACCAACGGATATAGACTACCACTTGCAGAAGCCTACTCAAAGAATGTTTGACGATTGCTGTAATGAATTTTGGAATACTACAACATATGTAGTAAAGGGCTTATGCCGCAAAGAAATTCTTTTTGCTATTGACCATATGAATGATATAGTACGAAAAGAATTGCTTCGCATGATTTCCTGGCTGATTGGTATCAAACAGGGATTTCATTTCAGTTTGGGAAAAAACTATAAATTTATGAAGCAATATGTCCCAGAGGAATTGTGGGAACGACTTATGTCCACTTATAATATGGATTCCTATCCCCATATGTGGGAATCCTTTGAACAATGTATGGCATTGTTCCGGGAGGTTTCGTCAGAAGTGGCATGCCAGTTGGATTACCAGTATCCACTATATGATGAAAAAATCAGTAATTATGTGATTCGGCAAAAGAAAAAATATGGCATTGAAGATGATAACAAATAAAATTTTTTCAATCGAAAAAATTTATTTTGATTATTCAATTTTGAAAAACTGAATACCTCAAAATCAGAAAGAGCGCGGACAAGCACTTTGAGGGATTGGCCGCCTTGTCCACCCATCCAGCGGGGCGGCGGGCGGCGGTCAAGGCCGGGTGTAACCCCGTTCATTTCAGCCTTGACGGTTGCCCGCTGTCCTGCTACTTTTCCGGGAGTGTGGCCACAACTTCGGGACACTTTGTCCACAAGTCGGAGCGTAGGACGAGGGACGGGGGCTTTCATATACCTGCCGCCGTTCTCTGAAAACAGGCCGATTTTTTGCTCATTCCCATTCGCAAAAATTCAGCCTGTTTTCCTGCCGGAGCAAACGGGGCGCAAGAAGCACCGCACCCCGTTTCCCCCGTCAGCCACGCCAGCAGGTATAACACACTACACTTTGCAAGCAAAGTCGTGTGCCAAAGGGGGCACCCCTTTGGAAACCCCGGACAACAAAACAGGCGGTATGCTGCCCTCTCCGGGAGCATACCGCCGTTTGTTGTCAGCAGCCCGTTTCACGGTCTGCGTGTAGTTCCTTGTAAACTGACCTAAGGTGGAAGCTAAAACAAAGTTTTATCATGAAGGATTATATTTGGACTAATGAAAGTGTGAATAAATGATTGGGAAAAATAAACCTTTCACCTCTTTTCTGGTGAAAGACTGAAAGGCACTTTGTGCGAGTGTCGTTTCAATGTGAGCCATCTTAGAGTAAAATCAGGATGGCTCACATTGGGTTAAAAGGATGAAGAGAAACTTGCGTTTCGTAGAAAATGTGGTAAAAGGTATCAGATGAAAGATGACCGGGATATGAACTATGACATCAATTAACAATAAAACAATTACGAGCGTATATGAAAAAATGAAAGCTTACGAGAGAATAAGCAAGAAACTGTTCATTTTGCTATTCATGCTGGTCTTTTATGGGTATTCATCCATAATTGCACAGCCGTCCATACCCGCTGGTCAGGTAGATATATTTGTAGGGGCGGATTTCAACTACCGGGATTTGTTTCACAATGGGAAAATATATGAGATTTTGCTGAATCTGACTCCCGGTGTGAAATGGAACATGGGCAAGGGGTGGCAGGCGGCAGCACAGGCATTAGTGCCGGTGTATAACGACTATGGCGACCGATACAAGAAAGTACGGTTGAACATGGCGGTGTTATCTAAAGAGGCGCATTGGCGATCCCGGTGGTTCCTGAAAGCAAGCGGCGGCTTGTTCGGCAGGGAGCGGTATGGATTGGACTTGAAAGGGATGTATGTCGTAAACCGCTGGTTGGCATTGGAAGTGCAGGCTGGATTAACCGGCTATTGTTCAATGGCAGTGGACTGGGAAGCAAGTACCCCCAAACGGATTACCGCCTTGCTGGGCACCGATGTCTATCTGAACAAATGGAATACGCAGTTCCGCGCAAGGGGCGGACGTTTCCTCTATGAAGATTATGGAGCCATAGTTGAAGCCATGCGGCATTTCAACCACTGTACGGTCGGATTGTACGGCGAGTATAGCAACGAGGGCGGCAAGAATGCCGGTTTTAAGGTGGTGATGATGATACCGCCTTACAAGCGGAAACGGCGCACTGTCAATTTCCGTCCGGCTTCTAATTTCCGCCTGACATACAGTATGGAAGGTGACGCCTATGCCAACAAAATGTACACGACCGACCCGGAGGAGAACGAACGCGAGGGCTGGTTTGACCGCAATGCCCTGCAATGGGGCAGCAACACCATGAAGCCGGACTTCTCGGAAAAGGAAGGAGGGCGGAAATGAGAAGATTATTGATTGGCCTCCTTGTCGTGATGGGCTGCATTCCGATATTGAGGGCGCAAGAGTATTCGGGCGTTACCGGCATGATCCACGTGCCCACGGCGGAAATGGCGACAGAGGGAGAAGCCCGTATCGGTTTCTTCTTCCTGAATCAGGAATTTCTTCCTGACACCTACCAGTATGAAGGAGAGAAATTCAACACGACCAACCATTTTCTGGCCATCACCCCCTTCCCTTGGATAGAAATAGCGTATGTCTGTACCATACTGAAGGGGATTGACAACGATGGCCATGTCGGACATAATAAGAAAGACCGGTACTTTCACCTGAAAGTGCGTCCGCTGAAAGAAGGCAAATGGTGGCCTGCAATTGCCATAGGCACCCAGGATCCCGGCAGCAAGGTGAACGAGTCCTATGCCGAAGGCAAATATCCGGTCAACGACTACTTCCAGAATTATTATATAGCCGCCAGCAAACACGTCATGTACAGGCGGAATGAATTTGGTTTTCATTTGACCTACCGCTATTTTACATCGGATTTCAATGCCAAATGGCGGGGCATAGCCGCCGGTATCACCTATCGCCCGTCCTTTGCCAGAAACCTTCGGGCAACGATAGAATATACCGGTGACGATATCAACATCGGCGCAGACTGTTTGTTGTGGAAACACCTCTTTTTGCAGGCAACCTTGCAGAATGGGAAACATTTCACAGGTGGCCTGTGTTTCAAGTTAAACCTGTTGGGCAAGACCCACCCTGATTGAAGACACAAACAATACGGATATAACTACTAGAATACAGAATTTCAAAATAACCTAATTTAATCGTTTAATTATTTTTAGAAATGGAAAATCTTAGAAATCTATCAAGATGGGGAATGTTCGCATTCCTTAGTGTGGCTTTGTGCACCAGTTTCGTAGGGTGCAGTGACGATGATCCGGATTACAGCAACGTGACGCCGCCCACGGTGTCCGTATCGCACAGTATCAGCGGGCGTGTCACCGGCATGGACGGCAACGGCCTTTCGGCTACCGTGAGCATGAACGGCGAATCGACACAGACCGGCGCAGATGGCACGTTCACTTTTGACGATGTGGATGCCGGAAGTTATACCCTGACGGCTTCCGCTCCGGGGAAACAGTCCAAGGAAACAACCGTCACCGTTGCAGAAAGCGGAAGCGGAGCCAATGTCGTATGGAACGTGTCATTGCCCAATGAAGGCACGACCATTGAAGTAGCCGCCAACGGCGATACGGAGGCCAACGTGACTTCAGAGACCATCGAAGGCAATGACGAGGGCGCGGTCACAGTGGCTGTCACCGTACCCGAGACGGCGGAATTGCCTGCGGGAAGTTCCATCGTGGTTACCCCGCTTTACACGCTGGATGAAGCCGAAGCCAATACCCGTGCCACTTCCCGTGCTGCCGAAAGCGTCATGCTGATTGGTACAAGCGTGGCTTGCACCGATGCGAACGCCACGCTTTCAAGTCCCATCGAATTGGCTTACGATGTGGATGCGGAAGTGGCGCAATCCATCACGGCACAGAAATACGTGAACGGGCAATGGGTGGATGCAGAATATACTGTAGAAGGCGGACAAGTAATCGTGTTTGCCGACCAGTTCACTTCCTATACGTTGCTCTTTGGAGCGGATGTGACTTCTTCCTCCACAAGCACGCCGTTGGCCTTTGAACAAGACCTGTGGGACAACCTGTATGGATCGGGTGACATGACCGTTGGTTCGGCCTCGTTCACTTATCACATCGGAACGGAAATCACTTCGTCCGGGACCAGTCGGATAACCGCTTACCTGATTGAGATTCTGGCCCGCATTGCCGGCGCAGGTGTCACTACGGCTACGGGAACTTACCCCATCAATGTGACCTTGCCCGTCGGTACGGCCTTGCACGTGGCAGGTACTCAACAAGTGACCACTTTGACCGTCTCCGCATTGAACCGTTCCGTCAGTGGAAGACAATACGGTGATGTGGCAGTCGTGACAACCTCTTACAACAGAAACCATAATGGAGGGACGAGTGACAATTGATTGTTGTTTCTCACCTTGTAGACAGATATATTAAAAAGCACTGTCTGCAATTACCTGCAAGTAGTTATAATAGCCGCCCGGAATCAGGACGGCTATTTTTGTAGCTGTATCCGAAGCAGGAAAGAAATCGTAAGTTTTCGGGAACCACAGGTACAACCTTTGCATGTGAAATGGCGACTGCAACTATGAACCCAAATGTTGTAGTCGCCATTGTTTTGTTGTACCTGTATGCAAGTAGTTGCATTGTCTATCAGACTCTCTGTGCATTTTGCATTGTCTGCACTCTTGCCGGATGTTGTAATATCCGTTCGTTCGGATGCCTGCGTTACGCTTGCATAATCCCAATGACTATTTTACAATCAAACACCCGTCATGGTGCGGCTCAATTTGTTTTGAATCGTTCTAAAAAAATAATTATTCATAAACTCTGAACCGGTCGCATGGATTGTGGTTGATAATTTCTATTTTTGCCCATAAACGAGGTAGCACATTCTGATGAGAGAATGCACTACGGATAATATGACTAGCAATGAAAGTATCCTTGACACAAAAGATATATGCCGGGAACTTCCTGTTGCTGGCCGCCATAGTCGGAATGGTGGTTATCCTCTTTCGTGAGCGTAGCCGGATGCGGGAGATAGATTTCGAAGTGCATGACCTGCAATCGGTACGGAATGACATCCATGCCGCACACCTTCACATCACCGAGCTTTCCCTGCTGGGCGAGAGCCTGATCAGCCAAGAAAATGCAGATACGGCAAACTATCGCCAGAAACGGCTGTCCACAGACAGCCTGCTGCTGGCCTTGAAGCCCCGGTGCAGGCAGCATGTACGTCCCGAACAGATAGACACGCTCCGGCACCTGCTTGCCGACAAGGAAATGCACTTGTTCCGTGTCGTGGAAGCCATCGGGATACAGGATGCTGCTGACAGTCTGCTTGTCCACCATCTGCCCAAAGTGGCGGAACGTGCCACCCGCATACGCACCGTGAGGAAAAGAAGGGACAATATACTGGGAGCGTTGGGCGCCAAGAAAACCGTCCGGGTTTTGCCTTCCGCCGGAGAACTGCACGCATTCAGTGACAGCCTGATTGCCATGCAGCAGGAAGGGACGGAGGATATGGAAACCAGTGCCGACAGCCTGTACGCCCGCAATCTGGCATTGAACGCCCGGCTGAACCACCTCATCAAGAATCTGGACAGGCAAGTGCAGGAAGCCTTCTTTCAGCGTGAGCATAAGATAATGGAAGCGCAAAGCCGTTCCACGCTCCTGCTCACCTCTACCTTGTCCACCGCCATCCTCCTTTTAATCCTGTTCCACATCGCCATCCACCGGGAAATCCGCCGCAATCATGGCGAAAAAAAGAAACGCGAAGAACTTATCGGCGAATTGCAGGCGAGCAATGAGAAGAACCGGCAATTGCTGCAATTCCGTCACAACCTGATGCAGACTGTCAGCCATGAAATGCGCACGGCCCTGACGGCGATAAGCGGCAATGCAGAACTCCTGCTCCGGGATGAAGCCCTGGAAGACCGGGTACGCCACATATTAACCGTGCGTGAATCTGCCAGCCGCATGGCTTCCATGACCACCGAGCTGCTGGAATTTTTCAGGCTGGAGATCCATAAAGAAAAGCTGCATATCCGTCCATTCCGCTCCGAGTCAATAGCAACTGTGTTGGAAACGGAGTTCGCCCCTTTGGCTGAAGCCAAAGGAATCGAATTCGTGACTGACAACCAGACGACAGAAGTGCTGGGAGGCGATAAGGAGCGCATATTGCGCATCGGAAGCAACCTGCTCTCCAATGCGGTCAAGTTTACCCGCAGCGGTCGCATTACACTCTGCACGGACTATAAGGACGGCAACTTCATCCTGTACGTGCAGGATACCGGGACGGGCATCCCGGAAGAAAAGCAGGAACAGATTTTCGCCCCCTTCGAACGTCTGGGCAATGCTGTGACTCAGGACGGCTTCGGGCTGGGCCTTGCCATTGTGACCAATCTCGTACAGCTGATGCAGGGTTCTGCTTCCGTACAGAGCAAACCTGGCATAGGAAGCCGCTTCACCGTTGTCCTGCCGCTGCCGAAAGCCGAAGAAGTACCGGAAGAAGAGAAGTCAATGGATGTCCGTCCTTCACTGGCCGGATGTTCCGTGCTGGCCATAGACAACGACCCGGTGACGCTCCGCCTGATGCGCGAGATGTACCTTCAATGTGGCGTTTCATGCGACAACTGCCTTACGTTGGCCGAGCTGACCGACAGGATACGGAGCAAGGATTATGACCTGTTGATAACAGACTTGAGAATGCCGGAAGCGAACGGCTACGAGATTCTGGAACTGCTGCGCATGTCCGACATCGGCAATTCCCGTGAACTTCCCATCGTGGCAGCTACTGCGGCCGGCTATGTATCGGAGGAGGAACTGAAAGAAGCCGGATTTTCCGGATTGCTTCCCAAGCCGTTTTCCATAGACGAACTGATGGAGGCGACACGGCACTGCATCCGTGAAAGAGGGAACCGGCAGCCGGACTTCTCCGCCCTGTTGGCTTTCGGCGACAAGCGGAAAACATTGGAGCAGCTGATTGCCGAAACGGAGAAAGAGATAGAGGAAGTCCGGAAGGCATCCGAAAGGAAAGACTTGACAGCCTTGAACAGCTGGGTACACCATTTGAGGAGCTCATGGATGGTGATACGGACGGAACGCCCCTTGCAGAAGTTGCACGAAGCCATCCACAAGGAACCGTACTCGGACGAAGAAGTCGCCTATGCAGCCCGTGCCGTGTTGGAACAAGGAGAAACCATCATAGAAGCCGCCAGAAAGGAGATGAAGAAATGGGAAAGATAATCGTAGTGGAAGACAACCTTGTGTACAGCAGGTATGTCTGCAATTTTTTGGAAGAAAACGGATACCGGACAGTCAGTACCTCCGATTGCACCGGTGCCCGGAAACTGTTTTCAATGCTGGAAGATGACGACATCGTGCTTGCCGACCTCCGGTTGCCTGACGGTGACGGCATCCTGTTGCTTGAAGAACTGCGCCGCGAGGGGAAGCACAATCCCTACGTCATCATGACGGATTATGCGGAAGTGCCTACCGCCGTGCGTTCCATGAAATCCGGAGCGGAAGACTATATCCCCAAGAAACTGCTGACCAGCCAGCTTCCCGCCATGCTCCAAGACTTGCAGAAAAGGCAGTCATTCCATGAGGAACCCCTGTTCATAAGGGAGAGCGAAGCCTACCAGAAAGTATTCGGACGTCTCCACGTCCTAGCCAAAGCCGACATCTGCGTGATGGTTCGGGGTGAGAACGGTACAGGAAAGAAACATATCGCTGAAAAGATACATGCCCAAAGCGACCGTGCGGACAAACCGTTCGTGACAGTGGACTGCGGGCTGTTATCCGAAAGTCTGGCCGCTTCCGCCTTGTTTGGGCATGAAAAAGGGGCTTTTACCGGGGCGGTCGGGCGCAAGGAAGGCTATTGGTCGGAAGCCGAGGGAGGAACGTTGTTCCTGGATGAGATAGGCAACCTTCCCCTCGGCGTACAGCAGATGCTGCTCTGCGCCATACAGGACAGGCGTTACCGTCCTGTCGGCGGCACAAAAGACAGGAAAGCCAACGTGCGCATCATCACCGCAACGAACGAGAATCTGGAAGAAGCCATATCGGAAAGGCGTTTCCGCCGGGACCTGTATTTCCGATTGAGTGAGTACACCGTGAAAGTACCCCCGCTCAGGGAATGCCCGGAAGACATCCTGCCGCTTGCTGAATTCTTCCGGGAACTTTACAACCAAGAGCATGGCAGACAGGTAAAAGGTTTCGATGCGGAGGCGAAGAAACGGTTGCTGGCCCATGACTGGCCGGGAAACGTACGGGAACTGAAACAGGCGGTCCAATCCGCCGTGCTTTTTGCCCAAGGGGAATTGGTGACGGCGGAAGAATTGAACTTGGATGAGTCCGGAAAGCCTTCCGATCCTGACATTGCCTTGAAAGGGGAATGCATGGAAAAGAAGCGGATATGCCAGGCTTTGGAAAAGGCCGGGCATAATCGGAAAGAGGCCGCCAGACTGCTGGGCATAAGCCGGAGCACGCTGTACGAGAAAATGGACCTGTATGGGATTCAGACGAAGAGGTGACATGGCAGGGGAAAGGACGAAACGGAATGGAAAAAAGCGGAAAGAAAGGGCGGTACTGTGTACGAAAAACGGACACCTGTCCGGAAGTCGGACACGGGAAGGAGGCTGCCTATTCTTCCTTAAAACAAATTTTCGTCTGCCAAGAGCTTGATTTGCAAGAAATTGCATACAAGTTCATCACCATAACATTGTAATTGGACTATCATTTGCTCCTATGGATGTATGTGCGCACATTTCATCCGAGTAAAAACAAAAAATTAGGAACAAATGGAACATCTCACCTTGACGGAAACCGAGTTTTTCCGTCTGATAAGCAATCCCGACAGCCGCACCGGGTTACGCACGGCCTACGATGAGTTTACACAAAGGGTCATCCAACTCTGTCTCATCCCGCCCGAAAGCGGACATCCGGTACACGCCCTGAGCTATGCGGAAACGGAGCTGCAATACCATGAGGCCCTGCAAGGCAGGAGCCATGAGAGCGAACTGAATCTGCATGTACACAAGGCCCTTGCCTTTGTGCGCAAGATGCTACGGTTCCTTGCCCGGGAATACCATCCGTTGCCGCCCTCCCACATGTTTACCGGCGAGAAAACCGGCGCCCCTCCTTCTGATGCCCCTCCGATATGTTGGACAGGCAGCATATCCGACCTAGTGGAATTATTGTACGGGCTCGACACCCTGAAATGTATCAACGGCGGAGAAACCGGTATCCAGGAACTGATGGTCCATTTCTCCCGATTCTTCGGCATGGAGTTGAAGCCCAGTCAGTGCTACAACGCCTATGTGGATATCCGTCGTCGGAAAAATGACAGCCGTACCTATTTCTTCGACCGGGCTTCCGAAAAGCTGAACGAGCGAATCGTGAAAGACGATGAGCGGGAACGGGCACGCAAGAGATGAAAGTTTTTCTGTCTGATTCATGACCGGGAACAAGGTGTATGGGTAGAAGCCCCTTGCTCCCGGTTTCTTTTTCCTGTTCTAGCAATGACAATTTGCAAGAAAATGCTCCAAAATTTCGTATCTGTCGGTCAAATGATTATTTTTGCCCTCCAAACGATTACGCATGAATATAACCAATATAGACGACATACGCAAACTGGCCTCCGGCGATGAAGGGGGACGGACAGAATACAAGCTGATCACCGGGCAGTTGGAGCGCGGCATGGAGACACTGTGCGCCTTCCTCAACGGCGAGGGCGGTACGGTACTGTTCGGCGTGGCTGACAACGGGAAAATCACCGGTCAGGAAGTGAGCGACAAGACGAAACGGGAAATTGCGGAAGCCATCCGCCTATTCGAGCCGTTTGCCACGATAACGGTCTCATACGCAAACATTCCCGACACGGACAAACAGGTCATTGCCTTATATGCTGAGGAACAACGCTATATGCGTCCGTTCACATATAAAGGCAGGGCTTACCAGCGGATAGAAAGCGTGACGTCTGTCATGCCGCAGGACAAGTACAACCACCTGCTGATGCAAAGGGGCGGCAAATACAGTTGGGAGGCAATCCCCAACCCCGACCTGCAAATCAGCGACCTCGACGAGAATGTCATCATCGGTGCGGTACGCGCCGGAATCAACTGCGGACGCCTGCCGGAAACCACCATTCGCGAAGAAATACCCGCCATCCTTGAAAAATTCGACCTGTTGCATGACGGGAAGCTGAACAATGCCGCCGCCGTACTGTTCGGGCGCAATCTGTACGACTATCCCCAATGCCTGTTGCGAATGGCAAGGTTCAGAGGCACAAGCAAAGAGGAATTCATAGACAACCAAAGACAGCAAGGGAACATCTACGCGCTATTGGACGCTGCCATGTCGTTTTTTTTCAAGCACCTGTCCTTGTCGGGTAAAATAGAGGGGCTGTACCGTGAAGAAAAGCTGAGCATACCTTACAAGGCATTGAGGGAATGTTGCATCAACGCCTTTTGTCACAGAGCCTACCACCGTCCGGGCGGTTCGGTGGGCATCGCCATTTATGACGACCGCGTGGAAATAGAGAGCAGCGGCGCGTTCCCTCCCGACATGACCCTTGAAAAACTGCTTGGCGGACACAGTTCAGAGCCGCCCAACCTCATCATAGCCAACGTGCTTTACAAAAGCGAGTTGCTGGAAAGCTGGGGTCGCGGCATCAGCCTGATGATAGACGAGTGCCGCCGTGCCGGCATACCCGACCCGGAATTCCACACGGACGGGAGTTCCGTATGGGTGGTATTCCGCTATGAGATGGAAACGGCTGGACAAGCATCCGACAAGCATCCGACAAGTACCCGACAAGCACCCGACAAGTACCCGACAAGCATCGTCCGGCTCATTGAACTGATAGGGGAACACACTTGCTCGCTGAAAGAAATGATGGGAATGATGGAACTGAAGGACAGGGAGAATTTCTTGGGCAATTACCTTAACCCGTCTATGGAAGCCGGATTGGTGGAACCGCTCTATCCTGACCAGCCGAAACATCCCAAGCAGAAATACAGGCTCACCGAACAAGGAAAGGCTTTGCTGGAAAGGGGTGAGTAACATGGTGAAGAAGAAAAGGAAACACGGCGGACACTACTGCAAGGTATGCGGCTGCCACAAGTCCAACGAGAGCTTCTCGGGCAGAGGACACGCGCTGCACATCTGCAAGGAATGCCAGTCGCTTCCAAAGGACGAACAGGCGGACATGATGCGCTGCAACGAGGTGGAACGCGCCGCGTTCCGCTTCCCCATGAGGCGGCAGGACTGGGAACTGCTGGAAAAATATGCCAAGAAGTACAAGGACAGGGAGTCGGGAAAATTCGCGCAGGAGATGCTGGACATGAAACGGGGCGTTTTTGTGCCGGAAGAGGACGATGAAGAAGCGGATGAATGGAACAACGACATTTTTCAGGTAGCGGAAACCCCGTTTTCGGAATTGGAGGAAGACACCCGTACCGCCATGGAGGAACTACTGGAGGACAACATCAACGAGTACATGATACACAAGGACTATATCCCCGAAGGGAAGGACTTGCAGGACATAGCCGATTGGGTGTTGAAGGAAACCAATGACACGTTTTACTTGAAAGCCGTTCCCGATGACGCCTACCGCAGGCTGGTGGATGATACCGTCCGGAAGATGGTCAAGGAGTGGAAAGACGACGGCTTGGAGATAAAGACCTACGCCGAGTCGCTCACGATCATGGAAACGGAACGGCTCGTCATCCGCAAAATCACCCGCAAGGACACGGGCGCGTTGCTCGCCCTCATGGGCAAGTCGGAAGTCATGTACGCATGGGAACACGGCTTTGACAAGAAGGAGGTGCGCCAATGGGTGAACCGCCAGTTCTCCCGTTACCGCAAGGACGGCTACGGGTATTTCGCCCTTGTGTTGAAAGACGGGGGCAAACTTATCGGACAGGCCGGGCTGATGAAAAGCGTGATAAACGGGAATGAAGCGGTGGAACTCGGCTACATCCTGGACAATGCGTATTGGCACAACGGCTATGCCACGGAAGCCGCCCGAAGATGCCTGCGGTACGCTTTCGAGAAACTGGGCTTGCAAGAGGTCTATTGCAGCATCCGTCCCGAAAACACGTCCTCCATCCGTGTGGCGGAAGCCATTGCCATGAAACCTTGCGGCAGCCATACCATTATATACAATGGAAAAGAAATGCCCCATCTGCTGTATAAAACGGAGAAACCAATGCAGTAATTTTCATTTCAATTGTCAATCAACGAGAAAAGGACAATCCTTAACCCGGTCTGAACATCCAGCCAAGTTAAGGATTTTCCTTTTTTCGCCTATGGCGTTTTTACTTGCCCTGCAAGAGGTGTTGCAGTTCCGGGTCGGACTGGATGCGCTGCAACTCGTCGGCGACAATCTGCCGCACTTCCGCCTTGATGCGGTTGTAGTTCTCCTGTATCATTTCCTTCATGCGGTCGTTGCCGTCGGCATCGGTGAAGTCCGTGATGACGGGGATGGGCTTGTAAGCCTGTTCCTCGCGCTTCACCTTCTCCACGTCCACCACAATCTCGCAATGAAAGATTTTCTGCTCGATGCGCTCGTTGAAGTTGTCGGCCACCGCGCCCACGAACATGCCCTGCGTCAGCGTGGAAATCTTGCTCGCGGGTATCAGGCTCTCCATCTGCGTGTTGATGGAGGTGGACTTGTCCTCCCGGTTGATGGTGACGCTCTGCCGCTTCTGCAAGATTTTGCCGAAACGCTCGGAAAGCGTTTTGGCGGTCTCACCAACGACTTGACCCGAAAAGATGTTTCCCACCGTGTTCATCACGACCGCCGCTTCTTTGTCCCCATAATCGCGTTTCAACTGCGAAAAGTCCTGAAAGCCGAGGCAGACCGCCACCTTGTTGCTTCGGGCAGTGGCGATAAGATTATCCAATCCCTTGAAGTAAATCGTAGGCAGCTCGTCGATGATTACCGCCGACTTCAGCTTGCCCTTCTTGTTAATGAGCTTGACAATTCGGGAATTGTACAGACCCAACGCCGCGCCGTAGATGTTCTGACGGTCGGGATTATTGCCGACGCAGAGAATCTTAGGCTCATCCGGGTTGTTAATATCCAACGTAAACTCACTGTCTGACATGACCCAATAAAGCTGTGGGGAAATCATGCGCGAGAGCGGTATCTTCGCTGATGCGATTTGCCCCATCAACTGCTCGGCTGCACCTCCCTGCCAAGCGTCCATAAAGGGCGAAAGATAGTTTTCCAACTCCGGATAGCTGGTGAGAATAGGGAAAACATCCTCATAACGTCTGTTCAGCAACTCAATGGCGTGTGGGAAGGTGCAATACTTTCCATCCTGATAAATCCGTAAAAACCAGATAATACTGGCAAAAAGTATAATCGGACTCTCCACGAAGAAGTCGCCTTGCTTTTGCACCCAAGTTTTGTTCAAATTTAATAAAATGGTATAGGCACTTTCGTAGGCATCGGTGATGTCCTCCATGAAATCCGGGTGAATGGGATTGCAGCGGTGGCTCCGGCGCGGGTCGTCGAAGTTAATGACGTAGAACTTCGGCTTGACCTTGTAGCCGTCGCCGTGGTTCATCAGGTGGTTGTAAGCGATGGTGGAAAGGTCGCTGAACTTGAAGTCATAGATGTACATCGAGTAAGATTTTTCAATCATCTGCTTGATAAAGCTGTTTACCACGGCATACGACTTTCCGCTGCCCGGAGTGCCCAATACGATGGAAGCGCGGAACGGGTTTACCACGTTGATGTACCCGTCGTTCCACTTCTTCCTGTAATAGAAGCGCGTAGGCAGGTTCACCGAATACTCGTTCTCCATGAGGCGCGTCTCCTGCATGAAGCTCTCGTTTTCCACGTTGAACACGTCATCCATGAGGTTGGTGCGCAAGAGGCGGCTCATCCACGTGCCGGACATCAGGAGGCAGACATAGCCCGCCGCCATCGAAGCGGCATAGAAGGCTACGTTGGCTTCCACGGGCAGCGGCAGGGAGAGCATCCACCAGTTCAGGAAGAACAGGGCCAGCCCTGCGGCAAGCACCGTCCAAATCCTGCCCCACGTGATTTTTTCCTCCTTCACGCCCTTTGTACCCAAGCAAGAGAGAGCCAATAGCAACAGCGCAAAAAGTTTTGTGTAAAGGATATGGTGGAACAGTCCGGCGGTGCGGTCGAAATTGACCAGCACCCGGTCCACGACACCGATGTCGATGCCCCACAGCCTTACGGCTTCATACCCGTACCAATAGAGGTGGACGACCACCAGAATAATGCTCACGGCGCGGAGAAAGTCCATGATTTTCGCCAACGCCCTCAAATCGTCTTCCTGTTGTGACATAAATCTGTTTCTGTTTTTAAGTTGAACAATATGTCCGCAAGGCTTTCCCCGGACATAAGCATACCTCAAGTCCGACCTGAGCCTATCTCAAGTCCGAGGTGAGGCTACCAAAGGTCTGACCTTAGATAGCCAAAGGTCTGACCTTTGCTTGGATGCCCTGCGGACGGATAATTTATAATCCCAAACCCTTCCGGCGTTTCTTCCGCTTGCGTTTGAGTTCGCGCTCGAAGGCGGCTTCTTCCGCCTGTGCGCCCGATGCGTCGCCGCCAAGCAAGCCCAAGCCCGTGGAATGGCTCTCGCCGTGTTCCACATAGGTATGGGCTTCCGCCTGCGGTTCGTCCCGTGTAAGGGTGAACGGCATCGGCGGCGTGTCCGCATACGGCAAAGTGAAGTGCTCCTGCAAGGCGTTGGCGGAAAATTCCCTGCCCAGCCGGGAGCCGTTCAGCACACAGCCCGTGCGGTGGTCGATGAAGGTCGCCCCGTAGATGCGCCCCCCGTCCGTGTGGCGGAACACCACATCCACGCCCTTCGCTTTGAGCAGGGCGACAAATTCATCCTTGCGGTACGTCCTGTCCAATACGGCAGCGACGGTCTTGCGCGTCATGTCCGCCAGACGCTTGTCGCGGATTTGGGCATTGGGATACTCAAACCTGCGCAGCACGGCTTCATAGCCGACGGACTTCCCGATGCAGGATGCCTTGAAGGGATTGCCGACCTTGTTCCCGCCATCATCGGTGGCGGAATAGACCAGTCCGTGATACTCGCGTCCGTTCACCATGCCACGGGCTTCCTCCACAGTGACGTTGTAGAGGGAGAGCAAGGCGCGGTATTCGCCCATTGTCCGGAACTTGTAGGTAGCCATCACCGCCTTGACGGTGTTCGACACCTGACGCTTCACGTCTCCCTGCGAGGCATCCACCTTGCGCAAGGAATTGTCGTTACGGTGCTGCCTGCGGTCGGCGGGGTGCAGACCGTACTTGCGTTCCAGCTCCGTGGTGATGCGCTTGCTGCGGCGATGGATGAAATCCTTGTTCAACCGCCTGCCATTCTCGTCCACATTGACGGAGACGATATGCAGGTGGTGGCGGTTGATGTCCTCATGTTTGAAAATTAGATAAGGCTGGTCGCCGTAGCCCAGCTTCTCCAGATACTCCCGCGCGAGACTTTCCATCTCCATGTCCGTCAGGCGGTCGTCGGGATGCGGATTAAGGGAGATATGGATGACCTTGTTCCGTGTGCGGACGTTCTCCGGCATGTACCGTTTGAAATCCTGTTCGGCACGGGCGATGTCCACCCGTCCGCTGCCATCGTCGAAGACCTTGTTCCCGGCGAGCAGCTTCCCCTCGCCCTCGTTCACTTTCATGCCGTTGTAAGCCAACGCCCCGTACAGCGACGTGCCTACCGTGATTTTTGCGACCATCTTTCCTGAAACTCCCTTGAAAGTTCAACGACCTGCCGCGTGATTGCGGCCAGTTCCTTCGTGCATTGCTCCAGCTTGTAGAGCAATGCCATCGCCTTTTTCTCCGAGAAATGGCAGCGCAGCTCCTTGACCGTCTGGTTATAGTTGTTCCCCACCATGCGGTACTGCGCATGGAAAGCGGACAGCTTCGTGCAGTAGTCGAGCAGCGTCTTGTCCGTGACCAGTACCCGGAACGGCTGTCCGAAGAAGTGCGCCTTCAGGAACACCGCCCTCGCCTCCACGCCGGACTTGCCGTGCATAGCGAGGAACCTGAGCCATTCCCCGTCGTCGAAACGCACCATCACGCAGTGCGACTTGCGGCTTTCCCGTGGATGCCGCCCCCACTTGGGACTGTCAGTCCCGTTCTTTTTCTTGTTCTCGTTCATATTACAATGGATTTAGTGGTGTCACGGCATAAGCGTAGCTTCGGCAACCGCACCGCAGGTGGAAACAGGCTTCCCGACTTCGGAGAGGAAGCCCTCCCCGTGAGGGGCAAGGTCGTTTCGGGAGTAACCCGAAACCCTTTGAGTTACTCAAAGGACACCTTGCTGTGTCTTTGAGGACACAAAAATCCGTGGTAAACGGATTGGGGATAGACCTGCCATTACCCATTTATAAGGCATCGGTCGCCCGATACCTTTCTGCTGCCCAAAAGAAGGACGGAGCCGGGGTCTGCGGTGCGCGCTTTCGGCTTTGCCCTGCCGCTTGGGTGCAAAGGTAGGGTGTTTTCCAAGTCTGAAATACGGCTCAAAAACGCCACAAGCTGCCACGACAGCGCCAAATGCTGCCACGCAAGTGAAAAAAACATAGTTGCCTGCCTGTCCGTTTTCAGATTTGCGAACCGGAAGGCATTCTTGCCCGCCTGCCAGTTCACCTGCCTGCCTGTCAGTCTGCTTGCCCTTGTGCCTGCCTGCCGGCACGCTGGCATACAGGCATTGGAGCGGGGAAATGCCAAAGAGCATAAACCAGCCAAACAAAGAAACTGTTGGAAAGCGATGGAGGAATGTGCTAAGATGTCCACGAGACTACATTTAGCACAAGTGAAAAAGAGTTCTTCATGTTTGTAGTCAATATGTTTGCGAATCCGCAAGCATTCTTGCCCGCCAGCCTGCTCACCTGCCTGCCAGTCTGCTTGCCCTTGTGCCTGCCTGCCGGCATACAGGCATTGGAGTGCTGAAATGCCAAAGAGCGAAAATCAGCCAAGCAAGAAAACTATTGGAAAGCGATTGGTAGGAATGAATTAAGATGTTCATGAGTCCACATTGGCCACAATAGAAAAAGTTCTACCTATTTGTGGCCAATATGCCTGCGAACCTACAAGCTAGCATTCTTCCTTGCCAGGTGGCAGGCATTCTTGCCCGCCTGCCAGTTCACCTGCCTGCCAGTCTGCTTGCCCTTGTGCCTGCCTGCCGGCACGCTGGCATACAGGCATCGGAATGGTGAAAATGCCAAATAACGGCCACAAGCCAAACGCAAGATGAGTGGCGATAAGGCCGGGTAAAGAACGCCACAAGCTGCCACGACAACGCCAAATGCTGCCACGCAACGGCAAAAGGATACAACCTTTGAGAAAGCCCCTTTCCTTTGCAGGCGAAACGGTCGGCACGCCTGCCTGCTTCCGGGCTGACATCCTTGCCAACCTGCCTGCCAGTCCGCCAGCCCTTGTGCCTGCCGGCACACAGGCATACAGGCAAAGGCTTGGTGGAAAGGCAAAGGGCGGATGCCGTTTCAATGGGCCAAACGCCAGGAAAAGCGGTGGAAAGGGTGGCCAAAGAACGCCACAAGCTGCCACGACAACGCCAAATGCTGCCACGCAACAGCAAAGAGACACAACCTTGGCGAAAGTCATTTTCCTTTGCAGGCGGAATGGTCGGTATGCCTGCCCTTATGCTTGCCTGCCGGCACACAGGCATGGATGGGAACAGGCATACCGGGAGGGATGCCGGACTGCCTGCTCGCTTACCGGGCGGATGGCTGCCGACCGGACCAAGAAACGGATGTCTAACAAATAAAAAAGAAGAAAGCATGAAAAAAGAACCTTTGTTCATCGCCTTCTCCACCCAGAAGGGAGGAGCAGGCAAAACGACACTCACCGTACTGATGGCGAGTTACCTGTATTACGTGAAGGGATATGACGTGGCGGTCGTGGACTGCGACTATCCCCAGTTCAGCATCAAGGACATGCGCGAACGCGACTTGAAAAGTATCGAGCGCAACCCGTACCTGCGCAAGCTGGCATACGAGCAGTTCAAGCGCATCGGCAAACGCGCCTACCCGATTGTGGGGAGCCGTCCCGGCAACGCGATTGAAACGGTCAGGCCATTTGTCGAGTCGGCGACACCGCCCGACTTCATCTTCTTCGACCTGACGGGTACGGTGAACAACCTCGACCTGATCCGGACAGTAGCGACGATGGACTACATCTTCTGCCCGATAGCCGCAGACCGTTTCATCATGGAAAGCTCGCTGAAGTACGCGGGCGTCATCAACGACACGCTGATCACTACCGGCAAGTCGAACATCAAGGGCATCCGCCTCTTGTGGAACATGGTGGACAAGCGCGAGAAGACCGACCTGTACGACATCTATGACAAGGTGATAGCCGGGATGGGGCTTGAAGTGCTGGACACCAGTCTGCCCGACAGCAAGCGTTTCCGCAAGGAAGGCTCTGAGGAAGGCGACCGCCCGTTTTTCCGCTCCACGCTGCTGCCGCCGGACAAGGCATTGGCGAAAGGGAGCGGCATCGATGCCCTCGCGGAAGAAATACTCGGCATCGTAAAGCGTTGAACCGATGGCCAAGAAACTCGATGTCGATATTGACCCCGGCAAGTTCCTGGATTCGTTCCGTCCGGAAATGCCCGCGCCCGCCTCCCCGGGGAGCCTCGGAACAGATGGCAACACTTCCGCAAAGGAGGCCAGGCTGGCGGAAAAACCGAAAGCAAAGGTGGGCAAGGATGCCACGGAAAAGGAAGAGGAATACCTGGAACGCTTCCTCCATGCACCGAGAATCCCCGTGTGTTCGGGCAAGACCGCCTACATCCGCAAAAGCTACCACGAGCGGATACAGCGTATCGTGCAGGTCATCGGGAAGAACGGGCTTACGTTGTCGGTCTATGTGGACCGTGTGCTGGAGCAGCACTTCCGCGAATACGAGGAAGTGATCCGCCGACTTTACAAGAAAAATTACGAGGACATTTATTGATTTTATTCACCCTAAAAAACGAAAACAAGATGGGATTTTTCAATTCGAGAATGAAAAAGAAGGGGAATGGCAACCCGAAGGCGGACACTCCCCAAGTGAACAATCTGGAAAAGGCGGACGTAGTCATCCACATTGTGGACGACACCCAATTAGAAAAAGCGGCGGTGTTCCTCCGCTATCTGACGCCCAGACAAGGAGCGCACCGCCAGTGCATTTACCTCAGCCGTGAGATGCACGGGAAGCTGTCCCGCATTGTGCGGACACTGGGCGGGAACGGCAGCACCATTGGCGGGTACATCGAGAATGTGCTGGAAGAGCACTTGCAAACCTATGGGGACGACATCAATGCCCTGTTACGCCGTGAAACCTCGCAACCGCTCTGACGATGGCCGAGCTGCTCATCGTGCTGATGATGGCCTTCAACCTATGGATGGTCATCTACCTGACTTGGGAACGCCGGGAAGAAAACGTACCCAAGGAGGACAAGGAAAAGGATGTGGGCGCACCGGAAAGGTCCGGCGACATCATGGGGAAAAGCCTGTTCCGGATGCCTGAACGAAAACCGCAGGCTGCTGCACCGATGTCCAATGCCACCGTGCAAGCCCCCGGCGAGGAGGTGGACGAGAAGGACGTGGCCTTTGACGATGAAACTGCCTCCCCCAATAGCCGGCTTTCGGGAGCCAGGCCGTCGCGCCAAGTGCCCGACGAGGAACTGGACGAGGTGTTTGCCGACAAGCGTGTTTCCGACATCGGGGCGGAATATGACGAAGACGGAGATGATGACGGCGAGCCTCATGAAGCGGGAGGCATGACCTTCGAGGACATCGACCTTGCCATGCGGACGGTGAAGAAACCGAAAGCCACGAAAGAGGAACGCCGTCACGCCGGAATGGTGTTCTGCGACATGAAGGGCAACGAACTGTTCGCGATGATAGAAAAGAGTTCGGAAGCGACCCGCAGGAAACTGGACGAGCTGATGGACTACTATCTGGACTCCGTGTCGGCGGCGCAGGCAAACACTACACCGGTGATTATGCCCAAGAAAGCGCCCGCAGTTCCGGACAACTTCGAGGACTTCAACATCCGCGACTATGTATAACAAGTAAAAACGTAACAGCAATGCGAAAAAAGAAAATCGACTACGGCTAAACCATCGGCTTGCCACCGAGACCACTAAATCCCAAAAGCCGGCTTCATCCAAAGCCGCAAGAATTAAAACAAGTATCAACCGCCAATGGGAACATCCAACCCGGAGGCACAAAACAGAAAAGATTATGACAAAGACATTGAAGAAAAAGCAAATCATCCTCGCGGCCCTCCTGCTGGCTGCCAACATCCAAGTTTTCGCGCAAGGCAACGGCATGGCGGGCATCACCGAAGCCACCAGCATGGTCACTTCCTACTTTGACCCGGCGACGAAACTCATCTACGCCATCGGCGCGGTCGTCGGGCTTATCGGAGGCATCAAGGTGTACGGCAAATTCAGCGCCGGCGACCCCGACACCTCGAAGACCGCCGCAAGCTGGTTCGGCGCGTGTATCTTCCTGATTGTAAGCGCGACCATCCTGCGCTCGTTCTTCCTCTAACAAACGGGTATCCTATACATATATAATAAGGTATAAGGACAATGGCTGAGTACCCCATCAACAAGGGCATCGGCCGTCCGGTGGAGTTCAAGGGCCTGAAGGCGCAGTACCTGTTCCTGTTCGCGGGCGGGCTGCTCGCCGCCTTCATCCTCTTCATCATCCTCTACATGGCAGGCGCGGGCCAGTGGCTCTGCATCGGCTTCGGCGCGGTATCCGCCTCGTCGCTCGTGTGGCTCACGTTCCGGCTGAACGCGAAGTACGGCGAACACGGGCTGATGAAGTTGGGCGCGGCACGGATGCGCCCACGCCATGTGCTCCACCGCAGACGGGTGTCCAATCTGTTAAGACGAAAAAAGAAGAAAGGAAGAAACGTATGAGAAACATCATGAAAGCCACCACGCTGGAAAGCCGCTTCCCCCTGCTTTCGGTGGAACACGGGTGCATCGTCTCGAAAGACGCGGACATCACCGCCGCCTTCGAGGTGGAGCTTCCGGAGGTCTATACCGTCACGGCGGAGGAATACGAGGGCATCCACGCCACGTGGTGCAAGGCAATCAAGGTACTGCCCGACCATTCGGTGCTGCACAAGCAAGACTGGTACGTGAAGGAACGGTACCGCCCCGACCTCGGCAAGGAGGGCATGGGCTTCCTCGCCCGCAGCTACGAGATGCACTTCAACGAGCGCCCGTTCCTGCACCACAAGTGCTACCTGTTCCTGACGAAGACTACGAAGGAGCGCATGAGGCAGCAGAGCAACTGGAATACGCTGTGCCGGGGGCATATCGTACCGAAAGAAATACAGGACAAGGAGACGGCGGTGAAGTTCATCGAGGCGGTGGAGCAGTTCGCGCGTATCCTGAACGATTCGGGGCATATCAAATTGCGCCGCCTCTCCGATGACGAGCTTACAGGCACGGACAAGGAGACGGGCATCATAGGCAGGTACTTCGCCCTGTCGCTGGGCAACGCGGACTGTCTGGAGGACATCGAGATGACGGCAAGGGAAATGCGCGTCGGCGACAACCGCCTGTGCCTGCACACCCTGTCGGACACGGAGGACCTGCCCGCAGCGGTGGCCACGGACTGCCGTTACGAAAGGCTGTCCACCGACCGCTCGGACTGCCGCCTGTCCTTCGCCGCGCCGCTGGGACTGCTGCTGCCCTGCAACCACATCTACAACCAGTATGTCTTCATCGGCAACAGCGACGAGGAACTGCGCCGCTTCGAGAAAACGGCGAGGAACATGCAGTCGCTCTCCCGGTACAGCCGCCAGAACGCCATCAACCGCGAGTGGATTGAAGAATACCTGAACGAAGCGCACTCGCAGGGGCTGAAGTCCGTCCGCGCCCACTTCAACGTGATGGCGTGGAGCGACGACGCGGAGGAGCTGAAACGCATCAAGAACGACGTGGGCAGCCAGATGGCAAGCATGGGCTGTGTGCCGCGCCACAACACGACGGACTGCCCGACGCTGTTCTGGGCGGGCATCCCCGGCAACGCGGCGGACTTCCCGGCGGAAGAGTCGTTCCACACGTTCATAGAGCAGGCGGTGTGCCTCTTCGCGGGCGAGACCAACTACAAGGACTCTCCGTCCGCCTTCGGCATCCGCATGGCGGACCGCATCAGCGGCAAGCCCCTGCACATCGACATCTCCGACCTGCCGATGAAGCGCGGCGTGACGACCAACCGCAACAAGTTCGTATTGGGTCCTTCGGGCAGCGGCAAATCGTTCTTCATGAACCATCTGGTCAGACAATACTATGAGCAAGGCTCCCATGTGGTGCTGGTCGATACGGGCAACTCCTACCAAGGGCTGTGCGAGATGATACACCGCAAGACCAAGGGAAAGGACGGGGTTTATTATACCTATACGGAGGACAACCCGATTTCCTTTAATCCGTTCTACACGGAGGACAAGGTGTATGACATCGAAAAGAGGGAAAGTATCAAGACTTTGTTGCTGACGCTGTGGAAGAAGGACAATGAGCCTGCTACCCGTGCGGAGGAGGTTGCACTTTCCAATGCCGTGTCGCAGTACATAGGACGTATTAAGGAAGACAACAGCATTGTCCCATGCTTCAACACGTTCTACGAGTTTATAGACACGGATTATCGCAAGGTATTGGAAGATAAGAAAGTGCGTGAAAAGGACTTTGACATTGCCAGTTTCCTGAATGTGCTGGAGCCGTACTACAAGGGCGGTGAATATAATTACCTGCTTAATTCGGACAAGGAACTGGACTTGCTACACAAGCGGTTCATCGTCTTTGAAATCGACCAGATAAAAGAGCACGCCATCTTGTTCCCGGTTACGACAATCATCATTATGGAGTTGTTCATCAACAAGATGCGCCGTCTGCAAGGTATCAGAAAGATGATAATAATTGAAGAGGCTTGGAAGGCGATTGCTTCGGCGAATATGGCTTCCTATGTAAAGTATCTTTATAAGACGGTCAGAAAGTATTTCGGCGAGGCAATAGTGGTGACGCAGGAGGTGGACGACATCATCAGCTCGCCCATCGTCAAGGAGTCCATCATCAACAACTCGGACTGCAAGATACTGCTCGACCAGCGGAAGTTCATGAACCGCTTCGACCAGATACAGGGATTGCTGGGGCTGACGGAAAAGGAGAAGTCGCAGATACTTTCCATCAACCAGTCCAACGATTCGTCCAGACGATACAAGGAGGTGTGGATAGGCTTAGGCGGCACACAGTCGGCGGTGTACGCCACGGAGGTGTCCATACACGAATACCTTGCCTATACAACGGAGGAAACGGAGAAGATGGAAGTCCGCGAACTGGCGGGGAAGCTGGGCAGCGACATGGAAGCCGCCATACGGCAGATTGCGGAGAAACGTATGGACGAAGAAAAGTAACCGATGGAAACATCACCCGACCACAGACGGCGTTTGAGGCCACCTTATACGGCATATAAGGGTGTATCAAACGGCGTATGAGGTCAAGACACATTTTATCAACAAAAAAACAAGAATTGAAGATTATGAACATTGAACTGACAAAGACACAACGGCTGCTGCTTTGCGGCGGTCTGATAGGCTTGGCGTCGCTGATGCTGCAAGCCTGCGAGACGGTAATGAAAGAAAACGAAGACATCCGCGAGAAGATTTGCGGCAACTGGCAGAGCGTGGAGGGCAAGCCCGACATATTGGTGTACAAGGAGGGCGCACTTTACAAGGTGACGCTGTTCCGCAGGGCGGGCGTCCACCGGAAACTGAAGCCGGAGACCTACCTGCTGCAAAGGGAGGCGGACGGTAACCTCTACCTGAACACGGGCTTCCGCATCGACGTGGCATACAACGAGGAAACGGACATCCTGTCCTTTTCGCCTAACGGCGACTATATCCGGGTGAACACGGATGAAACAGCCAATGGCGAAAAGAAGAAAGAACAATAAGAATGTACCACTAAATCCAATGTGAATATGAGACAAAAACTGAAAATGCCATTGGTGGCAGCCTGCCTGTGCCTTGCAGGTGCAGGCACGGCAAACGCCCAATGGGTGGTGTCCGACCCGACGAACCTCGCGCAGAGCATCATCAACTCCGCCAAGGAGATGGTGGAAACGGCGGGCACGAAAGCCAACACGCTCAACGGCTTCTTGGAAACCAAGAAAGTGTTTGAGCAGGGAAAGAAGTATTACGACGCGCTGAAATCCGTACATGACGTGGTGAAGGGCGGCGTGAAGGTGTCGAAAAGCATCGGGTTGGTGATGGAAATATCAGAAATCTATGTGGATAACTACCAGAAGATGCTCTCTGATGAGAACTACACGCCGGAAGAGCTTGCCGCCATATCGTCGGGCTACACCATGCTGATAGACGAGAGTTCGGACGTGCTGCAAGACCTGAAGAACGTGGTGAACGTGACGGGGATGTCGCTCACGGACGCGGAACGGCTGGCGATTATCGACAACGCCTACCGCAGCCTGATGAACTACCGCAACCTCGTGCGCTACTACACGAACAAGACCATATCGGTGTCCTACCTCCGGGCAAGGAAGAAGAACGACATGGACCGGGTGATAGGACTCTACGGAAACCCCAACGAAAAATACTGGTAAGTTATGGGAGAGTTCGACAACCTTCACCAGATACTCCTTTCGCTCTACGACGAGATGATGCCGCTGTGCGCGGACATGACGGGCGTGGCGAAAGGGCTTGCCGGGCTGGGCGCGTTGTTCTACGTGGCGGTGCGCGTGTGGCAGTCGCTCGCCCGCGCCGAGGCGATAGACGTGTACCCGCTGCTCCGCCCGTTTGCGCTCGGTTTGTGCATCCTGTTCTTCCCGACCATCGTGTTGGGTACGATGAACAGCGTGTTAAGCCCCATCGTGCAGGGCGTACACGGCATCCTCGAAGAACAGACCTTCGACATGAACGAGTACCGGGAGCAGAAAGACAAACTGGAATACGAGGCGATGATGCGCAACCCGGAGACCGCCTACCTCGCCAGTGATGAGGAATTTGACCGCCAGTTGGACGAGCTGGGCTGGTCGCCCTCGGACTTGGTGACGATGACGGGGATGTACATGGACCGGGCGGCGTACAACATCAAGAAGACGGTGCGTGACTGGTTCCGGGAACTGCTGGAACTGATGTTCGCCGCAGCCGCGCTCATCATCGACACGCTCAGGACGTTCTTCCTCGTGGTGCTGAGCATCCTGGGACCGGTAGCCTTCGCCTTTGCCGTATGGGACGGCTTCCACTCGACGCTCTCGGCGTGGTTCAGCCGCTACATACAGATTTACCTGTGGCTTCCCGTGTCGGATTTGTTCAGCACCATACTGGCGAAGATACAGATTCTGATGTTGCAGAACGACATACAAGCGATGCAGACCGACCCGAACTTCTCGGTGGAGGCGAGCAACGGGGTGTACATCGTGTTCCTCATCATCGGCATCGTGGGCTACTTCACCATCCCGACGGTGGCAGGCTGGATCATCCAAGCAGGTGGCGGCATAGGCAGCTACAACAAGAACATCAACACCGCCGGGGCTTTGGGCGGCAGCGTGGCGGGAGCCGCCGCAGGAAACGTGGCAGGCCGCGCGGGCAAGCTCATCAAGGGAACGGCGGGAAAGCTGTTCCGAAGATAGGCATTCCGGACAATCCGTTTCCGTGAGTTGCCCGACCCTTAAAAACGGATTATTGAACAATTAAAAGACGAAAAGAAGAAAATGGAATTCAAATCACTCAAGAACATCGAGACGAGTTTCCGGCAGATACGTCTGTTCGGCATCGTCTATACGGCGGCCTGCGCCCTCGTGGTGGTCTGCTCGGTGGTGTGCGCCTTCCGCTTCGCCGAGGCGCAACGGCAGAAGATATACGTCCTCGATGGAGGCAAGAGTCTTATGCTCGCGCTCTCGCAGGACCTGTCGCAGAACCGCCCGGCGGAAGCCAGGGAACACGTGCGCCGCTTCCACGAACTGTTTTTCACCCTCTCGCCGGAGAAAAGCGCGATAGAGCACAACGTGAAACGCGCCCTGCTCTTGGCAGACAAGAGCGCGTACAACTATTACGCCGACTTCGCCGAAAAGGGCTTCTACAACCGCATCATCGCCGGGAACATCAACCAAGTGTTGCAGGTGGACAGCGTGGTGTGCAATTTCGACCGCTATCCCTACGAGGCGCGGACATACGCCCGTCAGATGATTATCCGCGAGAGCAACGTGACGGAACGGACATTAGTAACCGCCTGCCGCCTGCTCAACGCGAGCCGCTCGGACGACAACCCAAACGGCTTCACCATCGAGGGCTTCACGGTATTGGAGAACAAGGACATCCGGACGATTGAAAGATAATGCGTATGGGAAAGATGAAAAATCTCATTGAAAAGTGGACCACCGGGCTGAAAGGTTGGTTACGCAATAGGCTGGACGCCCTGCCGCCCAAAGCACGGCTTAGGATAGTCCTTGCGGCATTTGCCGTGTTCGCCTCGCTCTGTCTCTACATGACTGCCGCCGCAATCATCGGCTTCGGCAAAGGGGAAGAGGCATTGGAGATACGGCACATCGAGAAGTTAGAAATATATAATAAGGTGTATCACTCAAATTTGAATCCACAATGAAATTATCAGATTGGATATGGGAAAAGATGGAAAACTTGCAGGATGCCGGATTCCGATGGAAACCGACCTTGAAGTTCTGCCATCAGGTGCTTCGCTTGGATTACAATGCCATTGCCGATTCCATCGTAAGGAACGGGCATCGCCCGGCAATTACGGAAGAGCAGGCAAAAATACTCTGGGATTACCGTTTCTTCCGGAATCTGGACCAGACGGAACGCAGCGGCTGGCACAAGGTTATGGATGTACTGCAACAAACCGATTGGGGCAAACAGCAGGTCTGGTTGTTGTCCGGATTGAAAATGGGGAATGAAACACTTCCCCAAAAACTGAATGCCATGTACACGCTGCTTTGTAGTGCCCATACGGGTAAAAGCCATACCCTATGTCCTCTGCCCAATCCGGAAGAAGTGGCTACCGCCCATAAGCTGGTAGGGTATTGCATGAAGGACGAGGAACTCGACTACTTGAAGCGGCTTGCCCTGCATGGGGAATATCCGGGAGACCTGACCGCCATCAGGCATGGTCTGATGGATATGTACCAAAAGATAGAGGACCTCGAATGGGAACGGGCCAAGGAAATGCGTGCGGACAATCACTGGTCGGCGGACTCCATCGATGCGGCCATCCAGGAGGAAAAAGGACGGATTATGCGCAGTGCCTCCGATTTGTACGAGCAGAAAGTGCAGGGCAAGTTCCCGGACGACTATCGGAAAGCCCTGCACCGGGAACGGATGGTGCTTCATGGACTCTCTCAAAAGGGATGGGACGGGCAGACAAAAATTCCGAAACCTCTGTTGGTCAAGTATGGGTTGGCGGAATCATTCGGAAAAATAAGCGATGCGTTGATGGATTACATTATCCGTTGTGACATGGGAGACGATACTTATCCCAAGCATATGGTAGGGCATCATAACCGCATCATCAAAGAACAGTCCCGGATAGGATTGGAACGCTTGGAACACAGGTTGTTTCCGGATAAAAACAAACCAAAGCTCCATCCGGCTTCTTTGGGTACGCATAAAATGCCCATTCGCTTACAGAATCAGGTAAGCAAAGAGAATAAAGGTATAAAAATCAGACTTTGACAAGCTAATTGAACTGATGATGGAAACAAAAGAACAGAAGAATGAATCAAGAACAAAAGAGAAAAAGCCGCTGACGGAACAACAGCGTCAGCAAAGGCAGAAGATGCTGGTCTATCCGCTGATGGTGCTGCTGTTCGCCGGGTGTATGTGGCTCATCTTCGCGCCGTCCTCCGAGGACAAGGAGAAAGAACGGCAGGGACAGGGATTCAACACGGACATGCCCATGCCCGAAGACTCCAAAATCATCGGGGACAAGGCGAAAGCCTACGAGCAGCAGGATTTGGAAAACAAGCGGAAGGAACGCCGGGGCATGGTGGGCGACCTCTCCGCGTTCTGGAACGACAGCGACGGTGACACGCCAACGGACGATGCCGACACTTCGGACGATTACCGCCTGACACGGACGGAAACGACCGACGGGGAAACGGCGGACGAAAGACAGGCGGGCATCCGCACTTCCGCTGCCGCCTACCAACGGCTGAACACCTCGCTGGGCACGTTCTACGAGCCGCCGAAGGAGGACACGGAAAAGGAGGAACTCCGGGAGCGCATCGACGAACTGGAAGCCATGCTGGTGGCGCAGGATAGCAAGCCTTCCACGATGGAGGAACAGGTCGCCCTGTTGGAAAAGTCCTATGAGCTGGCGGCGAAGTACCAGAATGACAACAATGCCGGACAAGCCGCACAGCCCGATGAAACGGGAGGTTCTGTGAGTACAGGCGAAAAGAGCATGAAGGCAGAACCCGTAAGCGATGTAAGGCGGACGGTGGTGTCCGCCCTGCCGCAGCCCATGACAGACTCGGCGTTCATCGCGGACTATTCGGGGGAACGCAACTACGGCTTCCACACCGCCATCGGTGCGGAGGAAACGACGGGGAAGAACACCATCGCCGCCTGTGTGCAGGGCGACCAGACGCTGACGGACGGGCAGACGGTGAAGCTCCGGCTGCTGGAGCCGATGCGCGTGTCGGGGCGCGTCATCCCCCGGAACACGCTCCTTGTGGGCGCGGCACGGTTGCAGGGCGAAAGGCTCGGCATCGGCATCACCTCGCTGGAACACGGGGGAAACATCATCCCGGTAGAACTGGAGGTGTACGACAGCGACGGGCAGGCGGGCATCTTCATACCCGGCTCGATGGAGATAGACGCGGCAAAGGAAATCGGGGCGAACATGGGCAGCTCGCTCGGAAGCAGCATCAACATATCGACCGACGCGGGGGCGCAGCTCGCCTCCGACTTGGGGCGAGGGGCGATACAGGGCATCTCGCAGTACATCTCGAAAAGGATGCGCACGGTCAAGGTACATCTGAAGTCAGGGTACAGGGTATTGCTCTACCAAGAAAAGGAATGAACAGTCCAAAAACATAAAGGCAAAAAAAGAAAAAATAATCAACAAACTAATTTTTATTTACCACTAAATCCAACGTAAAATGAGTATCAAGAAAGTAATGACAATGTTTGCCCTGCTGATGGGCATCGCCTGTGCGAGCTACGCGCAGGGAGTGACGAACGACAGCACTGCCACCGCCAAGGAGGACGGGCTGGAACTGGTGAAGGACGTCTATCCGCAGACGGAGGAGGACGGCGACCTGTACCACGGTCTGACGAAAAAGCTGATGTTCGACCGCATGATACCGCCGCACGGCTTGGAAGTCACGTATGACAAGACCGTCCACATCCTGTTTCCGGCGGCGGTGCGCTACGTGGACTTGGGTTCGCCCAACCTGATAGCGGGCAAGGCGGACGGTGCGGAGAACGTCATCCGTGTGAAGGCGACGGTCAAGAATTTCCGCAACGAGACGAACATGAGCGTCATCACGGAGGACGGGTCATTTTACACATTTAATGTGAAATACGCCGATGAGCCGCTTATCCTGAACGTGGAAATGAAGGACTTTATCCACGACGGCAGCACGGTGAACCGACCGAACAACGCGCAGGAAATCTACCTGAAGGAACTGGGCAGCGAAAGCCCGATGCTGGTACACCTCATCATGAAGTCGCTGCACAAGGAGGACAAGCGCAAGGTGAAGCACATCGGCTGCAAGCGTTTCGGCATCCAGTACCTGCTGAAAGGGATTTATGTCCACAATGACCTGCTGTATTTCTACACGGAGATAAAGAACCAAAGCAATGTGCCGTTTGACGTGGACTACATCACGTTCAAGATTGTGGACAAGAAGGTGGCGAAGCGTACCGCCATGCAGGAACAGGTGCTGTTCCCGCTCCGCGCCTACAACTACGCCGTCCGTGTAGCCGGGAAGCGGTCCGAACGCACGGTGTTCTGCCTTCCGAAGTTCACCATCCCCGACGGCAAGCAGCTCGTGGTGGAGATGAACGAGAAGGACGGCGGACGCCACCAGACGTTTACCGTGGAGAACGAGGACTTGGTACAGGCTGAAACCATCAACGAACTGCGCGTGCGATGAAAGGAAAGGTACTGTTTATTGTAACGCTTCTGTTCGTCCTCCTGGCAGGACGGGCGGAAGCCCAACGGTGCCTGCCGAAGATGCGGGGCATCGAGTTGAGAGCCGGGCTGAACGAGGCGGACGGCTATGTGCTGGGAGCCATGCTTTCGAGCTACGCGAAAGGTGGGAACAAGTGGGTGTACGGGCTGGAATACCTGAAAACCAGCCACGGATACCGGAGTACGACCATCCCTGCGGCACAGTTCACGGCGGAGGGCGGTTACTACTACAACTTCCTCTCGGACGCGAAAAAGGTGGTGTTCTTCTACGCTGGCGCGTCAGCCCTTGCCGGGTACGAGACGGTGAACTGGGGCGGAAAGACGCTGTACGACGGGGCGAGGCTGAACAACAAGGACGCCTTTGTCTATGGCTGCGCCGCCACGCTGGAAATGGAGCTGTACCTCGTGGACTTCATTGCGCTGACGGCCTCGCTGCGTGAACGCTTCCTGTGGGGCGGCAGCATGGGCGTGTGCCACACGGAATACGGGATAGGCGTGAAGTTCATCATCAACTGAATGTGCGCCTATATGGATATAGAAGCGATGAAACGCTATCCGCTGGAGGACTTCCTTGCACGGCTGGGGCATCATCCCGTGCAAAGACGTGCCAACGCCATCTGGTACAGGTCGCCGTACCGGGAGGAACACACGCCTTCCTTCAAGGTAAACCCGGAAAAGAACCTCTGGTTTGATTTTGGCGAGGGCAAGGGCGGTAACATCTTCGCCCTTGCGGGGGAGTTCATCCAAAGCGGCGACTTCCTCACACAGGCGAGGTATGTGGCGGAGGTGGCGGACATGCCGTTGCAGGACTATGAGCAACGCCGCACCCCCGAAGTGCGGCAACCAGCCGGACACAGCTTCGAGGACGTGGAAGTGCTGCCCTTGCAGAGCCGGGCGTTACTCCATTACCTGCAAGAAAGGGGCATACCGTCCGCCATAGCCATCGCGAACTGCAAGGAGATGCGCTACTCCACGCACGGGAAACGGTATTTCGCCGTGGCTTTCGGCAACTGCGGTGGCGGCTACGAGATACGCAACCCGTTCTTCAAGGGCTGTGTGCCGCCAAAGGACGTCACCCTGCTGCCGTCAGGCTCTGCCGTTTGCAACGTGTACGAGGGCTTCGTGGACTACCTTTCCGCCCGTGCATTAGGCATCGGCGGCGGGGAGGACCACCTTGTCCTCAACTCGGTGTCCAATGTGGCGAGGGCGTACCGGCATCTGGACGGCTACGGAACGGTGCGGTGCCACCTTGACAACGACGAAGCCGGGCGGCGGACATTGGAAGCCCTGCGCACACGTTACGGCGAAAGGGTGTCGGACTGCTCCGGCATCTACGGCGGATGCAAGGACTTGAACGAGTATCTGCAAAGCCGTCTGAAACAAAACGAGAAGAACAACAAGAACATCAAACTTAAAATGTAACGGTTATGAACATGAACAAATTAAACAATACACGGAAAGTGAAAAGAAACATAGTAAAATCATTGGCAACCCTTTGTCTGGGGCTGCTCTCTGTATGCTTCACCGCCTGCGATGACGATTTGGACGTGACGCAAGCCTATCCGTTCACGGTGGAAGCCATGCCCGTGCCGAAGGAACTGGCGCAGGGCGAGACGGCGGAAATCCGTTGCGAACTGGTACGCGAGGGCGAGTTTGACGGGGCGGTCTATACCATCCGCTATTTCCAATACGACGGGGAGGGCACGTTGAAGCTGGATAACGGCTTGGTGTTGCAGCCCAACGACCGCTACCTGCTGGAGAACGAAAAATTCCGCCTATATTACACCTCGGAGTGCGACGAGTCGCAAAGCCTGACCATCACGGTGGAGGACAATTTCGGCAATGCCTGCGAGTGGGAATTGGAGTTCAACAACGACTCGGACGCGGAAACGGAGGGAGGCGTCGCTGTGTCTGACACCTTGAACGCCAGCCGATGATGCGCAAGGCGTTGCTCCTGCTGCTGGCGGCTGCCCTCTGTGGCAGCCTGCCGGCACAAGACACGGACAGCATGGCGGAACTGCTGGCATCGTTTAACAATCATCCCAAGGCTGACATCGCCGTTGAACTGATAAAAAAGTACGAGGGACTGCACGACCGTTCCGATTACCCCTACTACGGCTACGGGCATCGCAGGTTGCCCAACGAAAACCTTTCCTATGACATGACGGAGGCGGAAGCCGAAGCCCTGCTCCGCAAGGATTTGGCGGTGCGCTACAAGCTGTTCCGCAAATTTGGTAAAGATGCCTTGCTTCTTACCGTATTAAGTTTCAATGTGGGTCAAGGGGTATTGCTTGGTCACGGCGGACACCCGAAAAGCAAACTCATCCGCAAGCTGGAAGCCGGGAATCGAGACATTTACCGTGAATATATCGCTTACTGCCGGTACAAAGGAAAGCAGCACGCCATGCTATTCAATCGAAGAAAAACAGAATTTGCGTTGCTATATATTCCGTGATATGATTAAAATTCCTTGCGGTAAATAATTTCGCAAGGAATTTTTGCTTCCAATACAAATAAACATATTATCTTTACAAATAAATTTTCGAAAAATGAAAGAGCCGAAAGAAATCTATTATTTACCTGTAGAACAGTTATCTGATGATGTTATTCAATATATTGAAAAAGTTTTTGAGTTATTAGATGCTGTAAAAAATGATTGCAATAGCAATAATTTTTCTCGCCGATTTACTTTCATAAGAGATGAGAAAGCTATTAGTGATGTTGCGGAAATTAAAAAAGATAATAATAAATTAAATCATATATATATCAACGAAAATTTCTGTCAGTATTTATGGTCTGTTTGTGTCTATCTTATCGCATATTTTGAAAATGTTATACATATCCCTATGATGGATGCTGTTGGTATTAATAAAAATGGATATAAGCCCAATATGATAGATGTAGAATATGGCAATGATTGTTTTTTCAGAGGACGGCAATTATTACATAACTTTAATAGAGATGCATATTGGGTTACTCCAAATATCTGTAATCCGCAGCAATTTGAAAATATTATAAGCCATGCGAATGATGTCTATTGTGCTGCAATAGCATTTATATATGCTCACGAGTTTTCACATAATTATTTGGGGCATACACAAATACAGCAAACGCTTTCTCGTTCAATAAATGATGAAATTGCAGCAGATGATATGGCAATTAGCTTTATTCAAACTGAATATAACTCTGCATGGGGAAGAACCTATAAGGCAGGAATTGCAACTACATTAGCAGCCCTTTTATTAATGGGAGAGGATTCTATTTCTGGTGGTGGAACCCATCCAGATATGGATGTTCGAATAGAAAATTTGGTTACTAAACTGGAATTGCACGAAATGGATCTTCTTTGGGGCTATTTAGGGGTTGCTTTAAGATTATGGCTTCTTGTTTTTGATGGCTTATCCATCAAAGAGGATATGCAGCAACCGGGGTTTGGTTCATACAAAGAGATATATTTATATTATATAGAAAAATTAAAGATTGTCAGGCAACAACGTTATCCTACAATTATCAAACCAGACTGGGATATATAATTAATGACTTCATTGGATTTTTCCATCTTATCGAAGATGGGGGCAACGGTTTCTTTGCTACTTTCTTATCCGCCGACCTGCTCATGAAAGAAAGTAGCGGGCGGCAAGCCTGCCGCCCGATTTTACCGCTTTATCCTTTGCAGCACACGCTCAAGTGTGCGCTCGGCAATGGGGCGTGTGTCCTTGTTCCAAAGGTTATACCCGTGTACGGATATTCCCACGCTCCGCAAATCTCGGATATAACCGGACGCTTCATCTTGCGTGGGCAGGTAAACGAACTGCACCCATGCGTCCCTGCCGTCTGTCAGTATGAAATAGTATTTCATTTCGCTTGTTTTTTCAGTTGTTACGAATGGAGTGTGGGCGGTGTTTCCACCGCCACGCACTCAAAATTCCTTTATGTCGGCGATAGCCGTGCAGCGTGTGAGCCATTCCTTTACGCAGGGCATGTTGTATTCGGAAGTGATGACTGCCGTATGCCCGTTTATCTGCGTAAACCTCGTACTTTCATAGTCCTCCACCCATCCTTTGAGGCTGTCCGTTCCCCATGCGTCCGCATCGGCGAACATATTGTCCAAAACCTTGATAGGGTCGCTGAACGTCACTATCAGCGTTTCATATCCTGCGCTCATCGTCTGCCCTCCTTCGCTTTAATCCATTCGTCACGCAACCGCCTGCACTCGTCCAATGTGGGTTTCACGCAGGAGAACAGTTCTCCCGTTGTGGTGTCCCGATAGTCATATTGGTACATCGTGCGGACTTTGCGCCCGATTTTCAGTTGGAATTTCTCGTATTTCTCACCTGCCGTGCAGGTGCTTACTCCGTTAATAGTCATTCTTGTTGTCATAGCCTTATCAATTAAAATTCAACAATCAGTAATCTGTTCTCCAAACATTGGTCGGGGTCGGATGCCTTTTTCTGTGTCACCCACAGATGGTGTGCGCCATACCCGAATGCGAAAAGGGCGTTGAAAAGTTTCTTTCGGGCGAACACCTCCATTACCCCCCTTACATCCTGCTCGTCCTTTGTCAGTACAAGCGTGTTCAACAATTCGATGAACATTTCAGGCAGTTTCTCGTGCCACCCGAAAATCATGTTTTCTATTCTCACTTCCATATCAATAAGTATTAAGTTGTTAAACGATTACGCTGCTTCTTTCATCCGTTTCCGTATCTGCTCGGCATTGTCCTCCACCAATTTGATGATGCGGTCGTGGTATTCGGTGTTGGAGTTGCATACGCCACGGCTCTGCACCACTTTTAATGTCCGCAAGTCCACCTCCACTGTCTCGATGCGTCGCTCGTCTATCCGTGCGGAAAGTATCAGGGAGTTCTCATTGTTGTAGTAGGCGTTGGCATAGACGCAATGGTGCATGGCTTTCCCCTCCTCGTAGAACTCGTCCACGCTTTGCAGCACCTTGACGATGATTAGACCGTCCGTCAGTACAAGGTTGAGGAATGCGGCTTTCTTTCGGATATACTCGTCTTTCTCTTTCGCCATTTCTTCCAGACGCTTCCGCTCACGCTCCAACCGCTCGGCTTCCCACTCCCTGTGTTGCTGCTGCCGTTCACGCTCCAATTGGACTTGCCGTTTCCCCATATACAGGTCGTGAGCCGCCTTGAAATCGGGCGGGCATATGAAACGGGGGTTGCGCAAATCTTTTCCCAATCTCTCTAAGAGATATACGAGGTCGCACCACAATGAGATGTCGGTTATGGCATATTTATTCCGCATGGCTATCTTGTACGAGTTCCAACATCTGTCAAGTACCTGCGGACGGGAGAGGAAATAGCGCAAGTGTTCGATGTTGCCCGACTTCAGCAATGTTTCCGCACGGCTGTCCGAAAGGATAGCCTTGAAGAAGTCGTAAGGCAGTATGCCGTGCAGGTTGCCGTCAAAGCCATTTCGCTTAATTTCGGGGATAATCCGTCGGCGTGGATAGGTGCATATCGGGTCAATGTCATACACCTTATGCTGGTTGTTCCTGCGGATTTCCATCGGGCTGTCCTCGTTCCACAAGTCGTAGTAGAGAAGTGAAAAGCCACGCAACCTTGCCACTGTCTCGGACTTGCCGTCAGGAGCAATCCACCGCTGTGCCACCTCAAAGATGGAATACTCCGCCTTTTGCCCGACTTTCTGACGGCTCCTGACGAAAAAGAAACGTATTACCTGGTAGCCTTTGCAGGTGGTGATGATGGAGAAATACTCGTTGTCCACGAACACCCTCTTTCGGGTGTCCGTGATTTCCAATGCCGTGCCGCAGTTCGGGCAGGTGCATCCGCAAAGCGTGTCGGCAAGGCTGTGTCCGCTTTTCCATGCGTGTCCGCACTCCGTGCAGGTAATGACGCCTTTTGCAGTCCGCCTGCCGTAGTGCTTGAAACAATGGTGGAAAGCGTAGGTTCTCTGTGCGTTTGTCAGTTCGGGCAGGGTTGCGCTCAGACGGATGACTTCTTTCTGTATGGGTGTCTTGGGTTTCATAGGTTCAGAATAATGAAAGTTCAACTTGTTGTGCGTTTGTCTTTTGGTTCGCCTTAGCCTTGTTCCGGTTTTGCATCTTGCGCAGTTCCTCGTCTTGGTATTGGCGGATGGCTCTCTGCCTTGCTTCCGCCTTTTCCTCGTCCGTCAGTTCAACTCCGCATACCATGACTTGGCACGGGATTGGTTTGCCGATGTCGATGTCGTCCTCGTCAAAATAGTGTACCGCTTGCGACAAGACTTCCCCTGCGGTAACGCCTATGCCGTTGCCTCCATTGCATTGGCTTTTCGCCCAATGCAACAAATAGGTGATGCAATCGTCCATGTTCTTGTTCGGCTTGCTGTAACTTGCTGCAAACAGCTTGTCCTCCGCCGCACGGCTGTCCAAATAGGCTTGGATGGTCCGCTTGAAATGGTCTGTTCCGTTCATATCTGTATGTATTTTAGTTATTTGAAAAATTCTCCGTTGGATAAAAACTCGTATTCGTTGGCTTCGCAATCACGCTCAAAGGCTTCCTCGTTGCTAGCATATTCCACATCATCCCTGCAAAAGCGGAAAAAGCTGTCGATGCAGTCATTCATCAAGTCATACAAGTTCGTATGCTTGTCGGGGACTTTCAGAAAGTCGTATATGGGTTTCAGTATGTCCATGTCCGCACAATAACCCGTCAGCACACAATCATTGGTTACGGATATCCGACTTCTGCGCTGTTTGTGGAAGTCCTTTTTGTGCCAATAGGTCTTGGGCTTGAAAAGGTTGTGCCAATAGTTGTTCACGATGAATTTCAGCAACCGCACACCGCACAGTTCTTCCTCTTCCCCGCTGTAATTTGAGATGAATTGGAAATTATAGGTACAGGCATCATAATTCCACCTGCTTACCTTTACCTTGAAAATCTCCTCAAAGGCTTTCAACGTTGCCCTGTTGTCGGATGCGTCATATTCAAAGCCTTTCAACCACTTCCAATAGGCGTTCTCTTTCGCCTTGTCCGAAAGCTCGTCCACCTTGTAAACTTCGTATTTCCTCGTTTCCGTTCTCATAACTTTGCTCTATTGTTCGTCCAACATATTGTGATAAAACAACTCGTCATCCCGTCCGTAGATTTCCATCGTAGGGTTGTTGTCGTTTTCCGCAGGGGACAGTCCTTCCACCGTTTCGGGGTTCAATTCGTAGTCGCAATAGATGACGTTCTCGTCCATACCGATATGGCTGTTCACGTCTTTATCTTCCCATGAAAGAATGATGGATTTGGCTTCTTCATAGCTGTTCGCTTTGATGGAGAAGCGGGTACGTTCCCAGCAAGTTACCTTGCAATCCATATAAAAGTCAAAAGTTTCCATTGTCTGTAATTTAAGATGGTTATACGGTTTTCTGTAAAATCTCTATGTGGTATTGGGGCGGGCATTCCAAGATGAGAAAGGCGATGAAGTCCTTTCTTGCCTCCTTGTTCAACTCGTGGTACAACCTCCTGAATGAGGAAAAGTTACCGTTGATGCACACCTCTACCATATACTCGAAGATGTTGTCCACCTCGTAATACCTGCATTGTTGTGCCACTGTCTTGCTGTGTCTTTTCGCCATATCCGTATGAATTAAAGGGTTAATAACCAAATGAAAATTCCGATAGCTGCCACTACTGAAAGCAGGGCGGTGAGGATGCCGAACATGAAGTTCAACATACCCAGCAGGATTTCCCCTGCGATGCCCACCGCCAAACCTCCTGCGCAAAGGGTAATGCCCCATGCTGCTCTCACCATTGCGGACAATACGCTCCGCATAGCCTTTCCGATGTCGTTCAATGTCATTCTCATATCTTCCAATTTTTAGATTGTTGTTACTTGTCTTGCTCGGATGGGGAGGTCGGGTCGAGTCCTTTTTCTTTTCGCCTCTCCGTATGTCCGATGTCTCCTTGTGACGTCTTCCGACCGCGCACCGGTCGTTTTCGTTTCAGGGGAAAAAGCAAAGGTCAGGGGAGTAGGTTCAGCAAATTTTTTCGACAGAATACTACCTGAGCCTGCGAAGTGTGGAGATTGTGGCTAAAAAATTTGTGTTCCTAATCCCGTCTTTACCTTTGCCCCTGCAACGAAAATGACCACTGATGCCGTCTGGAATGGCGACATGGGGACATTGGCATACACTTGGAGAGACGGAAAGGAAAAGGGGGAAGTATGTGAAATGGCGCAACGCGCCACAGGAAAATCGAAAGGGCGGCGCAACTGACAAGGGAAAGCCTCGCTTTCCTGCCGCCGTGACGGAAGTCCCGTGACCGTCATTGTCATGCGGGCATGGCTTGCGGTCGCGGGTGTTCCTCCGGCGGCATCTGTCTGAAAATGGTCTTGCCTGCCATTGCTCCGATTGGCAACGGCAGGGCAAGACGGTTGGAAGACAGGCCACACATGACAGCCGGGAATAGTCGCAGGAGCAGATTCACGCTTGCCGTGTCCTGCATCCGGCGGCATTTCCGGCTGACAACGGAAACGAAAAAAGAAAAACGAATAAGACGGTCTTGGCCGTTCAGCACAAGCACATAAAAGAAGTGTCCGCGACGATGGCAGTGTCACTGGTGACATTGTGGTCGTCGTGGGCTTTTCTTTGCTTGTGCTGCTTCTGAAATGGGCTTGCGCACATCAAGCCGGAAGCCGTTTTCAGAACAGGAAAAATGATGGAGGATAAAATTTGCGGGCGAAATAAAATTGCGGGAAATTTTGCAAAGACGGGGACTGTTTTGTACCTTTGCAAAAAGTAAGGACGTTCTTTCGCTTGATGCAAAATGAGGCAGATTATAGAAGTTCGCTGGTTTCTAAACCGTTAACAAGTCTGTTTTGTTTCTCTGTTAATTATCTCATAGCTTGAAAGATACAATTTTTATTGTGTCTTGCCTTGTGAAAGGTCATGTCGAAGCCGTATGTCCGTCCCAGTTCTCTGGTGAGCTTGATGAGATACCCCCGGCAATAGAGGTTGAAAATCCTGTCGCTTTTACGCTCGTGGCGGTATTTCTCGATGATCTGCAACGGCACGTTCAGCAGGCGGATGGCCGAGGGCGTTTCGGTCTTCTGGCGCCGGATGTGTATCCAGTACGTTCCGTCGTCCGACTGCGTGATGTCTTTTTCGGACAAGCGTTTCAGGTCGGCGTAGGACAACCCCGTGAAGGTAGCGAAGAGAAACCAGTCCCGCACCCGCTGGAGGTTGGGTTTATCGACGGGAGTTTCCATCAGCTTTTTGAGGTCTTCGAGTTTCAAATGGCGGCTCTTGCGCCGGGGCAGTTCCGGGTGCAGCTTCCCGTAAGGGTCGCGCCGGAGTGTACCCTGACTGACAGCCCGCTTGGTCATTTTCTTCAACCGGTAAAGATGCTCGTGTACTGTCTTGGGTTTCATTTCACGATCTGTACGTAGGAATATTTCAAAATCATCGTAGAACTCCCGGTCAAGGCTCCGCAACGCTACATCCTCCTTTTCCTTCCTTTTTTTCACGAAGGAGGCTAAAATATTATAGGAGTTCTCGTAACTTTCATAGGTTTCTTCCTTGCGATCCACGCCGACACGCTTGCGGAACTCCTCGTTATGCTCGCGGAACAAGGCAAGGAGGGTGAACGGTTTCTGCCCGATTCCTTCCACGGCGTTTTTGACCAGCTCGGCCGTCACGAAACCGAGGCTTTTACGAATATGACGGTAATGCCCGGTGATTTTTTCGGTCAGTTTCTCTATTGCCAGGTTTACCGTTCGGGCGTTCTCGCTTCGTCCGTTCGCCCTTTTGGTTTCCGGATTCCAAAGCGATGGATCGACAAACGCGTTGATATTGATCGGGGCCGACTTGGCGTCGATGCTTACCTTGCATAACAATTTACATGTTCCGTCCTTGCGGACTTTCGTGCGGTTGATGTAGAACAGCAGGGAGAACGTGCTGCGACGTTTTATCTCTTTATTATTCGTTTCCATAATCGTTGTGAATTTGATTGTCAATGATAGATTAAATAGCTACGGAGAAGCGGCCGGCAATCTTTTCCTCTAAAGACCGGGTATCCATGTCGATCTTGTCATCGGTCACTTTGGCGTAAATCTGCGTCGTGGAAATGCGGCTATGCCCCAGCATTTTACTGACGGTTTCAAGCGGGACACCATGCGAAAGCGTGATCTCGGTGGCGTAGGTATGGCGTCCGCAGTGAAAGACGAGCTTCCGTTCAATTCCGCAAATGGCGGCAATACGTTTCAGTGTCCGGTTGAGTTCGTTGTTGCTGTACATCGGCAGCAGTTTTCCTTCCGGGGCCATATCCCGGTACTTGTCGAGGATGAGCAACGGTATGTCGAGCAATGGCACTTCATAGTCGATTTTCGTCTTCTTGCGGGCGGTCTTGATCCATACCTCACCGTCCTCGGCCACTTCCAGATCCTCCGTCGTCAGGCGGCACATGTCCCCGTAAGGGATACCCGTGTAGCAGGAGAAGAGGAACAGGTCGCGGATATGGTAGAGTTTCGGGTCGTGCAGGGGTGTGGTCATCAGCCGTTGTAACTCCGCTGCGGTAAGGTATTTCTGTTCCCGCTCGGGATGTTCGGCTTCATAACCCGCGAACGGGTCGGCAGTGATAATCCCTTCCGCGATGGCTTCCCCGACAATCGTGTTCAACCGTGTGACAAGCAACACGATAGTTCCCAGGGCAAAGCGGCGCTCCGTGCGTAGGTAGAGGTCATAGTTGTCGATGAATGAACGGTTCAGGGCCGTGAAAGGAACATCCGACAACTTGTATTTCTCCTGGATGAAAGCGGCCACACAGTTACAAGCATAGCGGTAAGATTGCGCTGTTCCCTTTTCCCGGTTCACGCCGACACGTTTTTCGAAATGTTCGATGAACGTCCGGAAATAACCCAACAGGGTTTCCTGCCCGAAAGCCGTCCCCAACAACAGATTCCTTATTTCTTCAGCCGTTACATTCTCACGGGTGGCTGACAGTTCGTCATAAATGGAAATGGCTGAAGCTCGCAAATCGTCCAGTTGCCGGTTGATTTCCCGCGCGGCGTTACTTTTACCCGTGGCACGTCCGGATGCCCACAGTGCAGCGGGTACGGACATTTTCGCACTAAAAGCCGCTTCTGAAAATTTGCCGACAACAAGTTTCGCCATGACCGGGCAATGTCCCTCGTCATTCATTTCGCTCTTTTTGAGGTAGAACGTAACCGTTACATCCGTCTGTTTCATAACTCTATTTTTTATGTTGCAAAATTACTTGATATAGAGTTATTTACAGTTATGAAAATTATAGCGGAACAAAGAATAAAACCCCGGATGCCGGTAACATAACCTGTATTTCCATGAAAAACGGAAAAAAACGGTTATCTTTACGGGCAAAATATAGGGTTCTTTGCATGGTGAACGGTAAAACCGCAGGTGGTTAAGCGTTATTTTGCCGGATTATCCGGGGCTAAAAAAGGCAACGGATAAGTAGCAAATCTTTCTCTTAACCTTTCATTATCCTGCATTTTAGCGATTTGGAAAGGTATAGAAGAATTTGGCTTAACTCTCCTCAATACCAAACACTTACTTTATTTATCCAAATTTTGCCGTTTTTTTGCGAGTTCTTGTTATATTTGAAGAAAAATGAATCTTCGCTATGAAAAAGTGTATATTGTTGCTGTTTTTCATTATTCTTTGTTCGTATTCTTACTCTCAGATGGGTGGAGAACAATATTTTGTTGATATATACGGTGATTTGCGTTATGAATCCCGAGATGGATTTCAAGCATCGCTTTCCACGAATATTTTCGGGGATAAGGTTTACAAGGATAACCGGGGAAACAAGGTAAAGTATTCGAAGACGATGTGGGAGAGGGTGCCAGGGAAGGATAGACCTTGTTTTGAAGATTTCTTGTTTTCGGAACTGATACATAAATACTGTAATCGGAGAAATGTAAATGAAGTGTATGAAATCGATATTTTTGGAGATGCGCAATACAGAAGCAATCAAGGGCTGTCTATGACTTTAAAACGGAATATCATGGGCGAATTGGAATACTCTAGCAACGAGTTCCGGGCAACGTTAGGAAAAGATATTTTTGAAAATGTAATATACAAGGATAACCGGGGGAACAAAGTGACTTATTCAAAAGAGTTTCTTGGCAAGCTCCGGAGAGGAGGGCATAAAGGAGACAGTGATGTTGAAGAGTTTTTGTTGTTAGGATTGGCCAAAGATGTCGGAAAAAAGAAAAATTACACGGAAGAGTACACCGTGGATATATTCGGAAATGTTGAATACAAGAATAGCGAGGGGCGTAGGGTTTCGATAAAGAAAGATATGTTTGATGGTTTCGAGTACAAGGATAACCAGGGTGTTAGTCTTTCTATCCGGAAGGATATTTTTGATCATGTGCAAGTAAATGATGGCAGGGGAAATAACGTGGACATCGGGAGGGATATTTTCGGAGATCTTCAGGTGAAAGATAATAAGGGGAATAAGTGGAGTGTGGAACGGGATATATTTGGGGATTTGAAGTTCCGTCATAATTATAAAGAGTGTGCAACTTTGAAGAAGAATATTTTTGACGAGAGGGAATATTCTGATAACAAGGGAAATAAAGTTAAGTATTCGAAAGAGTCATGGGATAGGATGATAAAAAAATATGGGGATGATGAGAAAATTTTTTCTATGTTATTGAGAAAATTTTTTCTTCATTAAGGTCTTATTGTTGTGTGACAGGGATTTTGTCATGTACATGGCGACAATCGTATTGTGATCTGTCAATACGGCATGTGTTTGTTAGAGAAAGGTTGATTTGTGATTATTTTTTTTATATCCTTTATTTAAGCGATATAGATGTATTTGTGTCTTATGTTGTGTTTTATCGGTAAAAAGGTGTTGTTTTTGGTATAATTTTTGTTAATAAAATTCTTGTTTGAGTAGATATAAAGTTAATTAAAATTTTTAACGTGATTTTTCCCTATGAAGGTGTAACATTTTTGAAGGAAGTCACGTATTTAGAATGTTTTTAAGATTGACTTAGATATATAACAAGCAAACAATGGTTAACAAACAGATGATGAATATGAAAAAGACTTTTATGTTGTTATTTGTAGCGATTTTGCCGTTATTGGCTAGCGCACAAAAGGAAGAGGTTAAAGTGACTGTGGTAGAAGAGGAATCTACGACTCCATGGCGTGGTTTCGTTACCAATGGATTTTGGGATAACTGGTTTATCTCAATAGGTGCCGGTGGACAAGTTTATTTTGGAGAATGTGATAGCAAAGATGATTTCGGGCGTCGGATTACCCCGGCATTTGATTTCTCTGTGGGGAAATGGTTGATGCCGACATTAGGAGTTCGGGCTCAAGTGGGCGGTTTCACCTTAAAAGGTTTAACGGCTAATCCTGCTAATATTTACGCTAAGGGGCCTTCTCGTGTAGATGGGTATTACAAACAAAAATGGCAACAATTTAACGTGCATGTTGATGGATTGTTGAATCTTTCTAACTGGATTGGCGGTTATCGTACGGATCGTTTTTACGAAGCTGTTCCGTTTGCTGGTTTTGGTATGATTCATGGTTGTTCTTCTTTGGATAACACGAAATTCATGTTTGTGGCAGGTTTGATCAATAAAATGCGTTTATCTAACGCTTTTGATTTTAATATCGAAATCAAGGGTAATTTGGTACCTCAGGGATTTGACGGAGAAACCGGCGGTAGCAAGGGAGAAGGTATTTTGGGTGTAACAGCCGGGTTTACTTATAGATTCAACCAACGTAATTTTAGAAGAGAAAAACCGACAGAAATCATTTCTACGGGTGTTTCACCAGAAATGTTAAGTGCTGCAGAGGCTAAACTAGCAGAGCAAATTCGTCGTGCAGATCGTTTACAAGATGAGTTGAACCAAGCTCGTAAGGCTCAACCGCAAACTGTTAAAGAAGTGAAGGCTGCTCCATTGGCTATTTTCTTCAGTATCAATAAGGCAGATATTTCCAAAAAGGAAATGATTAACTTGAAGTACTACGCTGAGGTTATCAAGAGCAATCCGAATCAGGTTTACAAAGTTACCGGATATGCAGACAAAGCAACTGGTACTCCTGCTTACAATCAGAAATTGAGTGAAAAACGTGCACAAAACGTGGCAGACGCTTTAGTGAAAAAATTTGGTGTTAAGGCCAGTCAATTGCAAGTTGTTGGTAAAGGTGGTGTTGATAACCTTTACGAGGGAGGAGTTCAATTGAGCCGTGCGGTTATTGTTGAGTAATATTAAGACAACATAACTACTAACCATTACATTTTAAAGGGGGTGATTTTTAAGCCTCCTGCAAATTTTTGCCAAAGGAAATCGTGATAAAATGTATTTTATTGCGGTTTTCTTTTTTTTTGCACGGGTAAAATTAATAGCTGATTCGAATGTTTTCTTTTTTCACTTTAATAGAAAAATGCCTGTTAGTCGATCGACTAACAGGCATTTTGCGGTTCGGACGGGACTCGAACCCGCGACCCCATGCGTGACAGGCATGTATTCTAACCAGCTGAACTACCGAACCTTTTCGCATCAAGTAACCGTTGTTACTCTCAATTGCGGTGCAAAGATAGATAGTTTTTCTTATTATACAATATTTCGGTTCTGAAAAAATGGGGAAAATTACATTTTTATTGCAGAAGAAAATATTCTTGAGGGCCCGAAAATAAAGGGATACGGATTGTTTGTATTGAGAATGAATGGGTTATTAATAAAAGTGATAAAGTGTAGACTAAAATTTCAATTTACGGTTTTGGAGTGTAATTTTTTCCTTATATTTGTGGCACATAATAATTGTCAAATTTAATTTAACTTATAAGATAATGAACGTACCTGCAGAATTAAAGTACACTAAAGAACACGAATGGATTCGTGTTGAGGGTGAAGAAGCATATGTTGGAATTACTGACTATGCACAAAGTCAATTAGGTGATATCGTGTTTGTTGAGGTTGAAACTGAAGGTGACAACCTGGAGGCTGGAGATACTTTCGGTAGTATTGAGGCTGTAAAGACTGTTTCTGATTTGTATATGCCGGTTGCCGGAGAGGTATTGGAATTCAATTCAGAATTGGAAGATCAACCTGACTTGGTAAACAAAGATCCTTATGGAAAAGGTTGGATTATCAAGGTGAAAATTGAAGACGAAGCACAATTAGATGGATTGTTAAACGCAGACGCTTATAAGGCATCTATCTAATTTTATTGATAAAGAGGGGACTGTATGTGTTATCTCAAAAGGGTAACGAATACAGTCCCTTTATTTTTGTTTATGGTTGCACATTTCAATTTTAAATTTTATGACATTAATTAAATCTATATCTGGTATCCGGGGAACAGTAGGTGGACGTCCGGGTGATAACTTGACCCCCTTGGATATTGTTAAGTTTGTTTCGGCTTATGCTACTTGGTTGAAGACTGGGGCTGGGAAGAAGAGGGCTAAAATCGTGTTGGGACGTGATGCTCGTATTTCCGGGGATATGTATGCTAAATTGGTTGAAGCTACCTTGTCCGGTTTGGGGCATGATGTGGTTAATATTGGTTTGGCGACAACTCCAACCACGGAGATTGCCGTTACCGCGGAACAGGCTGATGGAGGTATTATTTTGACGGCGAGTCACAACCCGAAGCAATGGAATGCTCTAAAATTATTGAATAACCGGGGAGAATTCCTTTCTGCTGAGGATGGAGCTCAAGTGCTACAAATGGCAGAGCAAGAATCGTTTGAATATGCAGAGGTGGATGAGTTGGGTACAATTACTTGTAAGGATTATACAGATTATCATATTCAACACGTGTTGGACTTGAAACTCGTGAACCGAGAAGCTATTGCTAAGTCAAACTTGAAAGTTGTTGTAGATGCGGTGAATTCCGTGGGTGGGACCGTGATTCCCGCCTTGTTAAAAGCTTTGGGAGTGAAAGAGGTTGTCGAGTTGAATTGTGATCCCACGGGGCATTTTGCTCATAATCCGGAACCCATTCCGGAGAATTTGACCCAGATTTCAGAAAAGATTAAGGAGTGTGGAGCGGATTTAGGTATCGTGGTCGATCCGGATGTTGACCGTTTAGCATTAGTTTGTGAGAACGGGGAGATGTTCGTGGAGGAATACACGCTGGTAGCTGTTGCTGATTATGTGTTGAAACATACACCGGGAAATACGGTTTCTAATCTTTCTTCTTCCCGTGCTTTACGGGATGTAACGTTAGCTCATGGACAACAATATAACGCTGCGGCCGTGGGTGAGGTGAACGTGGTGACCAAGATGAAAGAGACAAATACGGTGATTGGTGGTGAAGGAAATGGTGGCGTTATCTATCCAGAAAGCCATTACGGACGTGATGCTTTGGTAGGCGTTGGCTTATTCCTTTCTCACTTTGTGGCAGAAGGAAAGAGTATGACGGCTTTAAAAGCAACTTACCCGCAATATTTTATCTCGAAAAATAAACTAACGCTTTCTCCTGATATGGATGTGGATAAGATATTGGAGGGATTGAAAGAGAAATATGCTTCGGAAGAGATCACTGATATCGATGGTGTGAAAATTGATTTCAAAGATGGTTGGGTACATCTGCGTAAATCTAATACAGAACCGATTATACGGATTTATTCTGAGTCGAAAGATGAAGCGGCAGCCAATCGATTGGCAGAAGAAGTTATAAAGGTGGCCAAAAGCCTGTATTAGCAAAGGGAGGTGTCAAAACTCTTTCAATCAAAAAATGAGTTTTGACACTCTTTTATTCCACGTATAGTACCAATCCCTTCAAATATTCTCCTTCGGGGTGGTAGATGCTGATCGGGTGATCGGCAGGTTGTGTTAATTGGTGTAAGATTTTAACTTTCCTGCCTGTATTGGCTGCTGCGGTGAAAACCGTTTGACGGAAAAGGTCTTTTGTCATGACTTGTGAACAAGAGAAGGTAAAGATTAATCCACCGGGTTTTACAACTTCGATACCTTTACGATTTAGTTTTTTATATCCTTGAATGGCATTGTCTAACACATTCTGGTGTTTAGCAAATGCGGGTGGATCAAGAATGATCAAGTCATATTTATTGTGTGATTTATCAAGGAATTTAAAGGCATCTTCCACGAAAGCTTCATGGCGAGTGTCTCCGGGGAAATTGAGTTCCACGTTTTGGTTGGTTAATTCGATGGCTCTGGCCGAGGCATCCACCGAATGTACTAGTTTTGCCCCACCCCGCATGGCGTAGAATGAGAATCCTCCCGTGTAACAGAACATATTGAGGACGTTCTTGTCGTGGGCATATTGTTCCAGTAAACGTCGATTTTCCCGTTGATCGACAAAGAAGCCGGTTTTTTGACCTTCCAGCCAGTCTACGTTGAATTTTAATCCGTTTTCGATGGCAATAAAGTTATCGGTGTGACCGTACAAATAGCCGTTCTTGGGGTTAAGTCCCGCTTTAAAAGGAAGAGTTCCTTCCGATTTGTCATATATGGCAATGAGTTTGTCACTCATGACTTCTAACAGGGCTTTTGAGATGTCTTCCCGGGCTTTATACATTCCCACGGAATGGAATTGCACAACGGCAACTCCCGCGTAATAATCAATGACAAGTCCCGAAAGGTCATCGCCTTCCCCGTGAACAAGGCGGTACACGTTGTTATTCGGATTAGTTGCTAAACCGATAATTACACGAGTCTGGTAGGCTTGACGGATACGTTCCACCCAGAAATCATAGTCAATTTTCTCTTCCTTGAATGTGAGAACACGCACGGCAATACTTCCTATCTGGTAGTGACCTGTGGCGAGATATTCGTCATCGCTGTTATACACTTGAACGACGTCTCCCTCTTGCACGTCACCCTTGATTTTGGCTATTGCTCCCGAGAAGACCCACGGGTGAAGTCTGTATAAAGATCTTTCTTTACCGGCTTTTAGGACTATTTTGCTCATAATTATTCATGTCGCCTTGCGACGTTACTGGTTACAGATTGACAAGTAGCAGGATTGCCTGTGACTTGATGGGACAAAAGTAGATAAAAAAGTGGTAAAAAAATACCGGGAACACTATTTTACTGTTTCCCGGTGTTAAAATCTTTATTGCTACACGTTCAAAAGTTCTCTTGCCTTGTCTAGAATGGCCGTGTCGTCCAGAATGACGAGTCCGCCGTCAGGTCCTTGTTCAACATGTATGCCTGCGCTTGATCCCCCGTTGTCATAATTATCAGCTCCGAAGTAGTTACGTACGGTGTCTGTGCTGATACCTAAGTCTTCTGCAATTCTCTGCATACTTCCATGAGGTAGCATGTCTTTGATTTTTCTCAGCTCGTTAAAAGTAATAGTATAAGTCATAACGTAGTAATTTTAGAGGTTTTATGTGCAATAAATTTAGAAATATATTTTGATAAAAACAAATGAAAAGTTTATTATTTGCATTTTTGTTACAAATGTAATTTTTGTTATTGTGCTGAATGTTAGATGTTTGTTTTGTGTATTTAGATGCAATTTATTTTATAAATAAATTTATTTCGTGTAAGGCACTACTTTTTGTACCTTTGTAACCGTATAGTTTTAAAACGTAACATGTATGGGATTTCAGAATTTGAATGTAAGTAAGCAGATATTGATGGCATTGGAAGAGGCTGGTTTCGAGAACCCGACTCCTATTCAGGAAGAAGTATTTTCGGTCAGTCGCTCCGGGAGGGATTTGATTGGCATTGCCCAGACCGGTACAGGAAAGACGTTGGCTTACTTGATCCCGATGTTGATGAAATTACATTATGCGCAAGGGTTGGTGCCTCGGGCATTGGTGATTGTTCCCACGCGGGAATTGGTGGTGCAGGTGTGCGAGAGTGTTGAGTTGTTGACGGAATTTATGGATATTCGTTGCGTGGGTGTGTACGGGGGAACGAATATTCGGACACAGCAGGATCGAGTGTTTGAAGGTGTGGACTTGCTTGTGGCTACTCCGGGGCGTTTCATGGATATATACTATAATGGCATTATTCGTACGAAAATGATTAAGACAGTCGTGGTGGATGAGGCCGATCGGTTGATGGACTTAGGTTTCTTGCCGCAGTTGAAAGGGATTTTCGAGGTTTTGCCGGAGAAACATCAAACGATGTTGTTTTCCGCTACATTCTCGGAGGCGGTGGAGAGTCTGTCGCATGATTTTTTGAAAGACCCGGTGCGAGTGGAAGTGGCTCGTCAAGCAACTCCCGTGGCCAACGTGAAACAGTATCGTTATGATGTACCGAATATTTCTACCAAGATCAATTTATTGAAGTTGTTGCTTGCCGACAAGGAGAACTTCAAGAAAGTGATGATTTTTACCGAGACGAAGAAAAATGCGGATCGTATAGTGGAGCGTTTGGCTGATCACTGGAAAGGTGAGTTAAGTGTTATTCACTCGAATAAGGCTCAGAATACTCGTCTGAAGGCTTTGAGGGCATTTAAAGAGGGGGAGACTCGTATCATGGTAGCCTCTGATGTGGCAGCTCGTGGTATTGACGTGCAGGACGTGAGTCATGTGATTAATTTTGATATACCTTCTTTGGCGGAAGAGTACGTGCATCGAATCGGGCGTACGGCTCGTGCAGGAAAAGAAGGGGCTGCTATCAGTTTCGTGTCGGAAGTTGAGGAAGATCGTTTCATGGATATTGAACGTCTGATCAATCAAGAAGTTGAAATACTTGATTTGCCAGAAAAGTTGGAAATTTCTCAGTTGTTGCTGGAAGAAGAACAGGTGCAGACAAATAATATTGTCTACCAGCGAGGAAAACCGCAAGGAGGCGGGGCTTTTCATGCTAAAAAGGCGAAAAATACATACACAGCCGAAGATAACCGGAGAAACGTGATGAAGAAACGAATGGCAAAGAAAAAGAAAAAGTAATAAAAAAAAGATCAAGAAATTCTTGGTCTTTTTTTTTATTTTTCTCAAATTTGCTACGATGAAAGATAAAAGTATCATATTAGTAAGTAAACTTTTCTTGAATATTAAGAAACGCGACACCTTTGTTGATTGAAGGTGATGGTTTTTATATCCCCACTTACATGCTTATTTTTTATGACCATTCGGTCATTCTTTGAGAATTATATTACAATTAATTTATATCATTAACTATTTAAAGTTTAAAGATTATGGAATTACCTTTTGCAGAATCGTGGAAGATTAAAATGGTAGAACCCATTCGTAAAAGTACTCGTGAAGAGAGAGAACAATGGATTAAAGAGGCTCATTATAACGTATTCCAATTACGTGCAGAACATGTGTATATAGACTTGTTGACAGATTCGGGAACCGGCTCAATGAGTGACCGTCAGTGGGCAGGTATGATGTTGGGTGATGAAAGTTATGCAGGTGCATCTTCTTTCTTTAACTTGAAAAACATGATTACCCGTTTGACAGGATTTGATTACGTGATCCCGACTCACCAGGGACGTGCAGCCGAGAACGTGCTTTTCTCTTATCTCGTAAAGGAGGGTGATATCGTGCCGGGTAACTCTCATTTTGACACGACGAAAGGTCATATTGAGGGGCGTAAGGCTATCGCTTGGGACGTGACAATCGATGAGGCAAAAGATACCCAGTTGGAAATTCCTTTTAAAGGAAATCTTGACCCGAAAAAATTGGAAGCGGTATTGGCAGAACATGCTGATAAGATTCCGTTTATCATTGTAACGATAACGAATAACACGGCTGGTGGACAACCTGTTTCTATGAAAAATATCAAGGAAGTTCGTGCTATAGCTGACAAATATGGCAAACGAGTAGTGTTCGACTCGGCTCGTTTTGCTGAAAATGCATACTTTATCAAAACTCGTGAGGAAGGTTATCAGAACAAGACGATTAAAGAGATCGTGAAAGAAATGTTCGATAATGCTGACGGTATGACCATGAGTGCGAAGAAAGATGCTATCGTGAATATGGGTGGATTCATTGCAACTCGTCATCAAGATTGGTACGATGGAGCTAAAGGTTTCTGCGTACAGTTCGAAGGTTACCTGACATACGGGGGTATGAATGGTCGCGATATGAATGCTTTGGCTATCGGTTTGGATGAAAATACCGAATTCGATAATTTGGAAACTCGTATTAAGCAAGTAGAGTATTTGGCAAAACGTTTGGATGAATTCGGAATTCCTTATCAACGTCCTGCCGGAGGTCATGCCTTGTTTATTGACGCTCCGAAAGTGTTGACTCATGTACCGAAGGAAGAATTCCCGGCTCAAACGTTGACTGTCGAGTTGTATTTGGAAGCCGGTATCCGCGGCTGTGAGATCGGGTATATCTTGGCTGATCGTGATCCGGTAACTCGAGAGAATCGTTTTGGTGGTTTGGATCTTCTCCGTTTGGCTATTCCGAGAAGAGTATACACGAATAACCACATGGACGTGATCGCTGTTGCTTTGAAGAATGTATTTGATCGTCGTGAGCAGATTACTCGTGGTTTCCGGATTACTTGGGAAGCACCGTTAATGCGTCACTTCACTGTTCAATTGGAGCGTGCTAAATAATAATCAAGAAGGGGTGTTTAAACCCCTTCTTTTATTTTAAATATTTATCGGTTTGGCTTAACCGATTGAGAAATAAACTTTTCGTACTATTTCCTGCAATTTGCATTACTATGCTGTCAAATAATTCTTTCATCTGTAGATAAATAGTTTTTTTGAACACGCAAAATATAGGTATTCGTTTTGAAAAATAATCTTTAAGATTAGCCATTCTCAACACATATCGCTATCTTTGCTGCATTAAAACATTAATAACCAGTAATACAAATTAAGAAAAGAGATAATTTTAACATAACATATTAATAGCGTTTACTATTATTCGATATACTCTGAAAATTTGGCGATTAGATGATGTATAGACACGAATAAGTTCAGTGAACGCCTACGCTATGCGTGGGTGGAACTTATCGTCTATACGGGTTACGCCAAATACCTCAGAGTTAGATAAGTGAAGCTCACGCTTCATTTTTCTTGCGCTGAGGTATTTATCGTTTTACCCGTATTATCAAGATTATGGTTTGCGCATAAAAACAGCGTAGATGAAAATTTATTATTTCGAGAAAGTTAGCTTATTTATAATAGGCTTTCTTACGTATTGTGTCGTACCTGCACATGCGCAAGTTCAAAAGCAGGATAGCCTTCACCAAACTGTATCTCTCCAACATGTTACAGATGATACACATAATTTAAGGCTTAAGGAAGTATTAATTCCAACTGCAGTGATTGGTGCTTCCGCACTGTTTGTTCATAATGGATGGTTAACCAAACAAAGGGAAAATGTTCAAAACGTCCTTTCTGCCAAAGGAAAATATAAATTCAAACTTGATGATCATAGCCAATATGCTCCCATGGTGGCTGTCTATGGATTGAATTTATGTGGGATAAAGGGGAAGCATGGATTTAAGGATAGAACAATAATCCTTGCAATGTCTTATGCAACAGTTGGTATTCTTGTCAATACTATGAAATTTGTCTTTAAGGAAAAAAGACCGGATAGCAATGCCCGTAATTCGTTCCCTTCGGGGCATACTGCCACGGCATTTATGGGTGCTGAATTTCTTTATAAAGAGTACAAGGATGTTTCGCCGTGGATTGGATATACTGGATATGCGGTTGCAGCTACTACCGGATATTTGAGAATATATAATAATCGACACTACATCAACGATGTGATTGCGGGGGCTTGTATAGGAATAACCAGTGTAAAGCTTACTTATTGGCTATACTCTAAATGTTTCAAAAAGGCTAAATGTAATAAGGCAACTTTTGCAAGTGTGCCATATTACTCTTCGGATGGCTGGGGAATGAATATGTGTATCGTATTCTGAGATTTCGAGAACGATTTTTTATCCCTTCGGGACATTCGGTGAATTTTTGTATCTTCGGGGGGAGGGTGGCTGAAAGTCGTTCCCTCCGGGAGTACAAAGAGATTGCCCTTGAACCCGCTTACGAAGCATGAAGGTGGAGATTGTTTCCTCAACGGTGTAGTCGCTTGACCTTGCTGCAGATTTTAAAGCCCATGCCTACTTTGCCTTTCCTCCCATAAGTTTTTGATAGCAGCGGTTTTCATACACACGAATTCTATCAACAGTATGGTTGATTCGATGAGCTTCAATACTCTTGCCCGAAGCACGGTTATTCTTTATGTCCAACTTGCAACTGAATATTTGCTTTCGCCATTCACTGTAAGGCGGGTACATCAGGGGTAGGTTGCCGTTGGGCTTGGCGTGGCTTTTCTTCCTCTGGAATAACACATTGAATATACTTCGCAAACTCCCGACCGAAAAGCTAAAAATGAAAAATATGATAATTATCTGAAAAGTCAATATGATTGGTGTTAAGTAATTCCGGTTACTGGATTGCTAAAATGCCGTTTTGAGCAGAGTGCGGTAAACAATCAGTTTCTACACTATTACCCATTTTTGACAGAGTGAAACACAGTGATTTGATAGCCTTCATTGACTGCTTATAACACTGTTTGTCTGTGGTTTTACATTTCTCAAACGACTCATAAAAAGTGATTTTATCAACTTGAAAATGTGCGTCTTATGAGTAACGAATTGAGATCCTTATTTCTGATAAATCATTCATAAGCATAAATTTTAATTTGTAAATATTAATATTTAGATCAAGTTATATTTCATTTTTATGCTACATGAATATTAATTACTTATAACAAAATGATTTAGCTTGTTTATATTTCTCGTATTGGCATTTCTTTCATAATCCCAATCTTATAGTTCGTTAAATGGATGATATTCTCTTTTTCATTTTTATTAATGCTAATGATTCGTTTTGAAAGTTCAACCATTTTTCTATCTTGCATGGCATATAGCCTAATTTAGAATATAATAGGATACCTTTTGTGTTCGTGTTAAAACATGAAAGATAAAGTCTTGAAATACCGTATTTTTCTATGGCAATTTGCTCCATAGTATGAATTAGGTATTTGCCGATTCCAAGATTCCGATAGTTAGCATCTATCACTACATTTCCTATTGAGGCATATTGACTTTTCTTTACCTCATAGAAATTTGCAAACCCAACAATAATGTTGTTAAATAATATAACTGTGGAATCGAATCGGCTATTAATGGCAAATTCTAATTGACGTTCAGTCAATGGATATTCAGCTTTAGGAAACATAAAAAACAATTCTTCCTCATCTTTAGGAAACTGACATATTCTTTTAAGATCACTAACTTCAACAGTCCTATGCGATAAATAATTTGTTTCCATAATATAAATTTATTACGTATATATTTGTAATGCAAAGATATAGTCGAAAGATTAAATAGTGAAATTAACTATGCTAAAGAATAGCCTTATTGGTGGATTTATTATCTTTACACTTTACAAATGGAAAGCAACATGACAACTAAATCCTCATTCGTTTCATCGCATCCGTTTCACATCTTTGATACAGAAGATAGTATCGACTATTCTGAACGGAACCAACATTTTATCCAATGTTTGAAAGCATTTGAGGCTTTTATGGATATTGATGCTTATATTCTTGATTATATGAATAAAAAGATACTGTATGTTACAAAAGGAAGCTCGCTCTTTTTTGAAAATACTTTGGATGACATCCAAAGAGAAGGGTATCTATATTTTGAGAAATTTATACACGAGAAGGATATTGAGGCAAGAGCTCCTTGTAATAGAAGGGTTTTTGAATATTTCTATTCTTTACCATTGAATAAGAGATTGAATTTCAACGGTTATTATACATATGATTTGAGAGTCAGGGATAGAAGAGGTAAAATGGTTCTGATAAACCAAAAGATAACCATACTTGATTTAACCAATGACGGTATAATAAGATTGACACTTTGTGTTATCAGCTATCCTACCGCAGAAAAGCCGGGCAATGCCTATTTGAAACTGAACGACAATTCCGTTGTTTGGCAATATATACCATCTATAGATAAGTTTGTGGAAGTAAAAACCCAAAGACTTACCTCAAAGGCAATGATGATTTTGAAACTCGCAAGTAATGGAAAAACTGAGACTGAAATGGCCGGAATTCTTGGAATATCACTTCCCACAGTTAAATACCATAAGAAAAAGATATTTGCACGTATTGGAGTGAAAAATACTGCCGAAGCCATTCAATGGATGAATAACCAAAAGAAATTGGTTAAAAGATAGACGATTAGTTGATATATAAAAATAGTTGTTTACCTTTGTAATGAGTTATTTGAAGCGATGGAAAAACATCGTAAACTAAAGTAGTTTGCTCATTTTTATATCGTTACCCATTACGGACTTTCTTTTTTTATAGTATTACTATTCAGTAGATTGCAATTTAATTTGAATGTGCTTCTCATAAGACGAAACGTAATGAATATTATTTCAGTACGATTCGCTACGTTTCGTCCATATTTGTTATCTCGCTACCTATTTATTTTAAGCTAGCTAATGCAGCATCGTAGTTCGGTTCGTGAGTGATTTCCGGAACGAGTTCTTCGTAGATAATTTTTCCATTCTCGTCGATAACGACAACAGAACGAGCCAATAAACCGGCTAAAGGTCCGTCTACCATTTCAATCCCATATTTTTCACCGAAAGCGTGGTCTCTGAATGCAGAAAGAGGAATTACTTTGTCAATTCCCTCTGTGGTGCAGAAACGAGCATGTGCGAAAGGAAGATCCTTCGAGATGGCCAATACAATGGTATTGTTCATTTCTGCTGCAAGTTTATTGAATGTGCGTACGGATGTTGCGCATACGCTAGTGTCAAGACTGGGGAAAATATTTAGGACAATACGTTTACCTTTTTCGCTTGCCAAGGTTAATTCGGATAAATCTGTTTTCACTAATGAGAAATCGGGAGCTACTGAACCGACTGAAGGTAAATTACCTTTTGTGTGTATGCTATTACCTGCGAGTGTTATTTTTGCCATAGTGTTTTAAATTTTAGTGTTTGACTTATTATTGTTTTTCAAATATATAATTTTATTTTTCTCCCACAAAAAGAAAATTCACAACTTATTTTACGAGAGTTGGAAAATAAAGTTTTACGAAAGCGAATGAAATTTTGTCTTTGTTAAATGTATTATGGATAATAATGCGGAGGGTTCATTTTAATCTAAAAAAATATGAGCGAATGTTTGTATTTATAGGAGAAAGCACTATCTTTGCACCGTTAAAATTGAATGACACTTGGTTCGGTAGCTCAGCTGGATAGAGCAACGGCCTTCTAAGCCGTAGGTCTTGGGTTCGAATCCCAACCGGATCACTAGAGGGAGAATTTATAGGTTCTCCCTTTTTTCTTATAAACAGGATATTACGTTGTAAAGGTGGGATCAGAGAGGCAGTTCTATAGTATTTCTTTAGAAAGTCAAATAGAAATAGAGAAACGAAAAAATTTATCGCTTATCTTTGTCGCATGACGACCAATAATATAACTCCCGAAGAATTATGGGCAAGACAGCAGATCAGCCCACTGGATGTGGACTATGATTTGTGGAATGAACGCAGGGCATCTATACAGACATTTTCGCGAATAAGCCAAAGCTGCATCTTTACCGTAGATGTTTTCAAAGAACGATACGATTTTGCATCCGATAATTTTGCGACTATCTTCGGATATAACCCTACATGGATAAAGACGATTCGGAAGCAGGGGGATTTATTGGAGGAACGGATTCACCCGGACGACCGGGCACAGCTCGTCGAACACCAGATTGAACACGGGCAGTTCATCTATTCACTTCCGCGGGAGCAAAGAAATGATTATCAGCAGATATTTCAGTTTCGTATGCTAAATGTCCGGCAGAAATATGTGAATGTAATCAGTCGTCACCAAGTGATTCAGAAAGACAAGAAGGGAAAGGCGTGGATAATTATGGGAGTAATGGATCTTTCTCCCGATCAAACTCCGATGGAGCGAATCAAGCGAACAGTTATAAATCGCAAGACGGGTGAGATACTTGCATCGACAGTTGTTCCGTCAAATCAACAATTAACCAAGCGGGAAAAGGAAATACTTTTATTAATCCGACGGGGCTTTTTGAGCAAGGAGATTGCTTTTAAATTGAACCTTAGTATTTACACGGTAAACAATCACCGCAAGAATATATTGGCAAAACTGAATGTCGATAACGTGATCGAAGCCATTAACCGGGCAGAAAGTTACGGCATTCTCTATTAACTAAGCATTAGCGTTTTATCTTCATGTAGATCATTACTCAATCACTTCAATATAAAAACTGACAGGACGAAAGCCATCGTTACACGAAATCATTGCCGAGTGCGGATTCTTCATCCAGCCGTCATAGAAGTTACCGCCTCCATTGGCTAATTCTGTAACAAAATAATTCATTGAATTCCATGCGCTTTCACATAGTTCTTCCGGTTTCTGCCCATCAACTGAAATAAAAGTTGTACCTTCTTCAATATCACAAGTGTGTTCAATAGGATTTTCGTACATAGCCGACAAATCACTATGTTGCACCTTTCTTATGGCTGTTATTTTAATCTTTTTCATTTTCAATATTTATCACATATGATAATATACAAGTTTACTTATTTACCTCACTTTGCAGAGCTGCTTTGAACGTATTTTCCATTACGACAACCAATCCAAGCTATTGGGCAACGGATTGTTTTTTCTCCATTGTTCCAGTTCTTCGTAACTGCGAACTCCGCCCACGAAAACAGCATGATAGATTTCTATGCTGGGAATCTGTACACCGTCCGGTACATCAAATTTGATTTGGAGGATGGTTTGCTTGATTTCAGGAGTAAGTCGATTTGTAATGGCAGCTGTTATTTTTTCTATCACACCATCATATTTTGAGCCTTTGCGAATATGAATCATGTCGAACTTCCATGTATTTCCGTTCTCGTCTTCGTAAATGGCGTGCCATTCGATGCATTCTTCTTCTGTCTGAATCAGATTCTTATAGTGGACTTCCTTTAAAGAGAGTCGTTCGGCAAGTTTCTGCATTACAGAAAAACTGGCTCCAATATCTAGTGTCTCGGTATAGATATGCAGGTCTATATCCCTACTTTTTGCCAACAGACCGGATTTGAGTGAGCCTACCAAATGAACAATTGCCCCAATGTGCTCCCATGCGGGAATAATACCGGTGTGTTCCAGTATTTTCCAGGCAGTTTGCTGATTGTATCGGGCAAGTTCAAGAATATCCATATCATTCATTTTCAGTGTGCAAAGTTACTACAAAAAAGTGAAATGCGGAAAGATATAGTGATAGAATTGAGTTACAAGGGTTTTGGTTGAAGTGGCGATAATCCGTGAAGCCATTACAATCCCTGCCGAAGCCAAATCCTGACGCCGCTACGTTACTTGTTCGTAACCATGCCCGAAAATGCGACAAACGGGTACGAATAGCGAAACAAGGCTCTAAGGAATAGTGAGTTATCCATAACTCATGCGAAAAATCAGGTTACGGAAAAAGATTGCGCCGTTCCTCCCCGTTTTGCGTACCAACACCGGACTCTTCACCAACTAATTTTGAAACCCAAAAATTAAGGACAATGAAGAGTACATTTTCAGTAATCTACTACCTCAAGCGTCAGGTAGTGAAAAAGGACGGGACAGTTCCCGTCATGGGACGCATCACGGTGGACGGCAGCCAGACACAGTTCAGCTGCAAACTGACTGTCGATCCGAAACTGTGGGACACCAAAGGTGGACGTGTCACGGGCAGAAGCACGGCGGCACTCGAAACGAACCGTATGCTTGACAAGATGCGGGTACGCATCAACAGGCATTATCAGGAAATCATGGAGCGTGACAACTTCGTCACGGCGGAGAAGGTGAAGAACGCCTTTCTCGGACTGGAACACCGCTACCACACGCTGATGCAGGTGTTCCGCCAGCACAACGAGGACTACGAGAAGCAGGTGGAGGCAGGCATGAAAGCCAAAGGCACGCTGCTGAAGTACCGCACCGTTTACAAGCACATGCAAGAGTTCCTCGACATCCGCTACCATGTGAAGGACATCGCCCTAAAAGAGCTTACCCCGGCTTTCATCTCCGACTTCGAGATGTTCCTGCGCACGGACAAGCACTGCTGCACCAATACCGTGTGGCTGTACGTCTGCCCGTTACGGACGATGGTATTCATCGCCATCAACAACGAGTGGCTGACGCGCGACCCGTTCCGCGAGTATGAAATCAAGAAGGAGGAAACAACACGCAGTTTCCTGACCAAAGATGAGATCCGCCTGCTGATGGAGGGGAAACTGAAAAACGCCAAACAGGAATTGTACCGCGACCTCTACCTGTTCTGCGCCTTCACGGGGCTGTCGTTCGCGGATATGCGCAACCTTACGGAAGAGAATATCCGCACCTACTTCGACGAACACGAGTGGATAAACATCAACCGCCAGAAAACGGGCGTGGTGTCCAACATCCGCCTGCTCGACATCGCCAACCGCATAATCGGCAAATACCGGGGACTGTGCGGGGACGGCAGGATATTTCCCGTTCCGCATTATAACACGTGCCTTGCCGGTATCCGTGCCGTCGCCAAGCGTTGCGGCATCACCAAGCATATCACGTGGCATCAGAGCCGCCACACGGCAGCCACGACGATATTCCTCTCCAACGGTGTTCCCATCGAAACGGTCAGCTCCATGCTCGGACACAAGAGCATAAAGACGACGCAGATTTACGCAAAGATAACCAAAGAGAAGCTCAATCAGGACATGGAGAACCTTGCCGCAAGATTGAACGGCGTCGAGGAATTTGCAGGTTGCACCATCTAAAAAGAAAAGCCATGAAACGTGACACAATCATCATCGAGGACAAGGCAGTCAGCGTAACCGGTAACGACGTGTGGATGACCGCCACCGAAATAGCCGGATTGTTCCATACGACCGTCCCGGCAGTGAACGCCGCCATCAGAGCCGTCCGCAAGTCGGACGTGCTGAACGACTACGAGGTGTGCCGCTACATGCAGCTTGAAAACGGGCTGCACGCGGACGTGTACGCCCTTGAAATCATCATCCCGGTCGCTTTCAGGGTGAATACCTACAACACCCACCTGTTCCGCACATGGCTGGTGGGAAAGGCACTCTCACAAGAGAAACGGCAGACATACGTGATGTTCATACAGAACGGAAAAGCCGGGTATTGCTGATTGCACATACCCCATAAGACAAGTAAACGGGTAGCACCACAAAAGGTGTCACCCGTTTACTTTTTCATGAAACCGCCTCACTCCAGCGGCTTGCGGTAGTTCGCTTCCAGTACCCCGCGCAGCCCCGTTTCCGGGTAAAGCACCTTCCCTCCCAAAAGTATGAAGGGCAACACGCGGTTGTTGCGGTATTCCTGCAAGGTGCGCCGGCTCACACGGAGCAGTTCCGACACCTCGCCGTCCGTCAGGTAACGTTCCCCGTCCAGCGGAGGACGGTAGCTTTCCAGAAATGCGGACAGCCATTTCGAGCCTTTGCGCATATCCTGCACCACAGAGGCTATCGGCTCGTCTTCCATCGTAAAAACATCGTTGTTCTCGTTCATCATAACTTCGGATTCAGTGGGTGAATAAATCAAATCATCTGCCGTGCGGATAGAGCGTGCCGACAAGCGGTATCAGCCGCTTCACCTCCTCTGGCTTGTAATAGAACCTGCGGTTTATCTGCGAGTAGCCGATAAGCCGCCTGTCACGCAGCGTCTGCAACGTGCGCGGGCTTATTCTCAACTGCCCGCAGACCTCCTCGCCCGTGAGCCATCTTTCCATGCGCCCCGTGTCGCTTTTGCGCCTCAGGGCGGCGACCTTCTCCGAGAGTGCGCCGAATGCCGCCACCATCATCTCGAAAGTCTTTTTCTCGATAGATACTATTTCCATATTCATGTCATTTAGAGTTTGCCGCAAAGGTAACGAAACGGCATACAAGACGTATCGTTTTCCGCTGAAAGGCTGCCTGTTGCGCCGTTTGACCGGGTTACGGAGCCATCTTCCGCAAAAATCTTACGTGAGTCACGTAGTGAGTTGTTAAAGCCCCTTTTGTTTATTGCCGAATTTTGTCGCAGAAACAAAAAGAAAGGACTGAACATGAAAGTGATAACAATGGAAAGTTCCGCCTACAAGGAGATGATGGCGCAGATTGCGAACATCGCAGGGTACATCCGCGAGGCAAGGGACGAGAAGAAACGGAAGCGGGAAACCGAAGACAAGCTGCTTGACACGGCACAGGCGGCGAAGATGCTCAACGTGAGCAAGCGCACCATGCAGCGTATGCGCACCGACCACCGTATCGAGTATGTGGTGGTACGCGGAAGCTGCCGCTACCGCCTTTCCGAGATACTGCGGCTATTGGAGGACAACACAGTAAGGAACGAGGAAGGGACAATAGACACCCTGTTCCACAACCACACGCTGCGCACGGGCGGCAAACCAAAAGGAAGGAGGACATAGGTCATGGAACTGCTCACACGAAACAACTTCGAGGGCTGGATGCAGAAGCTGATGGAACGGCTCGACCGTCAGGACGAACTGCTGCTGGCGATGAAGGCTGAGGGGAAACAGCCCACTATCACGGAAAGCATCCGCCTTTTCGACAATCAGGATTTGTGCATGTTGCTCCAGATAAGCAAACGCACCCTCCAACGCTACCGCAGCGTAGGCGCATTGCCCTACAAGACGCTGGGCAAGAAGACCTATTACAGCGAGGAGGACGTGCTGACATTCCTTTCCAACCATATCAAGGACTTCAAAAAGGAAGATATAGCCTTCTACAAGGCTCGTATCCATAATTTCTTTCATAAATAACCCATTAAAACATTTTTCAGATGGCAAAGAAAAAAGACGAAAAGGACGTGCTGGTAGTCCGTGACGAGAAGACAGGCGAGATCAGCGTGGTAGCCGGGCTGAACGCGGACGGCACACCCAAGCGCACCCCCGCAAAAGCGGAGAACGCGCAGAGTTTCCTGCAATTCGACCGACATGGCGACGTGCTGGACAACTTCTTCAAGAACTTCTTCCGGCAGTGCAAGGAACCCAGCCGCTTCGGTTTCTACCGCATTGCGGCAGACCAAGCTGAAAATCTCTTAGAGGTGATGAAGCAACTGCTGAAAGACCCCGAAGCGAACAAGGAGCTGCTCGCCCCTCACAAGGTGGACACCTCCGACTATGAGAAGAAGGTGCAGGAAGAGATGGCAGCACAACAGACAGAGAAACAAGAACCTCAAAAACAGGAGAACATGGAACAACGGAAAGAACAGCAACAGGACAAATCCGAACAGATGCAGGGCAAACGTGGCTACCAGCCCATCGACGAGAGTAAAATCAACTGGCAGGAGCTGGAGGACAGATGGGGCGTAAAGCGGGACAACCTTGAAAAGTCCGGCGACCTTACGAAGATGCTCAACTATGGCAAGTCCGACTTGGTAAAGGTCAAACCGACCTTCGGCGGCGAATCATTCGAGCTGGACGCCCGCCTCTCCTTCAAGAAGGACGGTGAGGGAAACATCAGCCTCGTGCCGCACTTCATCCGCAAGGAGCAGAAGCTGGATGAGTACAAGGAACACAAATTCTCCGACAATGACCGGAAGAACCTCCGCGAAACGGGCAATCTCGGTAGGGTCGTGGACATTGTGGACAGGGAAACGGGCGAGATCATCCCCTCCTACATCAGCATCGACCGCAAGACGAATGAAATCACGGACATTCCGGCAAGCAGGGTGCGCATCCCGGAGCGCATCGGCAAGACGGAAATCACCACGCAGGAGCGGGACATGCTCCGCGCCGGACTGCCCGTACGCGACAAGCTCATCGAGCGCAACGACGGCAGAAAGTTCGTCACCACCCTGCAAGTGAACGTGGAGCAGCGCGGCGTGGAGTTCGTGCCGGGAACCGGCAAGTCGCCCCGTACCGCACAGACACAGGAAACCAAAGGCGACACATCGAAAAGTCAGGCGCAGGGCGGGGAAAATGCCGCACAGACCAAGAAGGAGCAACGCCGCAACACGTGGACGAACGAGGACGGCAGCATCCGCCCCATCAGCAAATGGAGCGGCGTGAGCTTCACCGACCAGCAGAAAGCCGACTATGTGGCGGGTAAAGCCGTGAAGCTGGAGAACGTGACCGACAAGCAGGGCTTCCATGCCACGATGTATATCAAGTTCAACCCGGAGAAGGGACGCCCGTACCGCTACGACACGAACCCTGACAATGCACAGCAGGTTGCTCCGTCCAACGAGAGCCGCACGCAGGTGGCGGTGAACAACGATGGCAAGACCAACGAGGCTACAAAGAATCTGAGAGAGCCGTTGCAGAAAGGTCAGACCAACCCGAAGGACGCCCGCCAGCAACAGCAGCAGGAGAAGCCGCAGAAGAAAACGGGCAAGGGCATGAAAATGTAATCCCGTGTCCGCCACTGAATCCAAAATAAAATCCAAAGTATCAACAAAAAAGAAGAAGACATGAAGACAATCATTGCAGAAAAGCCCTCCGTGGCACGTGAAATCGCCCGCATCGTGGGCGCGACAAAGAGAGAGGAAGGATATTTCGAGGGAGGCGGTTATGCCGTGACATGGGCATTCGGACACCTCGTTCAGCTTGCCATGCCCGACGGCTACGGCGTGCGCGGATTTGTCCGTGACAACCTCCCGATTATTCCCGACACATTCACGCTCGTCCCCCGTCAGGTCAGGACGGAGAAAGGTTACAAGCCCGACAGCGGCGTGGTGTCGCAGATAAAAGTCATCAAAAGACTGTTCGACACAAGCGAACATATCATCGTGGCGACCGATGCCGGACGCGAGGGAGAGCTTATCTTCCGCTACCTCTACCACTATACGGGTTGCACCACTCCTTTCGTGCGCCTGTGGATCAGCTCTCTCACCGACAAAGCTATCCGCGAGGGACTGCGGAAACTCGAAGACGGCAGCAAATACGACAACCTCTACCTCGCCGCCAAAGCGCGGAGCGAATCCGACTGGCTCGTGGGCATCAACGGCACACAGGCGTTATCCATCGCCGCCGGACACGGCACGTATTCCGTGGGGCGGGTGCAGACACCAACGTTGGCTATGGTATGTGAACGCTACTGGGAGAACCGCCGCTTTACGTCCGAAGCATTCTGGCAGCTCCATATCGCAACGGACGGTTGCGACGGCGAAGTCGTGAAATTCTCATCCTCCGAGAAATGGAAAGAGAAAGAACCGGCGATGGAACTATATAATAAGGTAAAGGCGGCAGGTTGCGCCACTGTCACGAAAGCCGAGCGCAAGGAGAAGACGGAGGAAACTCCCTTGCTCTACGACCTGACCACGCTCCAGAAAGAAGCCAACGCCAAGCACGGCTTCACGGCGGAACAGACGCTTGAAATCGCGCAGAAACTCTACGAAAAGAAGTTGATAACCTATCCGAGAACGGGAAGCCGCTACATCCCCGAAGACGTGTTTGCCGAAATTCCCAAACTGCTCGCTTTCATCGGCACACAGCCCGAATGGAAAGACAAGGTGCGGGCAAAAGCCGCCCCGACACGCCGCAGCGTGGACGACGGCAAGGTGACAGACCACCATGCCCTGCTCGTCACGGGTGAGAAACCGCTCTTCCTCTCCAAAGAGGACAATACCATCTATCAGATGATTGCCGGGCGCATGGTCGAGGCATTCTCTGAGAAATGCGTCAAGGATGTGACCACTGTCACGGCGGAATGTGCCGGAGTGGAGTTTACCGTAAAAGGCAGCGTCGTGAAGCAAACCGGATGGCGTGCCGTCTATGGCGAGGAAAAAGAGGAAATTACCATCCCCGGCTGGCAGGAAGGCGACACGCTGACACCGAAAGGCTCGTCCATTACCGAAGGAAAGACCAAACCCAAGCCGCTGCATACCGAAGCCACCCTGCTCTCGGCAATGGAAACGGCGGGCAAGGAAATTGAGGACGACGCACTGCGGCAGGCGATGAAGGACTGTGGCATCGGTACTCCCGCCACACGCGCCTCCATCATCGAAACGCTTTTCAAGCGCGGTTACATGGAACGCTGCAAGAAGTCGCTTGTTCCCACCGAAAAAGGACTTGCCCTCAATTCCGTCGTCAAGACGATGCGCATCGCCGATGTTGCCATGACGGGCGAATGGGAAAAGGAGCTGGCGCGTATCGAGCGCGGGGAACTGTCCGACGACACCTTCCGCAAGGAGATAGAGGCGTACACACGTGAGATAACCTCCGAACTGATCTCGTGCGACAAGCTCTTCGGCAGCCGTGACTCCGGCTGCGCGTGTCCCAAGTGTGGCACGGGCAGGATGCGGTTCTACGGCAAGGTGGTACGCTGCGACAACACGGAGTGCGGACTGCCCGTGTTCCGGCTGAAAGCGGGACGCACCCTGTCCGACGATGAAATCAAAGACCTGCTCACCGAAGGGCATACCAAGCTGCTCAAAGGGTTCAAGAGCAAACAGGGCAAGAGTTTCGATGCTGTTGTCGCCTTTGACGGGGAATATAACACGACTTTTGTGTTCCCGGAGGCTAAAAAGGACAAGAAATTTTCAGGACGGAAGAAATAGTATTAACTTTGCCACTTGTTCAGAGTAATGAATTGTTCTTCGATACCGGATTACACTCATACTTTGGATTTAGTGGTGGCACTCGGAGGGATACCGAGTGCCTTTTTCTTCCTTTTTCCAACCGATTATCCCGTTAATTATCAATCCGCTAAATCCAAAGTAATGAACAACAAGAAGAAAAACGAGGGTCAGACCGACTTTTCCTATTACGGTCTGTACCTGCTGGACTATCTCCGCACGAACAAGTTTGAACAGGCTGACGACACCGCTTTCATACGGGAACGGGCCGACCGTGCCGCCGAAACGTATGAGAGGGCACGGCTTGAAGGCTATCCCGCCGATGGTGCGCAGGAACTGGCGATGGACACGCTGCTGCGCGGGCTGCATTATTCCCGTTACGCCATCCTCCGCGAAGTCGTGGAAAACGAGTTTGCCGATGAAGTGCCGGAAGAGAAGCGTGAAGCCTTTGTCCTGAAACTGCTGCCGCTTGTCGGCAACGTGTTCTCCGTCTATGACCTCTCGGATGACAATTTCGCCCTGTCTTCCGATTACGACCTGCTCTACACGGAGCTGACGGGAGCAACCGTCCTTTACTTAGACGAATATGGCGTTTAACCGCAAACAGAAACTGCGGGACAACATCGAGGCGATACGGACGGCATTCATCCTTGACAGGGAAAATAGGACAGCGACAACCGAAGAGCGTGCCATACTTCAAAGGTACTGCGGTTTCGGCGGTCTGAAATGTATCCTCAACCCTGCAAAGGAACTGACGGATGCCGTCCGGTGGGCGAAATCCGACCTCGAACTGTTCGCCCCGACGGTGGAGCTGCACAGGCTTATCCGTGAGAACAGCAAGGACGAAACAGAGTACAAGCGGTTTGTGGATTCGCTGAAAGCGTCCGTGCTGACCGCTTTCTACACCCCCAAAGAGATAACCGACACCATCGCGGACGTGCTGGCAGATTACAGCGTCCGCCCCGCCCGTATGCTCGAACCGTCGGCAGGTGTCGGCGTGTTCGTGGATTCCATGCTGCGGCACAGCCCCAATGCGGATGTGATGGCTTTCGAGAAGGATCTGCTCACGGGTACAATCTTGAGGCATCTCTATCCCGACCAGAAAATGCGCACCTGCGGTTTTGAGAAAATCGAAAGACCGTTCAACAATTATTTCGACTTGGCGGTGTCCAACATTCCGTTCGGTGACATTGCCGTGTTCGACGCGGAGTTTCAGCGGAGCGACTCTTTCGGCAGACGCTCCGCCCAGAAAACCATCCACAACTATTTCTTTCTCAAAGGACTGGATGCCGTGCGTGACGGCGGTATCGTGGCGTTCATCACCTCGCAAGGGGTATTGAATAGCACCAAGACCTCCGTGCGTAACGAGCTGTTCAGTCAGGCCAATCTGGTATCCGCGATACGCCTGCCCAACAACCTGTTCACGGACAACGCGGGCACGGAGGTGGGCAGTGACCTGATTGTCCTGCAAAAGAACCTCAGCAAGAAGGAAATGTCGCAGGACGAGCGGCTGATGACCGTGATACAGACGGACACGAAAACCGCCCTGACCGACAACGCCTATTTCATCCACCACCCGGAACGCATCGTGCATACGATGGCGAAACTTGACACAGACCCCTACGGGAAGCCCGCTATGGTTTATCTGCACGAGGGCAAGGCAGCAGGCATCGCCGGGGATTTGCGCCGTATGCTCGACGAGGATTTCCATTACAGGCTTGCCATGCGCTTGTATTCGGGTTCAATCCGGCAGGCAGGAACGGAAGAAAAAGTTGCCGTTCAAAATAAAGTAGAGCGTCCTGCCATAAAATTGGAAACAGTATCCTCGGCGCAGACGGTGGAAACTCCGACAGAAAAGCCGCAACCCGCAGATGAAAAGCCGGAGATAGAACCGCGCCCGCAATATTCCGCAGGCGTGCAGCTCACCCTGCTTGACCTCTGGGGGATGACGGAAGAGGTCAGCCAACCGAAAACCTCCAAAAAGAAAAAGACGGTGAAAAAGGCAGTTACGGCAAAGTCCACTCCGCCCAAACCGAAAGTCACGGTTACACCGACAGCTCCAACTGCAAAACCCGCAATGGAGAATAAGGAGGTGAAAGCGGAGAACACCGCCAAGCCTGCCGACCCGGACGACATCTATGCCACACTGGACTGGGATACCAATCCTCCCATCAACGGTTTCTATGAAATGATGATGGGTTTGACGCCGGAGCGTAGGAAAGAACTTCGGGAACTGGCAAGGCAGCATAAAGAGAAACAAGTGGCGGAAAAGACGGAAGTGAAAGCCGTGCCGGAAACTTCCCGTGAGCAGCCACGACAGGAGGAAACACAGCCGGAGGCAGTCGCCGCACCTGCCGTTACAGATACCCCATCGGAAGCGGTGGGGACTTTCCTTTTCCCCGACATCGAAGCGGAAAAGCCGAAGGAGGAAGTCGTGGACCTTTCTCCGCGTGCCTACCACCGCACGCCGGAGATGCACCTGCGCGAAGGGTCGCTGGTGGCTGACCGGGGGCGTCATAACATCGGCTACCTGAAAGACATCACGCCATACGGGGCGACATTCCAGCCGCTCGACCTGAAAGGATACCAGAAGGAAAAGGCGTTGTTGTATGTGTCGCTGCGTGACGCCTACGAGCGTCTGTACCGTTATGAATCGCTCCGGCGCGAGGCAAATGTTCCGTGGCGAGAGCATCTGAATACCTGTTACGATGAGTTTGTCATGCGCTACGGCAACCTCAACGCCAAGCAGAACGTGAAGTTAGTGATGATGGATGCGGGCGGGCGCGACATCCTTTCGCTGGAACGGATGGAAAACGGAAAGTTCGTCAAGGCGGACATCTTCGAGCATCCTGTTTCCTTCGCGGTGGAGAGCCATGCCAACGTAGGCTCTCCCGAAGAAGCCCTGTCTGCGTCGCTCAACAAATATGGTACGGTCAATCTCGACTATATGCGGGAGATAACCGACAGCACGGCGGAGGATTTGCTCACTGCCCTGCAAGGGCGCATCTACTACAATCCGCTCGTGACCGGTTACGAAATCAAAGACCGTTTCATCGCCGGAAATGTCATAGAGAAAGCGGAACGCATAGAGGCATGGATGGGTGACAATCCCGAAAATGAGCGTATGCCGGAGGTGAAGCAGGCGTTGGAGGCTCTGAAAGATGCCGAGCCGCAGCGCATCGCCTTCGAGGATCTGGACTTCAATTTCGGGGAACGCTGGATTCCGACGGGTGTCTATGCCGCCTACATGAGCCGGCTGTTCGACACGGAGGTGAAAATCGCCTATTCCGCAAGCATGGACGAGTTTTCGGTGGTGTGCGGCTACCGCACCATGAAAATCACGGACGAGTTTCTGGTGAAGGGGTATTACCGGAACTATGACGGTATGCACCTCCTAAAACACGCCCTGCACAACACCTGCCCTGACATGATGAAGTCCATCGGCAAGGACGAGCATGGCAACGACATCAAGATGCGCGACAGCGAGGGAATACAACTCGCCAACGCCAAGATTGACGAGATACGAAACGGCTTCTCCGAATGGCTCGAAGAGCAGTCGCCGCAGTTCAAGGAGCGGCTTGTGACGATGTATAACCGCAAGTTCAACTGTTTCGTGCGCCCGCGCTACGACGGCTCCCATCAGACCTTTCCCGACCTCAACCTGAAAGGGCTGGCAAGCCGGGGTATCAAGAGCGTCTATCCCTCACAGATGGATTGCGTCTGGATGTTGAAACAGAACGGCGGCGGAATTTGCGACCACGAGGTGGGAACCGGTAAGACGCTGATAATGTGCATCGCCGCGCATGAGATGAAGCGTCTGAATTTGGCACACAAGCCGATGATTATCGGGCTGAAAGCCAACGTTGCGGAGATTGCAGCCACCTATCAGGCGGCATATCCCAACGCACGTATTCTGTACGCTTCGGAGAAGGACTTTTCGACCGCCAACCGTGTGCGCTTCTTCAATAATATAAAGAACAACGACTACGATTGCGTCATCATGTCGCACGACCAGTTCGGCAAGATACCGCAGTCGCCGGAATTGCAGCAGCGCATCCTGCAAGCAGAGCTTGACACGGTGGAGGAAAACCTCGAAGTGCTACGGCAGCAGGGAAAGAACGTGTCGCGGGCGATGCTGAAAGGATTGGAGAAGCGCAAGCACAACCTTGAAGCGAAGCTGGAGAAGGTGGAACACGCCATAAAGTCACGCACGGACGACGTGGTGGATTTCAAGCAGATGGGCATCGACCACATCTTCATAGATGAGAGCCACCAGTTCAAGAATCTGACTTTCAACACGCGCCACGACCGTGTGGCGGGATTGGGAAACAGCGAGGGAAGCCAGAAGGCACTTAACATGCTCTTTGCCATACGCACCATACAGGAGCGCACAGGAAAAGACTTGGGTGCGACCTTCCTCTCCGGCACGACTATCAGCAACTCACTGACTGAATTGTACCTGCTGTTCAAGTACCTGCGCCCGAAGGAGCTGGAACGGCAGGACATAAGGTGTTTCGACGCTTGGGCGGCGATATTTGCCAAGAAGACGACGGATTTTGAATTTAACGTGACGAACAATGTGGTCCAGAAGGAGCGTTTCCGCTACTTCATCAAAGTGCCGGAGCTTGCCGCCTTCTATAATGAAATCACGGGCTACCGCACGGCGGAGGATGTGGGCGTTGACCGTCCTGCCAAGAACGAGATACTGCACCATATACCGCCCACGCCGGAACAGGAGGACTTCATACAGAAACTGATGCAGTTCGCCAAGACGGGCGATGCCACCTTGTTGGGCAGGCTGCCGCTTTCGGAAACGGAAGAAAAGGCGAAGATGCTCATCGCCACGGACTATGCCCGGAAAATGGCACTCGACATGCGCATGATAGACCCGAATTACGAAGATCATCCCGACAACAAAGCGAGTCACTGTGCCAAGATGATCGCGGAGTATTATCAAAAATACGACGCCCAGAAAGGCACGCAGTTCGTTTTCTCTGATTTGGGGACATACCAGCCGGGCGACGGGTGGAACGTCTATTCGGAAATCAAGCGCAAACTGACGGAGGACTACGGTATACCGCCAAGCGAGGTGCGCTTCATTCAGGAGTGCAAGACCGACAAGGCGCGGAAGGCGGTGATAGACGCCATGAACGCCGGGACGGTGCGTGTGCTGTTCGGCTCTACCTCTATGCTCGGAACGGGTGTGAACGCCCAGAAACGGTGTGTGGCTATCCATCATCTCGATACGCCGTGGCGACCGTCCGACTTGCAACAGCGTGACGGACGCGGAGTTAGGGCAGGTAATGAGATTGCCAAACATTTCGCCGGGAACAACGTGGATGTAATCATCTACGCGGTGGAGAAGTCACTGGACAGCTACAAGTTCAACCTCCTGCACTGCAAGCAGACTTTCATAAGCCAGCTCAAAAGCGGTGCGATGGGTGCGCGTACCATCGACGAGGGGGCAATGGACGAAAAATCGGGCATGAATTTCTCGGAATACATGGCGTTGCTCTCCGGCAATACCGACCTGTTGGACAAGGCGAAACTGGAAAAGCGGATCGCATCGCTCGAAGGGGAACGCAAGTCGTTCAACAAGGGCAAGCGTGATTCGGAGTTCAAGCTGGAGTCAAAGACCGGCGAGTTGCGCAACAACACGGCTTTCATAGATGCCATGACGGAGGACTGGAACCGCTTCCTGTCGGTGGTGCAGACCGACAAGGAGGGCAACCGCCTTAATATAATAAAGGTGGACGGAGTGGATTCCGCCGATGAGAAGGTCATCGGAAAGCGTTTGCAGGAGATAGCCAAGAATGCCACGACCGGAGGGTTGTACACGCAGGTCGGTGAACTTTACGGTTTTCCGATAAAGGTGGTGAGCGAAAGGATACTCAAAGAGGGATTGGAGTTCACCGACAACCGCTTCGTGGTCGAGGGGAACTACAAGTACACCTACAACAACGGGCATCTGGCGATGGCTGACCCGTTGGCCGCCGCCCGCAACTTCCTCAACGCGATGGAGAGGATACCCTCCATCATCGACCAGTACAAGGCGAAGAACGAGGTGCTGGAGATGGAGATACCGCAGTTACAGGAGATAGCGGGTAAGGTGTGGAAGAAGGAGGACGAGCTGAAGCAGTTGAAGTCCGAACTTGCCGCCCTTGACCGAAAAATTCAGCTGGAGCTTGCGCCACCCACGCCCGAAGTCGCAGAAAAGGAGAATGAAGGGCAACAGCTCAAGCCGGAAGCGGAAGATGTGAGGAACAGGCAGGCGCAATATCCCGAAAATGCACCGCCGCAGATACGCAGTCCGGCGGATAGTATCGTTGCCAACCATGTCATAATCGGGCGTCCGGGACTGTATGCCAAGGAGGAAACCCGGTCCAAAGGATTGAAAATATAACCTAAGGAATTTTATCTGAAGTATTAATAAGGGCTATCCCAAAAGGTCTAAAAGTAAATTTTATCCTTTCTGCAAGTATCTATAGGATGGCAACTGCATTTTTTTCTTTTTGGGCAGCCCTTATTAAAATTTATTCTTATTTTAGGTTATATACATTCATGTCCATTTATGTAAAAAATTCCTGCTGACCTTGTTTATGTCTTGTCAGTCACCATTTGCAAAACCATATTTGACCCTCAAAGAGGCTGAATTTGATAAGTAACTTGCTACATACTCATAATAAGGAGCTAAATAGAACACGAATGGGAAATACACAAATGCTAAACTAAAGAAGATATTGGCCAAAATAAACGCTATACCGAGAGAGAAACTTGATTTTTCAACTTCCTAAAACGGTGTTGTTCAAACATTTCTACTTATTTGTACTTGCCAGTTGAACCTACGCTTCCCTAATAAAATGTCTATGGTAAAAAGTTAAAAAATCCTCCCACTTTTGTTAGATATATTTTTTTGTGTAATTTTGTAATCGTTATGCGGCAGTAATAATATACATATTAATACGAGTTAGTAATCCTGTAGTTCTCATATGCTACGAGGAGGTATTAAAAGGTGCGTTTCGACAATGCATCTACTGTAGTATATTATTGCTTAATCCAAATGAATATTATAAATTTAGGAATTCTTGCTCACATTGATGCAGGAAAAACTTCCGTAACCGAGAATCTGCTGTTTGCCAGTGGAGCAACGGAAAAGTGCGGCCGTGTGGATAATGGTGACACCATAACGGACTCTATGGATATAGAGAAACGTAGAGGAATTACTGTCCGGGCTTCTACGACATCTATTATCTGGAATGGAGTGAAATGCAATATCATTGACACTCCGGGACACATGGATTTTATTGCGGAAGTGGAGCGGACATTCAAAATGCTTGATGGAGCAGTCCTCATCTTATCCGCAAAGGAAGGCATACAAGCGCAGACAAAGTTGCTGTTCAGTACTTTACAAAAGCTGCAAATCCCGACAATTATATTTATCAATAAGATTGACCGTGCCGGTGTGAATTTGGAGCGTTTGTATATGGATATAAAAACAAATCTGTCGCAAGATGTCCTGTTTATGCAAACTGTTGTCGATGGATCGGTTTATCCGGTTTGCTCCCAAACATATATAAAGGAAGAATACAAAGAATTTGTATGCAACCATGACGACGATATATTAGAACGATATTTGGCGGATAGCGAAATTTCACCGGCTGATTATTGGAATACGATAATCGCTCTTGTGGCAAAAGCCAAAGTCTATCCGGTGCTACATGGATCAGCAATGTTCAATATCGGTATCAATGAGTTGTTGGACGCCATTTCTTCTTTTATACTTCCTCCGGCATCAGTCTCAAACAGACTTTCAGCTTATCTCTATAAGATAGAGCATGACCCCAAAGGGCATAAAAGAAGTTTTCTTAAAATAATTGACGGAAGTCTGAGACTTCGAGACGTTGTAAGAATCAACGATTCGGAAAAATTCATCAAGATTAAAAATCTAAAGACTATTTATCAGGGCAGAGAGATAAATGTTGATGAAGTGGGTGCCAATGATATCGCGATTGTAGAAGATATAGAAGATTTTCGAATCGGAGATTATTTAGGTGCTAAACCTTGTTTGATTCAAGGATTATCTCATCAGCATCCCGCTCTCAAATCCTCCGTCCGGCCAAATAAGCCCGAAGAGAGAAGCAAGGTGATATCCGCTCTGAATACATTGTGGATTGAAGACCCGTCTTTGTCCTTTTCCATAAACTCATATAGTGATGAATTGGAAATCTCGTTATATGGTTTGACCCAAAAGGAAATCATACAGACATTGCTGGAAGAACGATTTTCCGTAAAGGTCCATTTTGATGAGATCAAGACTATCTACAAAGAACGACCTATAAAAAAGGTCAATAAGATTATTCAGATCGAAGTACCACCCAACCCTTACTGGGCCACAATAGGGCTGACTCTTGAACCCTTACCGTTAGGGGCAGGGTTGCAAATCGAAAGTGACATCTCCTATGGTTATCTGAACCATTCTTTTCAAAATGCCGTTTTTGAAGGGATTCGTATGTCTTGCCAATCTGGTTTACATGGATGGGAAGTGACAGATCTGAAAGTAACTTTTACTCAAGCCGAGTATTATAGCCCGGTAAGTACACCTGCTGATTTCAGACAGCTGACCCCTTATGTCTTCAGGCTGGCTTTGCAACAGTCAGGTGTGGACATTCTCGAACCGATGCTCTGTTTTGAGTTGCAGATACCCCAAGTAGCGAGTTCCAAAGCTATTACAGATTTGCAAAAACTGATGTCTGAGATTGAAGACATCAGTTGTAATAATGAGTGGTGTCATATTAAAGGGAAAGTTCCATTAAATACAAGTAAAGACTATGCCTCAGAAGTAAGTTCGTACACTAAGGGCTTAGGCATTTTTATGGTTAAGCCATGTGGGTATCAAATAACAAAAGACGGTTATTCTGATAATATCCGCATGAACGAAAAAGATAAACTTTTATTCATGTTCCAAAAATCAATGTCATTAAAATAATGGAGCGGTCAGGAAATTTCTATAAGGCAATACGGTTGGGATATATACTTATCTCCATTCTTATCGGATGTATGGCATATAATAGCCTCTATGAATGGCAGGAGATAGAAGCATTAGAACTTGGCAATAAAAAAATAGACGAGCTCCGAAAAGAAATAAACAATATCAATATTCAAATGATAAAATTTTCTCTATTGGGTGAAACAATACTGGAATGGAACGATAAAGATATCGAGCATTACCATGCACGGCGTATGGCAATGGACAGTATGCTCTGCCGTTTCAAGGCCACCTATCCAGCAGAGCGCATCGATAGTGTGCGCAGTCTTTTAGAGGATAAGGAACGACAGATGTTCCAGATAGTCCGGTTAATGGATGAACAACAATCTATTAACAAGAAGATAGCCAATCAAATTCCGGTTATTGTACAGAAAAGTGTGCAGGAACAGTCCAAAAAGCCAAAACGAAAAGGTTTCTTAGGCATATTCGGCAAAAAAAAGGAAGTAACTCCAGCAGTATCAACCACTATCCTTCATTCGGTCAATAGAAACGTAATCAGCGAACAGAAAGTGCAGGATCGCCAATTGTCGGAACAAGCCGACAGCCTTGCAGCTCGTAATGCAGAACTTAACAGACAACTGCAAGAATTGATTTGCCAAATAGAAGAAAAGGTACAAACCGAACTGCAAAGCCGGGAAAACGAAATAGTTGCCATGCGTGAAAAGTCATTTATGCAAGTAGGCGGTTTAATGGGATTCGTTCTTCTATTGTTGTTAATTTCCTACATCATCATACATCGTGATGCAAAAAGCATTAAACAATACAAGCACAAGACAACTGATTTGATAAGGCAACTGGAACAATCCGTACAACGGAACGAGGCACTGATAACGTCAAGGAAGAAGGCGGTACATACTATCACCCATGAACTGCGCACACCGCTGACAGCAATAACAGGCTATGCCGGACTGATACGGAAAGAACAGTGTGAGGATAAGTCCGGGCAGTATATCCAAAACATACTGCAATCCTCCGACCGTATGCGGGATATGCTTAACACTTTGCTTGACTTCTTCCGCCTGGACAACGGCAAGGAACAGCCCCGTCTGTCACCCTGCCGGATTTCAGCAATCACGCACACACTTGAAACGGAGTTCATGCCTGTTGCCGTGAACAAAGGGCTGTCCTTGTCCGTGAAGACTGGACACGATGCCATTGTATTGACCGACAAAGAGCGAATAATACAAATCGGGAATAACCTGCTGTCAAACGCTGTCAAGTTCACAGAAGAAGGCGGTGTTTCTTTGATTACTGAATATGATAATGGAGTTCTGACACTGGTCGTTGAAGATACAGGTACAGGCATGACAGAAGAGGAACAGAAACAAGCGTTCGGTGCGTTTGAACGTCTATCAAATGCCGCCGCAAAGGAGGGTTTCGGGCTTGGGCTTGCCATAATGCGTAATATTGTGTCGATGCTTGGCGGAACAATCCGTTTAGACAGCAAGAAAGGGAAAGGCAGTCGTTTCACAGTTGAAATTTCTATGCAGGAAGCTGAAGAACAGCTTGGATATACAAGCAATACACCTGTTTATCATAACAATAAATTCCATGATGTTGTCGCCATTGACAATGATGAGGTATTACTTCTGATGCTGAAAGAGATGTATTCCCAAGAAGGAATACACTGCGACACTTGCACCGATGCTGCGGCACTGATGGAAATGATACGCCAGAAAGAATACAGCCTGTTGCTGACAGACTTGAATATGCCCGATATAAACGGTTTCGAATTGCTGGAACTGTTGCGTTCGTCCAACGTGGGCAATTCACCAACAATCCCGGTGGTTGTGGCAACCGCTTCGGGCAGTTGTAACAAAGGGGAACTATTGGCAAAAGGCTTTGCCGGATGCCTGTTCAAACCGTTCTCCATATCGGAACTGATGGAGGTTTCCGACAGGTGTGCCATAAAAGCGACACCGGACGGGAAACCGGACTTTTCCGCCTTATTGTCCTATGGCAATGAAGCCGTCATGCTGGAAAAGTTGATAACTGAAACAGAAAAGGAAATGCAGGCGGTACGGGATGCAGCAAAAGAAAAAGACCTGCAAAAGCTGGATTCCCTGATCCACCACCTGCGCAGTTCGTGGGAGGTGCTCCGTGCCGACCAACCGCTGAATGTACTTTACGGATTGCTTCGTGGCGATGCTCTCCCGGATGGTGAAGCGTTAAGCCATGCCGTGACTGCCGTGCTGGATAAGGGAGTGGAAATAATACGGTTGGCAGAAGAGGAAAGGAGAAAATACGAAGATGAATAAGACAAAAATAATTGTGGTGGAAGACAACATCGTGTATTGCGAATATGTCTGCAATATGCTGTCACGGGAGGGCTACCGCAATATGAAGGCTTACCACCTCTCAACCGCGAAGAAACATCTGCAACAGGCAACAGATAATGATATCGTGGTTGCCGACCTGCGTCTGCCTGACGGCAGTGGCATAGACCTTTTGTGCTGGATGCGAAAGGAGGGAAAGATGCAGCCCTTCATCATTATGACCGACTACGCCGAAGTTAATACCGCCGTGGAAAGCATGAAACTCGGCTCGATAGACTATATTCCCAAACAGCTTGTGGAGGATAAACTTGTCCCCCTGATCCGTTCCATACTGAAAGAACGTCAGGCAGGACAACGCCGTATGCCTATATTCGCCCGTGAAGGTTCCGCCTTTCAGAAAATCATGCACCGCATAAGGCTGGTAGCCGCCACCGATATGAGCGTGATGATATTTGGTGAGAACGGCACGGGCAAGGAGCATATTGCCCACCTGTTGCATGACAAGAGCAAACGTGCAGGCAAGCCATTTGTGGCGGTGGACTGCGGTTCACTCTCCAAAGAGCTTGCACCGTCGGCTTTCTTCGGACACGTCAAAGGTGCATTTACAGGTGCGGACAATGCCAAGAAAGGATATTTCCATGAGGCGGAAGGCGGCACGTTGTTTCTGGACGAGGTAGGAAACCTCGCGTTGGAAACCCAACAGATGTTGCTCCGTGCCATACAGGAGAGGCGGTATCGCCCGGTCGGAGACAAGGCAGACCGGAATTTCAATGTCCGCATCATCGCTGCTACCAATGAAGATTTGGAGGTATCGGTGAATGAAAAGCGTTTTCGGCAGGATCTTCTGTACCGCCTGCACGACTTCGGGATAACCGTTCCTCCGTTGCGTGACTGTCAAGAAGACATTATGCCGCTGGCAGAGTTCTTCCGTGATATGGCAAACAGAGAGCTGGAGTGTAGCGTGAGCGGGTTCAGTTCCGAAGCACGTAAAGCGTTGCTGACACACGCATGGCCGGGCAACGTGCGGGAACTTCGGCAGAAAGTTATGGGTGCTGTATTGCAGGCGCAGGAAGGTGTTGTCATGAAAGAGCATCTGGAACTTGCCGTGACGAAACCGACCTCTACTGTCAGCTTCGCCTTGCGCAATGACGCGGAGGATAAGGAGCGGATATTGCGTGCGTTGAAACAGGCAAACGGCAACCGGAGTGTCGCCGCAGAACTGCTCGGCATAGGCAGGACAACACTATACAGCAAACTTGAAGAGTATGGACTTAAATATAAATTCAAGCAATCATAGCCCGTAATTCACTGAATTTGGCTATCTTTGCATAACATTTGAGAAAAACGGCGATTGGCAGGAGCTTTTCGCCGCCAACATATAGGATAAGACCGCAAGGCGTTTCAAGCGAAAATCTGGTAAATTGGAACTACGGAGACGATTGCGTGATGCTTATGCTATGCTTACGCATAGCGTGCATTCACGTACTCTCCGTAAAGGCTTTACCAGAGCCATCGCTTGAAGGTAGTGTGAATTGCACGCTACTTTTTTACCCTTGCCTAACGAAAGGAAACGATTATGGGTAAAGTTCAGATTCTCGCCGTACTGACGATGGACGGATGTCTTTCTTCAGAGTTATATGATAAAGCACATCAGGATTTGTGCCTTGACCGTTGCGGTCTTGATGAAATCAGGAAGAAAGCCTTTTACCGTGTGACACCGGACTATTCCATTTCAATGCTGCACGAATGGAGAAAAGACTGCACAAACATCCGTTACCTCGCGGAAGCCACACCGGACACGGCAGACTATATAAACGGACTGCTGCGGATGCACGCTGTGGATGAAATCATACTATACACCGTTCCTTTCATATCCGGAAGCGGACGACATTTTTTTAAGTCGGCTCTGCCAGAGCAACACTGGACGCTTTCCTCTTTGAAAAGCTATCCCAACGGTGTATGTCGCATTATCTATATCCTTGATAAAAAAGCAAGATAGCCAAAATGTGCGGCAAGCATACATTTCTATTTTCAGGAATAGAATAAATGTTCCGATTACAAACAATTTAAGTCGGAGATAATTTGTCCTTGTGAAAAAATACTGAATTTTATACCTCTGAAATCCAGCACTTTGTAAAATTGAGTGTTGGATTTTTTATTTTCTGCCGCGTTTTTTGCCAATTATATTCATGTGCGCACGCAGAAAACAAAGTGTAATTTTCAAAATTGACAGAACCATGAATTATTTCTTGCTGGCGGAAACCGACTTTTTCCGCCTGATAAACGAAGCCGGCGACTGCAATATGGAAACGGCATACACGGCTTTCGCCACCCAAGTGATCGAACTGTGCAACGGCGGCATGGACATGAACCTTACCGTCATCGCGCTTGCCTACATCGAAATCGAGTTGCAGCACCATCCCGTACGTAATCTGTCAGAAGAAAAAAGAGAGATTGCCGCCTACGTCAGCAAGGCTCTGTCTTTCGTAAGAAAGATGCAGAAATTCCTTGCCACGCCCCAAGTGCCACCACTAATATCCGCCAACAACGCAACAGAAACCACCGCCAGCCTTCTTCAATGGACGGGCAATGCCATCGACCTCGTGGAACTTATCTACGGCATAGACGTGATGGGCTGCATCAACAACGGCAATATGCCGCTCAAACAGCTCGCCCCACTTCTCTATAAGATATTCGGGGTTGATTCTAAAGACTGCTACCGCTTCTACACTGATATCAAACGCCGGAAGAACGAAAGCCGCACCTATTTCATTGACAGGATGCAGGAAAAACTGAACGAGAGAATGTTGCGTGATGAGGAGTTGGAGCGGATGAGAAAATAAAAAAATATCCATTACATATGAGAAGACAGGAATACTCGTATCCTGTCTTTTTATTTTCATTTAATTATATATTAATTAGCACAATATATGTGAGTTTTTCATTCCTATAAGGACAAATTTCAGAAACGTATGTCTGGTAAATTATTGAGTCATCATAGTATGAACATATATCATTACTAAAAACAATGAAACAACTTCCATAAGATTGTGGTTGTAAAAATCGCCATTTAATAGCCCGTTTTTTTTGTAAAATTCGCCAATTAAAAAAATATGATTATCTTTGCATTATATTTTATAAGGTATGGAAACAGTAAATAGAATACTTCAAGAGAAGATTACAGCACGAATCGCGCCCAATAAAGCAGTACTGATTTTTGGTGCTCGCCGTGTTGGTAAAACGGTAATGATGCGTAAAATTGTGGACAACTATTCAGGTAGGACGATGATGCTCAACGGCGAAGACTACGACACATTAGCACTATTGGAGAATCGCTCAATAGCCAATTATCGGCATTTATTGGATGGTATTGATTTGCTGGCTATTGATGAGGCACAGAACATACCACAAATCGGTAGTATTCTGAAGTTGATAGTTGATGAAATACCGGGAATAAGTGTCTTGGCAAGTGGTTCTTCGTCATTCGATTTGCTGAATAAGACTGGTGAACCGTTGGTCGGCCGCAGTACGCAATTTCTCCTTACACCATTCTCGCAACGGGAAATCGCACAGACGGAAACGGCACTTGAAACCCGCCAGAACCTCGAAGCGCGCTTGATTTACGGTTCCTATCCCGAAGTAGTAATGATGGAGAACTATGAACGTAAAACAGACTACCTACGTGATATTGTCGGTGCATACCTGCTTAAAGATATCTTAGCAATTGACGGCTTAAAAAATTCGAGCAAGATGCGCGATCTACTGCGATTGATAGCTTTTCAGTTGGGCAGCGAAGTTTCTTACGAAGAGTTAGGTAAACAACTCGGCATGAGCAAGACGACCGTTGAAAAATACCTCGACCTATTGGAAAAGGTCTTCGTTATCTATCGTCTGGGGGCTTATTCGCGTAACCTACGCAAGGAGGTTACAAAAGCTGGCAAGTGGTACTTCTACGACAACGGCATTCGCAATGCCATTATCGGGGCTTTCTCACCGCTGGCCATTCGGCAGGATGTCGGTGCGCTGTGGGAGAACTACATCATCGGAGAGCGGCGCAAAGCGAACTTCAATGAGGGACTGCACAGGGAGTTCTATTTCTGGCGCACCTACGACAAACAGGAAATCGACCTGATTGAGGAGAGTGCCGACAGTCTTACCGCCTTGGAGTTCAAGTGGGGAAATAAAATGCCGGCCGCACCGAAAGCCTTCCAAGAAGCCTATCCCTATGCCGAGTTTCATGTGGTAAATCGGGAGAATTATTTGGAGTTCGTATAATCAATAAATTACGTATATGGAAACAAAACTACAATCCAAACAGCAATATCCGCGGTTTATCCAAAATAAACCGTGTGGTATTGACAAATTCGATGGAGGTTCGCAAGAAAGGTTGGCAAAAACTATTGCTCGCCATTTTTGTCAGAATGATTCATTGGATGAGGAATGTACTTTACCTCGAATTATCGGCATCGAAGGTATTTGGGGATCTGGAAAATCCAACGTGGTTAAAATGTTGGAACGTGAATTATCAGACGACTATTACTTTTTTGAGTATGACGCATGGGGACATCAAGAGGACTTGCAACGCCGCTCTATATTGGAATTGCTTACAAGCAAACTTATTGATGATGGTATCCTATCTGGAAATGCAACAATAAAAGTCAAAGGTGGAGGTACGAAAACCGTATCATGGTCTGAAAAGCTGAAATATTTATTAGCCCGTAAAACGGAGACCGTAACCGAAAAATATCCCCTTATCAGTAATGGTATGGTTGCGGCATTTTTGGTTGCAGTTTTAACTCCGATATTTACATTTATTGCGTATGCAGTAAAACCTACACCCACAACATGGTGGTTTTCTTTATTGTCTATTATCATAGCTGCACTGCCAGTTCTTATTGCATTGTGCGTTTGGAAATGGGCATATAGCAAAGATCATAAATATGGATGGAGTTATATGTTAGCTATTTATCAAGATAAAGTCGAAAAGGACGTTTGCTATGAGACTTTGAGCGAAGACGAACCAACGGTTTACGAGTTCAAAACATGGATGCAAGACATTTCTGATTTTATCAAGGAAAAAGGACAACGTAAATTAGTCCTTGTTTTTGACAACATGGATCGTCTCCCCGCTGAAAAAGTAAAAGAATTATGGTCTTCTATCCATACGTTCTTCGCCGATAGCGGTTTTGAAAATGTTTGGGCTGTTATTCCTTTCGATGAAACACATTTAGCTTGTGCATTCGGAGATGAGACCGACGAACAAACGAAACAACTGACCAAGTATTTTATCAATAAAACTTTCCCTATTGTTTATCGTGTTGCTCCTCCTGTTATTACCGACTATCGAAGTATATTCAACAAACTGTTTGTTGAAGCATTTGGAGAAACAGAAAATGAAGCGAAAGAAACTATAAATCGGATATTCAGATTGGTAAATCCTAATGCCAATGTTAGGGAAATTATATCATATATCAATGAGATGGTCGCTCTTAAACAAGAGTGGTGTAACGAAATTTTGATGATAAACATAGCATTGTTCTGTTTGAAGAAGACGGATATTCTGGCAAATCCAGTAGAACAAATATTGTCCGGCGACTATCTGAATGGCATTCAAACAATAATTAACAATGATCTGCAAACACAACGCGAAATTGCAGCTTTGGTATATGGTGTCGATGTTGAAGATGCTCGACAAATTCCATTGAAAAAATATATTGAAGGCTGCATCAACGGAGAAGAAGACCACGACATAAATCAATATGCAGAGACTAATAAACAATTTGACACTGTATTAGAAGAAGTTATACAATGTATGGACAATGCGCTTATCGATAAGATTATACATTGTTTGCATAAATTAACTCGAAAGAGCGATGTTATTCTGCGTGTATGGCAAAGAATAGCACAATTGAAATTAAAAGAATCCATAGAGAAGCAGGTGTTCCCTGTCGAATACCAAGAACTGCTGTTGCATTTAGACACGGAAAGCCAAAACCATGTGATTGCTCAATTATATAAGAAGATAGTTCGGTTCAATGACTTCAATGGCGGCGACTATTTCAAAACGTTAGATGCAATAGACAGGTTTATTGCGCAAAATAAGTTGGCGTGCGATTTTACGTCATTGATTGAAGCAAAAACAGTCAAGCCAAATACATTTATCGATTATATTCAAGCTGCAAATGCAACAGATGCTGCCTATCGGGATAACGCGACAACTAAAGCATATAAATATTATCAAGTAGCAACAAATTCGGAGGCGCTCGATAATTATTTGGCAAACTTACTACCCGATAATTTCGACCATGCAGATATTGTAAAAACGTTAAAAGATAATTCTACCTATACGTTTCCAACGCTTTTGCAAGCGATCACGAATTGCATTGATGAACAGAATGTAAATAAAGATAATATAGGGGCTATATTTACAACCTATCGTTTATTGGCATCTGACGAAGAAAGACCTTTACCTGTAACGTTAGATTCAACCTACATAAATCAGTTGCATTCTGAATTAGAAACTGATGGCCGAAACATTAAAGAGTCTGGATATTACGATTTAGTCGCCATGCAATTGGCACATGGTCATTCCGTTTCCTTAATAGAGGGTGGAGATATAAAATATGTTGCAGAACTCATGGACTATTATGTGGATCATGGAGACTTATTAGTAAATAGTGTGGGATGGAATATACCGCTATTAAATGAAACACTACAATACATGGTAAATCATAAACTTGGCTATAAATTATTGCTCTCAGACATATTGCCCCAATTTGAAGATATTAAGAACAGAATAGGTGTAACGGATGAGGTATTTATCGAGCATTTAGCAGAGTGGAATACCGATTTGGATAAGTATATCACTAAGAACAATATTAAAGATGTAATTCCTGACGCATCTTTTTACGATTTGACCACTAAAATAAGCAATGTCCTGACCGATCATATCAATAAAATAGCGTTCGAAGCGTTGTCTGAAATAAGTGTTGATACATTATACGCCCAAAGAACAGCACATACATCATATTATTGGTTTGTCGCAATAAAACATTTACTGGCTAAAATCAAATCCTTGCCAGATAACTTGACTGAATTTGGCAAAAAGATTCTGATGGATATTGCTTCTGGAACTCAAAGTTTGAATCCTTTCCCTAATTGTTTCAAGAATATAGTTGAAAGATTGGATAAACGAAAAATTAAATCGACAGTTACCGATATAAGAAATGATTTCTGCATCGGTAAAAAGACTATCAATGCAATAAAGTTTCAATTTTTCGAAACATGGCTTAGATCGCATGGTAATTTGAAAAGTCAAGCTGGAGACGTTATTGATAAAATAGTGAAACCTGTAATTTCCGATGGGGCATGCCGTTCATTGATTCTGCAAAACAAAGATTTTTATATGGATTTAATAAATACAGCAGGGGATGATGCTTATGAATTGAAAAAGAGTCTCCGAAACCTCATACAAAAAGATTCAGATCCGCAATTGGTTAAATTTGTCAATTCGATAGATTCAGTACCTGAGGTTGAAACCGCGTAAGTATTTGTCTAACAAGTCCGAATTTTACGATTTTACCCGTCAGAACTGAAGTGCCCCCCAAAAAAATTGTATCCAACTTTTGGGGGTCACTTCAAACTTCGATAGGGATAATTTTCAATTTTGGGGACTTGTTAGACAGTCTCATTATCTGGTAGCAGTTTACACAGCACCGGATCGTTTTTGATACGCTCCAGTTCCTCCTGCACAATCTGCTTCACCTCTTCCTTGATGCGCCGGTAGTTCGCCTGCACCGTTTCCTTCATGCGGTCGTTGCCGTCCTCGTCCGTGAAGTTTGTAATGACGGGAATTTTCTTGTAGGCACTTTCTTCCCGTTTCACCTTTTCGGCATCCACCACAATCTCGCAATGAAAAATCTTCTGCTCGATACGCTCGTTGAAGTTGTCGGATACAGAACCGACAAACATTCCCTGCGTAAGCCCGGAAATCTTACTCGGTGGAATGAGCGCGTCCATCTGCGTGTTGATGGAGGTGGAAACATCCTGCCGGTTGATGGAGATGGACTGCCGTTTCTGCAACACCTTACCGAACCGCTCGGAGAGCGTCTTGGCTGTTTCCCCCACCACCTGACCGGAGAAAATATTGCCGACAGTGTTCATCACCACTTTCGCCTCTTTGTCCCCGTAGTCACGCACTAACTGGCTGAAATCCTGAAAGCCCAGACACACGGCAACCTTGTTGCTTCGGGCGGTAGCTATAAGATTGTCCAACCCTTTGAAGTATATTGTGGGCAACTCGTCGATGATGACCGATGACTTCAGCATCCCCTTCTTGTTGATGAGCTTCACGATACGGGAATTATACAGACCGAGTGCCGCACCGTAGATATTCTGACGGTCGGGATTGTTACCCACGCAGAGGATTTTCGGCTCTTCGGGATTGTTGATGTCCAGCGTAAACTCGCTGTCTGACATCACCCAGTAGAGCTGCGGTGAAATCATCCTCGAAAGCGGGATTTTTGCCGACGCTATCTGACCCATGAGCTGCTCCGCAGCCCCTCCAAGCCACGCATCCATGAACGGCGAAAGGTAGTTCTCCAGCTCCGGATAAGAGGTCAGTATCGGAAATATATCCTCGTAACGGCGGTTCAGAAACTCGATAGCATGGGGAAACGTGCAAAACTTCCCGTTCTGATAGATTTTGAGATACCAGATAATACTGGCAAACAGAATGATAGGTGACTCCACGAAGAAGTCGCCCTGCTTTTGCACCCACGTTTTATTGAGGTTGAGCATTATTGTGTAGGCACTCTCATAGGCATCCGTAATATCTTCCATAAAATCCGGGTGAATGGGATTGCACCGATGAGAGCGTCGCGGGTCGTCGAAGTTGATCACATAGAACTTCGGCTTTACCTTGTAGCCGTCCGGGTGGTTCAGCAAATGGTTGTAGGCAATAGTAGATAGGTCGGGATACTTGAAATCGTAGATGTATTGACTAAAGCCCTTTTCAATCTGTTGCTTGATAAAATTGTTTACCACGGCATAGGACTTGCCGCTGCCCGGCGTACCCAACACGATGGACGCACGGAAGGGATTAACTACATTGATCCAACCGTTGTTCCAGCGTTTCCTGTAATAGAAACGTGTCGGCAGATTGACCGAATACTCGCTTTCGATAAGCCTCGTTTCCTGCATGAAACTCTCGTTCTCGTTGTTGAAAACATCCTCCATCAAATTGTGTTTCAACAGGCGGCTCATCCACAGACCACCCATCAACAGGCAGACATAGCCCGTTCCAATGGTAAGGACATACAGTCCCGTCACCGCTTCAAGCGGCAGCGGCAGGGGCAGCAACCACCAGTTCAGGAAAAACAGCACGAACCCGACGGCAAATGCTGTCCAGATTCTCCCCCAAGTGATTTTCTCACCCTTGACACCCTTCGTACCCAGACAGGACAAGGCAAGCAAAAGGACGGAAAACAGCTTCGTGTAGAGAATGGAATGGAACAGCCCCGCCGTGCGGTCGAAGTTCAGAAGGATTTTGTCCACCACGCCGATGTTCACGCCCCACAGCCGGATGGCTTCGTAGCAGAACCAGTACACGTTCATGACCACTAAAATGATACTCACGGCACGCAGAAAATCCATGATTTTCGCCAATGCCCTCAAATCGTCTTCTTGTTGTGACATACATTGATTTTTTAATTGTTGATACTCTGATTACATACCCAAGCCCTTGCGTTTTTTCTTCTTTTTGCGCTTCATCGCCCGGATGAAAGCCTCTTCCTCGGCATCTACCGCCGGACCTTCGGGAGTGAGCAAGCCCATACCGCCCGATATATCTTCACTGTCGTAGGCGGTCTGCCCGTGTGCCTTGTCCGCAGCATCCACAGGGATGGATAGCGGTATCGGCGGTTGTCCGGCGTATGGCAGGGTGAAGTGTTCCTGCAAGGCATTCGCCGAAAGCTCCTTACCCATGCGCGAACCGTTCAGCACGCATCCCGTGCGGTGGTCGATGAAGGTAGCCCCATAGATGCGCCCTTCCTCTGTGTAGCGCAGTACGGTGTCGATGCCCTTCTCTTTGAGTTGGGATACAAATTTGTCCTTGTCATAAGTGCCTTGCAGCACGGAAAGGACGGTGCGTTTCGTCATGTCTGCCAGTTTCCTATCCTTGATTTCCGATTTGGAACGGACAAACTTCTTCTGTACGGCTTCATAGCCTGCGGACTTCCCGAAAAGCGAGGATTTGAACGGGTTGCCCACCTTGTTACCCTTGTCGTCCGTGACGGAATAGACCAGCCCGTGATACTCCCGTCCGCGCACGTTGCCCCTCGCTTCCTCCACCGTCATATTATATAAGGAAAGGAGCGCACGGTATTCGCCCATCGTCTGGAAACGGTACTGCCCATTCAGAGCCTTCACGGTGTTGCCTACCTGCTTCTTCACATCACCTGCCGATGCGGCCACCTTGCGCAACGGATTATCCAATCTCTGATTTTTACGTTCTGCCGGATGCAATCCGTACTTCTGTTCCAGTTCCCTGCGGATACGGTCGCTGCGGCGGTAGAGAAAATCCCGGTTGAGCCTTTTCCCGTTCTCGTCCACGTTGACCGTCACGATGTGCAGGTGGTGGCGGTCGATGTCCTCGTGCTTGAATACAAGATAAGGCTGGTTTCCGAAACCGAGTTTTTCCAGATACTCGCGGGCGATATTCTGCAACTCAATATCGGTCAGCACATCCTCCGGGTGCGGGTTGAGAGAGATATGCACCACCGGCTTCTCGATCTTCATCTGCGGTGGCAGGAAGGTGAGAAAACCCTCCATCGCCTTGCCTATGTCCACCGTTCCCGAACCGTCATTGTAGATGCGGTTGGTGGTGAGAAGCCGCCCCTGCGCCTCGTTAATCTTCTCCCCGTTGTAGGCAATCGCGCCGTACAACGAACTTCCTACACTGATTTTTGCGACCATTTTGCCTCCATTTCCCTTGAAAGTTCCACAATCCGGCGGCTCAGTTTCACGAGTTCGACGGTGTGTTGCTCTAATTTGTAGAGCAACGCCATCGCCTTTTTCTCTGAAAAATGCAGCCTCAGTTCCTTCACGACTTGGTTGTAATTCGTACCCACGGCACGGAATTGTGCATGAAAATCCGACAGTTTGGTGTAATAGTCCACCAACGTCTTGTCCACCTTCAGCACCTTGAACGGTTGCCCGAAGAAGTGCGCTTTGAGGAAAACAGACCGTGCATAGACACCCGATTTTCCGAACATGGCGAGGAAACGGTTGTGTTCCTCCTCGTTGAAACGGACGGTGTACCGGTACACCGCCGGATCAAGTTTGGGATTTCTCCCTGATTTGCTTTTCCTTTTCTCTTTCATATTACTTTGGATTTAGCGGATTGACGGCATAAGCCGCCGCTTCGGATTACAGCACCGCAGTTCTGAAAGGCTTCCCGACTTCGGAGGGAAAGCCCGCCCCCTGCAAGGGCAAGTGCTTTTCGTGGCTGCTCAAAATATTTTGAGCGGCTGAAAAGACATCTTGCTATGTTCCGGCGAACATAAAAATCCGTCGGGGACGGATTGGGGGAATGCCTTTCAAACTCCGGGCTGCGCCACCTGCGGCGAACCCTGCCGTTCGGGTGCAAAGTTACGCCCTTAAAGCGGTATCGGACAGAGGCTTGACCCGGACAGTCAGTGCCAACCGGCGCAACATGCCGCCACTTGCCGGGGAAGTGGTACGGATTCAAAAATATCCTTGTTTATTTGCAGCATGATTCAAGAAACGAACGATTTGAAGATATGAAAAATGAGGCTTTCAAATACCCGGCAAACCGCTTTGGCGGCTATTTGCCTGACCGGATACCCGAACCTTCGGATACCCGGCTTTCCAATGACGCGGTGATTCACGGATTCAATGACTTCATGACGCAATGTCGTCATTCACCAGTTATCCGAATCCCTGCCTCACCGTTGAAGCGGATACGTGACGAACCGGACAGGCGGAGATTCGCTGACGCGGATATACATGTCACCGATTCCGTATCGGAGCAGGAAAACAATTCATCAACCATTAAAACCAACAGAACCATGAGTAATGAAACATTCGTTGCATTCGCAACACAGAAAGGGGGCATCGGCAAATCCACCGTCACGGCACTTTCCGCCAACTACCTCCACAACGTGAAAGGACACAATGTCGCCGTCATGGACTGCGACGCCCCGCAACACAGCATACACGGGTTGCGTGAACGTGAAACGGGACTTATCGGCGGAAGCCTCTATTTCAAGGCACTCGCGTGTGACCACTTCCGCAAGATAAGGAAGAACGCCTACCCGGTCATCGCAAGCGACGCCCTTAACGCCCTCGATGATGCCGAAAGGATGCTTGCCGCAGAAGAGGTGAAACCCGACGTCGTGTTCTTCGACATGCCGGGAACCCTGAAAAGCAACGGCGTGGTCAAGACCCTCTCGCAGATGGACTACATCTTCGCGCCCATGAGTGCCGACCGTTTTGTCGTGGAAAGCACCCTGCAATTCGCCGTGATGTTCCGTGACAACCTCATGACGACGGGACAGGCGAAAACAAAAGGGCTGTACCTGTTTTGGACGATGGTGGACGGCAGGGAGAAGAACGGGCTTTACGACCTGTATGAGGATGTGATCGCCGAGATGGGGCTGCCGGTGCTGTCCACCCGCCTGCCCGACAGCAAGAAGTTCCGGCGCGACCTTTCGGAAGAGCGCAAGAGCGTGTTCCGCTCGACCATCTTCCCGATGGATGCGTCCCTGCTGAAAGGGAGCGGCATCCGTGAGTTCTCGGAAGAGATAAGCCGTATCATCAGACCTCAATAATCATGGGCAGCAGGAAAGTGAACACCGAAGGCATCGACGAGGAACTGTTGATAGCCTCCATCGGCAGACGCAGGCAGGACGGGATCCTGTACCACGCGCAGGAGCCGCCCGCGCCTGCTCCCGAAGAAGAAAGCGTCCCGGAAACGGAACCGCCGCCCGTGCAATCCACGGCAAAAGAAAAACCGCAGAGGGACACCGTCCGCCGCAAACGGCAGGAGGACGACTATTCCGGGCTGTTCCTCCGCCGCAACGAGATAAAGACGCGCCAGTGCGTCTATATCAGCCGCGATGTCCACAGCAAGATTCTCAAAATCGTGAACGACATCGCCGGACGTGAAATCTCGGTAGGCGGCTACGTGGACACCGTGCTGCGCCAACATCTGGAACAGCACAAGGAGAAAATAAACGAACTGTACAAGAAACAACGTGAAGACTTGATTTGAATATGGAAAAGAACCAGAAAAACAGAAGTCCGCAGCATGACGGCGGCGGTATGCTTGCCCAAGTGCAGGCGAGTGTGGAAATCCTCTCTCCCGTGCCGTTAGGCGGCAAATGCGGTGAGAAGGACTATGAACGGCTGTTCATCCGTGAAGCCGAAGTGAAGGCACGCGAGGGAAAGATGGCGTATGTGCGCCCGGAGTATCACGACCGCATCATGCGTATCACCCGTGTGATCGGGCATGACCGGCTGTCGCTGTCCGCCTACATCGACCATGTGCTTACGCACCACTTCAACCAGTGCGAGGAGGCGATAAAAAGCCTTTACGCCCGGAATTACGACGCAGTATTTTAATCCTCAAAAAGTAACAGACATGAAAGGAAAGAAGAATGATTATCGCGCCTTCCTGAAAAAATCAGGAATCAAGGCGAGAGAGGGAAAGCAAGTGTACATCAGTTTGGCAAACCACAGCGTGATAACCGAAATCACCTATTTATTAGGTAAGGGAAACCTGACCATCGCCGACTATCTGGACAATGTGCTTAACGAACATTTCCAGACACACCGTGCCGAAATCAACCGTATGTTGGATTCAGTCCCCAAAGTAGAGCTATGAACATGACTATGATTCTGCTGACCGTATCGGTCGGCTGCAACCTGTGGTTCCTGTTCCTGCTCCTTTATGACAGGATCATGGAAACCAGACTTGTCCGCTTCCTAAGAAGCATAGCCGGACTGTGGCGGTCGTTGGGCGGCACGGCTGCAAAGCCCGAAACGGCAAGGGTAACACCGCCCGCAGAGACCCCAGCGGACATCATCGGCAAGAGCCGTTTCAGGATGGCATCGACCCGGACAACCGCTGCCATACCGACGCAAGAAGCCGCCACTTCGGAAAAAGGCATTGAGCTGACGGAGGAAGAGGCTACTTTTGACGACGGAAACACGGAAACCGTATCCCGTCCCGCCCAAGTCCCGGAGGATAAACTCGACGAAACCTTCACGAGCCTCACGCCTTCGGAACTGGAGTTCGGGGAGGACGAGCCGGAGGAAGAAACGTCCGACGCACCGAGGGCATCCGGAAGCAGCTTCGACGAGATAGACGATGCGGTCAGAACCGCCAAGAACCCGGAAGCGACAACGACGGAACGGGAGCGGGCGGCAAAAGTCTTCACCGACATGGAAGGGACGGAGCTGTACGAGAAGCTGATGACCGGCTCGTCTGAAATGAGCATCCGCATCAAGGGGCTTATCGAAATCCGGCTGAAGAAACCGAAAAAGGATTTTGTAGTCCCGGACAATATTGAGGACTTCGACATCCGCAACTATGTATAACGAGTAAAAAAGAATGAAAATGAAAACGTAAGACGGCATCACCCACGCGCACGGCAGTACAAGGTACAGCCGGTCCGCAACGGACACACCCAAGTCCGTAGAAACAAACGGGCAATCCACTAAACCAAAGTAAAGTAACCGAGTATCAACTGCCCGACAAAGGACCATCCACTCTTTTGACGGCAAAAACAAGAACAGTTTATGAACAAGAACATCAGACAAAAGTTTATCCTCTCTGCGGCACTTATGATTGCCGCAACCGCCTCCGCCTTCGCACAGGGAAACGGCATCGCGGGCATCAACGAAGCCACCTCTATGGTGAGTTCGTACTTCGACCCCGGCACGAAACTCATCTACGCCATCGGCGCGGTAGTCGGGCTTATCGGGGGCGTGAAAGTATATGGGAAATTCTCGTCCGGCGACCCCGACACCTCCAAGACTGCCGCCTCGTGGTTCGGGGCGTGCATCTTCCTGATTGTCGCCGCCACCATCCTGCGCTCATTCTTCCTTTAATAAACGATGTATGGCTGAATACCCGATAAACAAGGGTATCGGCCGTCCGGTAGAATTCAAGGGCTTGAAGGCTCAGTACCTCTTCATCTTCTGCGGAGGTCTGCTGGCTCTCTTCGTCCTGTTCGTCATCCTCTACATGGTCGGCATCGACCAGTGGGTATGTATCGGCTTCGGCGTGGCATCGTCCTCCGTCCTCGTATGGCAGACCTTCGCGCTGAACGCCCGGTACGGCGAACACGGGCTTATGAAATTAGGGGCAACAAGGAGCCATCCCCGATACCTTATCAACCGGCGGCGGATCACCCGATTATTCAAACGGAAACGAAAGGAAGAAACGACATGAGGAATACATCCAAAATGACAACACTGGAAAACAAGTTCCCGCTATTGGCGGTGGAACAAGGCTGCATCATCTCCAAAGACGCCGACATCACGGTGGCTTTCGAGGTGGAGCTGCCGGAGCTTTACACCGTGACGGGCGCGGAGTACGAGGCGATACACGGCTGCTGGTGCAAGGCAATCAAGGTGCTGCCGGACTTCTCCGTCGTCCACAAGCAGGACTGGTTCATCAAGGAGAAGTACACGCCGGAACTTCACAAGGACGACATGAGCTTTTTAAGCCGCTCTTTCGAGCGTCACTTCAACGAGCGTCCGTACCTGAAGCACACGTGCTACCTCTACCTGACCAAGACGACGAAGGAGCGTAACCGGATGCAGAGCAATTTCAGCACGCTGTGCCGTGGGCATATCATCCCGAAGGAGCTGGACAAGGAAACCGCCGCGAAGTTCATGGAGGCTGCGGAACAGTTCGAGCGTATCATCAACGACAGCGGCTTTGTCAGGCTGCGCCGCCTCTCCACCGACGAGATTGTGGGGACGGACGGCAAAGCCGGACTGATAGAGCGTTACTTCTCGCTCATGCCCGAAGGCGACGCCACGTTGCAGGACATCGACCTCTCGGCACGGGAAATGCGCATCGGCGACAACCGCCTGTGCCTGCACACCCTGTCCGACGCGGAGGATCTGCCCGGCACGGTGGCTACCGACACCCGGTATGAGAAACTCTCCACCGACCGCTCGGACTGCCGCCTCTCCTTCGCATCCCCGGTGGGGCTGCTGCTCTCCTGCAACCACATCTACAACCAGTACGTGATTATCGACAACAGCGAGGAGAACCTCCAAAAATTCGAGAAGTCCGCAAGGAATATGCAGTCGCTCTCGCGCTATTCGAGGAGCAACAGCATCAACCGCGAGTGGATAGACCGCTACCTGAACGAGGCGCACTCCTACGGGCTGACCTCGGTGCGGGCGCACTTCAACGTCATGGCGTGGAGCGACGACGCGGAAGAGCTGAAACACATAAAGAACGACGTGGGCAGCCAGCTGGCAAGCATGGAGTGCGTGCCTCGCCACAACACCATCGACTGCCCGACACTCTATTGGGCGGCTATGCCCGGCAACGCGGCGGACTTTCCGGCGGAAGAGAGTTTCCATACCTTCATCGAACAGGCGGTGTGCCTCTTCACGGAGGAAACCAACTACCGCAGTTCGCTCTCGCCCTTCGGCATCAAGATGGTGGACAGGCTCACGGGAAAACCGCTGCACCTCGACATCAGTGACCTGCCGATGAAGCGGGGCATCACCACCAACCGTAACAAGTTCGTATTAGGTCCTTCGGGCAGTGGCAAGTCGTTCTTCATGAACCACCTCGTGCGACAATATTACGAGCAGGGCGCGCATGTGGTATTGGTGGACACGGGAAACTCCTATCAGGGATTGTGCGAGATGATACGGCGCAAGACGGGCGGCACGGACGGCGTGTATTTCACCTACACGGAGGAGAAGCCCATCAGCTTCAACCCGTTCTACACCGACGACTACGTGTTCGACGTGGAGAAGAAGGACAGCATCAAGACGCTGCTGCTGACGCTCTGGAAGTCGGAGGACGACAAGGTGACGAAAACCGAAAGCGGGGAATTGGGCAGTGCCGTGAGTGCCTACATCGAGCGCATCAGGGCAGACCGGAGCATCGTCCCCTCGTTCAACACCTTCTACGAGTACATGCGCGACGACTACCGCCGGGAACTGGCGGAGCGTGACATCAAGGTGGAGAAGGAGGACTTCAACATCGACAACATGCTCACCACCATGCGGCAGTATTACCGGGGCGGACGCTATGACTTCCTGCTCAACTCGGCGGAGAACATCGACCTGCTGGGCAAACGGTTCATCGTCTTCGAGATTGACTCCATCAAGGACAACCGCGAACTGTTCCCGGTAGTGACCATCATCATCATGGAAGCCTTCATCAACAAGATGCGGCGTCTGAAAGGGGTGCGGAAGCAGCTTATCGTGGAGGAGGCTTGGAAGGCTCTTTCTTCGGCAAATATGGCTGACTACCTGCGCTATATGTACAAGACGGTGCGTAAGTATTTCGGTGAGGCAATCGTGGTGACGCAGGAGGTGGACGACATCATTTCCTCGCCCGTCGTCAAGGAGAGCATCATCAACAACTCGGACTGTAAAATCCTGCTCGACCAGCGCAAGTACATGAACAAGTTCGACCAGATTCAGGCGTTGCTCGGACTGACGGAGAAGGAGAAGTCGCAGATACTCTCCATCAACATGGCGAACAACCCCTCACGGCTCTACAAGGAGGTGTGGATAGGCTTGGGCGGCACGCAGTCGGCGGTCTATGCCACCGAGGTCAGTGCTGAAGAGTATCTGGCGTACACCACCGAGGAAACGGAAAAGGTGGAGGTGTACCGTCTGGCAGAGCAATTGGGCGGTGACATCGAAGCCGCCATCCGGCAACTTGCCGAAAGGCGGAGAAACAAGCAATAAGTAATCAATAATCAGTAAAACAGATTTATCAACAAAAAAAGAAAAGCGTATGAGCATATCAAGAATGAAGATGCTGCAAGTCAGCAAGTGTTTAATCGGGCTGGCGGTCATGGTGCTGCAATCCTGCGACGTGGCGGAGAACCGCCGCGACCTGCTGTGCGGAAACTGGGAAAGCGTGGAGGGCAAACCCGACGTGCTTATCTACAAGGAGGGAGAAGCCTACAAGGTGACGGTTTTCAAGCGGAGCGGCATCCGCCGCAGGCTGAAGCCGGAAACCTACCTCTTGCAGGAGGAGAACGGCAACCTGTTCATGAACACGGGATTCCGCATCGACGTGGCGTATAACGAGGCTACCGACGTGCTGACCTTCTCACCCAACGGGGACTACGTGCGTGTGAAGCCGCAGCCGGAAACTCCGGCAGAAAAATAAGAACCGCTAAAATCCAAAGAAACATGAGAACAAGAATAACATTCGTCATCTGCCTGTGCCTGCTTTTCGCGGGCAGGGCTTCCGCCCAATGGGTCGTGAGCGATCCGGGCAATCTGGCGCAGGGCATCATCAACGCCTCGAAGAACATCATCCATACCTCGAAGACCGCCACGAACATGGTGAACAACTTTCAGGAAACGGTGAAAATCTACGAGCAGGGCAAGAAGTATTACGACGCCCTCAAATCGGTGAACAATCTGGTCAAGGACGCACGCAAGGTGCAGCAGACCATCCTGATGGTGGGCGACATCACGGACATCTACGTGACCAGCTTCCAGAAGATGCTGCGCGACGACAACTTCACGGTGGAGGAACTCGGAGCCATCGCCTTCGGCTACACGAAGCTGCTGGAGGAATCAAACGACGTGCTGACGGAGCTGAAGAACGTGGTGAACATCATCACGCTCTCCATGACGGACAAGGAGCGCATGGACGTGGTGGAACGCTGCCACTCCAAGATGAAGCGTTACCGCAACCTCGTGAGCTACTACACCAACAAGAACATCAGCGTGAGCTACCTGCGTGCGAAGAAGAAAAACGACCTCGACCGCATCATGGGGCTGTACGGCAGTATGAACGAAAGATACTGGTAGCCTATGGAGTTCGACAACCTTCACCAGATTCTCCGCTCGCTCTACGAGCAGATGATGCCGCTGTGCGCCGACATGGCGGGCGTGGCGAAAGGCATCGCCGGGCTGGGCGCGCTCTTCTATGTCGCTTACCGGGTATGGCAGTCGTTGGCGAGAGCCGAACCGATAGACGTCTTCCCGATGCTCCGCCCCTTTGCCGTCGGTCTGTGCATCATGTTCTTCCCTACGGTGGTGCTTGGCACGATAAACAGCGTCCTCTCGCCCGTCGTGCAGGGTACGGCGAAACTGCTCGAAACGCAGACTTTGGACATGAACAAGTACCGGGAGCAGAAGGACAGGCTGGAATACGAGGCGATGGTGCGCAATCCCGAAACCGCCTACCTCGTGTCCAACGAGGAGTTTGACAAGCAACTGGAGGAATTGGGCTGGTCGCCCTCCGACATGGTGACGATGGCGGGGATGTATATCGACCGGGGGATGTACAAGATGAAGAAGGGCATCCGCGATTTCTTCCGCGAGATACTGGAACTGATGTTCCAAGCCGCCGCCCTCGTGATAGACACCATCCGCACGTTCTTCCTTGTGGTGCTGGCGATACTCGGTCCGATAGCCTTCGCCATATCGGTGTGGGACGGCTTCCAAAGCACGCTCACGCAGTGGATATGCCGCTACATTCAGGTCTATCTGTGGCTGCCCGTGTCGGACATATTCAGCACCATACTCGCCAAGATTCAGGTGTTGATGCTGCAAAGCGACATCGAACGGATGCAGGCTGACCCGAACTTCTCGCTGGATTCGAGCGACGGGGTGTACATCGTCTTCATGATAATCGGCATCATCGGCTACTTCACCATCCCGACGGTGGCAGGCTGGATTATCCAAGCCGGAGGCATGGGAAGCTACGGTCGCAACGTGAACCAGACGGCAGGACGAGCCGGAAGCATGGCGGGCAGCGTGGCGGGTGCTACCGCAGGCAACATGGTCGGACGTGCCGGGAAACTGCTGAAATAGAGGCTGAATTACGGGAGAGGCATCCGCATAAAAGTAACATACGTATGTAGCCTGTCATGACATACGTATGTAGCAGCCTGTTACATACGTATGCAGCGGCTCATTACATACGTATGTGGTAACCCGTTACATACGTATGTGGCAAACGACCGCATACCAATCCTATTGTATAACGAATTAAGAACCGAAAAATAAAATCAGACAATGGAATTCAAGTCACTCAAAAACATCGAATCATCGTTCAGGCAGATACGCCTGTTCGGTATCGTCTTCCTCTCGCTGTGCGCCGTGATAACGGTATGGAGCGTGTGGAGTTCCTACCGCTTCGCGGAACGGCAGCGTGAGAAGATCTATGTGCTGGACAACGGCAAGTCGCTGATGCTGGCACTCTCGCAGGACTTGTCGCAGAACCGTCCGGCGGAAGCGAGGGAGCATGTGCGCCGCTTCCACGAACTGTTTTTCACGCTCTCGCCCGAAAAGAGCGCGATAGAACACAACGTAAAGCGTGCGTTGTTGCTGGCGGACAAGAGCGTGTACAACTACTATTCGGACTTCGCCGAGAAGGGGTACTACAACCGCATCATCGCCGGGAACATCAACCAAGTGCTGAAGGTGGACAGCGTGGTATGCGACTTCAACGGCTATCCCTACCGTGCCGTGACCTACGCCACGCAGAAGATTATCCGGCAGAGCAACGTCACCGAGCGCAGCCTCGTGACCACGTGCCGCCTCTTGAACTCGTCCCGTTCGGACAACAACCCGAACGGGTTCACCATCGAGGGATTCACCATCATCGAGAACAAGGATTTACAAACCATCAAAAGGTAAACGGATATGAAGAAAATCAAGAAATCATTTTGGGGCGCATATTGGAAACTCCACGACAAAAAGAAAATGCTGGTGGCAAGGCTCAGGGGCTATCTGGACGGCTTGCCGCCAAAGACACGCAGGCGCATCGTGCTGGCGATGCTCGCCGCATTCTCCGCGCTTGCCCTCTACACCTTCGGCAAAGCCGTGTATGACATCGGCAGGAATGACGGCAGCCGGATGGTGACAGACCATGCCGGACAGGTGGAACTGTCCGTGAAGACGGATAACAATCATAACGTAACACCTTATTTATATGGAACAGACGAAGAACGAAACGAAGATTGAGAACAAGACGGAGAGCAAGTCCGAAAGCACGGCTGCACCCGACAACAAGGGGAAGCCGAAAAAGGAGCGCAAGCCGCTGACCGAAGCCCAACGGCTGAAACGTCAGAAAATGATAGTGCTGCCCGCTATGGTGCTGGTATTCATCGGGGCGATGTGGCTGATATTCGCCCCGTCCTCCGGCAAAGAGCAGGAGCCGGGAACAGGCGGCTACAACATCGAGATGCCCGACGCGGACAAGGAGAACCGCCGGATTATCGGTGACAAGGCGAAAGCCTACGAACAGGGCGCAATGGAGGAAAGGCAGGAGAACCGCAGCCGCGCCATGCAGCAGTTGGGCGACCTGTTCGACCGCGAAACTGCGGCAGCGGATGGAGACAGCGATTTCGACCTTGCCAATCCCGGCGGAACAGAAGAGGCCGTGAAGCCCACACCGAAGACCATCCAATCCTCGGCAGCCGCCTACCGTGACCTCAATGCCACGCTCGGCAACTTCTACGAGCAGCCGAAAAACGACAATGCGGAGATGGACGAACTGCTGGAACGCATCGCCACCCTCGAATCCGAACTGGAAAGCGGAAAAGAGAGAAGCTCCACGATGGACGAGCAGGTGGCACTCATGGAAAAATCCTACGAGCTGGCGGCGAAGTACATGGGCGGGCAGAACGGCACGCAGGCGGCAGCGGGACAGACCGCAGAGCCGTCCCCCGTGCAGAAAGCCGGAAAGAACACGGCAAAACCCGTCAGGCAGGTGACGCATCAGGTGGTGTCCTCGCTCGGACAGCCCGTGAGCAATGCCGAATTTGTCGCTTCCTTCTCGCAGGAGCGCAACCGCAGTTTCAACACGGCGGTGGGCGTCACGACCGTATCGGACAGGAACACCATACCGGCATATGTCTATGGGACGCAGAGCGTGACGGACGGGCAGGCGGTCAGGTTGCGCTTGCTGGAGCCGATGGCGGTAGCAGACCGGATCATCCCCCGTAATGCGGTGGTGGTCGGCGCAGCCAAGATTCAGGGCGAACGGCTCGGCATCGAAATCACCTCTCTGGAACACGACGGTACGATTATCCCGGTGGAGTTGGAGGTCTATGACACGGACGGGCAGCCCGGCATATTCATCCCCAACTCGATGGAGATGAACGCCGTCAGGGAGGTTGCCGCCAACATGGGCGGCTCGCTCGGCAGCAGCATCAACATCTCCACCAATGCCGGGGCGCAGCTCGCCTCCGACTTGGGCAAGGGGCTGATACAAGGCACGAGCCAGTACATTGCCAAGAAGATGCGCACCGTCAAGGTGCATCTGAAAGCCGGGTACAGGGTCATGCTCTATCAGGAAGTGAATTAAGAAAACAATCAATCAAATTTTTATTTACCACTAAAAATCCAAAGTAATGAGAAAAGTAATCATGATGTTTGCCCTCGCTATGGGCATCGCAACTGCCAACGCGCAGGAAAACGTAACCGTTGGGCAAAGCAACGGAAGTGAACAACCGACCTTGACAAAGGAGGTCTATCCGCAGAAGGAGGCGGACGGCGACCTGTATCACGGTCTGACGAGAAAGCTGGGTTTTGACCGCATGGTTCCCCCGCACGGCTTGGAAGTGACCTACGACAAGACCGTGCATGTCATCTTCCCGGCGGAAGTGCGCTATGTCGATTTAGGCTCGCCCGACCTGATTGCGGGCAAAGCCGAAGGTGCGGAGAACGTCATCCGCGTGAAGGCTACCGTGAGGAACTTCCCGAACGAAACCAACATGTCCGTAATCACGGAGGACGGGAGTTTTTACACCTTCAACGTGAAGTATGCCACCGAACCGCTGCTGCTCAACGTGGAGATGTGCGACTTCATCCATGACGGCGAGGCGGTGAACCGTCCGAACAATGCGCAGGAAATCTACCTGAAAGAGCTGGGCAGTGAAAGTCCCATGCTGGTGCGCCTTATCATGAAGTCCATCCACAAGCAGAACAAACGTGAGGTGAAGCATATCGGCTGCAAGCGTTTCGGCATCCAGTACCTTCTGAAAGGCATCTACACGCACAACGGGCTTCTGTATTTCCACACGGAAATCAGGAACCAGAGCAACGTGCCTTTCGATGTGGACTACATCACATGGAAAATCGTGGACAAGAAGGTGATGAAGCGTACCGCAGTGCAGGAGCGTATCATCCTGCCGCTCCGTGCGCAGAACTACGCCACGCTCGTGCCGGGCAAAAAAAGCGAACGCACGGTCTTCACGATGGCGAAGTTCACCATCCCCGACGGCAAGTGTCTCGTGGTGGAGCTGAACGAGAAGAACGGAGGTCGTCATCAGTCTTTCGTGATCGAGAATGAGGATTTGGTGCGTGCCAATAACATCAACGAACTCCAAGTGCGCTGACCATGAGAAAGTACATCGCAATCATCATCGCGTCGCTTGCCCTGTTCACGGGGCAGGCGTACGCCCAGCGATGTCTGCCGAAAATGCAGGGCATCGAGGTAAGGGCGAATCTGGCGGACGGCTTCAAACCCGGCGGCAACGACGGCGGGTACAGTTTCGGGGCGGCTCTCTCCACCTACACGAAGAAGGGCAACAAATGGATGTTCGGAGGTGAGTATCTCCTGAAGAACAACCCGTACAAGGATACCGCCATACCTGTGGTGCAGTTCACGGCGGAAGGCGGCTACTATTTCAAGATACTTTCCGATGCCCGTAAAATCATGTTCGTCTATGCGGGGGCTTCGGCTCTCGTCGGATATGAATCGGTGAATTGGGGCGAAAAGGTGCTGCAAGACGGCTCGACCCTGCATAACCGGGACGCCTTCATCTATGGCGGTGCGCTGACGCTGGACGTGGAGTTTTACGTGGCTGACCGTATCGCCCTGCTCGCCAATCTCCGGGAGCGTTGCCTGTGGGGTGGCGACACACGAAAGTTCCACACGCAGTTCGGGGTCGGCATCAAGTTCATCATCAACTGATGCGCCGCATGGAACGGACGGATATAGACACCATGAGGCAAATATCCCTCGCGGACTTTCTCGCACGGCTGGGACATGAGCCTGTACGGAGAAGCGGAAACGAGCTGTGGTATCTCGCGCCGTACCGCAATGAGCGCACGCCCTCTTTCCGCGTGAACGTGGCGAAACGGCTCTGGTACGATTTCGGTTTGGGCAAGGGCGGTGACATCTTCACGCTTGCCGGGGAGTTTGCCCGAAGCGGCGACTTCATGGCGCAGGCGAGATTCATAGCGGAAACCGCCCGTATGCCGTTTGTCGCATCGGAAAAGCCGTTGTTCCTGCCGGAGCCGTCCGAACCTGCCTTTGAGGGAGTGGAAGCCGTCCCGCTGCTCCGCTCACCATTAACAGAGTATCTGGCGGAACGGGGCATCCCTTATGCCGTTGCATCCCGCCACTGCTGCCGCCTGAACTACGGCGTGCGTGGAAAGCGGTATTTCGCAATCGGTTTCCCGAACGTGGCTGGCGGCTATGAAATCCGTAGCCGCTACTTCAAGGGTTGCGTACCACCGAAAGATGTGTCACTGATAAAACCGAAAGATACCGCCTCTGACGTATGCAGCGTGTTTGAGGGCTTCATGGACTTTCTGTCCGCTGCTGCACTCGGTATAGGCGGCAATAGCGACAGCCTTGTGCTGAACTCCGTTGCCAACGTGGGTAAGGCGGTGAAACACTTGGACGGGTACGGGCGCATAGACTGCTTCCTCGACCGTGACGAAGCCGGACGGAGGACGCTGGAAGCCCTCAAAGGATATTACGGCGGACGTGTCACCGACCGTTCCGCACTCCATGACGGTTACAAGGACTTGAACGAGTATCTGCAACTGACAGCAAAAAATGAACAATAACTTAAAAATCAAAGAACAATGAACATACTGAACAACAAGAACAAGAGAACATCCATCTTCAAGGCGTTGGCACTCT